>NZ_NFVA01000105.1 GCF_002264395.1 Paenibacillus sp. VTT E-133291
ACACTGTACACTTGACAGGGAGCACTTCACTGGTGACCGGCGTTTTTATATTAGCGTTTCGGCATCCTACTCTCATCCATGTACAGCAGGTTCCAGCGGTGACCGTCCAGGTCGGCAAATCCTGCGCCGTACATCCAGCCGTCAATTTCACTCGGCTTGCCAAAGATGTTTCCTCCGGCAGACTCTGCTTTTTGAATAAAGGCATCTACTTCTTCTCTGCTTTTAGCACCAATGGAAAATATTACTTCTGCGCTATGGGAAGTATCTGCGGTTTTAGAACCTGTGAATTTCTCGAACGCCGCATCCGGGAATAGCAGAATCGTTGTTTGGCCTATGTCAAGCTTGGCTCTCTCATTACCAACGCTCACTGCAAGGAATCCAATCTCATTGAAAAAGGCAGTTGACCTCTCAACATCTTTAACTAGAAGGTTAATCCAGATCTCTTGTGACATGGCTGTTGCCTCCTGGAATATATTTTTACCCACTCCAACTATACTCTACTTCTGGCAGCAGAAGCGAATCTTACAAAAGAATTCGCAGTGACATTTCTGTCAAGCATTATGCGGTTTCCTTAGTAACTTCTCTCTATCGCAACTCACCCTTTATTGAAATACTCGATAGTTTTCTCAATAAATGCCTTGGCCGATTTTGTCAGGAAACGCTCGGACCGATGAATGATCTCAAAGTGACGGTATGGCGGATCGTCTGTAATTCGGATGCTGCGCAGAGTTGGTTCATTCATCGCTTGGATCAAACGATATGGCAGCAATGTTCCTCCGACGTTGGCTTTAACCAAGCTAATAATGGAAGTAGCTGAACTGGTCTCCATGATCGTATTTAAACTGAATCCATATTTACGGCAATAGCCATCAACCAATTCTCTGCCTGTAAATCCTTCGGGGAACATCACGGTTTGGATATTACGCAGATCCTGGATTCCGATCGTGCTTCGTTCAGCCCAATCATGATTCTCGGAAACGACGAGTACATATTCTTCACTGCACAATGGAATGCGTACTAGCCGATCATCAGGAGCAGACGTGATCTCGATGCCGATGTCTACTTCATTATCCAGCACTTGATTCAAGACATAGATCGAGGAGACAACCTTCAGCTGTACCTTGGGAAATCGTGTATGAAAATTCACGAGCAATGGGGTGAGCCGGTAATCCAGATCGGAAGGGAGAACACCAATCACCAACTTACCTCGTTGATCATTGCGGAATTCAGCTAACGCATCCTGGGTATTTTGTAAATGCCGAATCATCTGTACACAGTGCTCCAGGAACAGATTTCCTGCCTGGGTCATCACAATCTTTTTGCCGACTCGGTCAAATAAGGGAACAGCGAGTTCATCCTCCAACGCACGTATTTGTTGACTCAACGTAGGTTGAGATATGCCAAGTTTTTCAGCTGCTCGTGTAAAATGAAGCTCCTCACATACCGTAATGAAATTTTCCATCTGACGAATCTCCATATGAATACCCTCTAATCATTGGTTTTAGTAATCATTTTAATAGAAACTATAGTATTGTTCAATCATTCTAATGATTCTATACTTAATCATGCACCACCCAAAGATCAGTTATTAACAAATAGGATCATAGGTGAAATGCAACGATACTACCATGAGGTGATTCATAATGAAACTTTTTTATTTCGTCTTGGCGCTTATCCTGGCTTCACTGAATTTACGACCCCCCATTACATCCATTTCACCTCTAATGAGCACCTTACAGAATGATCTGGGTATAAGCGGGATTACCGCCAGTCTGTTGACCACACTTCCGGTATTATGCATGGGCATATTTGCTCCGTTCTCCGTAAGATTAAGCAGAAAGTGGGGAAATGAGGGCGCAATTGTTCTGGCTTTAATCCTCATTGGGTTAGGTACGGGACTCCGATGGTTTGTTGGAACAACTCCTTTAATGATGTTCACTTCTTTTCTGTCCGGTGTAGGAATTGCATTGGCAGGGCCGCTGTTGTCCAGCTTCATTAAGCAGTACTTCCCTGACCGGGTGGCAGCCATGGTGGGTATCTACTCTACAGCGATGGTGATGGGGGCTAGCATTAGTGTTGGACTATCGGTTCCGCTTCAGCATGCGCTGGGTGGATCGTGGAGGGGTTCGTTGGCTATATGGGCATTTCTCGCAGCCATTGCATTGCCAATCTGGTTGAAATTAGCCTGGTCTGCGCGCATAGATCAACAATCCGGTAAAATCTCGAGTGTACTTATTGCACCACTTCCGGTGAATAACAAGCGTGCCTGGGTGCTTACATTATTCTTCGGGCTGATGGCAGCGATCTTCTACTCGTTGACCGCTTGGCTTGCGCCAGCAATCCAAAGCCAGGGGTATAGTCAAGAGACGGCCGGAAACATCCAAACCTTATTTACATTGATATCGCTGCCCTCTACGTTGTTCATTCCCATGCTTGTACACCGTTACCAAAGACGTGTAATCTGGCTTGTCGGGTGTGCGTTATTAGAGTTGATGGGTGTCCTGATGCTGAACTTATCCTTTAGCCCCTGGCTCGCGGCGATTCCACTCGGTATTGGAGCGGGTGGACTGTTCCCGATTGCACTGATGTTGCCCATTGATGAAACAAGCAATGCTCAGGAAGCCAGTAGCTGGTCCGCAATGACCCAGTCAGGTGGCTACATTCTCGGAGCACTTGGACCGCTAGCCATTGGCTGGCTCCACGATGCAACGGGCAGCTTCGTACAAGCTTTCTATGGTTTATCTGTAATCATTGTGCTTCAGATTATCGTTCAATTGGCTATAGGTAATAAAAAAAGTCCTCCAGCGAGTTATGATAAGCCCCAGAGCTGAGAGTTTGTTGAGGGAAATAAGTAGAGGAGATTCCTATATTATGTTATTTTTAATAATAATGCGGAGGAATGGTCTGATGTCTATTTATGATTTTCAAGCGAAGTCAATTCATGGTGAGCCTGTTGAATTGTCAATTTATCGTGGTAAAGTTCTGCTTATTCTGAACACTGCCAGTAGATACAGCTATTCTCGCTAATTTTTATGAGTTGGATAATTTTATGAACTTTGTGATTATAACGTTATCTGAAAAATACGCAAAGATTATTTTTTGAAGGGATGATTAATTTGAAGCAGGGGATCTTAGTTTATCTAAATGGAACTTCAAGTTCTGGAAAGACCTCCATATCGACTGAACTGATAAATCAGAAAGAAATTCCTTTTTATCATTTATCAATTGATGATTTTTTTAATAATTACAATGATTTTATTAATAATAAATTTCCAGATGAACCTCCAAGAGAAATAGATCATCAAGTTGTCTCACAAATACTTGATGATTCCATATTCTCAGTGTACCATTCGACAATTAAACTGTTATCAGAAATGGGTTTTAATGTAGTAGTAGATACAGTAATCGACAATGACAAGAGATTTAATGCGTTTCTTGATCAATTTTTCGATCAGCCTACGTTATTTATAGGTGTAATATGCTCGAAAGAAGAACTCATAAGAAGAGAGCAAGCAAGAGGAGATAGAAAATTTGGACTGGCAGCTTCACAGTTTAGCAAAGTATATTGCTTTGATGAATATGACCTCGAAGTAAATACTGAAGAGATGAATCCAAAAGAATGTGCCGAAAAGATATTAAGTTTTATTAAGTCCAATCAGGAATACTCGGTATTTAAGAAATTAAGTAAAAAAAATGTTAGTGTTTCCTAGTAGGCGTATCCACCGATAAGTAGGTATTATCATATTTCACCAAATAGCAGCTCCTGTGTCCGTAAGACTGCGGAACAAAACTGCATTTTTCTGATCAGCAGTATGTTGGCGGGCGAAATGTGGGATTAAGCGAATGTCTTTGTGATTTATTCCCAATCACGCGCAACAAGCCCGGTACAAGCGTCGTCTATACTAAAGAATGGAAAATAGTCTCTGAGGAGCGTGGAGAACAGGTGCTTAAAAAGATGGCTCTTACCTTTCTATTTACGACGATGGTATTCACCACAAACGTGGCGGAGCAATCGCTGGCTGCCAGTGCGACCGTTATGCAGGCGCAGACAGGCGATCAACTGTATCCGATTGAAGTTAATGGAAAATACGGTTTCATCAACGGCAAAGGCAAGAAGGTCATCGAGGCGGTGTACGATGGATACGGATATTCAGGAGTATCCGGAGGAACGGTGTATGTCGAGAACCATGCGGCTAAAAAGCAATATTATTTCAGCTCGGCGGGCAGCAAGCTATTCGAATACAAGCTGAGAGATGCCGGCATTCTTTATAATGACCGTGCGCTGTATACGACGCAGGTTCAGAATTCTGACGGAGCTACGGCGACACGGTACGGATATATAGACAGCCATGGCAAGGTGAGCGTACAGCCCATATACACCCGGGCGTTTAATTTCTCCGAAGGTTTGGCTCGGGTCAATGTGGGCAAAGCATCGGGGTACATCAACACCAAGGGAGAGCTGGTCATTCCTTACCGGTATAGCTCGACGTCCGATTTCTCCGAAGGTATGGCGACCGTAGTGCTTGCGTTCGGCGGCAAATACGGCTATATCGACACCACGGGCAAGCTCCGCGTTACGCCCCGGTATGATTACGCCACACCGTTTTCAAACGGGGCGGCAGTAGTTTACGTGAACGGCAGATACGGGTACATCGACAAAAACGGCAATTACCTGATAAAACCGCAGTTCAGCATGGCGCAGCCATTCTCGGAAGGACTGGCTTTTGTCGAGCGTAATGGAGTCACCTTCTACATCAATAAGAAGGGCACCAAAGTCATCCAGGGCTTTACAGCCGGAGGGTTGTTCAAGGGCGGCCTGGCTCCGGCCAGCCAGGGGCAGAGGTACGGCTATATCAATACATCCGGCCGCTTTGTG
The DNA here is from genome assembly GCF_002264395.1 of Paenibacillus sp. VTT E-133291. Lineage (GTDB taxonomy): Bacteria > Bacillota > Bacilli > Paenibacillales > Paenibacillaceae > Paenibacillus_AQ > Paenibacillus_AQ nitricinens. The sequence continues at coordinate 4,877 of NZ_NFVA01000105.1, forward strand.
ATCAAGTCGCAATTCTATTGGGCTGACGCTTTTAACGGCGAATTGGCGGTGATCAGCATGCTCGATCAGAATTCACGCGAGGAAATCAGAGGGTACATGAACCGCAGCGGAGCGATCGTCTGGCCGCCGGCTTCCGAACTTCCGAACGGAGTGACAAAACTATAGTAAGGCAGAACAACCGAACTTCACGGATTGTATCGAAAAAAGAGCGCATTACAGCTAATGAAAGTTATCGAAACTAACAATATTAACTTGCGGCTAAATTCTAATGGCAAATGGATGATAGCGTCAATATTATTAAAAGAATAACAGATCCCTTAGATTAAGATAACGGGACATGTTAGTGGAAAAACGGTTGCTTCGGCAACCGTTTTTTATTTGTTCAACTAACTGGCAATTTAGTTGAACAGAAAATGGTATAGTTTTCTTGTGGGAATTTGAAAGTTTGGGGTAATGTGGTTCAGCAACATCATTGGGACTTGGTGTTTCATTTTTAGGTTTAATAGTTTCATTAATTGCTTGTTTTAGGGGTGAACATAAAGCTTAAAAGACAAGTAAACAAACGAGACACGTTAGCACAATAAACCTTCAGAAGTGTGTTTTATTTCCCTACATTGCTATCATTTATCTCGCTGGATTGCAAGGTATTCCGCAGGAATTGAATGAAGCGGCAACCATTGATGGAGCACGGGGCTGGCAACAGTTCCGACATATCACCTTTCCACTACTTACGGGGGCGATGACTGTATGTATGGTACTGTCGATGATCAGCGCCTTGAAGATTTTTGATCAGATTGCGGTTATGACCGATGGCGGTCCGGGCTTTGAGGCGGAGACGTTAACTTATATTATTTATAAAGTTGGGTTTGGTGAATTAAGGCAAGGCTTTGGTACGGCGCTGGCCATGGTCTTGTTCTTAATCAAACTGATCATTACAGTCTTCCAAGTGAAAGTTCTCCAGAAGCGGGAGGTGCAGCTCTAAAATGACGATGCAGACACGCAGAAGAGTTGGGCAAATCGCACTTTTTATGGTTACCATAGTAGTGGCTATTCTATTTTTCTTCGAAGGGGTAATTCATAAGAGGGATGTATCCTGTAACCACTTAGTGGACAGCGGAATACATCCTATTTTCTTTGGCGTAACGATCTTTAGAGTGTACTCGGATTCGCAGTTAATCGGCGGTAACCCATCGGAGGCAGACCTGTCCATCGTTTGAACTGCTTGCTGAAATGGGACACATCACGGTACCCCAGTCGTTGAGCAACCGATTCGACAGATAGACTATTATCCATCAGCAGCAGTTTAGCGTGTCGAATGATTAAGCGGGATAAATACTGCCTTGGTGACATCCCATAGATTTGGTGAAAAGCACGATTGCAATGTGTTGTACTGTATCCAAGCTTTGCTGCAATATTCTCAATACCGCCACCTCTTTCGCCTGTGCTGGCAGCGATGGAGACGGATTCCTGCAATAGTCCTTCAATGGCGTTAGCCAGGGCCACAGTATTTTCTGTAGCTTCTGTATCTGCTGGGAGAGGCATTTCCGATAGCACCCAACCGCTGAGTGCGGTCAGAAGCTGTAGGGAAGCATGCAAGGTGATCAGGCGATTTCTATGTGTATCCTTAGACTCTGACAAAATAGAAGAATTAATGATTACGTCTAGAGCTGAACGGATGGCGAGCAGTTCAGGCGTGTTTCCACTTAAACTAACAGCATCTGCTGTGAGTAAGGCCCGCCGTAAAATCAGATCATCGATATCAAAATGCAGGCAATAATATGTCATATCACGGTTAGCATTTGAACCTAGACTACTATGCTCCACACCGGGACGAATGAACAAAATATCACCGCTTTGTTGGATGAAAGACGTATTGCCAACAGTCATCTGCTGCTCCCCCTGAAGGACAACGTTAATCTCAAACATTGGGTGAGTGTGTACGGGATATTGCCAATCCGAATTCACTTTTCTCCAATGCGCGGCAAAGATATGGAAGGCTGCTTGAATGTCCGGAGACATTTGACCATCAATAGAATTATGGAAGGCGGGATCATTCGAGATCATTTCAATCCTCTTTTACAATAAAATTTGGCTTAATTATATCATAGGTTGTTATCGATGTTTGATTTGCCCAAATAATAGAAGGCTTTAGCCCTGTTGGACTTCCAGGAATATCGATAACATGGATACATAGCCCGGAGCTATCCGGGATCATGTTGGAGGGAGTGCATTTATTTATGGCACATAATAAATTCTTTAATGCTCATCATTCACCGATCGGTGCATTTGCGAGTTTTACTTTAGGATTTAAAGGAGCTAGTGGTGGTTTCGATTTGGAGATGGCCAAACCTCCTAGACAGAATATATTCATAGGATTAGAACGCACTGATGGGAAAGGGTATGACACACTGCCATTTCACGAGATGGGCGGAGATGACGAGAGCAAACGCTACGATATCGAGAATCCGGACCCCAATCCAGATAAGGAAAATATTCTGTTCCCTTTTCAAGAAGGTGAGATTTCTAGAGATTTTCAAGTAGCTACAGATAGCTGGAGTGCGGGGGATCTGTCCTTCCGGATTCTTTCGCCTGTTCGATCAGTGCCCGATCCTGAAACTGCGTCCGTGGAAGATTTGAAGGAAGTACTGCTGCCAGCAGTGCTGGTTGAGCTCGAAGTGGACAACACTGCATCAGCCGCTTCACGCCGTGCGTTCTTTGGTTTTCAGGGAACAGATGTGTATAGCGGAATGAGAAGACTGGATGATGTATCGACTGAAATTACAGGGGTTGGACAAGGAAGATTTATTGCGATTGCTGCCGAGAAAGGAACTGCAAAGTCCGCACTTCATTTCACGATGGAGGATATTCTAAGTGAGGAGCTACAGGAGAATTGGACCTTTGGACTGGGCCGCGTGGGCGCTTTGATCATGGATGTTCCAGCCGGAGAAAAAGAAACGTACCGGTTTGCGATTTGTTTTCACCGTTCGGGTTATGTTACCTCTGGTATGGATGCTTCCTATTACTATAATCGCTATTTTAACAATGTTGAGGTAGTAGCCGAATATGCATTAGCTAAATTCGATGTTCTTAAACAAGCAGCGGAGAAAGCTAACCAGATGTTTAATCATACAAACCTATCTGAAGATCAAACCTTTATGTTAGCGCATGCGATTCGTAGTTATTATGGTTCCACACAATTACTGGATAATAAGAATAAGCCATTCTGGATCGTCAACGAAGGCGAATACCGGATGATGAATACGTTTGATCTGACCGTGGATCAGTTATTCTACGAGTTGCGTCTGAATCCTTGGACGGTTCGTAATGAGCTGGATATGTTCGTAGAAAGATTCAGCTATGAAGATACGGTGCGTTTCCCTGGAGATGATACAGAGTATCCTGGTGGAATTAGCTTCACACATGATATGGGTGTAGCCAATGTAGTTTCACGTCCAAGCTATTCCTCTTATGAGTTATATGGCATTGATGGCTGCTTCTCTCATATGACACATGAACAATTGGTAAACTGGGTGCTGAGTGCGGCAACTTATCTTGAGCACACGGGTGATCGGAACTGGATGGAACGTAATCTGAGTATCTTGGAGAAGTGCTTGGATAGTATGTTAAATCGGGATCATCCAGATCCTGAGTACAGAAACGGTGTTATGGCGCTAGATAGCTCACGTACGATGGGTGGAGCAGAGATTACTACCTATGACAGTCTGGATGTCTCTTTAGGTCAGGCGCGCAACAATATTTACTTGGCAGGAAAATGCTGGGCGGCTTACTTAGCTATGGAGAAAATATTTGCAGCGTATGATCGTGCGGAACTGTCCAAAACAGCAGGGGTTCAAGCAGTGAAATGTGCCGCAACGATGGTGACAAGCGTTACAGCAGATGGATATATCCCGGCTGTGATTGGAGAAGGTAATGACTCCAAGATCATTCCAGCTATCGAGGGTCTTGTATTTCCGTACTATACGGGTTGTAAGGAAGCTCTTGATCGCAATGGACGGTTCGCCGCATATATCGGTGCACTCGACAAGCATCTTCATGCGGTGTTGAAGCCGGGCATTTGTTTATTTGATGACGGTGGTTGGAAAATCTCATCCACCAGCAATAACAGCTGGCTTAGCAAAATCTATCTCTCGCAGTTCATCGCCCGCAATATTCTGGGACTGGAATGGGATGAACGCGGAGCGGCAGCAGATCGCGCTCACGCTGCATGGCTTACCCATCCAGAATTATCGATCTTCAGCTGGAGTGATCAAATTATTTCCGGGGAGATTACGGGCAGTAAATATTATCCCCGTGGAGTAACAGCGATATTGTGGTTGGATGAGGAGTAGGGAATTAGAGTTTCATTGAATAAATGGCAAACGGACCCCTTAATAGGGGAGCGTTTGCTTTTTTTATTAAATTATGAATTTCTTTTTTTGATTTATATTCCCAAAACTAGTACTATAGTATTAATTTGTAATTAATTCTAATAGGATGCGGAGCGGTGTATATGGTAAAAGTTACACGTACAAGGATGCGACTAACAATTCGGAAAAAACTGCTCATGATGTCACTCACGCTACTAATTCTTCCCATCGGAATATTAGGAGCAGTTATTTATCAGATTTCAGTCAAAGAAACGAATCAGCTCATTGAGAGTAAATTGAGTTCAAGTGTAAACCTGGCTGTCGCCTTAATTGAGAATTTGGAAATCTCCGTCCAATCGGGTCAGTTGACTGAAGTGGAAGCACAGGAGCAAGTACGGACCTTACTACTTGGGAACAAAAATGAGGATGGTACTCGGCCCATTAATCAATCAATTGATTTGGGTCCAAACGGCTACTTCTTTATATTAGATAACAAAGGGGAACTGCTTGCTCATCCCAAACTTGAGGGAGACAATATTTGGGATAAACAAACCTCAAACGGTACTTTTTACATACAGGATTTGATTAAAGCAGCACAGAACGGTGGTGGAGCTACTTACTATAAATGGCCGCTACCTAAATCGGATGGTACTGGAAACGCAGTAGGAGAAGAAGCGTTGAAAATATCTTATGCTAAATTATCACCCTCTTGGGGCTGGGTCGTAGCTGCAGGCTCTTATATGCAGGACTATAATACCGGTCAACAAACTATACTAAAGGGAATTATTACTACATTGATTGTATGCGTTGTCATCGGAATCGCCGTAATATACATATTTGCACAACATATTTCAAGACCGATTGTACGCATAGCCCGTGAAGCTGAACGGATCGCTCAAGGGGACCTAAGCGGTAAAGCATTGACTGTAAGCAATCGGGATGAGATCGGACAGCTCGGTATCAGCTTCAATCAATTATCGGGTAACATTCGTCAGTTAGTTGGGAATTTAACCATAAGCTCGGAGTTATTAGCTTCTTCCTCCAAACAGTTGTCTTCAACGTTAGGTGAGACCACAGCGGCACTTGTTCAGACTTCATCCTCAATGACTGAAGTGGCGAACAATAGTGAGAAACAAGCTACCTCAACACAAGAGACTTCACAGTCGATGGAGGAGATGGTAAAAGAGATTCAGCGAGTAGCCGAAGCCTCTACACATGCCTATCAGCTGTCCATGCAAACACTGGAAGAGGCTGATAAAGGAAATAGCCTTATCATTAATTCTTCCGAGCAAATGAACGCAGTAAGTAATACGGTTGATGATTTAGGGATTACCGTTACTAGTTTAAATGAGCAGTCTCAACAAATAGGCACCATTGTCAGCACCATTAAAGGAATATCTGAGCAAACGAACTTGCTGGCGCTTAATGCGGCAATTGAAGCTGCTAGATCAGGAGAGCAAGGCAGGGGATTTGCAGTGGTAGCCAGTGAAGTTCGTAAGCTGGCAGGACAAACAAGTGAAGCGGCTGAGCAGGTTTCAGTCATGGTTGAAGAAATTATTGCGAGTATTGGCCATGCCCATCATTCGATGAGTAAAGGTCAAAATGAGGTAGCAGCAGGGGTTCAAGCGATTGATGATACGGGTAAAGCATTTGAACGCATTTTTCAGGCCACCCGCACCATCGTAGATCAGGTGGAGCAATCCTCGACCGCCGCACAACAGATGTACACGGGCTCCGAACAAATATCTGCTGCAGTGATGGAGGTCGAGCAGGTTTCATTGCACTCAGCTTCGGCTGCACAGACTGTATCTGCTGCCGTAGAGGAGCAGCTTGCTTCTATGGAGGAAATTGCCGCATCTGCTCGCAAACTACAAGAGGGCTCGAATGAGATGCGTGCTTTAGTAAATCAGTTTAAATTGGAATAGATGTTCATACTTAGAGTTACAGAAATAGAATATGTAAAATATTTAAGAGGGGGATTAACCCCTCTTTTTTGCTGTTCTGACGTAAATAACCTTTTGAATACTAAGAGGAAATTAATATAGCTTTTACAGCTCATTGACGCGGAGCGTATACTGGCTTGCTATATTGAAGGGAAAAGGGGGATGAATATGAAAGAAATGGAAGAATCGTCCTTTGCAGCTACTCAGCCTGTCCTTGCAAGTGATACTTTTGGTTGGGATAAGCTTCAGGTTTCGCAATGGTATAGCCCGCAGCAAGCTTTCACCCCATCCTCGGAGTCAAAATATTTAATAGGCATTCACTGCACCGCATACTACGAAAATTACTACACTATTCATATTACCCCATGTAATGAGAGCCTTCTTTGCCCTTGGGGCAGAACCTCGCTCTATTTTTTGAAAATAGAAATTACGCCAGCGGTCCTCGAAGAGATTGCTCGTGAATCTGGTTATCTGAAGGAAGGCCATATCCAGTTGGACCGCAAATTTCATGTCAAGGATTCCAAGCTACTGCAATTAGGGCTTTGGATGCTGGAGGAATTGCAGAATGGCGGTGCCAAAGGGAAAATATATAGCGACTCTTTATCCAATATGTTAATTATTCACTTGTTACAACACTATTCTTCAGTGATTCCCCAGCATTCGAACCGAAAAACGCCAGCCAATCAAGAAATATTTCAGGTCATTCAATTTATGCGTGAGCGTTTAGAAGATGAAATTCAACTGACTGATCTCGCTGGCATGGCTAATATGAGCCAGTCGCATTTTATTCGGATTTTCAAACAACAGACAGGATATACACCCCATAATTATTTAATTCGCCTGAGAATCGAACGCTCTAAATTTCTTATTCGTTCCGGAAAAATTGGTTTGAAGGAAATTGCATCTCAGGTTGGTTTTGCCGATCAAGGACATTTTACTAGATTATTCAAACGGGAAACCGGCCTAACCCCAAAGCTGTATGCGAATCAAAGCTCCTCCAAACCTAATCATATGATTTATTAATTTTATTATGCAAATGAGAGTTTTGTTCAAGGAAAGAAGTATTTTGTTCAATTAGAGAGCTGTTGCCAGCTCCTATAATAAGGTTGAAGTAAGGCGTACAAATGCCGAACTACAACCTTATTAGGAGGAGAGAAAACATGAGATTAAAGAGATTATTCAGTCTGATTTGCGCGGGGGTACTTACGACCAGTTCTTTATCTTTAGTAGCATCTGCCACACCAGTCGGACCGGATAACCTAGTAAGCACAGAGGTAGAAATCAGTGCAGAGTCAACTTCAGCTTCAGCTACAACTGCTGGAACTTGGCATGAAGTATCTAAGCAAACTTTCTGGTTACTTGATGCCTTGGAACGTGGACAAGGGGTGGCTACAGACGGGAATTCATGGATCTTTAATTCCTCGTATGGGCTCTTACGGACTGGGCTGGATGGCAAAACCGTAAAAGCACGAAATGAATTGGCTATTCCGCTGGAGATTGCCTCCCAAGGTGGAGACCATATCGGTGATATTTCCTACTATAACGGTAAAATATACGCTCCTATTGAAGACGGCAAAAACTATCAGCATCCTTACATCGCTCTCTATGATGTGAACACTTTGAAATATACGGGGACATCCTATGCTTTACCATTGAATCTGCATATTGGCGGTGTGCCTTGGGTAGCTGTTGATGCCGCTCGCGGTCAGGTCTACACAGCTCAGTGGTCTAATGCTAGCGTCTTGAATGTACTAAGTCTTGATGATATGCATGTGATCACAACCGTTCCACTTTCCCAAAGTATTGATCGAATTCAAGGTGCCGAAGTGTACAACGGTGTTCTGTATGCCTCTACGGATAACGCAACCCAAACGGTTTATCAGATTGATCCGGAGACTGGAAACGTATCTGTTGCCTTTGATCGCAATCTGCCAAGTGGTACTGAAGCCCAAGGAATTGCTGTATTGCCTACCGCTGATGGTGCACAGCTCCATATTCTTGATGTAGGCTCGAATCGCATTAGTGTGAACTTTCGCCATTATGCATTTTAATTCAAATCCAAGCGAAAAAAGGGGCTATCAGAAATGCTAAAGCAAACCAAAACTCTTCTAACACTGCTATCCGTCTCAATGCTGGCAGTAGCGGGCTGCGGACAATCTAATAACAGTACGGCTGAAGCCAAAGAAAATACCGCTCAACCCACAGCAATCGCTGCAACTCCAGAATCCACAGAGACTCCAGCCGCTAAGCCGGTGGAGATTACCTTTTATTATCCGGTTAATGTTGGTGGTCCTCTTACAAAAGTAATCGATGGGATGGCTAGTGCATTCATGGAGCAGCACCCGGAAATTAAGGTTAATCCCGTGTACACAGGTAACTACGGTGACAATACCGTGAAAATTCAAGCAGGTGTGCAGGCCAAACAGCCACCGGATGTCGCGGTCATGATGTCAACAGAGCTGTACAGTATGCTCGATATGAATGCAATCATTCCGTTGGATGATTTTATTGCAAAGGACACGGATATTCAGATGGCTGATTTTTATCCCGCCTTTGTAGAGGATACACAGTCTGAAGGTAAAACGTACAGCCTGCCTTTTCAGCGGAGCACGATTGTTATGTATTACAACAAAGAAATGTTCAAAGCTGCAGGACTTGATCCAGAGAAACCACCCACTACATGGGATGAGCTTGTAACCTATGCTAAGAAGCTGAACAAAGACGGTCACGTGGGTCTGGAAATTCCGGGCAATGATGATTCGTATTGGATGTTTCAAATGCTTGCACGGCAAAATGCTTCCGATCCGAAGCAAAATATAATGTCTTCCGATGGCAAAAAAGCGATGTTCGATACGCCGGAGAATGTGGAGGCATTGCAATTCTGGTTAGATTTGTCCCATAAATATAAGGCGATGCCGGAAGGTGTTATTGATTGGGCAACCGTTCCGACAGATTTCATTCAAGGTAAAACAGCCATGATGATGCATACAAGCGGCAACTTAACCAACGTAAAAAATAATGCGAAATTCGAATTTGGTGTAGTGTTCCCTCCCGCACAAAAGCAATTTGGATCACCTACTGGGGGAGGTAACCTGTATATTTTCAAGGACACATCTCCTGAAAAGCAAGCTGCGGCTTGGGAATTTGCCAAATATATGACGGCTTCAGAACAAGCTGCCCTCTTTAGCAGTTCATCCGGTTATGTTGGCGTAAGAAAATCTGCATACGATACAGATGCTATGAAGAAGTATACGGCGGATTTCCCGCAAGCATTGGTAGCGAGAGATCAATTGGAATATGCGTTCCGGGAATTGTCCACTCATAATCATGGTAAAGTATCGACGGCAATTACGAACCAGATTCAAGCGGCATTGGCAGGAGAGATTGATGCAGCAGGTGCACTTAAAAAGGCTCAAGCAGAAGCAGAACAGGCACTGGCTCCCTTCAATAAGTAAGCTTTGAGGTATGGAATACGCCAGGACGGCTGGATAGCTTGTTCTGGCGTCATTACTTTATGCATTAATCGTAGAAACCTTAATCATGGAAGGATTGAATGGTATGAATGCCGGATGGAGTGAGAGGCTTAGACGAAACGGATTCGGCTGGGGACTAGTGTTGCCTTCGCTGCTCTTTCTTTGCTTGTTTACTTATTACCCTATGTTTAAATCGTTCTGGCTTAGCTTTTATGAGAAAAATTTGGCGACTCCTGAGCCTTTGTTCGTCGGTTTTGACAATTACGCTAATCTATTGCACGACAATGTCTTTATGAAGGTGTTCAGTAACAATATATGGTTCGCCATTGGCACAGTACCCACTTCATTAGCTTTGGCTTTCTTGATGGCACTGTTTGCCGACAAGGCGATAAAAGGGCGGGGACTGGCACGTCTTTCATTTTTCTATCCGAATATGATCCCGATGATCGCTGTGGCGAACATCTGGTTGTTTCTGTATACCCCTCATTTTGGGCTCTTTGCCAGACTGGCTTCATGGATCGCGGATCAGCCTGTGAATTTGCTGGGAACACCTGATACGGTGATGGGCGCATTAGTTGTCATGATGATTTGGAAAGAAGCCGGATATTTTATGATTTTTTATTTAGCAGGAATGCAGCAGATTCCCAAGGATTTATATGAAGCGGCTGCAGTAAGCGGAGTGGGTACATTCACTTCCATCCGCAGAATCACAATTCCGCTCACGATGCCGACTACGTTGTTCGTGGCCGTTGTGGCGATCACGAATTCCTTTAAGCTGGTAGACCATCTCTGGATTATGACAAAGGGCGGTCCGAATAATGCAAGTAACCTGCTGCTTTATTATATCTACGAGTCCACCTTTAATTTCTACGATCAAGGGATGGCCGCATCGATGACGATGGTCATGATCGTACTGCTGCTCCTGATTTCCTCTTTGCAGTTTTTTGGCTGGGATCGGAAAATCCATTATGAATAGGAGGTGGAATCCATGGAGGATAAACCACTAAAGCTGCCCTTAGTATTAAGGCAGAATACACGCAAAGCTTTAGAAGAGGAGCGCATGCTGAACTCCGAAAGAACGAAGCGCCGAATCGGGCAGATACTGTGGCATGCGGTTGGATTTACGTTTGCCGCGGCTTGGATCATTCCCTTCCTATGGGTGGTAAGAACGGCTTTTTTACCCAAAGATGTTGCTATTGATTCGGGATGGTCTTGGGGCTTCACGTTTGAGAATTTGATTCATGTATGGAATGGGGCGCCTTTTGGACGATTTTTAATGAATACATTGCTTGTGTGCGGTGTTGTGCTTGTGGTTCAGCTGGTTACGATGACAATGGCTGCATATGCGTTCGCACGGGTACGTTTCTTCGGAAAAGATCTGTTATTCATGTTATTTTTGGTGCAAATAATGGTGCCGCCGGATGTGCTTATCTTTTCCAATTATCAGGTATTGAATGAAATGGGCTTGCTGGATACAAAGCTGGGGATTATGCTACCTTACTTTGCCACCTCCTTTGGAGTGTTTCTATTAAGGCAATCCTTCAAGCAATTACCCTATGAGCTGGATGAAGCTGCCCGGGTAGAGGGCGCCTCACGCCTGCATATTCTTTCTAGAATCTATGTCCCACTGTCACGCCCGATTTATGTGTCCTTTGCGATCGTGTCGGTTAGCTTTCATTGGAATGATTTCTTGTGGCCTCTCATTGTAACCAATTCGGAGGAGAATCGCTTATTAACCGTAGGTTTGGCTATGTTTGCAAAAGCCACGGAAGCTGGTGCACAGTGGTCCGACGTTTGTGCGGCTACATTGATTGTGTCGGCACCCTTAATGATTGGATTTTTATTATTCCAGCGGCAAGTGATAGGTAGTTTTATGAGCTCTGGCATTAAAGGTTAGGAGGAGGCATTTATGAGGCTGGCGATTATTGGGGACTTACATTACCCGGACGAATTGTTAAACAACAAGGTTTTGATTAAAGAGGCACGAGATGCTTTTTACGAGCAATTTATGAATCTATTCTTGTCCATCCCAGCCGATTATCATATTTCCGTGGGAGATATGGTGCATGCAGGAGAATTTAGCGAATTTAATTATATCATGGGTAAGATTAAGGACAGCAAGCATTCTAGACGTTTTCTACATGTTCTTGGCAATCATGATACGTACACTTATCCTAAGGAAGAAATCCTTTCCGTCACTCGGCAGCAGCGATACAGTGTTATCGAAGAGACGAATGCGATCATTATTTTGCTGGATACCTCACGGGAAAATCGTGACGATTGGAGCGGAACACTTGACGATGAACAGCTAGCATGGCTCGAAGCACAAATGAAGCGTAAATCGGAAAAGCCTTTATTCGTCTTTGGTCATCATCCCCTGTATAATACGACGGCTAGATCCACTGAGCCAATGATGTCACTGGATCCCAGCTTGGACATTTGGCCGATATTGAAGCAATGGCAAGGTGTGGGTTTCTATTTCAACGGGCATAATCATGTGCATTCTATCGTTAGAAAAGAAAACTGGTATTTCATTCAAACAGCCTCCATCCTGGATATTCCTGCTGCTCGAATCCTTACTGTGCTTGAAGATGAAATCAGGTTAGAAATGGTGAATCTGGCAAGCGAGCAATTGAGTAAATGGTCTTCATTATTTACCTTCAGCATTTTTGATTATGAAAAATATCCGCAGGCTGAAGGGGAGACAAGAGATCAGGAGCTAATCATCAATCGACTTCAAATGGATAGAAAGCAGGTGGACCAGCAATGAATCGTCAGCCAGTAAGATTAGCGATCGTAGGTGGTAATCGAGGAGCCAGTTTTATGAATGCATTGTACTCTCTATCGGATCGGATACATCTGACCGCCACTTGTGACTTGAATGAGTGGGTGCTTAACCAATGGAAAGAGAAATTCCCAGAAATCCGAACGTATCGGGATTATCATGAAATGTTAAAAGATTCGGCGATAGATGCGGTGTTTATCTTAAGCCCCATGCATCTGCATGCCAGACAATCTATTGATGCATTAAAAGCGGGTAAGCATGTCCTAAGCGAAGTGATTTCGATTCAATCTTTAGAGGAAGCTTGGGAGCTTATCGAGACTGTTGAACAAACTGGACTTAAATATATGATGTCTGAAAATTACTGCTTCTCGCGCTCCAATCTGACGATTAAACATATGGCGGATCAAGGCATGTTCGGTGAAATTACTTATCTGGAAGGCGGATATATCCATGATTTACGTCATTTGACTCATCATCCGGATGGTTCTCTGACTTGGCGGGGGCAATTACATCAGCAGTATAACGGGATCAATTATCCGACACATTCTATTGGTCCAGTTGCGCAATGGATTAACCTCAATAAGCCTGAAGGTGATCGATTAAAAAGCATCTCGTCTTTTGTTTCCAAATCTAGATCCTTACAATATTATTTCGGAGAGCATTATGGAAAAGATCACCCGGCAGCACGGGAGGGATTCTGGCGGCAAGGGGATAGCGCGGTTGCGGTCATTCAAACGGAAAAGGGTGTACTGATTGAACTGCGTGTAGACTGGTCCTCCGTTAGACCGCATAATAAAACTCATTATTTACTGCAAGGAACTGAGGGAGCGTATATTACGGGCCGCCATCAGTACGAAGAGGATTTGATCTGGTTCAAGAATCTCTCGCCCAAAAATATAGCAGATGGAGAGGAAATGTGGGAGCCTTTAAGCAGTTATCAACCACTCTATGATCACCCGACATGGATGAAATGGGGCGAATATGCCGCTGGGACGAAACATGGCGGAGGAGATTTTATGGTGCTTGAAGAATTTATTTCTGCCATTCAGGAGGATCGAACCCCTTCGGTGGACGTATATGATGCCGTTACTTGGAGCTCTGTGTTTACATTGTCTATGGAATCTGTAGAGAATGGTGGAAAAGCCATAGCCTTTCCTGATTTTAGAACGAGAGTGAGGAATTGACGGTGGATCAGGTCCTTTCCAAACTTGTAATGAAAAAAGAAATGCTGTCCGACTTGCCAGTTTTTCACTGTCCTACCGGGTATCTGATTCGTCATTTCGAGCCGGATGATGAACGGAACTGGGAAGAGCTTATACGCCATTCTTTTACAAGGGAAGTTAAATTTGCTCATAAAATCAGTGATCATGTACCCTTGTATTCGGATCGCTTGATGTTCATTTGCCGCGGGGATCAACCTGTAGCTACTGCTACGGCCTGGGAGTCGGGTAGTGAGGACAATAAGAACTGGTACTTGCATATGGTTGGAGTGCTTCCAGAATATTCTGGTAAAGGTCTCGGCTATGCTGTGAGTCTAGCTGTCTTGCACAAAATAAGAGATTCAGGGGGAACGGCGGCATGTTTAGAAACCGATGATTTCAGACAGCCCGCCATCCGTATTTATTTGAAATTAGGATTTCAGCCGGTGTACTTAGATGAAAGCCATCCCGGAAGATGGGAACGAATCCTGCAAAGGCTTTGAATTTGTTGATAATTAGGGGGCTTTATGCCCCTTTATTCATGTTGGAGTTTCAGAAGGGGCCGCATCCAAAAATTATGTTGTCGTTAATAAGTATTCCTGCTATAGTCATACTGACTTATTAAATGCATT
>NZ_NFVA01000086.1 GCF_002264395.1 Paenibacillus sp. VTT E-133291
TGACGGATGCCAGCAGTTATTATAATGAAAGTTTTAAGTATAATACGTTATCTTCTTCTGCTTCTTATAGGCTAAAGGTGTCATGTTCATTGATTTTCTAAATTGACCGATGAAATAGCTTGTGCTATTAAATCCTATCTGATAGGCAACATCCGTAATATTATATTCGGGTTGTTGCAGTAAAATAAGGCTTTTTTGAATACGGTACTCCATCAAATAATTCATAGGTGTCTTCTTTAGAAAGCGTTTAAAATATCGGCAACATTCGGACCGGCTTAATTGCCCAGCCCTTGCGATATCCTCTAAAATGATTTTTTCAGCAAAATGGTTATGGATCCAATGCAGCATTTGCTTCATTCTGTGGTTCTTCAACATATCTGCTTCTTTGTACTCTAATTTAAAACCGCTAACCACCAAGCTTCTCCATATGTGAGTTAACTGCATTGTAATATCTATTTCATATAATGCTGGACTTTGATCGATCAGCCGGTCAATTTCCAAAATCGCATCAAGGATGTTTTTTGCCCAACTTTCCCTTGCGGACAGGATGATATAGGATAAGTTAGTTGCTTCGATATAAGGATATACATAAGTCCGAAAGAGCTCTTGAGAGAGAACGAAACTAGGCGAAACATTTAAGCAAATATACTCACATTGTGAGTGGTTATCATCTTTTGCCAGGTGCAGGCAACCGCTATTAATAAAAATTCCGTCACCTACTTCCAGCTTCACTTTTTCTTCTTGGATCTGAAAAATGGCTTGACCCTTCATGATAACAACAAATTGAAACTCTTCATGCCAGTGCATAGGGATATATCCATTTAGGTTTTGACGAATAGTTGTGCGATAGCATGCGATAGGTAAGACTGTAGTTCGATGTTCTGTCAGCTCTTTAAAATTTTGACCAATCTTAAAGTTTTTCGTTTGCATCCATATTACCTCAAATCTCAATATGCTTATATTTTATGATTTGATCCTAGTATATATTTAAAGCTTTCCTCTTTATTATAGTGTAAGTAAGCTACTTTTATAATACTTTGATGGAGAGTTGACATATGAATAAAGGAAGAGGAATATTTTTCATCATTACTGGAGCGGTTTTTTGGGGAATCGGAGGAACGGTTGCAAAAAAGCTATTCCAACAATACGGCATCGATATGGGCTGGTTCGTTACAATCCGTCTACTCATCGCAGGATTACTGCTTCTAATTGTTCACATTTTTAAAAAAGGTCCTACTGAAATTTTTGAGATCTGGAAAGATAAAAAATTATCATTTCAACTTTTAATTTTTGGATTAGTGGGTATGCTTGGGGTTCAATATACCTATATGGCTTCGATATACCTATATGGCTTCGATAGAAAGTGGAAACGCTGCTGTAGCTACGTTATTGCAATATTTAGCTCCTGTAATGATTATTTTATACTTATTAGCCCGCAAACAATCAATTCCCACAAGGAAAGATATGTATACAGTTTCACTCGCTTTGCTGGGTTGTTTTTTCTTGTTAACTAATGGCTCATTGTCTCAATTATCTGTACCCTCTGATGCAGTTGTTTGGGGAATACTATCCGGGATTGCCCTTGCATTCTATACCTTGTATGCTGTTCGCTTTCTTGAAAAATATGACTCAGTAGTCATTATTGGCTGGGCGATGCTGATTGGAGGAGTTGCGTTAAGTTTTGTTCACCCTCCTTGGCAGATGAATATTAAAGGCTTACCGTTAGAAGCCTGCTTATATTTGATATTCGTCATCGTTTTTGGAACGATGCTGGCCTTTTGGTTTTATATTGAAAGCTTAAACAGCTTATCTCCCAAAGAGTCCAGTCTTTTGGGAAGCTTGGAACCGTTGGCGGCCGTATTAACAACCGTATTTTGGTTAAAGGAGCCTTTGGGATGGTTCCAATGGATTGGAACGTTTTGCATCCTTGCAATGATTCTTGTCTTAGCTTTTAATAGAGATACTTCATCAAATAGGTGATAGGTAATTATGGCATATCTAGAATAATGATTAAATGATGTGAAATGATATAGAAATATTTTTTCTGCAGGACAGCAAGTAAGCTTTCTTTAAAATGGTCTAAGTTAAATGAGGTGCACAATGAATCGAATTTTACTGGTTGAAGATGATGAAAACTTGGCATTTGGTATCGAATATACCTTAACGAGTGAAGGTTATACGGTCGTAGTTGCTGGTAGCATAAAAGAAGCCAGAAAAGCATTAAAGACAGTTGCCGTCGATTTAATTTTGTTAGACGTCAATTTACCTGATGGCTCAGGGTATGACCTATGCAGAGAAATCAGGGTATCCTCTCAGAACCCCATCATATTCTTGACGGCTTTGGATGAAGAGGCAAATGTTGTTGCCGGTCTGGACTTGGGAGCGGATGATTATATGACCAAACCAATCCGAACCAAAGAACTTATCTCCAGAATGAAAGCCGTATTAAGGCGCAAACCCAAGCTTAAGGATGAAGTGGATAGATGGATATCTGATGATATTGAAGTTCGGGTTCTCGAAGGAACTGTTCATAAACACAATCAAGAGCTTTTGTTAACTGGGCTGGAATATCGATTGCTGTTGATGTTAATGACTCACCCCAAACAAATTTGCAGCAGAAGCAGCATCCTTAACAGTCTATGGGATATGTCAGGAGATTTCATTGATGACAACACCCTTTCGGTCCATATCAGAAGGTTAAGAGAGAAAATTGAGGATAATCCTGCTGCTCCGAAATATATTATTACTGTACGAGGGGTTGGATATAAATGGAATGCAACTGTTATAGGACGATAAAGCATGAATGAATTTGTCCGAAATCCAGAGTGGAAGTCTATCGTCGTTAAAGTCATTATAATGCAAGTTATGCTAGCGGTTCTTATGTTCTTTTTTATGAGTCATCAAGTCGACCAGATAAATAAGGCCGTGGTTAATCAGAATGCTGCGCTGATAGGTTTCGTTTTGAAGCAAGTTCCTCAGTTAGAAAACGATATTATTCCTTTTATCACTCAAGGGGCGAAAGAAAATGAAATCTTAGAGGGAAAACGAATTCTGGCGCAATATGCCTATAAGGAAGATATATCCGAAAGAGATCAGCCTGTACTCGCGAATAATGCTTTACCCTTGATAACAGCAAGTCAAGTTTTGCTATTAAGTATTCCATTTCTACTGTTATTGTTATGGGAATACCGCAAAATATTTAGCAAAATTCGAACCATATCCTTTGCCGCGGAGCTAGTTGTCGAACATCATTTTGAAAAGCAACTTCCGGAAAACGATGAAGGGGACTTTGGCGCATTAGGACGGAACTTTAATGCGATGGCTGAAAGGTTACACAACAGTCTTGGGCAACTCAAACAAGAAAAAACATTTCTGCGCAACCTGCTCTCCGATATTTCACATCAACTCAAAACACCTCTAGCATCCCTCATCGTTTTTAATGAAAATTTGCTGAATGACCCTCATATGAAAAAAGAAATGAGAATGAAGTTTCTGGAACGGAGCCGACAGCAGCTAGAGCGAATGGAATGGCTGATCATTAGTCTATTGAAGCTGGCACGAGTAGAAGCCGGAGCAATTAAGTTTCGTAGGGAACGCATCCTGGTAAGGGAAGTGATCGATCATGCGGTTCATTCGCTGCGAATATTATCCGAGGGAAGAACGCAGAAGATCCGCATATATGGCGACCAACAAATGTACGTTTGGGCAGATGAAGAGTGGCTGACTGAAGCTTTTATAAATTTAATTAAAAATGCACTGGAGCATTCGCCACCAGAGAGTAAAATTGATATTACTTTAGAAGAAAATTCATTGTTTAAAACGATACACATTCAAGATCATGGGGAAGGCATTTCTCCAGAAGATTTACCTCATATATTTGAACGGTTTTATCGAAGCGGAAGCACAACAAAGTCACAAAGTATTGGTATTGGTTTATCTTTATCCAAGTCCATTATTGAAGAACAGGGTGGTATAATTACCGTTGCTAGTGAACCAGGGCAAGGGACGAAATTCAGAATTTCGTTTAATAAAGGGGATAGATAAGGGGAAGCTTACGATAACGTAAGCTTCCCCTTCACTTTATTGTAAGCTTGCATGTTTATAATAACAAACATGCAAAGTGAAGATAAACTCAGGAGGAAAACAAAGTGGAGATACTGAAAACTGTGAATTTATGCAAAACTTATGGAAGTCAAGAGGCGAAGGTGGATGCTATAAAAAACGTCAATTTCTCCGCTCAAAAGGGGGAATTTGTTGCTATCGTGGGGGCAAGTGGATCAGGAAAGAGTACTTTAATGCACCTTTTAGGTGGAGTAGACCAGCCATCTAGTGGACAGGTCATCATCGATGGAACAGATCTTTATACCAAAAGCGAAGCGGAACTCGCCGTATTCCGAAGACGGAAAATAGGATTTATTTTTCAATCCTACAATCTGATTCCAGTTCTATCCACGGAGGAAAATATCAAATTACCGATGTTATTGGAGAACAAAAAAATAGATGAAGGCTATGTACAGGAACTGATGGGTATCTTAGGTCTGTCTGAAAGAAGACACCATCTTCCATCCGAATTGTCAGGTGGACAACAGCAAAGAACGGCCATTGGTCGTGCTTTAATTAATAAACCATCGATTATTTTAGCGGATGAACCTACCGGAAATCTGGATAGTAAAAGCAGTAGGGAAATTATAGATCTCCTTACGTTCTCCGTTAAAAAATATCATCAAACGTTAATCATGATCACTCATGACTTAAATATTGCAAACATCGCAGATCGTGTCGTAAGAATCGAAGACGGCATCCTCCTACAGCCAAATGAGGTGAGTGAGGTTTGAAGAGCTATACAGGCCTTACCGGGAAATATATAAAGGGGCAGAAAAAAGATCGCTGCTTATGATCTTCGGTATTATCTTGTCGGTTACACTGCTTACGTCCATTGGAACGATCGGGATGAGTTATTGGGATAAATCAATCAGACAAACTATGCGGGACTTCGGAGATTATCACGTCTCCATCAATGGCATTACAGGAGAAGCGGTCTCGAAAGTGAAAAATAATACATCCGTAAAAAGTGCTGGCATCATTAGCAGAGAAGGATATGCTGTCATTGAGGAAACAACAGAGAAGGAAAAGCGGGAAGATCCGTTTGCCGCACCTTACCGATACTTGAATGTCAAGGGATATGATGCGAATGCGATAAACATGCTTCAGGTGCAGCTCGACTCGGGAAGGATGCCTAAAAATCCGAATGAAATTGTCCTTTCATCACCGAGTTTGAGTTACTTCTCAGAAAAACTGAAACTTGGCGATACGATAAAGCTAGGGCTTGGAATTCGAAAGGTGACGTCCACCGGTGAAGAGAAGAAAATTAGCGGAATTGGTGATTTTGGCTGGGATCTTGACGAGGTGTTTAAGGCCCAAACCCAAAAAGAATATACTATCGTCGGCTTTGTGAAGCCGCCAACGGGGAATTGGTCTTCCAGTTACATTTTTCCTGCCATTACTGTCGATGATCACAAGACCATCGACAACAATAAAAAGTACTTCGTTTACGTTAAAATGAAATCTTTGAATGACATTCAGAAGAAAACGGAAGCTATCATGTCCTCTTTACAGTTGGAAAATGTCGAACAAGGTTCTGCCATGCAACTGAGTAGGGATAATTTTATTAAGGATATAAGAATTGAGTACAATAATGAGCTGCTTAAATTATATGGCAAAAGCACTTATGAGGGTGTGAATCACAGCCTAATTCTTGCATTCGCTGCTATTATTATAATTATTATGACCTGCACGATTGCCGTAATTTATAATACTTTCCATATTTCTGTACTGGAACGGATTTCACAATTTGGCATGTTGAGATGCATTGGGGCTACACCAAACCAAATTCGTAAAATTGTGATGCAAGAAGCGACGCTGCTGAGTTTAATCGGCATACCCATCGGGCTTCTTACAGGAACCCTTTTTATGAAGTTATTGTTCTATTATATCAGTTTGTTGACGTTAGGTTTCTTAAAGGATATGAGAATGGTCATTTCCATACCGATTCTGATCTTTGCTGGGGTGTTGGGCTTGCTGAGCGTATTTCTTTCCGCCATTCGACCAGCAAAACAAGCAGCTCGCGTATCTCCCCTAGAAGCGCTTAAAAATACTGGGGGAACGAAGGTTGAACATATCACAAAGGTCAACAAGTCCTTGTTTGTTAAAAAGCTGTTTGGCTTCGTAGGGCAGTTCGCCAGCAGAAATTTGCAGCGGAACAAGAATCGTTTCCGGATCACAGCCTTTTCCATGATTATTAGCATAATTTTATTTATTGTCTTTAGTGGATTGGTTGAATTCATGCAGCAAACAACACAGGTCTCAGGTAAGCAGTATTCTTATTCGATTTCCTACGATGGTCCTTCAAAACGCATAGATGATACGGTGTATCAGCATGTTACCCAGCTTGATGCTGTTGAGCAGGTCTACAAATTTTACAGTGATCAAGTGATGGCAATTATCCCTAAAGATAAGATCAATCCCAAATATTACGAATTAAGAAAAGATCGATATGTTGTTGATGATGGGGAGGGATATCGAACAAGTAATAACTTCTTCATGTCCTATGGGGATAATGGATTGGATGATCTGCAATCAAAACTCACGTCCGGGAAGATCGACAAGGAGCAAATGGACCGGGAAAACGGCGTTATCATACAACAAAAAATAAGTATGCTTACGGATGACGGCAAACAAATGATTATCGATCAAACCAATTTTAAAGTTGGGGATCGCATCAAAATTCGAACATTTGACAGAAGTCAAAAAGGATACCAAACCGTGACAGTGGTAGGAATTATCGATCATGATTTGTTGTCGGAGGAATATAACGATAGTGAAGTTCTTTCTTTCATTACGACTCCTAAAGTATATTCCAATATTATGGGTACTGACGCTTATGCCAGAATGTTTATTCTTGCTAATCCTGATGTATCGAACCAAGCGATCACGGACTATTTAAAATCATTAAATGTTAAAGACGCTGGCTTTAACTATCTGGATAGAGTGGCGGAGGTTGCCCAAGCTAAAAACGACGCATTGACTTTCAGTATTTTACTTTACGGTTTTATCGGTGTCATCGTTTTAATTGCTTTCCTGAATATTATCAATACAGTAAGTACGAATCTTATTCTTCGTACAAAAGAATTTGCAACCCTTAAGGCCATCGGCATGACCCAGCATGAAGTAAGGAAAATGATTATTTTAGAAGGCATATTTTATGGTTTGTTTGCCGGCGTTATCGGAATTATCATAGGTACGTGTCTGAATTACGGAATACACTTCCTTTTTGGAGGTGCTTTGGATACAGATTGGGTGTTCCCGTGGTACAGTATCGGCATCGCTTTTGCCGGTTCGATGATTACAACCTTCCTCGCAACGATTGGGCCGATGTACAGATTGAATAAAGTGAGTATCGTTGATGCTCTACGGAGGGAAAATTAGGGAGGAGCATATCTTTCGGCTTGGGTGAATTTGATGGTGCTCAATTTTGCAGTATTGCAAAATTGGGCACTTTTTAGGTGCGCTAGGCATTCGCTACAAGTTTGGCGGAAATCACATATAAGGCAGGAGACCCGCCGGATGAGCTTGCTTAACAAAGCAAAGTCCAATACTTTCTAAATCCCATGATGTAAATAGGTTAAATAGTCCCTAATATTAGAATACGCCAATGCAGATTGTAATGCCAAACCTGCGTATTTATTAGCGGTGCGGGTATTCAAACATAAAGTAGTTTTATTGCCTGATAACGTTACAGGGTTTAGAAGCGACTTATCTGCGGATGGGTTGCTTTTTTTCATCACTCTACGTATCACTAAGTTGTATCTCTTTTTCTTTTACAAACTTCTCCAGCACTCTAAAATCCTCGGTAACCTTTTTAAAGGGTAAAGATTCCAGTGCCTTATCCCTGTAATCCTTTTTCGCAGCAGCAGACAGACGGGAATCAAGTATGCTGAGTACACCAAGGTCAGTCTCACTACGGATCAGTCGCCCGGTTCCTTGTCTTAACCGAAGCAGCATGTCCGGTACAAAAACGTCATTTAAGGGATTCTTTGCCAAAGATGCTTTATATTCATAGACAGGATCGGAAGGAACAGGGAAGGGCAGACGGAAAATAATTAACTGCGACAAATCAGAACCTTCGATATTCACGCCTTCCCAGAATACACCGGTACTAAGTAGGACGCCTTTACTGCCACGAAATTCAGCGATCACTCCGTCCTGAGACGATCCTTCTCTTTGAACATGCACCGCCCATGCAAGCTTCTCGGATTTTAACTTCTTATGAATGTACTTCATATCTTCCTTCGCTGAAAAAAGAACCAATGTCCGTCCGTCGGTTAAATTACAGAGCCTCAGCATTTCCTTGTATGCCGCTTCAAGATAAGCTACCTTGTTCTGATGGTTGTAGTAAGGGATATCTTTAGCAATATACAGCATGGTGTGGTTGTCATAATCAAACGGCGAAGCCTGGCGCTCCATATAATCTCCCTTGTAACCGAGCGACTGCGTCAGATATGCATATTGTTCCTCTAGTGTTTCTCCGGTTTGGCACATGGTGGCTGACGTTAAAATAACAGATGTCTTCCCGTTAAATAAGGTATACCTAAGAAACTGGCTTATGCCTTTAGGGCAGATACTAATAGTGGCCTCACGCTGGGTATTGCTTCCCCAGATCAGGTAGCTATCCTGTACTCCGGCGAGTACATCAAAGAGATCTATAAGTCCGTTCATTGCTTCAAAAAGATTATCGATCTCTCGCTCATGCTTGGAAGTTAAGACGGATAAGCTGAGACTAAACTCTTTCAAAACCTGAGCCCCCCGCTTTAACGGAATCCCTGTGATCTCCGACACTTTTATCCGGTCATTATCTTGTTTGGCTGTTTGCAGTAAATCCGCCTCTACCTGTTTGAAAATATGACCCACGCATCTTTTTAAAAATTTAAATTGCGATAAAAGGCCGTTATCTGCGGATTGTTTGAAGAGAATCTGTAAGGTGTCATCCAGAATACGGCAGGTTCTCCGGTATGTAAACTCGAGCGTTCTAGCATCTCTAACCTTTGCTTCCAGATTATGAGCTTCATCAATTACGATCAGAGCTGGCCGTTCAGTGATTAATCCCTTCGTTCCTTCTTTTTTCTTGATCAAATCACGGATGAGCAGGTCCTGGTTGACAATAATAAAATCCATGTCGCTGGCGTCGGCGTTAATCTTTGCTCTCATTTCGTAAAATGAACAGGTGCTTTTATAATGGCATCGTTCAAATTTACAATCATTCACACAAACATTAGACCATACTGCATCACTAACCCCGCCCTTAATATCTGCTCGCTCATCAATGTCATAATTTACAATACGCTGGGCGAGCGCAGACAGAGGAGAGCTTGAAACATCAGGTTGTAAAAGGTCTGTTGCCCTGTATCGGCAAGCATATTGCCCCATGCCTTTTCCGACTACGGAGCGAACCGATGTAAATCCGAGCCGGCTTCCGATGAATCTCAGATCTTTATGAATCTGTTCTGAAAGCTGTATGGAGGATGTTGCAATAATGATCGGTTGCCTTGAGACTTGGTTAATGAGCAGGCTGGGAATGAGGTATGCAAAGGACTTACCGATGCCGACTCCAGCTTCAATCATTGCGTTTCTACCATCAATATAAGCATCAGCGATATCCAGAGACATATCTTGCTGGCCGATCCGCTCTTTAAGTCCAATCCTGGGAAATCTATCATACATCCGAAAGATGGCATTGACTAAAGAGGGTTCGATGTCCTTTTCTAGCTCCCGCTTCTGTAATTTATATAGATCACTTAACCAGCTAATAACGACCGCCCCATTTCACTATCAATTTTCTTCCAGTCCCAGTTTTTTGGGTGAGGTTGTAATTATCGTAGATGAAGCGCTAACAGTCAAGTGTCAGAATATAAAATAATGATTTTAAACCCTGTTCATCTAATCATAATACAGATGCTTTAATCTAGATCTGTAAATGACAGAAGAACAGCGATTCTCCATCCTTGGAGAATCGCTGTTTTGTCTTTTTGTTCAATTGTGATCAAGAAGCTGATTTAGGAGTAAACGCTCTGCGAACAATCTTCGTCAATTCCATTAGAATGACGGCACCGAGTGCCAGACCGCTTGCAATCAGCCAATCGGACATTCCGAATGAAGCTGGAATCGAGAAGATTTCTCTAACCCCTGGAAGAACTGCAATGCCGTAAAAGGCAAAGCAGACCAGAACGGCTCCGATGACGTATTTGTTGCTGAAGAACCCAGCTTCAATAGCTGTTTGACTGTTCGAGCGAGCGGCAAAGGTCTGAAGCGTACGAGACAGGATCAGGGTTGTAAATGCCATGGCCACGCCCATATCAGGGGAATGCTGGAGTCCGATATACAGGGATATAATTACGGCGATACCTATAAGTAGACCACGAGTAATAATAGCCTGCATCATTCCTCCGGCAAATATACCTTCCTTCAGTTCTCTTGGATTTCTGTTCATCACGTTAGGTTCAGGTTTCTCCATACCAAGAGCAATGGCGGGCAGTGAATCATTAGCCAGATTGATAAATAGAAGCTGAATCGCTGTGAAGGGATTAATCCAGTCGAAGATCAGGGCAAACAGAATGGCGATAATCGCACCCAGGTTGCCTGAAAATAAATAGGCGATCGCTTTTTTGATATTGTCGAATACCGTTCTGCCCACAGATACAGCATTCACAATGGATACAAAATTATCATCGGTCAAAATCATGGCAGCCGCGTCTTTAGCAACGTCAGTTCCACTACCCATGGCAACACCGATGTCTGCTTGCTTCAATGCAGGTGCGTCATTTACGCCATCACCGGTCATGGCTGTGATTTTGCCTTTTCGCTGCCACGCCCGGACAATTCTGATCTTATTCTCCGGGGAGACTCGGGCGTACACACCAATCTGCTCCAGCTTATTATCCAGTTCTTCGTCGGACATGGCATCAAGCTCTTGACCGGTTACGGCAATTTCTTTCTCCGTCATAAGGCCGATATCGCGTCCGATCGCTTGTGCGGTTGTCTTATGATCACCAGTAATCATGATGGTCCGAATTCCAGCCTTCTTGGATTCTGCGATCGCGCCATAGACAGCTTCCCGGGGGGGATCAATCATAGCTGTCAAGCCTACGAGCACCAGGTTTTGTTCATCCTCAAGGCCCACTTCTGTGACCGTATTGGGTACGGTTTTGTAAGCATAGGCAAGGACACGTAGTGCTCTGCTGGAGAATTCCTCATTGGCTTCAATGAAACGATTAAGAACCTCCGGTGTCATCGGCACTTCTTGTCCACATAGTAGTACATGCGTACAAAGATTAAAGAGTACATCTGGTCCGCCTTTGGTGATCACTGCTTTTTGTCCGTTAAACGTGTGTAAGGTCGTCATCAGCTTACGGTCCGAGTCAAAAGGAAGTTCGGCTTCACGAGGGAAATTGTCGCGTATTTCCTTGTAATCTTTATTTATGCTGTTACTGAAGGCAATAAGTGCCACCTCAGTTGGATCGCCTAGTTCTTTACCATCCTCATTAATGTTAGAGTCGTTACAAAGCACGGCAATGTGTAGGAGGCGCCGGGCTTCCTCAGACCATTCTTCGGGCTCTTGATTGAATTGATCACGATCACCTTCCGGTAAAAAGTAATCTACAACCGTCATTTTATTTTGGGTTAGCGTACCGGTTTTGTCCGTACAGATGACACTGGTTGATCCAAGTGCTTCGACGGCTGGTAGCTTACGAATAATCGCATGCTGCTTAGCCATTTTATTCGTACCTACGGATAAGACAATCGTTACGATCGAGGATAGGGCTTCAGGAATAGCGGCGACTGCCACAGCGACTGCAAACATTAGGGCATTCAGGATGGCTTCCGTGGTATCTACTGTATCATTCGACAGCCAAACACGTCCGGCTTGGATGGCAAAGATCAAAACGGACAGCACGATAATCGCTACGCCCAGCTGCTTGCTAAAGGTTTCGAGCTTACGCTGTAGTGGCGTCTGCTTGGCTTCGGCGCTCTCAATGAGTTCAGCGATTTTGCCGATTTCGGTTGTCAGTGCAGTTCCTGTTACTACAAGAGTTCCACGGCCATATACAACCAAAGAACCGCTAAACGCCATATTACGACGGTCTCCGAGTGGAGATTCCTTCGTGATGGGATCCGTATGCTTCTCTACAGCTTCGGATTCTCCGGTCAGCATGCCTTCATTGATCTTCAAGCTTCCCGATTCTATGATGCGGCCGTCGGCAGGTACAAAATCTCCAGCCTCCAGTAATACGATATCACCGCGAACAAGCTCTCTGGCAGGGACGGTTTTTAAGGCTCCATCCCGCAACACTTTAGCCTCGGGTGCTGACATCTGCTGCAAGGCATCGAGTGAACTCTCTGCTTTACGAGTTTGGATGACACTTATAACTGCATTGAGAATCAACACGAGGAAAATGATAAGCGACTCCATAACTTGACCCATAATAATCTGGACAATAGCCGCAATAAGCAGTACGACCACCATAGGGTCCTTGAAATTTTCAAGGAAAAGCTTCCAGAGGGGATCTTTTTTCTTTCCTTTTAATTCATTGTAACCATCACGTTCCAGTCGTTTGTCGACTTCTGCCGACGTAAGCCCGTTAGTTGTACTCTGCACTTCCTGTAAACTGTCTGTTACATTCTTGCGGTAATACTCCACTAATGATAGCTCCTCTCCGCTGTGCTGTGTCTTTTTTTTAGGTCTCATAAGCTTCGATTTACTGCATAAGTGCACATAACTGCGTGTTTTATACAAGTATGGTATATCAGTTCGTCGAATCAGTAGACTTCAGGACCTATCTTCAAACTTACGATTCAACGTGACGCAAGTTTCAAAATATGGAGCTTAGTATGCGCATATCTAAAAAAAGATCATTCGTAATCGTCCATATTGTGAAATCTTTTTAATGAATAAGATTGGATTACCTATGAAAAAGTCTTATTACATGGGAAGACATAGGGAATTCCTAGATCTTGCGTGTGTTTTCCTATGATTATGGGGGGTAACACCTTTAGTATTAGTATAGTTGTCAATTGCGTCGGAGATGTAAAATGGTGTAAGTACACATGTAAGCGGTTACAAATGGAGGTGGATCTCTAATATCAATTTTTAAGGGCAGCTTCTAGAGGGTTTAGGTAATAACCACTTTGAAAAATAACTTGAGGAGGAATGCGACAAATGAATAGAATGTTTAGACAAGTCATCTCGATTTTACTCGCAGCTGTTTTGCTTATTCCATCAGGTTGGTTAGCTCCGATTGCGAAAGCTACGGCGCAGGATACGACAACGTCATCAGATACGGTAACGGTATATCACGAAACCTTTGTGAACGGTAAAGGTGTTGCAGGTCAATCAGGTGGTGCTAGTCTCACCCCTGTCACCGGTAAGGTTTTTGACGGAAATGCTGACGGTGCTGCTTTATATGTTGGCAATAGAAAAAATAACTACGACGCAGCTGATTTCAAGTTTAGCGACATGGGCTTAGAGAACGGTAAAACCTACTTGGTGTCCGCATCTGTTTATGTTGACGCTGATGTGGTTGTACCTACTGGTGCACAAGCTTATCTTCAAACTATAAATAGTTATGGTCTTTTGGCAAGCGTGAATTATGAAGCTGGAAAAGCGATCACTCTGACGAAAGAACTCACTGTGGACACGAGTAAAGATACGACGCTGCGAATTCAATCCAATGAGATTGGTGAGGCCGTGCCGTTTTACATTGGGGATATCCTCATCACGGCAAAAAAAGCAGTCACAGAAACGGATAAAGAAATTTATCACGAAACTTTTGCAAGTGGTAAGGGTTTAGCCACACAATCAGGCAGTGCTGCTCTAACACCTGTAACAGGTAAGGTTTTTGCTGGTAATGCTGATGGTGCCGCATTATATGTTAGCAATAGAACAAATGACTGGGATGCGGCTGATTTTACATTTAGCGACATAGGCCTGGAAAATGGTAAAACCTACACGGTGACCGCAACAGTATACGTTGATCCTGATGTGACTGTTCCTAGCGGTGCACAAGCTTATATACAAGCAATAGGCAGTTATGCCCTTTTGGCAAATGTGGATTATGTAACAGGCAAAGCGATCACCTTGACTGGCAAATTCACTGTGGATACGAACAAAGATACGAAAATTCGTGTTCAATCCAACGATGTCGGGAAAACAGTTCCGTTCTATATCGGCGATGTGTTGGTTACAGAAAAGGTGACAGCAGAGCCGACACCATCACCAACGCCAGAAATACCTAGAGATCCAGCTTTACCTTTTACTACAATTACTTTTGAGGATCAAACGACAGGTGGCTTTGAAGGCAGAGCAGGTACTGAAACACTTACAGTTACCAAAGAAGCGAATCATACGAATGATGGTTCATACGCTTTGAAGGTAGAAGGAAGAACAGGTACTTGGCATGGACCATCATTACGTGTGGAGAAATATGTGGACAAAGGCTACGAGTATAAAGTTTCGTTCTGGGTTAAGTTGATCGACCCCGCAAGCTCGCAGCTCCAGTTGTCTACTCAGATTGGCAATGGAAGCAGTGCCAATTATGTTTCGCTCGCACCTAAAACCATCAGTGCAAGTGATGGCTGGGTTCAGTTCGAGGGAACATATCGCTATAACAATGTAAGCAGTGAGTATTTGACCCTTTATGTGGAAAGCTCCAGCAACAGCACCGCATCCTTCTACATTGACGATATCAGCTTTGAAAAAACAGGATCGGGTCCGGTTGGCATTCAAAAAGATCTAATTCCGATTAAAGATGCTTATGCAAATGATTTTTTGATTGGAAACGCAATATCGGCGGAGGATTTGGCAGGTGTCAGACTTGAACTTCTAAAAATGCATCATAATGTCGCTACGGCAGGGAATGCCATGAAGCCGGATGCGTTGCAGCCTACGAAGGGGAACTTCACGTTCACCGGTGCAGATGCGCTTGTAGATAAAGTGCTGGCGGAGGGAATGCAGATGCATGGACATGTCCTGGTGTGGCATCAGCAATCACCTGCATGGATGAATACAACAACAGATGCAGAAAACAACACGATCCCTTTGGGGCGCGATGAAGCGCTCGGAAATTTGAGAACCCATATCAAAAATGTTATGGAGCATTTTGGCGATAAGGTGATCTCCTGGGATGTTGTTAATGAGGCGATGAGCGATAATCCATCTAACCCGACGGATTGGAAAACTGCACTGCGATCCGCCCCATGGAAAAGTGCTATTGGAGCAGATTACGTAGAGCAGGCATTCCTGGCAGCAAGAGAAATATTAGACGCGAATCCTGATTGGGATATTAAACTCTATTACAATGATTATAACGAAGATAATCAGAATAAAGCACAAGCCATCTACAGTATGGTCAAAGAAATCAATGATAGGTATGCGCTGACTCACCCTGGTAAACTGCTAATCGACGGTGTCGGCATGCAGGCGCACTATAGTATCAATACGAACCCTGAGAATGTGAAGCTTTCCTTGGAAAAGTTCATTTCCTTGGGAGTCGAAGTAAGCATCACCGAGCTGGACATTCAGGCGGGAAGCAACTATCAGCTTTCGGAGAAGCTTGCTAATGCACAGGGTTATCTGTATGCGCAGTTGCTAGAAGTCTTCAGAGCTCACAGGGACCATATCACACGTGTTACCTTCTGGGGAATGGATGATAACACAAGTTGGAGAGCTTCCTCCAATCCGCTCCTGTTTGATAAGAATCTTCAAGCTAAACCAGCTTACTATGGCGTTATAGATCCTGATACCTTCATTGAAGAGCATGAGCCTGAATCGGTGGAAGCTAATCATTCTACTGTCAAATTCGCAACACCTGTTATAGACGGAACAGTTGACGAGATCTGGAGCCAAACCGCTGAAATCCCGATCAACCGTTATCAAACAGCTTGGCAGGGAGCGAGTGGAGTGGCCAAAGCGCTCTGGGATGATGAAAATCTATATGTCCTGATTCAAGTTAGCGATACGCAGCTTGATAAGAGCAGTGTGAATGCATATGAACAGGATTCGGTTGAAATCTTCTTGGACAAAAACAACGGGAAAACAACCTTCTACCAAGAAGATGATGGACAGTACAGAATTAACTTTGATAATGAGACTTCATTTAATCCTTTAAGTATCGCAGCTGGCTTCGAATCGGCAACTCACATTTCCGGAACAAACTATACGGTTGAAGTGAAGATTCCACTTCAAGGCATAACTCCGGATGATGATACAAAGCTTGGTTTCGATGTACAAATCAATGATGCAAAAGACGGCTCACGTCAAAGTGTTGCGGCTTGGAATGATACGACAGGTACTGGATATATGGACACATCTGTGTATGGTGTGCTTACCCTCAAGGGTAAATCTGCGGGTTCGGAACCAACACCAACACCAACACCGACGAGCCCAACAGATCCAACAGATCCAACAGATCCGACGGAACCATCAGCAACTCCGACTCCTGTTCCTACAGCAACACCAGCGCCAACTAATTCATCAACTGACAGCAGCAATACCAGTAGTGTAGTAGGTACTCCACAGCCTGCAGCCATTGCATACAAAGATGGTGTTGTTACGATTACACCGGAGGTCAAATCTGAAAACGGGCGTGCCATAGGAACAATCTCCAGCGACAATTTGAAAAAAGCGCTTGAACAAGCTACAGCCGCGGAAAATGGCAAGAAACAAATCGTAATCGAAGTACCAAAGCAAACGGATGCGCAAGTGTATGATATACAATTGCCTACCCAAAGCTTGATGGGGAAAGAAAACTATGAGCTATTGCTTAAGACGGAAAATGCTACAATCCGAATTCCAAGCAATATGCTGTCCAACGTAACTGATAATGCTGAGCAAGTAACTATACGTATAAGTACGGTTTCAACGGACAGCTTGAATGCAGCCACCCGCAATTTGATCGGCAACCGTCCGGTTATTGATCTAAGTGTTGTATCAGGCGATAAAGTCATTCCATGGAATAACCCTAAAGCTCCTGTCACGGTATCCATTCCGTATACACCGACAGGGGAGGAACTAAGTAATCCGGATTTAATCGTTGTTTGGTACATCGATGATAAAGGCAACGTAGCTCCGGTTCCGAATGGTCGATATGATGCTGCCACCCAAACGGTTGTATTTCAAACGACCCACTTCAGCATTTATGCAGTAACCTTTGTAAATAAAAACTTCGGAGACCTGCAGAGCGTAACTTGGGCAAAACAAGCCATAGATGTTATGGCAGCTCGTAATGTCATCCAAGGAACGAGCATGAATAATTTCTCACCTGCAGATTCTATAAAGCGGGCAGATTTCATTGCTCTTCTTGTCAGAGTGCTTGAACTGAAGGGAACGGGCAATAGTTCAGCGATGTTCAGCGATGTTCAAAAGACAGACTATTATTATGATGAACTAGTTATCGCGAAGGAACTGGGAATTGCCACAGGCTTTGAAGATGATACGTTCCGACCATACAGTGAAATCTCTCGTCAAGATATGATGGTGCTGACCGCACGGGCACTGGCGGTATCCGGCAAGCAAGTCAAGGCGAGCGGCGCTTTAATTGCTTATCTCGATGAAGCAAGTATCTCC
Organism: Paenibacillus sp. VTT E-133291; assembly: GCF_002264395.1. Taxonomy (GTDB): domain Bacteria; phylum Bacillota; class Bacilli; order Paenibacillales; family Paenibacillaceae; genus Paenibacillus_AQ; species Paenibacillus_AQ nitricinens. Next base: position 17,675 of record NZ_NFVA01000086.1, read on the forward strand.
AGCTACGCGAAAGACAGTGCATCCTTGTTGATCAGATTCGGGATTGTGAACGGTAAGAATGGTAGAATTTCGCCTAACGACACGCTTACCCGTGCTGAAGCAGCAGTGATCTTGTACCGCATCTGGAAGTTGTAAGCTCAGCTTAGAAAGAAGACGCCTTTATAATTTGGTAGCAAGAAATATTAAAAAAACGTAAACGACACAAAACAGCGATTCTCCCATCCTTGGAGAATCGCTGTTCTTGTATATGTATAGGACAAGGGATATGGCTATGCCAGAAAGGAGGCAACGAGAATCTGTGGAAAGTACAACAATATGTGCTAAATTTATACTAACAGAACTCACCCGATAGGTTAATTTGTTCGTCGATCAATATAGAGAAGATTTCTCTGACACAGGCAGAACCGTAATGCCATAAAAAGTAAAGCAGACCCTGCAGGTAGTTCGCAGGGTCATGCTCTTCAAAATTTTGGGGAGACTGTCTAAAGGCTGTCCACTTCTTATTTCTTACCTTCTCCCTTGGCATTGAGCATGGCAATTAGCTTATCACCCTCGACATCGAGGTTCGGAAGCAAGCGGTCTAGCCATTTCGGAAGCCACCAGGCTTTGTCGCCGAAGACGGCCATTACCGCCGGAACGAGCGTCATTCGGATGATGAAAGCATCGATCAGGATGCCGAAAGCCAGCGCAAATCCGATCTGCTTGATCATCGCATCAGGTGCGAAGATGAAGCCAGCGAAGACGGAAACCATGATTACGCCTGCGGCAAGTACGACGCGGCTGGCGAGATCGTAACCGTGAACGACACTGTCGTTGCCATGACGTCCATGGACGTAAGCCTCACGCATGGAGCTGACGAGGAATACCTGATAATCCATCGCCAGTCCGTACAGAATGCCGGTGACCAGAATTGGCATAAAGCTGAGCAGTGGGCCTCCTGTGTCAAAACCAAACAGAGAGTGCAGCCATCCCCACTGGTAGACGGCCGTGGTTAGGCCAAAAGTAGCGAGGACGCTGAGAATAAAGCCTACCGTCGCCTTGATCGGAACGATGACTGACCGGAAAACGAGTAATAGAATAATTAGTGATAGGATTACGATGATGCCAATATACAAGGGAAACGCGTCGGATAGCTTGGAAGACATATCGATATTAATCGCAGTGAAACCGGTCACGCCAAGCGTTACATCATTTGCTGATGCGAGGCTGGAAGCGGGATTACGCAGATCCTGCACCAAATCTCTCGTTTTTGTATCTGTAGGGCCGGTTTTAGGAATCAGACTGATAATAGCAATATCTCCGGTCGCGTTGACGCCCATTGGGGACACAAGCGTGACGTTATCATGCATTTGCAGCTCTTGAACCAGCTTGCCAAGTGTCTGCATTGAAATCTTGTCGGACGGGTTGTTTGGCTGGGCCACAAGGAGTAGCGGACCGTTGAACCCTTCGCCGAAGCCCTTGGAGATGATGTCATAGCTCTGGCGTGCTGGAGTGTCCAGATTTGCTGAAGCGCCAGACGGAATACCTAACTCCATTTTGGTGACTGGAATCGCCGCTGTGCCAAGAACCAAGACCACTAGAACAATGATAGCCCAGCGGTATTTTACCGTAGCGTTCGCCCAGCGGTGTGAGAACCCGTGGCGGGCTTTGCCCGCGGAAGCTACGTTCTTTGAACGTGCCTTGACGGTGCAGATCCGTTCGCCTACCAGACCCAGCAGTGCAGGCAGCAGGGTAAGCGCCAACAGAACAGTGATCAGAACGCTGACAGCAGCAACGAGAGCCATGGTTGACAAGAAGCCGATGCCGATGACCAACATGCCGCAAAGGGCGATGATGACGGTCAGTCCGGCGAAGAATACTGCACTGCCGGCGGTGCCGACCGCTCGGCTTGCTGCTTCCTTGGCACTTAAATTCTCATCGAGAATTAACCGCCGCTGCCGGTTCACGATAAATAAAGAGTAGTCGATACCGACAGCCAGACCGATCATGACTGCGAGAATGGGTGTAATGTCATTCATGTGCACAATATTCGAAAGAGCAAAAGCACCGCCGACGCTAATCGCGACGCCAAGGAGTGCGGTAATCAGCGGCAGTCCGGCTGCAACAATCGAACCGAGTGTAATAAACAGCACAACTGCTGCGACGGCTACGCCGATCGCTTCCGTAGATCCGATGGACGGTGTGCTTTTGAGCGAATCACTCGGAATGGCTGTGATCCCGGAGCCTGCCTGCTCCACCTCGGTTACAGCCTTAATAACGTTATCTGGTACAGAAGAGGGGAGAGATGTCTGCTGAACCGTGAACTGGAATTGGAACAGGGCGATGCTGCCGTCGGCGGACAGCATGACGCCGGGAACCGGAGCACCATCAAGGATTAGTGGCCCGTAAGGAGCGGCCTGAGCTGCAGCAGTAGCTTGACCCGCAGCGTCTGTCTGACCCGCCGCCGAAGGGTCAGAAGTGGCAGTCTGGCCACCAGCAGCTGCAGATGGGTCTGCTCCTGCAGCTTGACCCGCAGCCGCCGCGGCTTGCGCGGCCAGTTCAGCAGGATTGATGATATAATCCATGCTGTAGACATCATTTATAGCCTTCAGAATCACTGCTGATCTCTCCGGCGTATCTAGCCGTTCTCCATCAGGCGCGGTGAAGGCAACGCTCGCCTGACCGCCAGCAGCCGCTGGAAGCTCCTTGACCAGCATATCCAGTACTTTTTGCGATTCAGTGCCTTCAATTTTCATTTCCGAGCTGGACTGGATACCATTGACACCAAGCAATGCGCCTATAACACCAAGAATCAGAATCCAGACCGTAAGAAAATACCAGGGCTTGGTATATGCAGATTTACCCAATCGGTACAGAAATGTAGACATATTATGGTTTTCTCCTTTGTATCTCTAAATTAGAAACCTTTTCGTAAATAAGTGAACATTGAATTTAGATATTGGTCGAACGATATGGCATCGGAGTGTTCATCCTGCGCTTCACCTGGTAGCATGACATTCAGACGTCCATCCAGAATCGGCACGAACGCTCCGTAAACGGCACCAGCGAGAAGATGTGTATATCCGTCGGCATAGCGCCCATGAGTGAACTGTTCGAGCACTTCCTGCGCGGCAATCTGCAGGCGGCGGAATACGCTGAGGATATAAGGCTCCAGTGACTGATATTGATTAGCCAGCGATACGAATTGCCGCAATTGATACAGAAACTCGGAAGTGAACTGCAGCTTGAACAATTTATACAGAGCATCCAGCGGTGTTGCATCTGGTGGCAGGTCCTCGAATAGCTTGCTCTGACCCTCTCTTGAAGAGTTGCTGATAAAATATGCGGCTACCGCCTCCTCTTTGCATGAGAAGTAGTTGGCAAAGGTCCGCCGGGAGTAGCCGGCTTTCTGGACAACGTCGTCGACGATGAAGCCGTCCATCCCTAGTTCAAGCGCAAGCTCGAAGGCAGATTTGGCTAAGGCATAGGCAGTAGCTTCTTTTTTTTTGTCGCGCAGCGTCTGTTTGGGGTTCAAATTCTATGCGATCTCCTTTCTTAAGTACAGAGGATATTCTGTGCTCTATTTTCTATTTTTATATTATTGCCCAAAGGGCAAAATTGCGCAATGGGCAATTTTTAAGAAACGAGTGGAGGTTATATTCAGGATACAGGATAGTGAACCGTCCGAGGTTGTAAGCAGGGTAGTTGTCAGACTAAAAAGAGATCAGCAATGATTAACATTGCTGATCTCTTTTGCAATTTACTTTAAATAGTGCTATTTGCTTTTATATATTAAGCTTCTTTGGCGATGATCTTTTTGAGCTTCACTTCGGGTTCTTGCTCAAGATCAGGCGCTTGCCCAACACGTTTAATGAAGAAAGAGAGCAGCAGGCCGAGAATGCCGATACCAACAATGACTAGATAGGAATCATTGATACCTTGGATGGAAGCCTCCATAATCATATGTTCCTGTGTTCCGTTTTGTGTGCTACCGGAGGCTAGCATATCCTTCATATGCGTTGTGGTACGACTCGTCATTACGGTGACGAGTAGGGAAGTCCCCACGGCGCCAGCCACTTGTCGAATGGTATTCGAGATCGCTGTACCGTGCGCACTAAGCTTGGAAGGCAATTGATTTAGCCCTAAAGTTTGGATAGGCATCAGGAGCAGAGCCATCCCGATCCGGCGTCCTGTTGACATATAGACCAGATACATATAACTGGTTGAGTCCGTTAAGTTCACAAAGCTTAGCGTAGTTGCAATTGTAATGAGTAGACCGATGATGGCAAGCCATTTTGCCCCGAACCGGTCGAACAGCTTCCCGGTTATCGGCATTAGTAAACCCATAATGAGTGCACCAGGAAGCAGCAGCAAGCCGGATTCCATCGCTGTAAAGCCACGGGCATTCTGCAGATACAGAGGCAACAGCATCATATCTGCATACATCACGATGGTAACTGCGATACTGATGACAGTCGTTAAGGAAAACATACTGTATTTGAAGGCTCGAAGATCAAGCAGCGGGTTCTGGGAAGCTAGCTGTTTCCAAGTAAACAAGCCAAGGGAAAGGACACCCAGGCCCAGAGACAACAGCACTTCCGCGCTTGACCAGCCTGCGCTTGCAGCGCGGCTGAAGCCATACAGCAAGGTTCCAAAACCAATCGTAGAAAGAATTACGCTAACAATATCCAACTTGGGAAAGATGCGCTCCGATACATTTTTTAAATAAATAAATCCGCAGATAATTACAATAACGGTCAAAGGAATCATGCCATAGAACATAGTTTCCCAAGAATAATGCTCCAAAATATATCCGGCTAGAGTAGGTCCAATGGCAGGCGCAAAAATAATGGCTAACCCTACCATCCCCATGGCCGCCCCTCTCTTTTCCGGAGGGAACAGGGTCAAGATGACATTCGTGAGCAGTGGCATGATAATCCCGGCACCAGCTGCCTGAATCATACGACCGGTCAGCAGAATAGGGAAGTTAGTTGCGAGAGCCGAAACGATCGTTCCAGCCAAAAATATAAACATGGATGCTTGAAAAAGCTCTCGCGTCGTAAACCGTTGCATCAAATATGCTGTAATTGGGATCAGAACCCCATTAATCAGCATATAGCCTGTTGTGAGCCACTGAGCGGTAGCAGCCGTGATATTAAAATCATGCATTAACTCCGGAACGGCAACGCTCATTACCGTTTGATTCAGTGTTGCAAGAAAGGCGCCCAAAATCATAATGAATAAGATGGGTCCCTTTTTTACGGAACTGCTTGTTACTTCTGTCTTTGTACTCACTCCACTCCATCCTTTCAAATCTTCGATCATGGACTAAATTTACAGTGTGTTGTATAGTTTACAATGCATGAATTAGATTATAAATGAAATTTTCATGTAATCAAGCAACGATTTGCGAAAAAATGTAAAATAGTTTACATTCATTTTAAATTTGTAGTGTTTTCTCATGAAAAAACAACAATTTATTAAAAATTGTAGTTTACGATATGAATGTAAAAGATTGGAGAGAGTAGGATGAATAACACATCGCAACGTACAGATCCACGGGTACTTCGTACACGTCAATTGCTTAGAGATGCTGTGATTGAATTGCTTGAGGAAATGGATATTGAGAAAATATCAGTAAACCGTATTGCAGAGCGGGCTAAAATCAATCGGGTTACTTTTTATCTGCATTATCGGGACCTGCCGGATATGTTAGAAAAGATGGCGGATGAAATGGTGGAGGACATTCTACAAGTAGTGAACAACGAAGATAATGATCACGAATCGGTTGAAGAAGAGAATTTAAGAATACTTGAGAGTCTGCTAAAGCATATTGCGGAAAATGCAAAATTCTACAAAGTTATACTCACATCGAAACGGAGCCCGATTTTTACTGATCGACTGTTTGACTTGATGGCGGAAATCATTTCTGCACACCAGGAGAAAAAGGAGGGTGCGGCTGATCATTCCAAGATGCCCATACAGAAGGACATTGCCGTTTGGTACGGTTCTGCAGCCTTAATTGGCACGGTTATTTCTTGGCTTCGAGATGACATGCCCTATACGCCAGTGTATCTTGCCAGACAAATAAGTATGCTGCGTGCTAACTAGTCAAATGAATGCGATCAAAGGAAAAGCCGCGCATCATTGCGCGGCTTTTGATGTGCAGAGCGGGTTACTCACTGCACACTGAGATTATCCCAGTTGACTTGAAATTCCTTCAGCATGCCTTCTTTCGTCAGCTTTCCACCGAGATAGCCTTGAATGCTGCTGGATAATTCCTGTGGCATCCCGTTTGGCAGACGGGTCCAGTTCCAGGTTAGTGCTTGATCCTTATCGGTATAGGCTAACACTTCGGCGCCCAGCGCTCCAAGATCTTCTTCGGTGCCCTTAATGCTGTCGAGCGCAGGGATGAACTGGAATTCCTTAGTGATATACTTTTTCCCAGTCTCGGAGGTGACCAGCCAATCCAGGAAGACCTTGGCTTCCTGCTTAACGGGGGAGTTTTTATTGATCACCCAATTGCTTGGCACGCCTACATACAGCTTGTCGTTGTCTTCGGGGGTGTCGTCAATGGGCATCGGCAGGATACCCAAATTTAGATTAGGATCGATACCATCGATCTGTCCTTGCGTCCAGTTGCCCTGCTGCATCATTGCGGCTTCTCCGCTCGCTAGCATAGTGACTTGGGTATTATAGTCTGTCGAGAGAGGGTTCTTATTGCCGTACTCTACAGTAAGGTCGAGTAGATCGATCCACTTGGAGAAAATAGGGTCTCCGGCGAAGGTTTTGGAACCGTCTGTAAGTCCGGCGATGAATGCCTCCGGATCAGGCTGCTGGGCGAAAGGTACGTTCACATTATGATTGCCAAGCACGAACCATTCCTGGTAGCCGTTCGCAAAAGGTGTGATGCCAGCTGCCTTCAACTTCTCTGAGGCTTCGCGCAGAGCGGTTAGCGTCAATGGCTTCTCGGTGATGCCGGCTTTTTTAAATAGGTCCTTATTATAGATGAAGCCGTATCCTTCCAGATTCATCGGCATGCCATAGAGCTTGCCATCGATGGTCATTTGTTCTGCTGCAAGTGGCTTTACATCCTTGACCCAAGCTTCGCCGCTCAGGTCCTCCAGATATTCCAGCCACATATCACGTTCATTGTTGCCGCCGATGGTGAAGATATCCGGTTCATCTCCAGATGAGAACTTGGCGCGTAGGGAGGCGCCGTAATCGGTCCCGCCACCGACGCTTTGGACCTCCAGTTTAATATTGGGGTGTTCCTTCTCAAATTCAGTCTTAAGCGAAGCAAGCGCTTCAGATATTTCAACCTTGAACTGGTAGATATGCACGGTTTTAACTCCATTCGCATTGTCGCTGTTATCTCCGCAGCCGGCTGTCAGGGCAGCCAGCAGCAGGGAGCATGCGAGGAGAATTCCACGTTTGGTTCTCATATTCATTCATCCTCTCTGGCTGAAAATAACATGTATCGTTAGCCCTTTACGGAGCCTTGGGCAATGCCTTCAATAATATATTTTTGCATCGCTAGGAAAAAAATGACCACAGGCGTAATCCCGAGCACAAGTCCCGGAAGCGCCAAATCCCACTGTTTCGTATATTGTCCGAAGAAGCTATAAGTGGCGATGGGAATGGTGCGAAGCACCGGGTCCTGCAGAATAAGCGAAGGCATTAAGTAATCGTTCCAGATCCACAGGGTATTCAGAATAATGACAGTGACAATAATCGGCTGCATGAGCGGAAGCACAATCCGGAAAAAGGTACCATAAGGACTGTTGCCATCTACTCTCGAAGCCTCCTCAATATCAAGAGGTACCGATTTGACGAAGCCATGGAACAGAAATACAGTCATAGGGGCGCCAAATCCAAGGTACGCTAAAATCAAACCTGCGGTTGAATCCATGACCCCCAGACCGCTAACGACTTGCACCAGCGGGATCATGATCGCCTGAAATGGAATAACCATAGCGGCCACTAAGGCAATATAAAGTATGCGGTTATATAAGCTGTTATTGCGGACCATTTTGTAAGCGCACATAGAGCAGAGGGACGCTAGCAGAATATTACTAATCACCGTGATAATAAAAGAGTTTAGGAAGGCACGAGGAAAATTAATGGCTTTCCAAGCTTCGGCGTAGTTGCTCCACTGGAATACGGAGGGCAGCGCAGCGGAATCCGAAAGAATCTCACTATAGCTTTTAACCGAGTTAGCTAGCAGAAAGTAAAACGGTACTAGGAATAGAAGGCCCAGCAGGATCACAATCACTTCGACGAGAAGCAGGGGCACATTGAATTTCTTGGCGGTAGTCTCCATTACAGCTCCACCTCTCTTTTCTTAGTTGCTCTAACCTGTAGCAGGGAGATCAAGGCCACAATGACGAAGAAAATCATCGCTTTCGCTGAGCCCATCCCGAATCGGCTAATAGTGTAGGCCTCATTGTAAATATTCAACGCTACAGATTCGGTAGCTTTGAAGGGACCACCCTTGGTCAGCGACAGGTTAAGGTCGAACAGCTTAAACGACCAGGAGATAGAAAGGAACAGACAAACGGTTACAGCCGGCATAACCAGCGGGATGATGACATGGCGTAGAGCCTGAAAGCGTCCGGCGCCATCCACTTTTGAGGCTTCAAGCAGGCTTTTGGGAACGTTATTGATTGCAGAAATGTAGATGACCATTAGGTACCCTGCATTTTGCCAGACAAATACGATCACTATCGCCCAGAAGGCTGTCCCTCCGGTGCCCAGCCACGGAAGATTAAAGAAGGACCAGCCCGTAGCCTGTCCAATCGAGGAGAATCCTCTTACAAAAATAAACTGCCAAATGAACCCGAGCAAAAGTCCACCAATGACATGAGGGACAAAAAATACCGTTCTCAGGACATTACGCGTGAACAGCTTACGGGTCAGTACATAAGCGAGTGCGAAGCCGAGCAGATTGGTCAGCACCAGGCCAAATAAAGTGAACTTCGCTGTGAACCAGAATGAATGAAGAAAGGAAGGGTCCTTCGTGAATATATGTAGATAGTTCCGGAGTCCGGCCCACTCCACATGACGCGAGATTCCGTTCCAGCTGGTAAATGAATAATAGAGTCCTAAAAAGAAAGGAATCAGCACAATCATAAAGAAAAACAAGGAAGTCGGCCCGACAAAAATAAACTGCTGCATCAGGCGTGATCTTTTTCTATGGTCCATCGTTCCTCACCCCTTTTTGTTAATGTAAACTTTTCATTCTATAACCGGATTGGTGATTAAGCGAAACAAAAAGTAATATCACGCACAAAGTAATCTTAACCAGTTACGGTATCGGAGAGGCAAAAATGCCTTTGATAGCGCCGAAAGTGGTCGATTTGGAGAAAAGAGAGGCGAAAATGCCTTTGATAGCGCTGAAAGTGGTC
>NZ_NFVA01000108.1 GCF_002264395.1 Paenibacillus sp. VTT E-133291
AGCCACACCGACATCGACACCAACGGCAACACCTACAGCCACACCGACGCCAACACCAACCAATGATCCGTGGACGCTGGTTTGGGGAGATGAATTCAATGAAGGGACCATTGATTCTACGAAATGGACCTATGACCTTGGAGATGGTTCGCAATTTAACAATCCAGGTTGGGGTAACAACGAGAAGCAATGGTATACAAGTGATGAGAAGAACGCAAAGGTACAAGATGGTAATTTAGTGATTACGGCGCATAAAGAAGCAGTAAGTGGCAAGGAGTACACTTCTGCGCGACTTAAGACAAAAGGTCTGTTCAGCAAGAAATATGGGAAATTCGAGATTCGAGCTAAAGCACCTACCGGAAAAGGGTACTGGCCGGCGATCTGGATGCTGCCCGAGAACTACGAGTACGGAAATTGGGCTTCCTCTGGTGAGCTTGATATTATGGAGGGCTGGGGCAGCCGTCCTAATACGGTAGCGGGTACTATTCATTACGGCGGCGAGTGGCCTAACAATGTGTACTCTGGTAAAGAGTATGTGTTCCCGGAAGGTTCCACGATAGAACAATTCCATACGTACTCCATTGAGTGGGAACCGGGAGAAATTCGCTGGTATGTAGATGGTGAGCTGTTCTTGACCAAAAATGACTGGTACAGCATCAGCAATGGCCAGCCTGCGAATAATGCTTATCCAGCACCATTCAATCAAGAGTTCCACCTGCTGTTAAATCTGGCTGTTGGCGGCAACTTCGATGGCGACCCAACACCTGAGACTGTGTTTCCAAAGTCAATGCAGGTTGATTATGTCAGAGTCTATGAACTGACAGGCCGTGAGTATCGTGAGCCGATACCCGTAACGCTGGAGAAGGAAGCTTACTTAGAAGGCTCAAAGCTTGCACTTCCTGATGGCAATCTTGTCTATAACAACAACTTCACGGAGCAGGTTCCGGGAGATAATGGAATGGGAATACCGAATACTTCACATTGGGTTTTGTTTAAAGAACCAGGAGCCGATGCTACAGTATCCACTGTACCGATTGGGGGGCACAACTTCGTAAAGGTAAATATCAGTAATGCTGGAGGCAATGTGTATTCCGTTCAACCTCAAGCGATCGTATCTGTTGCTAAAGGCAGATTCTATAAGCTCAGCTTCGATGCGAAAACAGACGTATCACGTAATATTAGCGTTAAACTAACGGGGGGAGAATCACGGGGCTTTGCCGCTTATTCTCCAGCGCTTAAGGCAGAGCTGACTTCCGAGATGACCCATTACGAAACGATGTTTCAAATGAAAGAAAACTCTGATATTGCAACACGGATAGAGTTCAACATGGGTACTAATGCTTCACCAGTCTGGCTCGGAAATGTCCGTCTGGAAGAGGTAGATAGTATTCCTTTTGACCATGACGGAATAAAGACACCGCTCGGTAGCGGTAATCATCTGTACAATGGCACTTTCGATCTTGGTGAGCCGAATCGGATGAGCTATTGGCACGTAGAAACAGCCACAGGTGCAACGGCTGCGGCTAAAGTAGATGACAAAGGCAAGCTGAATGTGAAAATTGGCGGCAGCGAAAGTGGCGAAGTCCGATTGCTTCAGAAGGGAATTCAGCTTATACAAGGCCAAGACTATGAACTTGCCTTTAATGCTGCAGTATCCTCTGCACGTACAGCCACAGTTCAGCTTCTTGGAAAAGACGGCAGCGTACATGCGCAGCAATCGGTTAACTTAGCCCAAGGTGAACAAGAAATAAAAGCAGTCTTCACCAACCTTGCAGGTGCAACGGATCATGAGGGACAATTCATATTAATTCTGAATGGTGCTGCGGATACCGTCATCTTGGATAACTTCAAGTTGCTGCGCACGAGCTTTTATTATGATCCATCACTTGTTTACTATCCGCTGGTGAATGGTGAATTCAACGCTGAATTTCTTGCCTGGGATCGGCTGTTGACGGAGCAGGGCGGACAGAGCACTGCTACTGCTACAGATGGAACAGCGAAGTTTAACATTACGAATACGGGTAGTCAGCCCTATTCCGTGATGTTGTTTCAAAATAACTTGAAAGCTGCAAGCGGAATAGATTATGTGCTAGAGTTTGATGCCAGTTCAACCATAGCCCGGAAAATCGGAGTAAATGTTGAAAATGCATCTTATCAGGCTTCATTTACAAATATTGTAGAGCTCACACCAGCAACAACTCATTACAAATTCGAATTCCGTCAAGGCAGTAAAGATACACTGTCTCTTAAATTCCTGCTTGGAAAGGTTGAGGGAAATAGTATTCCTCAAAGCCATGATATTATTATCGATAATGTGAAATTTGAAATTAAAAATGCACCAGCAAAACCTCAGGAATTGATAAGCGATAGTTCAAACAACAGAGTTTCGCAGCCGATTGAGCTAACCTTCATAGACCATGAGGATTGGAGAAAGAAAATTGTTGCAGTGAAGGTTAATGGTACAACACTTGAAACTGAACAATACACCATTGAACCTGGGAAAATCACAATCGATGCAGCAGTATTTCCATCCGAGGGCAGCTATACCATCACAGTAGAAGCTGACCATTACGCAAACGGATATGTGCTTCAGACAATACTTGCTAATGATAACAATCTGGTCATCAATGGTTCGTTTGGTAGCGATAAGACGGGTTGGTCTACATGGTCTGGAGAAGGTGGTGTTTCAGCATTTGATGTGAAGGATGGCGTGGCAGAAATCTTGATTACGTCGGCAGGATGGGAGGCATGGCATACACAATTTTACCAAGAAGGTATCCCGCTGGAAGGCGGAAAAACGTATGAGGTGAGTTTTAAGGCGAAATCAACGGTTCCGCGGCAAATCATCCTGGAATACTCCAATACTTCTGCAGCTTCCGCTCAAGCAAAGTTTGATATTACTGCCGATTGGGCAACGTATGGCGCACAATTTACGGTGTCTAACAGCAATCCGCTGAAGCTGAATTATCTGATTGGCAAATCGCAGGGCACTGATCCTACGGCTAACAGTACGCCACATACGATTTCTTTTGACGATATTGTGGTCCGGGAAGTACAAGGTGGTCCGCCAGTGACACCCCCAAGCGGCACGCTGGATAATGGAACCTTTGATGTGGATTCAAAAGGGTGGAGCCAGTATTTTGATGGAACCGGATCTGCTGCTGTAAAAGATGGCGAATTTGCGATAGACCTTACGGGCACAGGGCAAGCTGCCTACAGCGCACAAGTGGATTACGAAAACCTGAAGCTTATTCAGGGAAAGACGTACACCTTGAAGTTTAAGGCCCGTTCTACGGTAAACCGTAATATTCAGGTAGCTGTGGAGCATAAAGGCGGGGACTACACCAAATATATGGAGGCTGAGCTTATAGCCTTGACCCAGAACATGAAAGAATTCAGCTACACATTTACCATGAACGGTGCGACAGACGCAGGGGTTCATCTGGTATTTTTACTAGGGCTTATTGATGGGAACAGTACGGAGACGAATAGTGAAATTGGTGCGGGCAGCACGATTTATTTGGATGATGTAAGCTTAATCGAAAGTTAAACGAAAAAAACGGCAGTGTTTTCCTTTTTAAAGGAGCACTGTCGTTTTTTTTGGCTTGGAATTAAGATTCTTCTTTAGGGATAAATTCGAAGATCTTACCATTCTCAAAAGATTCTATTAATTTTAGCAACCAGCGGTAGTAATTAATGGATTCGGTAATCTTCTCTTCATCTGTATTTAAGAGCTGCATAAGTTTACTATCGTCACTAAACTCTTTTTTCATATCGTTAATTTCTGCAAGTGATTTCGCTAGTGAAATCATATTTCCTTCGACGGCTTTTCTCCATTTAATAGAGAAGTAATCACTGAAGTTCTGATGCCAGTCAGGTACAGTGGTGAACAGGTCTTTGCGAGTCCCTCTCCCCCAAACTTTATCGATCATTTTCAGATCTAGGAGGGTACGGACTCCCGTACTCATGGACGTTTTGCTCATTCCCATTGTTTTGCTAAGTTCGTCCAATGTCACTGGACCTTGATTGAAATACATATAACCGTATAAATGCCCAATGGATAAAGTGATGCCGTATAGATCCATATTTTTACCGATAGAGTCTATCACGCGTTCACGGGCCTTACTAATCTTCTCTATTTGTTCGGGTGTTAACCCTTCTAAATCGTTCATGATGTCCCTCCTGAGGAATAGGTCGATAGACTGCTGCAACCTTATACAATGTATTGTAATCAAATCCCCCTCCATAAGTAAAGAAATCATGAAGAAAGGAATTTGGTGTAAAACAGAGTATTCTATACATAAAGTACGTAAAGTTAAAACTGTACACTAAATTTTATCCGTATATGGTGTTTGCATGAATTTTCAATAGTCCGGTACACTACTATAAGTGAACTAAACCCGGATATATTTTCGGGAGAAGGAGGACGGCATGGCTATTATAGAGGTGAAAAAGCTAACCAAAGTATTCGGTCATGATGCGGGAAAGGCGATTCCATTATTAGAGCAAGGGTGGTCGAAGGAAAAGATCGCTCAGGAATTAAAGTTGACGGTCGGAGTCAACAAAGCCGAATTCAGCATTGAAGAAGGAGAAATATTCGTCATTATGGGATTGTCCGGCAGCGGTAAGTCAACGTTGGTTCGTTTGTTGAACCGTTTGATTGAGCCTACAGGGGGACAAGTCCTTTTTAAAGGAAAAGACGTCGTTAAAATGAATCCGGAGGAGCTTCGGCAATTTCGGCGCAAGAACATCGGCATGGTGTTCCAGAAGTTCGCATTGTTTCCACACCGGACGGTATTGGAGAATGCGGAATACGGACTTGAGGTTCAGGGCGTAGATAAAAAGAAGAGAACTGAACGGGCCATGGAAGCATTGCATCTCGTTGGTTTAAAGGGCTGGGAGAATCATCGACCGGATCAACTCAGCGGAGGGATGCAGCAGCGTGTAGGATTAGCAAGAGGACTTGCTAATGACCCTGATATCCTGCTCATGGACGAAGCCTTTAGTGCACTGGATCCGCTGATCCGTAAAGACATGCAGCAGGAGCTGCTGGAATTGCAGTCCAGAGTGAAGAAGACGATTGTGTTCATCACTCATGATCTAGACGAAGCCCTGCGGATTGGTGATCGGATTGCACTGATGAAAGACGGTGTTATCGTGCAGATTGGTACACCGGAGGAGATTCTCATTCAACCTGCCAATAAATATGTAGAGCGGTTCGTGGAGGATGTGGACTTGTCCAAGGTGCTAACTGCAGCTCATGTGATGCGGCAACCGGAAACGGTTAGACCTGAGCGCGGACCACGTGTAGCACTTCAACTGATGCGCGACAGCGGTATATTCAGCCTGTATGTGGTAGACAAAGAAAACAAGCTCTTGGGTGTTATTACAGCTGAGGACGCAGCACAGGCACTAAAGGATAATAAATCCATCCTAGAGGTTACACGGCGGGAGATCCCTCGTGTATATCCAGAAACGCTGCTCAATGATTTCTTTGAACTAATATCTGAGACACATTTGCCTGTAGCCGTCGTAGATGAAGCGGATAAATTAAAGGGTATTGTGATTAAGGGAGCCGTTCTTTCCGCACTCGCGGGTAACGCGGTACCGGAAGGAGAAGGATCTTAATGGACATTCCAAAACTGCCTTTAGGAAAGGCCCTCGAGTGGTTGGAAAACTGGCTAACTACGTATTGTGGCCCCTTGTTTGACTTTATCGCTACGATAATCGGTGGGATGGTTTCTGCAATTGAAGGTGCGCTGACCTTCCTGCCTGCATTAGTGCTTATCGTACTAATTGCAGCTTTATCTTATTGGATTGGGAAATGGCGCATGGCTTTATTTGCGGTAATCGGACTGCTCTTAATCGATAATCTCGGATTATGGGGACCTTCGATGCAATCTTTAGCCCTTGTTCTAACTGCCTCGATACTGGCTGTGGTAATCGGCGTACCGATTGGCATTTTGTGTGCGCAGAGAAATGCGGTTAGAAATACAGTTACGCCTATTTTGGATTTTATGCAGACGATGCCGGCATTTGTGTATTTATTGCCAGCGGTATCTTTTTTCTCACTTGGTGTAGTTCCAGGTGTAATTGCATCGATCATCTTTGCGATTCCACCGACAATTCGTTTGACCAATCTCGGTATTCGTCAAGTTTCAGAGGAGTTAGTGGAAGCAGCCGATGCTTTTGGTTCAACACCAACTCAGAAGCTGGTTAAATTGCAGCTGCCGATCGCACTGCCAACGATTATGGCAGGCGTCAATCAGACGATTATGTTATCACTCTCGATGGTTGTCATCTCATCTATGATTGGTGCGCAAGGTGTAGGAGCCTATGTATACCGTGCGGTATCGCAGGCTAAGACAGGAGATGGGTTCGAGGCGGGGATCGCTATTGTTATTATAGCTATTCTACTCGACCGTTTAACGCAGAACGCACTAAAACCAAAACAGAGATAGGGGTTTAAAAAAGAATGAAGAAAAAAAATATAGTGTTATTCCTGTTAGTGATTATGATGATTACTGTGATTGCTGGATGTTCATCCTCAAGCAACGAGAAAGTAAAACTGGCTTATGTAGCATGGGATTCGGAAATTGCGAGTACTTATGTAGTAAAGGAAGTACTTGAAACTAAGCTTGGAGCTACTGTTGAAATGCTGCAGGTAGATGCAGGTCCAATGTGGGCAGGAGTTGCTGACGGTAGTGCAGATGGAATGGTTGCAGCCTGGCTGCCAAGCACGCATGCTGCTTATTTAGAAAAGTATGGTGCGAAAATGGAAGATTTGGGTCCAAATCTGAACGGAACCAAGGTTGGTTTAGCGGTTCCAGCGTACATGGATATTAATTCTATTGAAGATTTGAAAAACAGTGACCTAGCTGGTAAATTGAACAATCGAATTATCGGGATTGAGCCGGGTGCTGGTATTATGACAACAACAGAAAAGGCTATAGCTGAATATGGCCTTACTGATTATACCCTTCTTGAAAGTTCATCAGCAGCGATGGCTCAAGAGCTGCAAAAAGCCTATGACAACAACGAGCCTATCGTTGTTACGGGTTGGACACCACACTGGATGTTCGCCAATATGGACCTGAAATATCTGGAAGATCCAAAAGGTGTATATGGTGCGGATGAGCAAATCCATACGATGGTTCGTCAAGGTCTGAAAGAAGACATGCCGAATGTCTATAAGTTCTTGGATCAATTTGAGTGGACAGCAGAAGATATGGCGAAAGTAATGGTTGAGGTTCAAGGTGGGAAATCACCAGAAGAAGCTGCTAAAACTTGGGTAGAAAACAACCCCGATAAAGTGAATGCGTGGATTCAAGGTGTAGAATTGTAAGTAGATAGAATTCTGTGGTATGATGTGAAGAATCAATGGATTACAAAAGTGTAACTTGTACGCTAACCACTGTTCTTTACAAATGCACTTCATAAGCAAACTCATTCAATAAAACACCCCGGAAGGGGTGTTTTTCTTGAGAATATAAGCAAAGTAATAAAAGGGATATCTATACTTTGCTTATATTTTAATGCTCACACTTATGCTTTAGCGAAGTAAATCAGGAGGCAGCTGCTGCAAGGAGTCAAGAGAGGAGACTGCTTCATGACAGAGACCATAAATACCTGGATAGATTGGCTGCTGCAAACGCTTGGCCTTAGTGGACCCTCTATTTTATTTGTGACGATTCCATTGGCGCTATTGCAGAGTATATTAGGATTTTTTCCGTTCGTAATTTTGATTGTACTCCATGTGTCTGTATTTAACGTTATTGGAGGTATGATAATCAGTTGGCTCGCTTGTAATCTGGGTGGAATACTGATGTACTTCCTCATTCGACGTTACCTTTACAATTGGTTTGATCGAAAATGGAGGTCCAAGCTGAAAAGGTATGACAAATGGCAGCGTTACTTGGATCGATATGGAATCTGGACGTTGGTACTTCTACGTACGATTCCTATTATTCCGAACAATGTAATCAACTTTATGTCCGCTGTTTCACCGATAAAAGCCTCATCCTTTGTTTGGGGGACCGTGCTTGGGAATCTGTCTTACATTTGGCTATTCGGTACGATCGGCTCAAGCTTAATCGTCCCTAGGGAAGAATGGAATGGATATATTACTTGGTATGCCGTGTTTATCGCTATTCTAATCGGGATCTTTATACGGCGGCACTGGGACCATTTGCAGGAAGATAAACGGAGTAGAATGCACTAATACTAATTAATCATCAAATGAATGAAGAACGTTTCTTTGGCATTATCTGCCGGAGGGAACGTTCTTCTTTTTTGTCTTCTTTGCGAATACCTTAAACTAAGTGGAGGTGGCTTGACCTCTACGTAAGGCGGGAGGGACTATCGCAATGGGGAGATTAAGAAAATGGGGGAACCGAGGGCTAAGATTACCTGATCTAGGTCAGTTTCGGCTGCCAAAAATAAATGGGGGCGGGACGCCGAGGTTCTCTGGAAGAAGCTCCGCGTTCAAGTCAAAACCTAGTAGGGCAGCGGCTAGACCACAGAGTGCACGCTTTGAAGCTAAGCGAAGTAGAAGTCATATGAGCTCATCGAGTAGGGCAGAAAGAAAGATGAACGTTACCGGTGGAAACACGCGTAAGCCAAGAAGCCGGCGTAAATTTTGGCTGATTGCATCCTTAGTATTGATTGTGCTTGTGCTACAGGCACTGCGATACGTGGAGCTGCACATGAAGCCACCTATTTTGCATTTAGCGCAAATTCGTGTGAAGCAAATCGCAACTGAGTCGATAAATAAAGCGATTACTTCACAAGTTGCGAACGGAGGAAATGCAGAGGAACTGATTGATTGGAAGACCGATAAGAACGGGAAAATATCAGGCTTTATGTTGAACTATGCGGAGCATATGCGTATTACTTCACAAGCAGCAGAGGTAATCCAGACCACGTTGCAGGATTTGCATAATCAGACAGAATATATTCCGCTCGGTCAGGCACTAGGTAGTCCTCTCATCGCCTCTTATGGGCCTGATATTCCGATCAAGATTGAACCGCAAGGTGCTGTTAAGGTTGAACTCAGCACTCGCCAGCAAAATGCCGGAATCAATATGATTTTAGTTGAGGTCTATATCCATATTGTTACGGAGGTAGCGGTGGTTATTCCTTTTGACATGGAACCCCAGGTAGTGGATACGGAAATTCCAGTGTCATATCTGATGGTCGTCGGAGACGTGCCAATGTATTACTACGATAATCAGGGTCAGCCTGTCGGTGCTAATGGCAGCAGTGCTCCAGGAATTGCTATTCCTGCACCGTCTGTAAGTGGAGATAAAAATGGAGTATCAGATCAGAGCAAGGATACTACTGGGAATAGCAAAGAGGATAGCAATTCATCGCCAGCTGCACCCAATTCTTCAAATACAGGCGCAGCTCATACAGAAGAAGGCGGCAAAGGCGTAAATGGAGGAAATTAAGGGATATCATGCTTAACCGCTCATAGACTATAGGTAGAGTTGCTTTAAATAAATGGAGCGTGAGTCCTAATGTCACATGAATCGATGAATATGGAACGCTTGGCAGGGAGATACGGTTTCCTTGAACGTGCCGGACTTCTACCCTTGCCTAGTGAAGATGGGATTTCTATTGTAGTTGAGCTTAGCCGTATGGAATGTGCTACGGTCTGTTTACCCCTGCTGCTGCTTCACTCGGGAGTGGCTGTGCGCATTATTGCTGTTTCAATGTCTCCCGACTTCCCCATGGAGGTATTAGCAGGACAGTTCTCGCCGGAGGAACCAGTGCTCTTCCTACCTTATGAGAAGGAGGAGTATATGCCCAACCTAGCTCTGGCCCATATCGAGACCACCTTTGCTGTTCTGCTTGAAGATTCGATTATGGTATCGCCTGGCTGGTTAAGCGAGTTAATGTGGGCATCCGTTGATGATGCATCCGTAAGAGTCATTGCTCCGCGTTCTTCTACCGAAAAGGGTGAAGGGAAGAAACGGCTTCACTTTGGTACTCATCATGAATTAACGGAGCATGTAAGCTACAGCCTTGGGCGGTATCAAGGCGAATGGCACGAGGTGGAAGTGCTAACCGGATCTTGTCTTTTATTCTCTAAGGAATTGGTTCAGCGAATTGGCGGCTTTGACACCTCGCTTCAAGCACGGCATCTCATGATAGCTGACTGGTGTCTTAGGGCGCGTCAGGTTGGAGTGAAACTGGCACTGAGTGAAGCTGTGTATGTTCATGCTATTCAGTCACTGGATAAATACCTTAGAACGAAGGACGAATCCAAACAAACGGACGGCTGGCAGACTTACTACAAGAAATGGGCACTTGAAAGCGGGATAGAGAACGAAGGACTTTTAGTACCCTATACTGAGTCCTTAAAATTTCCACAGCCGGTTATACCATTGGGCAGGATTCCCTTAGCATCTCCGTTGGTAACGGCCATAGTTTATTGTGATGAAGCTTGGGATTGTGATGAGCTGAAGGAGCGATGGGTAGCTGTACGGGAGCAGCAGAGCTACAAGTATATTCGCTGGATTTGGATTAGAGATACTTTGGTGGACGCTACACTTGAGTTACCGGTTAGCGAACATGATGTAATGATAACAGTTCATGGTGAGGATTTATGGCAACGGGCGTTAAAGAACGCATCTGCATTATATGAGAGCGAGATCATTCTGTATTTGTCCACTTCTATCCAATATGAGAAACGTTATGTTGAGCGGGTAGTGAAGGCCATAACTCAAGGATCCGCAGATCTGATCGTAAGTTTATCGGCTGAAATGGAAGAAGCTGGGGTTCATTTGCTTGCAGGGGGAGATTCAGCGCTCGCTCTACCTCTTGAACGTGTTGCTTACAAAGGAGGGATCCTACCTGGGATGATTAGCAATGGGAAGTTTACTTCCCGTCAATTGCTGCTGCACCCTAATGCCTCTCTGGTAATAGGCTATATTGGGGATTTGTCCGATTCCAAGGAGGCACACCCATGAAATATTTAATTCTAAGCGGAGGTTCTTGGGAGGACTACGAATATAAAAGATTGCTAGAGCTTCTTCCCGATAGGGAAGGGGTCTGCTTTGCTGGACGAATGACTAGAGAGCAGCAGACTAACAATCAGATTAGGGCAGTTGCGGCTGCAGATATTTATTCTTTGAACATGAAGCAATACACGATTCTTGTCTCTTCTCCTTATTGGCTCTCAGAGGTTCTCTCTTTGCAGGCAGCTTATGTAGTGGCTCTGCTAGAACGCTGTCCGGAAGAAGAAAAGAAGTGGTTATGGGATAAATACAGCAGTTTGCTTGGCGCAAAGGCTGACCTTGTAGCCACCCGATCTGAACGGATATATCTAGAGCAGAGCTTGCGCAGGGAAGATGTGCTCTATCTCGCCGGGGATCAGCAAGAATCCTATGGAGTTACCTTTCAGGGAGATCGGCTGTATTTTCTTACGGATTATGAGGTGCTGTGGAGAAAGGCAATTGCGAACTTGCGTCAGGATTCAGCGAGATCACCTGCCGATTGGGTTACTATACAGCTTGAGTTGCGGGCGGACTATTACATTTCCATGTGTGCTAAGCTGCCCAGTCAACCTGTTGTGCATTACTTGGCAGCTTCCTATCTGTACTTGTTGGGGGATTCCGTAGCAAACCGCTATCTGGCGCAATCCTTTGAGCTCATGGTGCTGTATGAATATTTAGATTGCCTTCATTCACATTTTCGCTTTTTTTCGGCTATAGAGGGTAAGACTGGGGATTTGGAAACAGCTGTTCAACAATATACGATTACGGCAGTTACAGCTGAGGAGAAGCAGGATGCGGAAAGGCTGCAGGGCTGGCTTCACTCCGGGCAGTACGAACTTGTCCGGGCAGAGCTGTTTCGCTTAAATGAGGATGAAGCTGAGGCAATACGGATTCTGAGTTCGCTTACCACCTCAGAGGCGAAGAGGTTATTGATTCAGAATTATATTCGGACCTTCCAATGGGAGAAAGCGCTAGAGCTTCAGCAAGATTTGGAGGGGAATGTTGATGGGATTATAGAAGGCACAATACACTTGCTACATGGCAGACGACATGAGGCTATGCGCAGCTTCTTGAATGCGGCAGGGCAAGACAATCAGGCGTGGCCGCTTTTATCAGAGATGGCAGATCTAGAAGAGGCCGTAAAACGATTGAAAAGGAGAGTGGAGGGATGAGTAGTCATAAATGGCCTCTCCGCAAAACAGCAGGTAACCGCTTGACCGCTATGATGCAGGTTCGTAACGAAGCTGGAAGGTATCTGGAGCAGATACTTGAAGAACTGAGTGAGTTTGTGGATGATATTGTAGTTGTTGATGATGGAAGTACAGATCATACGGCACAGTTATGTCGTTCTTTTGCCAAGGTTACGAAGCTTGTGACACTGGAGACCTCCTTGTTTAATCGTGAGTGGGAGTTAAGACAGCTGTTATGGGATTTAGCGGTGTCTACGAATCCGGATTGGCTCCTGTCTGTAGACGCTGATGAGTTCTATGAAGAGGCAGCTAAACGGGAGATGAGACGGCTGATTGATCAGGATGTGTATGACTGGGTATCCTTCCGGCTATTTGATTTTTGGGGTGGCACCACCCATTATCGTGAAGATGAACATTGGAATATCCATACGAAGCATACTCGTACACTTGTCCGATACTTGCCGAATTTTCATTATTTCTTCCCGAAAATGGATCATCATGTTCCTAGGCTGCCGCTTTCTTACTCGGTATTGCCGGGTTTTCTTGCCGAACTGCGAGTGAAGCATTATGGATGGGCAGTTTCCCCGGAAGAGCTTCGACTTAAATATTCGCGTTATATGGAGCTTGATCCAGAGGGGCGCTGGGGGAGTCTGGAGCAGTACCAGTCCATTCTAGATGAGCAGCCCCATTTGATTGAATGGAAAGAATAGCTCTGAAATCCGAATCTGCCAGTCGGTTAGATCTGACTGGCAGATCTGACGAGCACCCCCCATGGGATATGACCTGAGGGTATTCCATGGGGGGAAGCTTTTGCAGCGAGCATAAGCTTATAGTATGAGAGTCCCACTGCAGCGGTAGTTCCTCCATTTCTGCGCACAGCCATTTCATCTGATAAAGCGATCTTTGGAGTTTCCCCACAGGAGCAAGCCATTGCCACATATAATAGCCATTCGGCGCAGTCCGTCGAAGCATTATAATGAGGGGGTTGACTGAGATAGATGGAACACCACTGTTTCTTTACGGGGATAGGAGCCTCAAGCAATCCATAGAATAAGGGCTCCGGCAGTTTGCACCATTGGAAGGAAGATCCCTCTGAATGACGATAGAGCGTTAATACACTGTCCCAAGCACCGACCTGAAGCAGCAATTGTGTAGCATAGCTCAGATCAGGAAGAGAAGGCTTAATGTCAGAACGACTTGTTAAAATATGATGAATCGTTAGGATCCCTGGTCTGTATGGTAATATGGAGACAACCCACTTCTTGGCTGATTCATTATCTCCAGCACGGCAAGACAAAGCCCAGAGATAACCGAGTATTGATGAATGTTCGGAAAGAAGAGATGGATTATGAAGGAGCTGCTCAAGGGGGGCGAGGGTGTGTTCCTCCTCTTGCTGCTGAGTACAAGCAAAGAAAGCCTGCACAATGGTTTGAACGGTTAGCGGTAGCTGCGAAGCAAAAGAGAGAGTGGTCAGCCATTCAAAATCACGAGCATTGAGCGCCGCGGGCACGAGATAGCCTAAAGTAATTGGTGAGAGAGTGTGGATATGATAGCGGGTCAATGCGATCATACTTAACCTCTCTCCAGATAGCAGGCTTAGTGGGACAAGCTGTTTCCACGCATCCGTATAATCTGGTTTAAACTGTATAGCAGCCTCGTAGTGTTTCCGCGCATTTGGATATAGAAATAACTTCTCGCATACTCTGCCCGCTAGTAGTTCTGTTCGATACGTTCCACTTCCCGAAGAAGATGGATATGAAAGTGCTGTATCCCCACTCTTCAGTGCTTGCTGCAAGAAGTGTCTAGCTTGGCTTAGCTGTCCTTGTTCGAGTAATAAAGCAGCATAGCCCTCTAATAAATCAGTGAAATCGGGAAACAATAAGCTCCCCGCATGAAAGACTTCCGCAGATTCCTGCTGCCTGTTACATCGTTGTAAAGCATAGGCAGTCTTTAGATAAATATCGGAGGCATACCCGGATTGGGTTGAAACATCAGCGAGTAATGGAAGAAGTACATCTGCAGCTGTATGATATTGTTCCTGTTGATAATGCTCTACCCCTAGCGCATAACGAAGAATTAGATGGTTCGGTTGAAGCTGCAGACCACTATTGATGAGAGCTAAATTGCGCTGATATTTATTTTTGCGCTGCAGTTCATCTTCTAAATAACCATAGTGATAAATACGCAATTCAGCGTAAGCAATCTCCCCTGCAGGAAGCTCCCAAATGCTGCTGGCCGTCTCCTCATGAATGATTCCACGAAAGATGATTCTTCTATCGTTTCTGAACAGGCGGCAGACATGATCGGTAACAAAATCCGCTTCAGGGGCGTCACCGGTATAGTGGATAATGGGTAGCCAATATCCGTGGATATGCGCTGCGTCCAGCAGGTGCTGGAGCTGCTCCTTCCTCCAATGATCTACAGCCTCATCGGCATCAAGTACCAGAATCCAAGGGGAAGTTGCATGCTTCAGACTTAGGTTTCGTGCTTTCGAGAAATCATTCTCCCAAGTCATATCGATGATCTTTGCACCGAACTTAAGTGCTATGTCTCTGCTATTATCCTCAGACCCGGTATCTACAATGATGATTTCTGATACGATTCCTTGCACAGAGGACAGGCATTTCTCCAAGTGGTTCGCCTCATTCTTAACGATCATACAAAGTGTGATCTCGGGTATAGTCATAGGAAACGTCCCTCCTATTCTGAAACTTTGTGTAGCGGAAGCGATAGGCGTGCTCTTTTGACTGCTGGAGAATAGGTAGCAGAAGAGGACAAGGAAGCAAGCAGACGATCCGCTAACAAAATCTGTGAACGCCCCTGCTCAGATGCTTGATTAAATGCCGCTTCTATAGAAATGGGCTGCTCTGTGGCATTTATCAGCTGTGCAGCTGCTTCATTACATCCCTCACTCTGTAATAATTCTAGGAGAATCCTGTTCTTAGTCACTGTGTAGTCTGGCAGATGAGCGAGGAACCAACCGTAAATTTCACTCTCGCGGCCTGCACATTTCAGGGCTCGTAGTAGCCGGGTAATGACGGGAGTCGGTTCGGGATGAAGCTGTGCGGTTTTGGTGTAACAAGCAATAGCTTCGGTCTCATCACCTATCTCTTCACATAATTGACCCAGCATATAATAGGTTAAATATGAACCAAATCCAGCCTCAGTATGGTAGCCAGGAGGAGCAGCTCCGATGACCAGAGCTTGTAACAACGCTACCTTGGCATCCGCAAAAGCTCCTAATTGTAATAGCAGGGCCCCTTTGAGATGGGCTAAGTCTGGATAATCCGGATGTGCGCTCATTCCACGATCACAGGCTGCGAGCGCCCCAGGGAAATCTTTTAATTCTGCAAGCGAGCGAATTTCATATTTGTGCAGCAGGTGGATGTAACTTGTATCAGGCGGTGCCTCTTCTAGTGATTGTTGGATATGATTTAGAGCAGGGTGATACTCCCCAAGACGCATATACTCAACAGCCATATTAAAATGGTGGAAAGGATCTTTAGGATTTAACCTTAGCTGTTCTTTCAGCAGCTCGACATTACGTTTGATTTTATCTTTCTTGATCACTACCCCTTCTGCGTAACCATAATGATGGATGACAACAGTGGTCAGATGCATCGGTGCCTGGGGTGTAGCTGTTATGATAGCCTCAGCAATCTGTTCGTGGATGATACCGCTAAACCGGTACTTAGGACGATTACGAAACATCCGAATAATCGGATTGACGGTGATCGTTTGTGAAGTGGGGGTTAGCCCTTTATGATTATGAATGCGTAGGAAAAATGCCTCGTACTCCATATGCTCAGCACATAGCAGTAATTCTCCCTTGCTCTCCTCACTTAATTCCTCATCTCCATCTAGAACGAGAATCCATTGTCCATGGGCCTGCTGGAGACCTGCGTTGCGGGCAGCAGCAAAGTCGCCGCTCCAAGGGTGCTGTATGATTTTAGCCCCGAAGTTTAGGGCAATTTGAACCGAAGCATCGGTGGATCCAGTATCGACTACAATGATCTCATCGACGACTCCCCGTACGCTTTTTAAACATTGGCTCAAGCTATCTCCTTCGTTCTTAACGATCATGCATAAGGAAATTAGCGGCTTTCTTCTTGAATGGTTCATAGGGAAGATCTCCCTTCGCTCTGACGTAAGCTCCACTGAGTGTGCCAAGATGTACGATTCAGCAAGGTAATGGATTTAAGGATAGCTCCGATATCCTCTTGCAATGGGCCATGAGCATGGGCATCATTTAAATTTTGTAGAGCATCTTCCATACTCAGCTTCGCTTGCTGAAGATAACAGAGGGATAAGCCGATCCTTGCGGATTCATGCTCAGGCTCTTGTTCCAGCGCTTGCTGAAACCATTCACTGGCCTCGGAATAATGCCCTTTGTCAAAGATCATCTCACCAATATAAAAAAGCACGTTTGCATCGGCGATCTTATCACGAACAAGTACAATAAATTCCTCTCCTGCGGCCTGCCAATCTCCTTCTTTATATAATGCTGTGGCAAATTCAGATCGATAAGCAGGGAACAGGTCTACTAAAGTATGACTAAGTGTGAGCTGATGTAGCTTTACGGATAACCCAATGAGGTCTGAAAGGAATGAGGAATATAAGTGATCTACCTCTTTTTCTACCGGATATGCCACTTGTTGGCTTTGGGATCGCTCAATGTATTCCAGCCCAGAACGGAGTTCACCTGTTGTATGGTTGAGCAAGTCCTTTTTAAATTCTCCATATCGTTCCCATTGGCAAATGGCCCAGAGGGTATACCACTGCTTTTGATGCACTGATCTATGGTTATCTTGGGAAGCTAGTGGGGTCATCTGTCCTATAGCTGTACTCGCGTCTTCTAATTTGCCGGTGATGATGAGTGAAGAGATGATTGCATATGCAGTATCCAATTCCAATGGAAAAATATCTCGGGATAAGGTGGTTATGGTTTCATAAGCATTTATCTCATATAAACTGTCAATGATCGCGGATCTACGGACTGAAGTAGTTGGGGGAACAAGTTGGATCAGTAAAGTGGCGATTTCCTCATCGGGTACAGCTAGACGTTGAAAAGCAGCAGCAATTCCCTGCAAGGCGGGCGTATATAAAGAATGGTGTTGAAGTGCACGATGAAAAAATCTTGCAGCATCCTCAAGAAGACCAAGCCGCTGTGAGATTAAACCCATCCGGTATAGGGGGCGAAAGGTGCTCATTCCTTGCTCACAGACATATTTTCCGCTAAGTATCTCATGTGCAGGAATGGACTCTGCATGTTGATAAGCTAATAGCGCTCGTTCCCAAAGTCCTTGGCTCTCTAAAGATTGGCCTAATAAAAAATGTAGATCAGGGTAGTCACCATAACGCTCCAGTTCAATCATCAGCAAGGGGTCAATCGCATTCATTTTTCCTTGCGCATGATAGATTTTGCAAAGATCCCTAATCATCGTAGGACGATAGGAGGCTTCAAGTGCTACATGGTGAAGGCCTTGGCGAAGCAACGTCTCAGCTTCCTGAAGACGACCTTCCTGACAGTAGTTTACTGCCAAATTATAGGAGTGGAAAGGATCGTCCGGAAATTCGGTTAAAGTGAGGTGCAGCAGGTGTTTATTTCGATTGATTTTATCTTTTCGTGTCATGATTTCAGGTAAATATCCAAAGTGTATAATCTCAAGTGGACTGTGCTCAATTGCCGAGAGGTTATGTTTGCTAAGGATTGAAGTGTCAATTCCCTCATGGATTCTTCCACTATATTGGTAACCCTGTCCATTTCGGAATAAGCGGACTGCACTGTGTTTTACCTTATCTTCAGGTCGTACGCCAACCCAATTATCAATGTTTACTGTAAAAGCCTGAGCTTGTGTGTTCTGTAGAAGGCTGCGGAGTTCTGTAAGTGGGGTTTGTAAGCACTCATCGGCATCGAGGATAAGAATCCAATTCGTTGAGGCATGAACGAGCCCTTCATTACGAGCAGCTGCGAAATCGTCTGTCCATTCCCGTTGGAAGACTCTAGCCCCGTGTGCTTCGGCAATAGCTATGGATTCGTCAGTAGAACCCGTATCGATCATCACAATTTCATCAGCACCAGCTACGCTTGCGAGACAGTGAGGCAGGAGATCAGCTTCATCTTTTACGATGAGGTGGACGCCAAGCGTAATATTATTCACGGTTGTTCCTCCTTGGAAGGCATTATGTGGTTGATGCACATATGTATAGCTGCTGACACAAGCATAAACGCCTTCGGTGTCCTTATAGTTAAAGAAAAAGCACATGGATATCCATGTACTCTTTCTTGTTACAACATATGATGGTCATCTGGATTACGTGCCCTGAGCATTGAAACTTACATTGATCGTGGATGCAGAGCCTGAATTGGCTGATTGGTAGGATAGGCGGGTATATTTCAGGAATCTGGCTGGCACTATGACATCGATAGAACCTGCTGCTAAAGGATTATCCCCCGTGGTATCGACAAAATAGTTCGCTCCATCAGCACTGATTTCCACACGTGTGTTGACTGGATTTGCCCCAGTATTGTTAATGAAGAAGGAATACGTTCCCAGCACGCTCGTAGTAACGGCCGGTAGAGGGGTATAGGTATTAGCGGTCGCAATGCCTGTAGTCGTCTGTTCAATAAAGCTGCGTTGGGATATAGAAGTCACACTACTTAGTGTACCGGCAGTAATTGTAGCGCCGAGTACG
>NZ_NFVA01000091.1 GCF_002264395.1 Paenibacillus sp. VTT E-133291
TATACCCCTCTTTTAACTAATTCGGCGCTTTCCACGGGAATATTCAAATCTAGTTACTTAAGGAAACTACCCCAATTCTATGATCTTTGTGTAACTCTAGTTTCTTCTTTCCATTTGGACTGCCATTGCTCCATCTTTGCTTTTCGCACAGCTTCCAAACGCTTGGTCTTCTCCTCATCAACACCGATAATAAAATGCAGATGTGCCGCAATGACCATAAAGGCGAAAAGTGACCAGACCACCCCAAAACCAAATACCCAGCTAGGCCCATTCGCAAGCGATAACTTCGGCAGAGCATACAAAAGCATGGCCAACGCCAGCAACAGATAGACACCATGTTTAAACTTGTTTCTTTTTCTCATAACTAACAGCTCCTCGTAGACAAGATATTCGATTGAATCTATATCTCTACTCTATGAACATGAAGCCCATAATATGAGACAAGTCCATAAAAAATATACTTCTATTCAAAAAATTATATAAAATAGTACGCATTTATATGGCTAGCAAAGCTTATATATGAGATGATAATTTCATTTAGGGGGCGATTTGGAATTGAATGCAACTTATACTCATACCGAATACATAATTCGAAAAAAGGTATTTTCGATCATGGGTGCGAAGCTTCATATTTATGATAATGCTGAGCAGCTTGTACTCTATTCACAAATGAAAGCATTTAAGTTAAAAGAGGATATTGCACTGTACACAGATGAATCTATGCAAAAGGAGCTTCTGCGAATAAAAGCCCGTAATGTGGTCGATTTTAGCGCTACTTATGATGTGCATGATACGGAGACTGGCGAGCACATTGGTGCACTGCGCCGCAAGGGACTCAAATCGATTTTGAAAGATGAATGGCTGATTCTCGATCGCCATGATCAGGAAATCGGAAAAATCAAGGAAGATAGCACCGCGATGGCTTTACTCCGCCGCTTCATCTCTATTATCCCTCAAAAATATAATATCGAGATGAATGATACAACGATCCCTACTTTCAAACAAAATTTTAATCCATTTGTTACAAAAATCATCGCTGACTTCTCTGAAGATCCCAAAGGTATGCTTGATCGCCGCCTAGGTTTGGCTGCTGGTATTCTTCTCTGCGCAATCGAAGGAAAACAAGATTAGCGGGTTTGCTCATACTAGTCACAAGAATAAATAGGGTGTTCCCAAAGCCAACCGGCTTCGGGAGCACCCTATTTAGATTGCACCTTTAATACCTTTTAGGTGAATACCCGCTTACTAAAAGCGTTTATTCGCCATACAATTGCGACAAGCTCTCGGTAATGATCTTGTTTACATCCTCAATTACAACACTCAGGCGACGTTCTGCATCGAACAGACGGCGAATCCCAAGATTCATGTTAAGCACCTCGAATAATTTCTCCATCTTTTCCATTTCTTCCTGTGGAGGCATATCTCCGCTCATCATCCGTTGTTGAAGCTCCATTTGACCATTGCGGAAGTTGTCGAGCATCGCCTTGGCTTCAGGATCTGTTTCTACCAGTTTCATTGCGTTGGTGATATCCGCTACCTCAGTGCTTTCTTTAATGGCTTTCGCCAGTTCATGTGCTTTGTCGTGAATACTCATTATGATTCCTCCTAAAAGTTTTGTGAGCATATGCTTCCTGATTTCACTTCGTACAAAACTCACTTCGGAAGCATGAGCTTAAGTTTTGTGAGCCACTACTTCTCGATTCGTCTTCGTACAAAATTCACTTCGGAAGCGTTGCTTAAGTTTCCAAATATTGATTCATCCATGCTTGTTTCGCTTCTTGGGTCAGACTTATGAAATGATGCGGCAAGGTTTTTAAAGAGTAGGTCAATCACCAAGGGTCATATGTCTCCATATGATGAATGATATGTAACCCTTAGCTACCAAATTGCCGGCATCATGCTGCCTACCGGAAGGAGATCCACGATGTCCCAATTCAAGATCCCGGTCCATACGGTCCACTCGGGCATCCTGCAGGAAAACGCTATAATGCTTGGCGAACGATCCATGAAAAGACTCAAAATCCCGGCTCACGGAACGCTCCAGCTGGCTTTCGGCTCTTTCCGGCAGGAGGTTACCATTATCCCGGCTCCCAAATCCGAAAGCCTGCGTGTAAGCGAAGGACTGGCGCGGCGGACCGGATGGAAACATCGGCAAACCCTCAACGCCTCTTACAGCTCCGTAAGTCGTACCTTGCGACTTGGACCGTTGATCGGTGTACTCGTCAGCCGTGACCATCCAGATAATCTCGACAGGCTGTTTGGACCCATTACCATGTTCTGTCGAGAATTAACAAATGCCTGCCACGCACAAGGCGCCTATGTATATTTCTTTACCCCGGAAGCGCTGGAAACAAGCAGCTCTTCCATCCAGGGCTGGGTATACAACGAGGGTTGGAGGAAAATGAGTCTGCCCATCGCCGATGTAATCAACAATCGGCTAACGACGCGAAAGGTGGAGAATAAACCTAGCGTACAGCATTTTTTGGCGGATGTAAAATCACGGTATGGAACGCATTTCTTCAACGAAAAATTTCTTGACAAGACAGAAGTATTTGAAGCTTTAGCGCAAGACCCTTCATTGAAGCGGTATTTACCTGAATCGCATGCTTTAAACGGTTTTGCTGTGGTAAAGAAGATGTGTAGCCAATATCCAAGCGTATTTCTAAAGCCTGTACGAGGCAGTCTCGGCAAAGGCATTCTCCGAATCTCCAAAGATGAAGGCGGAGGATACCGTTTGTTATCAACTACCTCTATAGGTACACGCAAGCAAAGCTACCCGACTTTAGCTAAACTGTACCAATCTATTGCTCCCAAGATGAAAACAACGCGCTACCAGATTCAACAAGGGTTGCCCTTGATGGAGCTCGGTAAGCGTCCTGTAGATTTTCGAGCTCTTGTACAGAAGAATGGTACCGGTAAATGGGGCGTTACCTCCATTGTCGCTCGCACCGCTGGAAGCAATCATTTCGTCTCCAATCTAGCAAGAGGTGGCAGTCTTAGTACTGTCCGTGAAGCCGTTAGCAAGAGCAGCCTTCCTCCAGGTACCAAGGATAGCGTACAGCTTCAGCTTCCAAGAGCAGCACTTGCCATTGCAAGAGGCGTAGAAACCTTTATCCCTGCACATTTCGGAGAGCTCGGAATCGATCTGGCACTGGATCAATCCGGACGAATATGGCTCTTGGAGGTTAATTCCAAACCTTCCAAGAACGATAACACACCGCTAAACGATCAAAAAATCAGACCGTCCGTCAAGCAAATGATTCTGTATTGCCGCTATTTGGCCGGTTTATAAGGAGGACACAATGACTGAAACAGCTATGGGGTTCCTCGGCATTATGACGGGCCGTCGCCACGGGAATCCTCCGATTGCCGAGCCAGAATTTTGCAGTCATTTATGCCGGGCAGCTCCGCGATATAACCTTAAAGTCCTCGTGTTTCATCCGGACGGAGTAGCGGCAAACGGGTCATCTATAACCGGTTATACATGGAAAGACGGAAGCTGGCACAATACGACCTCTACACCACCAGATATCATTTATAATCGTTGTTTTTACAATAGTCCGAAAGAAAGAAAAGAAGCTTCGTCTGCCCTCTCTTTCCTTCACCGTTCATTACCTTGGTCAAGAGGTTTACCTGATAAATGGGGCGTATACGAGATCTTGAAGCGCAACCGAAGAGCCGCTATTTTACTTCCGGAAACTGTACTTTATACCGGTACACGCAAGTTAAGCAATATGCTTGCTGAAAGAGAATACGGAGTTTTCCTAAAACCCAAAGCAGGCTCTCATGGCAAACGTACATTGCATGCCATAATGCAGAACAGACGCTCTGGAGGAGGCATAAGAGTACGAGGGCGTGATGGAACAAATACACCCTTTCAATATGTATTCAGCTCGCAGGATGAAGGACTGAACTGGATTCATGAATTTATCGGCACACGCCGCTATATTATACAGCCTTATCTGCACCTAACTAATCGTGAGGGGCAACCGTTCGATGTGCGTGTATTGATGCAAAAGAATGGCCTCGGCCGCTGGGATCTTACAGGCATGGCCGTTCGGCTGGGTAATCATGGTTCACTGACTTCGAACCTGCATGGCGGTGGAACTGCGGTTCCTCCTTTGCCCTTTTTGCTTGCAGAATATGGTCAGGATGGAAAAGACATCATGCAGGAGCTTGCTACAGAAGCTGCATACTTGCCTCCTCTTCTGGAGGCCGCATGCGGTAGGCTTGGAGAACTCGGCCTAGATTTCGGTATTGATTCGAGCGGTCGGATTCATTTACTAGAAGCAAATTCCAAGCCAGGGCGCACGGTATTCCGGCTGACGGGCGACCGCCGGGCTGCTAAGCTCGCCGCCGAGAATCCACTGTCTTATGCGCGCCATCTGCTACTCACACAGCGACGGATACCATCCCTATCTACGGACAGCTCCGTTATAAACGGGAGAATGATAACAATGGTTCCTAAGGAGGATTCATAAATGAGTCTCACTTTTTGCAATGTGCATTTCACTAAGCAGCCCCAAAGAGTTGTATATGTATCAGGTGCACTGATGAAAAGCTTGAAATTAACCGGGAAAAAGAACATACGCCTTAGACTCGGTAAAGATGCCATCCCGACCATGATTAAGCCCATCAAGCGTGCCGGAAATCATCTATTCCTTGCCACTGGTGTAAAGAGTGCTATCAAGGTTCCGAAATCTGGTGGGATCTATTTACGCAATCTACAGAATGACGAAGTACAGCTTGGACCTTTAGTCGGTGTATTGTCCGATGGACCAGCATCTTCAAATCAACCCTTCGGTTCTCGCACTGGCTTCATAAAGCAATTGCTGCGGGAAGGCAGTAATAAATGTTATATATTTGCCTTTATGCCGCGTGATATCAACTGGCAGCAGGAGCAAGTCTATGGTTATTTCTTAACCGCAGGCGGCAAATTCGAGCGTAAAATGGTTCCTCTACCTGATGTTGTCTACAATCGGCTACCCAGTCGGAGAGCGGAGACTTCACCTTATATCAACCAGCTTCGCGAACGATTTATGCGTAAGAAAATCCCTTACTTCAACTGGAGCTTTTTCAATAAATCCGATATTTATCGGTTGCTAGAAAATGACGGAGCTGCAAACCGTTACGTACCTGAGACCCACAGCAATCCCTCTTCCGAAAAAATGAGAGAAATGTTGGATCGCCACCACTTTGTATACTATAAACCTTCCGCAGGCAGCCTGGGTCACGGGATTTACCGACTCACCTATCTGCCGAAAAAAGGGTATTTTGCCCGCTACCGCAAGGGTGGAAAAAACGTGCTTCTGCGCTTCACTACCTTTGAAAGCCTCATGCGTATGCTTCGATCAAGACATGGTCAAGGCCTGCAAAATTATATCGTCCAACAAGGAATACGTTTGATTGAAATTGATGGCTGCCCGATTGATTTCCGATTCCATATGCATAAAAACGGCAGTAATCAATGGATTGTAGTCGGTATTGGTGCTAAGAAAGCAGGCCGAGGCAGTGTCACCACTCACCTCAAAAACGGTGGGGCATTACTTACACCTGGGCAGGCGCTCGGGCGTGTATTTGGCGGCAGAGCAGATGAAGTATTACAGCGTGCGAAGAGTACAGCCATTAAGCTGGCAGAATCTTTAGAAATCCAGCATCGTCATTTACTCGGTGAAATTGGCTTTGATCTCGGCATTGATCAGGATGAAGACATCTGGATGTTCGAGGCCAACGCCAAACCAGGACGTTCCATCTTCCGTCATCCTTCCCTGCGCGCTGAGGGCAAAGCTTCCATCGAGCACATTTTGGAGCATTGTCTATACCTCAGCAAATTCCGCAGGAGGGATGAGATGTGAACACCCATATTCCGGATGAAACAAAACCCGTTATTGCCATACTGACAACCAGCGATAAAGTAAGGCAATTTAATGGCAACCGTAATAACTTCCGGGACATCATCCGCACAGGCAAGGAGCTGGGATTTCTTGTCTACGTCGTCACTGTCCGTGACTTGAAGCTCGAGGAACGGATGGTGAACGGTTATGTCCCATCATCCAGTGGAAGAATATGGTACAGCATTCCTGTACCTCTTCCACAAATCATCTATAACCGAATTCCTACCCGTGAGGATGAGGAAAAACCTGCTGTCGTACGCAAAATAGCTCAATGCCTGGAACATCCAGGCATTGAGCTATATAATCCATATTTTTTCAATAAATGGAGTCTATTTGAATGGTTGAAAGGCTCGTATGCTACCTCGAAGCATGTTCCAAAAACCAGACGTTTACGCAGTGCAAATACGCTTATCGCCATGCTAAATAATCATACCAGTCTCTATCTTAAACCTGAGAATGGCAAAGCAGGTAAAGGAATTATGCGTTTAAAATACCGTGCAGATACTACATTACCTTATCGGCTGCAAATTCAAAGCGGCAAAAAAAATGTGACCTACAAAGCTGCCTCAGTAGAACGCCTCTGGGCACGGATAGGAAAAGAAAAGGGAAATTCGCGCTATATCGTACAGCAAGCTATTGAACTAGCGACTCACCGAGGACGACCCTTTGATCTGCGTGTACTTCTGCAGAAAAACAGCAGAGGCGGCTGGGCATTGACCGGCATAGGTGCGCGTCTAGCCGGTGCCCGCAGCATCACTACGCATGTACCTCGTGGCGGAAGTATCGAGGAACCCTCCACCATGCTGGAAAGCACATTTGGAACCGAAAGAGCAGCCTCTATCTTAAAAAGTGTACCTACAACTGCTCTGTTAATTGCCAGACAAATTGAAAGAGCCTCTGATTCTATGCTCGGGGAGATGTCCATGGATCTCGGTGTCGATGAGAACGGTGGACTCTGGTTCTTTGAAGCGAACTCCCGGCCGATGAAATTTGATGAGCCTGCGATTCGCAAGCTTTCTTTGGAGCGAATCTTTCAATATGGTCAGCACTTAGCACGCCATTCCAAGTAGAATTCATTAAAGGATGTGACACTGCATGCAGATATCCTCCATCTACGACACTGATGCTAAAAAGTGGAAATCGCGGTTAACCGGACTGCTTGCGTTTATAAGAGAGCATGGGGAGCGTCGGATTACAAACCAAGCTTGCAAGGTAATGGCCCGATTAACTCCAGAACAGTTGTCAGAGCCAGGTGTCTCGCTGCTTGTCGCCACCGTACGCGGTCAGAATGGGCGTCAGCTAGCAGGCGTAAGCTTCGTATCCGGTTTCGGTGAAGAGGCCTGTCTCGTTGCCGTGCATCCCTTATACCGAAATAGGCATACAGGCACCGCCCTTATGGCCGCCCAGTTAAACCGTTTAGGGCGTCTCGAATGCAGTGTTGCCAGCGATAATACAGCCAGTCTGAAAATGTGTTTCAACGTTGGTCTTGCCGCAGTGGCGCTTACTAGTGGCCCTACTGGCAAGCCAACTTTATTGATCCGGTCACCACAGAATACCGTCAGTACTACAAACTCTCCACAAGAAGGTGAACTCCTGTGCCAGAGCCCGTCTTAGGCATTCTTACTTTGTATATAAATGAAGCCAAGCAGCTTGAAGAAAAGGCCGTGTACCGGAGAATGATCATTGAGGGTAATCGAATGGGCTTGGATATTTTTGTGTTTACCCCCATGGATGTCCATCCCAGCAAAGAGCAGATCCATGCTCTTGTCTTTGATCTAAAGAGCGGGAAATGGTCACGTAAATGGCGTTCCTTCCCGAACATGATTTATGACCGTTGCCGTATCCAGCGCAGCACGCGCTTTCAGCAATTGCTTCGTTTCCGTGAACGCTATAAACATCTGCTGTTTCTGAATCGTCCACTGCGCAACAAATGGACCATACACCAAACGTTCTCACAAAAGAGTCGCTTCCGGCAGCATATGCCAGAAACATTACTGTATCATTCCTCTGCCGATCTGCACCGAATGCTGAAGCAGAGCCCGGTACTCTATATCAAGCCAGCAAACGGCACAGGTGGACGCGGTATCCTTAGAATTGAACGGGTGAAGGGTAGTAAAGGGGGCTTTGATATTCAAGGCCGTCGTCAAGATCGCCGGATTATTCCACCCCGAAAGGTCTCTGCCTCCCGATTGGATTCTATCGTTCGACAATGGTGTATTGGTGGACGTTTCCTCGTCCAACAGGGGATCCCACTTCGTCTGCCTGGCGGACGTTTCCATGATTACCGCATGCTCGTTCAAAAAAATGGGCAAGGAATCTGGGAACTGACAGGTATGGCAGCAAGAGTCGGAGCGGCCCGAAGCGTAACCTCCAATCTTCATGGCGGTGGGCACGCCGTTCGGGCGGAAACGCTGCTAAAGGAATGGCTGGGTAGTCAGGATAAAACCGATAAGGTTATGAAAACTGCCGAGAGGTTAGGACTTGATGCCGCTGCTTTCCTGGAAGAAAGTTTCGGAGCCTTATGTGAGCTCGCTCTGGACCTCGCTATAGATCGTGAAGGAAGAATCTATGTGCTGGAGGTTAATCCAAAACCTGCCCGTGAAGTGTTTGCCCGCTCTGGGGACGGCAACACGTATCGTAAAGCACTAGTACGTCCTTTGGAGTATGCGCTATGGTTATATAATAATAAAGGTGCCCCAGCGTCGGCTAAGACTACTGAGGAATAATATGATACACAAAAACAAAACAACCGCCACTCTGCAGGATGCAGAAAGTGCGGTTGTTTGTTGCGTCGTTTTTTTCATTTTGGCTAAAGCAGCATTTATGAATTCATTGCTGCCATTATGGATTTATGATTCCGGACTGAATCAGAAGTCTTCTTACTGCAGCGGCTGCTTCGGCACGAGTTATATTCTCGTTAGGCGCCAGCCGCTCATTTCTACCTACAATGATGCCGGCAGAAAGATTCATTTTCACGTCTTTTTCTGCCCATTTGGCGATCGACTTCGAATCCGTAAAGGACTGAAGCAGCTCTAAATACTGCTCTTCACTGCGGGAAGACACTAGCTCCGTAATTTTCATCGCTCTGCTGACGATGGTCATTGCTTCTTGTCGGGTGATGCTGTTATTCGGTCTGAACGTTTCGTCAGGATAACCGGCAATCAGCCCCCTCTCTATCGCAACTTCCATTTCCCGTTCATACCACACATCTGCCGGGACATCACTGAAGGAAACAGAACGCTTATCATAATTGACAATTCCCAAAGCTCTGACCATCATAGCCGTGAATTCCGCTCTGGTGATTGCACGCTGAGGCTCATAGAGCGTATCGCTCGTGCCGTTCGCAACGAGCCTGGAGCCCATTACATTAACATCCTGTTTGCTCCAATGCTGCTCGACATCCTGAAACTCTTCCGGATTCCAGATTAATCCGAAGACACCGGTCTCGAGACTGTTAATACGCGCATAATAACGTCCATTCTCTATATTTACATAAGTTGGCTGATGATAAATCTCGCCATCCTTGTATAGAACACCTGTTGTAATCTTCATTCCTTCCGGTACTGGCAACGAATATTCTCCCCAACCTTGACTGGATACGGATCGGGTCTGATTTTTATACGAAGCTTCGATATAGAACTTAACAGGTTGACCTACGGGCTGGACCTGCTTCCTCTTGGCTGCAAGCTTGAATCCTTCAATGTAGCTCGGATCGGCTGCGGTTAATCCTACACGAATCACAAGGTCTTTCGGATTCATATGTTCTTGTCCAAACAGCTTCTGGATTTTATCCAGACTTACATTACCAGCATTCAGCTTAATAGTACCTAAGTCGGTTTCAACCTTAATCACTCCATCCTGATCCTGGAGTTCCTTCAGCTTCTCGCCAGTCAGTTCA
The DNA here is from genome assembly GCF_002264395.1 of Paenibacillus sp. VTT E-133291. GTDB lineage: Bacteria > Bacillota > Bacilli > Paenibacillales > Paenibacillaceae > Paenibacillus_AQ > Paenibacillus_AQ nitricinens. Next base: position 9,793 of record NZ_NFVA01000091.1, read on the forward strand.
GTACTTCTACTGTCTGCTGGTACTTTTGCTGGTGCTGGATCAGTGCTGACAACATTAGAGTTGCCAGGGTTCTGAGAGTCGCCCGGTTCCTTAGCTGCGATTTGAACCATCTGGAAAATACTGAATTTGTCGATCTGGAACTCTACAAAATCCGGTCTACCTTCAGCGGTGTACCCAATCCGCAGAGGAGAATACACCACAATATCACCGTCACTATGCTCAACATAGATTCTTAGGCGATCTAGGAAGGCATCTCTGGCACTGGAGCTTTCAACAGGAATCTGGTTAGCCAACTCAGACAATGGAATCCGGATAATCGTAGTGATCCCACTGTAGTTGGTCTCAATTCCTCGCGGTATTCCCTGCACTTTAAGAGTCTGGTCACTGGCTAGTGACAACTTCGTAGTACCGATATTAATGGCGTTCGTCTGGAAGTTCTTCTGTTCCTTCAAATCATTTACCGGTACAATTCTGAAATACAAGTCTGTACCTGCAGCTTCCAACTGCTTGATACTCGCTTCATCCAAATGAATGGATCCCAGCCGAGTGACGATATCCAATGTAATATTACGTCCTGCAAGGGTCAATATGGCCGATGCTGGAATTTCTATAGCTATCTCGTCCGCAAGTGCAGAAGAATCGTCCACGTGATTTATGGTCAGACTTCGATTCGCCAGATCCGGATCATTCGGATTCACAGCTTCCACCAAATTAAACATTGTATCGTCGTCCACAATGATTGTATCAATATTAGTCCCATCCGACATGTTGGTTCTTAGTATGTTGATGCCTTGCTGCAGCGTATTGCCATCGTTATTGATGGACAACTCGGCCTGTCTGGAGGTGGCATGACGGATAGCTCCGTCCTTTGTCACACCTAGCGCCTTGACAATCAGCAGATATTTTTTGGTTGCAGTTTTGCCTTTTCTGCTAAAGGTTGCGGTCAGAATGACGTTGGTCTCCTCATTTTTCCGGTTCACTCTGCCCTTTGCTTCTTTAGCGTTCTGCTCAATTCCGATGACTGCCGGATGGTTAGAGGTCCATGTAATATCAGTGCTGTACTTTCCAGTCTGCAGCAGCACGAAGCCTTCAGTTACACTTTCCCAAATGTCACCTTCCGCAAAAATTGCAGCATCGTCTATCTTCAGATTTCTTGCTGCCTCGTCCACTGCTTCTTGATCACTCAACTTTTTAACAATGACCGTAAACGTCTTCATTCTAGATTCATCCGGCTTGTCCGGATCGGCAAGCTGCACGGTAAGCACTACCTTTACGTCCTCTTCATCCGGACCGGGTCTGCTAATCCGCCCATTGTTGGAGAGAATATCAGGATTACTCGATGTCCAAGTCAATAAGGAACCGGTATCTCCTTTGGTTGTCAAAAATACATTTTTCTTTACAGAAGTCTCGGAATCTCCCGATGCATATCCAATATTCACATTAAGTTCATCCTGGGGAAGATCAACCAGACTGGTTCCCTTAACCGTGATGTAAAAGTCCTTTTCATGAAAGAAGCCATCCTTCGTTACACGAGCGGTCAATCTGACAATCGTATCCTTCAACGGTCGTTTGATTTCACCTGTGTTACTGACAATATCGCTCCTATGACTAGTCCATACTACTTCGGAATTATAAAAGCCCTCCGAGATCAGCTTAATATTATGCGTTACACTGTCTGCCGTATCCTGATCGGTATAGCCGATTCTCAACAAAGAAATTTCTTCATCCAATTGATCATTAACATCCGCAAGCTTTGCCTTAACGTTAAGGACAAACTCTTTCGTTAAGGTTGCTTCACCCTTGCTTACCACTGCAGTCAGAGTTACCGTCTGGTCCCCTTCCAGATAACCAGGACGTGTTACCTTGCCGTCTGTGCCGATGACTTCCGCATTTGACGTACTCCAGGCAATGCTGCTGCCGTTGCTTCCTTCCTTCAGCAGTTTCAACAGTGTCTTCACGTCCTCCTGGTGCTCATTATCAGCCCGGATCATCTTCCAGGTCAGCCCTGCCAGGTCTTCGCTTACGGCTTCACTGTCTGTCTTCGGCTGCTTGATGACTGTCACAACGAATTCCTTCGTCTGGACAGCTTCACCCTTGCTTACTGTCGCAATCAAGGTTACCGTCTGGTTCCCTTCCAGATAACCAGGACGCGTTACCTTGCCGTCTGTATCAATGATTTTCTTATCCGACGTACTCCAGGTGATGCTGCTGCCGTTGTTACCTTCCTTCAACAGCTCTAGCAGCGTCTTCACGCCCTCTTGGCGCTCGTTATCGGCCCGAATCATCTCCCAGGTCAACCGATCTAAATCTTCAGTAACCGACTGCTCATCGGTACCCGCTGTTTTTTTGACATTAAGAATAAAGGTCTTCGTCCGGACAGAGGAACCATTCCTGAACTCCGCTGTTAAGGTAACCTCTTGATCCCCTTTTGCGAATGAAGGTCTAGTAACGGTACCGTCAAGCGAGATGACTGCTTCATTCGTAGATGTCCAGATAATCTTACTTCCGTAAGCACCCTCTTCAGGAAGATAAACATCCGAGGTGACAGAAGCTTGCTGGATATTCTTTTCCCGGATCGCGTCCCAGGTAAGATCAGTCATATCGCGAACAATTAGAGAAGTTGCATCCGGCACCTGCAAATCGAAGTTATTCGAGGTGAGTGATGCTGCAGCGTCAATGACAATGGCAGGATCAACTGTGACCGAAGCAAACGCGGCAGCATCAAATTTCTTCGTTACCTGTCCCGTAAAATGGACTTCGAGTATAGTGTCACTGATGCGAACCACAGTGAAGTCCAATCCATCCGGTAGGTTATTGATCGTTACACCAGCGTTAACCTCATCGGTAAATCTGCCGTTCTTCAGGGTTACCGTTAAGGTCTCCGCAACTGAGCCATCGCCCGCGTCATGGAGAATATCTGGAGAAGCCATAATGATCGGCGGCGGAGAACGGAATAAGACCGAGAAGGTTGTTGACGGGATACCCGCAACCGTCACCTCCGCATTATTTATACTATCCGTGATTTCATGACTGTCTGCATGTCCGGCAATAGATAAGGTCATTTGGGTAGGATTATCAATCATAATACCGCCTACATCCAGTCCAGCCGGCCAATTCACCGCGTATACTGAATCTGCAACGGATGCATCAAAGATTCCGTTCTTGAGTTCCAGGACCAATGCATCGGCAATGCTGCCATCATTAAGATCGGATTCATAAACAGGGGAGTGAACGACCAGAAAAGGCTCCTTGTCCTTAAAATCAATCTTAAACGTATTCGTGCTTAGAGATGTCGGACTTCCGACAAGCTTATCAGCCGCTACTGTTACGTAGGCATTGTATATGTCCTCCGTCTCCAATGCGATACCGTCAAAGCCGATTTGAAGCTCCTTATCAGAGATTCTCTTCAATGTCGTGCTTAGCCCTTCAGGAAGATTTCGAATCTTGATATCAGTTGAACCAATATCCGAAGCAAATTTGCCGCTGGTAACGGACAAAAGCAATGTCTCGGTAATCTGTCCGCTGCCGTATACGGCTTCCGAGACAAGGCCTTTATCCAAGCTCAGCATAGCTGGATCAATAAAGGTAAGACCAAAGGTCTTGGTTGTCAAATCAGAGGATGTCCCCATCAGATTCTCTTTGCCGACTGTCACAGACAAGTTATCTACACTAAATTCCTTGCTGTGGTTTACCGCTGCACCGGTCAGCTTGAAGTTAAGCTCGGTATCACTCAGCCGAGTCACCTCAAAGCCCAGTCCGGCAGGCAGGTTGTTGATCCGAATATTGTTCACGTCAATCCGATCGGTAAGCGTAGCTCCAAGGATATTGACCTTTTGGTTGCCCTTCACCGTACCATCATTGGCCTCCGTCTCAGTCAGAGCGGTGCTGCCCTCATCCAGCTCAATTTCCGCGAGGACCTCTTTGAAGTCCCGCTCGTCCAGGCTCGTGTAGTAGGTGAAACTCTTACTCTCACTTGGAGCCAGAGCTCCCGAATCCCAGGTCATCGTGATACCCGCATCAGCCACCACTTCCTGATTTTTAGGCTTCGGACTGTCATACGCCTCAGAGGCATAAGGATCTACATTGGTAAATCCGAATACAGATGCCTTAGCCTGCGGATTGCTTGAGTAGAAGAAGATAGGTGCTCTTGAACCAAATGCTTTATAAAGCGGGTCTAAGTCCGAATTGGTCTTCGCTTCAACGACAGCAACGCCATCCTCCTCTACGGTATGAGTTACCCTATTAGCCGTTACATATGATCCGCCCTGGTCTACCGTATTATCCGGATCCATTGAACGCATATACCTCGCTCCATCCCAAGTCTGGTCGGAGAGATTCTTAATTGTGACGTCATTACGGTAGAACTTGTAATCTTCTTTAAAGCTTATAACCTGCTTAATTTCCATTTTTCCGGCCCATGTTGAGACGATAGTCGCACTCAGGAGCCCTTTATCCTTCTGCGAGGTATTCAATACCGTAGTCGGCATTTGCTTGGTGTTCATCACAGCCGAATTGGATCTCGCATATGTATTTCCGTCCACCTTATACCCTACTGCGAACCGTTCCTCAGGAGAACCCGGCAAATAATAGTCCACCGGCAGATCCAATCCAGTTCCATAGCCGTCATGGTCCGCACTCATACCCAGATTATTTCTACTGTTTGTTCCGCGGAAGTCCGCGGGTTTATTGCCCTCGGTGCCGAAATCGCCCCAGTTGCTGATTCCAAGCTCTATATATTTCCCTCCTAGGAAAAGCTCAGTTCCGCCTAATCCGCCATATTCGGCCCTTGCCCCCGCTCCATCTGCAGCCGCATTTACTGTTGCAGGAGCAACAGGAACGATGGACAATACCATAGATAACACCAACATTATCGCTAACAGCTTATACCTCTTCATTGTTCACTCTCCATTCCTCATAGTCATTTTTTACTGCATTCACTTTTCCGGTGTAAGAAAGATGATGGCTGGAAGCAGCGAATGTTTACTACCTGCCAATCCCAACAAGGAAACTTGCTAACAGGCAGGATGTCCAATTCGTGCCAATCTTTCAGTTTGAGCACCTGCACTCCTCCTTTTAGAGAATGATGTAGTTTCATAAAACCAAATCAATCTCACAAAAAACTCACAAAAACTCGATTGGTGTCGAGATATTTACCCGCAGTATAAAAAAACAGAGCAAACGATGGCTCATTGGCGCTCTGCCTGCATGGGTTATGAAAACTGCCGAGAGGTATAATAATCAACAACAAAATAACCGCTTCTTTGCAGAATGCAGAAAGGCGGTCGTTTGTTTATTTCTTAATATTTTGATTAGTTCAAAAAATAGGGAAGGAAAAAAAAAGAGCATCGTGGTGCCCATACAGATAAAGAGCAGAAGTTGCAAATTTTTATCTAATAGATGTTTTATGAACCATAGATAACTCACAATGCACAATAAAAGAACAGCACTATAAAAAAATAAGGAATCATATTGAGGTGCTGTAAATATGTCTCCACCACCAATAGATAAAACTATGCCTATAACTAAAAACCACATTCCTATTCCAATTCCAGCACTTAAAGCAATAAAAAGAAAACTCATTATCATTTTTATGCTCCTTAGACTTACTTCCCAGTTTCTCATCATATGAATTGTAAATATTCCCATTTAACTAATTATCGGATTATCTCCTTTGTTTATGTATACGAAGAACTACAAAATCGGCGACCTGGTTTTTATTTGAAAGCTGAAAGCAAGTCGCCGCTTAGTTATCTGCATATTATCTTATTTTACATACCGATTCCTGATTGCAAATACGACCGCTTGTGTGCGGTCATCGACTTGAATTTTCTGGAGAATTCGATGCACATGAGTCTTAACCGTACTCTCACCAATATAGAGTTTACGGGCAATCTGCTCGTTGCGCAATCCATAAGCCATCTGCTGTAGAACTTGCAATTCCCTTTCTGTAAATGGATCAAGCAATGGTTCATATGAAGCTGAATCCAACGCTTTATCCTCAGGGGCTGACCGCACAGCTTGACCAATCACTTTGGCAGCTACAGTTGTACGATAAATAGCCTCCCCACGGTATGCGGCACCCACAGCATCAACCAATTCGCCAGGTGCAGCATCCTTAAGTAAGTATCCTACTGCCCCTGCGCGGATTCCTCGGTATACGTAGTCTTCTTGGTCAAAAGTAGTTAGGATAACCACTTTGCAATCCGGCAGAGTTTCAACAATTCTACGGGTCGTATCAATCCCATCTCCCTCATTCATATTTGTACATCCATCAGCACTACATGGGGTTCAACTTGAACTGCCAATAGGACGGCCTCATGGCCACCAGATGCTTCACCTACTACCTCCATATCCTCTTGAGCATTAATAATAAACCGCAAGCCATGTCTTACCAGATGCTGATCATCAGCCAAAAGCACCCGGATACTTGGGGTGGTCATAACTTCTCACCTCTTGTTCTATCTTTCGTATCATGCAGTGGAATGTTAAGTGTCAATTTCATCCCCTGTGGCTTCACAGCTTCAACACTTAAAGAACCTCCAGCTCTTTCGCAACGAGCCTTCATACTGGATAGACCAAAGCCAGGAACAACGGCATGCTCTTCGCTGTATATGCCATTATCCTCCACTGACATCGCTAGTTTGCCTTCAATCTCCGAGATACATATTTCAACCTCTGAGGCCTGGGCATGGCGAATAACATTCGTCAGCGCTTCTTGAAGCGTACGATATAGTAATTCAGAAGTCTCTGGAGTCCAAAGACTCGTAGGTTCAGGAGTGAAGAACTTAATTGTAAAACCTGCCATTTCCCGTACCTGATTAACCAAACTGGATAAAGCAACTAAACCAAGCCCAACTTCATCGCTGCCCATCCGGTGTGCAACCGTACGTACTTCTTGCAAGCTATGTTTAACTACGTTCAGAATAGTAATCATTGCTTTATCCGCTTCTGCGGCATCTTTTTTCATCATATAGGGTAAAGCTTGAAGCTGTACAATCGCGGATGTTAACCCATTGCCGATGCTGTCATGAAGATCCATAGAAATCCGACTTCGCTCTTCAAGCACTGCATAATGTAGTAAACGTACAGTCGCCTCCTCCAACTCCCGATGTGTATCTTGCAGTTCTTCATACGTTTGTTTTAGCTGCGCATGAACCTCCCGCAATTCCTCATAATGACGTTTAGCAGCTTCATTAGTTTCACGTTTTACTCTGCTCCCCCAAAATAAAATATAGGTTCCTGCATGGGCAATGGAAAAGATTAGGATCTGATTGGGTGCCATTTGACAAATTCCAAAAATGAATGCATCCATACTAATTATGACTGTAGTTAGCAAAAGAGATGTGTAAATCGGTAAGCTTAACACAAGGTATCCTATAAGATAGAAGATGAATTCAGCAGCTCCATTGGCTACATTAAAAAAAATAGCATAGGAAACCGTGACTATCCAGACTATCACCACAGCAGCTATACGCACACGATTACCCCGAAGCCACTCTGGAACCCAAATCAAAATAAGGTAAGGAAGCCGGATTAATATTCCTATGACTAACTCTGTCCAAGCCGCCTCCTTCAGAAAACCAACAAGACTAAAGCACAATAGCAAGCTTAAAATAACGTTTCTAACCTGAACCGAAATAGACAGCCAAACCGCTGCAAAGGTCTGTTTAATGATATCCATCCCATTTCAATTAAATATTTTTGGGTTTATTACTGCAAACGTTGCACCTTTAAATAGAGAAAATAGCGGCTTGCACAGATGTTACCCAGCGGAATAAAAAGCATCGCCGTACTTAAGGAGAGCACAGAATAATGTGCCCCCCACGCGCCTGCCAGTTGACGAATGAGCATAATCACAATAAAAATAACGATGCTGGCCAAAGAGCCTTTAGAAGTTATTCTACCTGTAACAGGATGAATACGCACCTTCATTAGCTTTCCTCTCCAAGCACCCGCAGCTAATCCAACGATCAAGCACACGATACACAGCAGGATTCCAACTGGAGTAATTACAGACTTGCCAATACCAGACAGAAGGGAGTATGCAAGTACAGCAGGCAATATCCATAAGCGGGAGGCTTTCACCTCTTTCTCTCGTAATGCTAATAACATCACAACAATTACAACAATTACATAGTTGAGCATGTTGGTCACCCTCTTTCGTTTTTCTATATTTGTTGAAAATAATACTTTAAGCTTAATTGAACTCCGGCATGTTGAAGTCCATCCACAGATGGATTCTGAACTCAACCGGAAGGTATTAAACGATGCGAATGCAAAAAAACCGCCCATTCATGGGCGGCATAATCTACATTTTACCTTGTTTAATCCAAGACCATATTCGGTAAGAGCCAAACAAAGACGCAAACAATAAAAGTGCCAACATGATCAGCCAAATGCCCAGCCGATTTATATCCCGTAGCCCAAATACATTAGAGAATACAAATACACCACAGACTATAAAAAGAACATACATAAAAACATTAGGAATTACCCAAATAATCCGCAGCTTTATGTTTCTATTCTTCAACCCTGTCGCCTCCTTTGGAGTGTCATCTTTATTATACAAATAATTGATAGCAAAATTTAGAAACATCAAAAAAAGGCAAACCTCCACTTACGAGGTTTGCCTTTTTTTGCTTTCCAAATCTAAATCGCGATACTCCTATTCGCTAACCGATGCGTTGTCGTACAAGTCTATCAACTCATTGAAGGAGGTGATAATTACATCGGAGCCCTTCAGCTCATCCTGACGTCCAAACCCTGCATATGCACAGCCGATGACGGTTTGAGCATTTCCCTTACCTGCCTCCACATCGGACGAGCGATCGCCTACCATCCAGGCACTCTTGATTCCATGATTGTCCAGCAAAATGCGCAGCAATTCTGTCTTCGTCGCAGTGCCTTGACCACCCGCACTATACAATCCTTCAAATAACTCTTTAAGCTCATGCACCACAACTATACTGTGAATGTATTCCTCCAGCCCATTACTAGCCACAAACAATCGTACTCCACGCTCTTTTAGGGCAGTCAGTGTTTCGACCACTTGAGGATACAATAACGTCCCACCTGCTTCAAGTCCTTCGACCTCTAGCTGCAACAGCAGCTCATCTGCACGGCGGTGTACCGCCTCATCAGCATCAGGCATAACCTTCTTCCAAATATCTGCCAATAGCATCCCTAAGCTGCTTAGAATACGCTCCTCCGGTGGTGTAGGTCCTGCATATAGTCCCTCTTCCCGCAAAATATCGAACATTTTATGATATGCAGGTAATAAAAGACTTTCAGTCTGGAACAATGTTCCATCCATATCAAAAACAATCGCTTCCGGCTTGTTCAACTCCGAGTGAACCGCGTTCAGTTCTGTTCCTTGTACCTCATTACTCATCTGTTGTTCCTCCCCATTCTCTTTTGCTTCAGGTAAGCACATTCATCTGCACGAATTCTCCAGTACAAGCCCTATGATATATGATATCACTTCAGAATGTCCATGCTCTCCACATTTCTTGTTGCAGTTTATATTTCATTATGATATATTTCAATCTGTAATATAACACATTGAAATATAAAGGAGAGATATCCATGTCACTTCAATTAATCATGCGCTTTCTCAAGCAGCCTGCTACTATCATTGGGATCATAACTGCACTGTTGTTCCAAGTCTTTTTCAGTTTGATCTGGATTACAGGCTATGACCATGTAACCGATCGAGTAGATCGGTTGCCCATTGCTATAGTGAATGAGGATGGTGCCAATGCCCAGCCCATTGCCGAAGGGATTGCAGGCTCGCTGCAGTTCGTAACTAAACAGGACTTCACGCTGAAGGAAGCCCGGAAAGAGCTGGAAAATCGGAAAATTCGTATGATTATTAATATTCCGCAAGGGTTTACCGGACAGATCAGTAATCCTTCCACAAAGGCTGAACTCCGTTACCTCGTAAATGAATCCAATCCGCAAATGGTTAGCAATGTTATGCAGACTGTAGCCCTTAAAGTCACGGCTGCCATGAACACTCAAAGCAGTGATGCAGCACTAAACCAAACCCTTGAAGCTATGAAACTGCCGAAGGCACAAGCAGAGGTCATCAAAAGTGCGGCAAGCAGCCGAATCTCCGCATACGTTCAAATCATCAATCCCACAACTAACTTTGCACAAACTATGGTTCCGTTAATGATTGTTACTGCCTCCTTTACCGGAGCTATGTTGCTCGCTATGAATCTCCAAAAATCGTCCTCCAACCTGTCTGGCCAATTCGGTAAATGGGATCGTTTGGCAGCACGATTCGTAATCATGGGTGGAACAGCCATAATCACATCACTAGTGGGAACTATGATGGTTAACTCACTAGGGATTCACTCTAGCCGCGGTTTTCTACTCATGTGGCTGTTTGAATTCACCGTTATTCTCTCCTGTATGATCCTTGCCCAGTTCAGTCTGCTGCTTCTTGGGGACGCTGGCGCCTGGTTAAATATTGCGCTGCTCTCCATCCAAATGTTGGCTTCCGGCGCAACGATTCCTCGTGACGTATTGTCTCCGTTTTATAGCTGGATCGGTCCCTTCTCACCTGCTTACTACGCGGTAAATGGTATGCTCGACCTGGTTATCGGAGGTAATGGTATATGGAAAGATATGTTCTACCTACTCTGCATTGGCGCAGCAATAGCTGGATTAAGCATTATCCTAACCTTCATTCGTAAGGAAACTCAGTTATCGAGAGAGCAAGAGCCTGTACCAACAAATGCGTAATGATGTAGTTTGTCACTTCGATTATGCCAATTCAAATTGAGAGCGATATGCAGTTGTGATATGGTAGGAGGTGAACGAAAGGAGCGGTAACGATTCATGAACATACAAGATGTGATTCTAGGATTATTATGTGAAAAACCTCAATCGGGTTATGAGATAAAACGGCATTTCGAGGAATACTTCTCTTTTTTCTTTGATGCTAGCTACGGCACTATCTACCCAACCCTAAGTAAGATGGAAAAGCTAGAGCTAATCACCAAAGAATCCGTACGCCAGGAAGGCAAACCTGACAAAAATATATTTACTATTACCCCTGCCGGCTTGAATCAGTTCCATGCTTACTTGCAAAGACCGGCCGAAAAGGAAGTGCTGCGTTCAGATTTTTTTATGCATCTGTATTTCGGAGATAAGACCGATAAAGAGAACATAGATAATCTACTTCGGCAAGCATTGATAGAAAAGCAGGCAATGTACGATGATCTTGATCAGAAATTAAAGCAACTAGATTGCAAACTGTCCCCTTACGAAAAGCTATGTATGGAACTCGGCCTTGTGCAATATGAAGCCTTTATCAAAAAAGTTCAAAGTGTGCTGGAGCCTGAATAAATATCGTTTGGGCAGTGGGTTTCCTATTTTTTAAGGGGATCTGCTGCTTTTTTAATGTGATATTAAAAAAAGAACCGGCAGCATGCACAATTCGTGCTTGCTGTACCGGTTCTTTTTTTAACAAAAATGTGTAATCTATCGACTACACTCTGTCAAAGCTAGAAATTAGCTCATCGAGAACATCTTTGCTTACCATTTTACCTTTGAAATTGATGAGGTTCTCTGCGCTTCCGGAGAAGATACAAGTTGGCTCATATTTTCTAAGAATAATTTTCTCTCCATCTACAAAAATCTCGAGCGGGTCTTTTATGTCAATTCCCATCGTTCTACGTAGTTCAATAGGAATTACGATACGTCCCAATTCATCTACTTTTCTTACTATGCCTGTCGCTTTCATCATCGTACATCCTCCCTTGAATTCACATTAATAATCATTTTTGCTAAAAGCTATGTAGGCTTCTATGTGATAGTAATGATTACGCTATACTCTAATATTAAAGTGCTATTCATTCCCTGTCAATTTTATTTCTACAAAATATGATATTTATCGACAATTATTCGACAAAATGATGTACGTTTTCGACAAAATGCTGTAAAGCGAACCAAATTATTCGTCTTGAAATTAATAAATATCCAACATTGCGATTACAAATTAGCTTGCAGAGTATCCCTATTGATACCCTCATTTACCCAATACATCAAGTCTGGAAACACTCCGACGTAAATAAGAGCATAGATATGTTTAGTAGATTTAATACAGACTATTTATGCTTTATGCATCAACTTTTTTCGACAATCTAGCTTTCAACTATGTACTGGTTTAATATAAGTATTACATATTATTAATAGAAAGATCAAATATTGGATAAATTTAGTATAATTAATTGAATTTAATTACAAAAAAAACCGACCAGTGATCTCTGGTCGATCTATTCTATCGTTATAGTGGCTTCTCCGTAACCCTGCCATTCGCATCAACAATTGCATTATAAGAAAGGTTATTCATTAGCTTGATCGTCTTCCTATTGTAAGAATCATCCATAAAGTTGGGCTGTCCCCCAATAATCTTGACTGGTGTAATCTTACTCGTCACCTGGGCATCATTAATCTCAAAAGTCACTAGCATCGAGTGAAGCGTCTTTTCTCCACCACGTGTTGAACGATTAAACACAAAGTTTCCAAGTGAATAATAGATCGGTTTATTTTTGTAGTATTCAATGCCCATCAGGCAATGGCTGTGTGCGCCGAGTATGATATCAGCACCACTATCAATCATCTGTTTAGCTAGCGTACGGGCATATTTTTCAGGGTAATCCTTAAACTCTTCATTCCAGTGAATGTACACAACCGTGTAATCATTCTCCTTAGACATCTTCTGAATAGCCGTAAGCATAGGCTGCGAGGTGTACGCTGAGGCAGCTCCCGGTTTATTGTTGCCGGCATACCAAGAAGGGCCTGAAAGCACTCGACTTACCCCTAAGATAGCGATCTTCTTCCCCTTTACCGTCCGTGTATACGGTTTGAACGCTTCCTCTACATCTTTGCCTGCTCCTGTATGGCCAATTTTGTTTCGATCCAGATGCACCAGTGTGTCGAGCATAGCGTCTGTTCCGAAATCTAATATGTGATTATTAGCCAAAGATACGCCGTCAATCCCAGCATAGGTTAAGCCACTAAGCACTGTTGGTTTGGACCTAAAGGCAAAGGTCTTCTCTGCAGCCTTCCCTCGAATAGACACTGGCGTTTCCAGATTCGCGAAGGCGATATCTGCCTTTTGCAAGGTAGGTGCGACTTTCACAAACGGAAAGTTCACTCCGTATTTCGCGATCTGATCACCCACAAAACCATCCAAGAGAATATCACCAGCAAAAGCAAGTCTGATAGGTTCTGAAGATGGCGAGGCTGCACTAGATGCAATCGTCGAAGGGAGGATAAGTGATAACATAAGGGTTGTGAGTATCATTCTTCGCAGCATATTCGACCCTAATCTCAAAAATACAGCCTCCTATCATCAGCATTATCTATATTAGCTTATTCTAGCTTACTGGAAATAGATTACTAATTTAAGGGTAAGAAGACCTGTTATCCCTTTGATTTTTTCAAAACAGCCCGGAAGCACTGTAACCCCCCCCACAAATCTGTGGACACAGCATCTGCAGGCAACTCAAAATCCGTCTCCCCCCAATATTGAAAACCAGCCTGCAGCAGCAAATCATTCATAAGATTTAAGTTTACCGTTGGGTAATCAAACGTTAGCACGAGCAACCCTTCTTCATTCAACGTTCGGTGAAACTCCCGTAAAGTGCCCACCGTATCCTCTAAGGTCAAATGCTCCAGCACTGATATGCAAAAAATAGTGTCAAAGCTCTCGTCCTCATATGGAAGAGCCGCAAGATTGGCCTGAGCAAGATGCAAGTTGTTAGTTCTTCTAGCTATAACCTGTTTCGCCGCTTTTTCCCCGATCTCATCTGTAATTGCTTCTAGGATGTCCTCCCGGTAAATAACCCTGCTGTCCATATCGCAAGCATAAACCTCTGCACATACCCCAGCTAAATAAAATTTCAAGGGATGAGGAATTCCACAAGCAGCGTCCAGCACCACACCATGTGGAGAAATGAAGTTAATACACCACTCATATTCAAAGGGACGGCTCCACCAGGATTCTGGCAAATCATAAATTAACTTCTCACGACTTGCATCTGAGTTTACAAAAAAACGCGAGACAAAGGGATGTGTTGGCATGGCCAGGACTCCTTTTTAACGGAATTTAAGGTAGTGAGAGTATATTCATGATTTTCTGATTCATTCCATAACCTTACATAGACAAGAAAAAGACGGCTGCTCCCGAAGGAAACAAACCGCCTTTTTAAGGACCTACACTTATGAGAAGTATGAAAGCGGCTTCGCTTCAACTCCATGTTTCTCGATCAGCGTATCCAATAGCTCAGACCATTCTGCATCCACCGTGCATTGTTCAGGATGTGCCTCAAACCAAACAACCGACTGCTTTATCCCTTCAGTGAAAGGGACGGTCGCCTGGAAATCAGGCACGAGACGTTTGATTTTACGATTGTCAAAAACACTGCTGACCGCTTGATCGCCGATCAAGCCATCCGCCGTCCCTGAAGGAGTGAAGGCTGTGATAAAGTCTGTAGAGATATGAACCACTTTCGGCTCCACCCCTGCCGCTCGCCCGATAGCCGCATAGATCTGATTCCAGTTCAATACCTCGTCAGATGTAATATGAATGGCCTCCCCAATCGCATCCGGATGCCCTAGCAATCCGACGAACCCTTTTGCAAAATCTGAGTTATGCGTCAGTGTCCACAAAGATGTTCCATCTCCATGAATCACTATAGGCAAGCCGCGACGGATACGATCTATCAAGGACCATGGATGCTGTCCACTCGTGAGTGCCGCAGGGATGGCAGTGTTTCCGTAAGTATGGGAAGGACGAACAATCGTTGCCGGGAACCCGCTGCTCTTGTGTGCTTCCATCAATAGCTGCTCGCAGGCTATTTTATTCCTCGAGTATTCCCAATAAGGGTTCTCCAGGGGTGTCTCTTCTGTGATTACATAATTACGCTGCGGTTTCTGGTAAGCCGAGGCTGAGCTGATAAATATATATTGCTTCGTCTTCCCTCTGAACAGGTCAATATCTGTCTGCACATGTTCCGGTGTAAAAGCAATCCAGTCCACCACTACGTCGAATTCGTAATTTCGTAATATTTCGGCAGCCTCCGCCGGGTTACGAATGTCTCCTTGAATCACCTTCGCCCCATCCGGAACGAATTCGCCTCTTTGTCCTCTGTTGAACAAATACAGCTCGATCCCTTGCTCTACGGCAAGCGGGGAAACAGCCTGACTAATCAGTCCCGTACCTCCGATAAATAATACCTTCATTTCAAACGCTCCTTATAGAGGATGTTCAAAAAGTCCGCTTTTGATCACGAAGGATCACAAGAAGCGTACCCGACATCGAATATTGAATTCAGGCAAAACTTCCGGTGCTCACGTAGCTAACACTACGCTCCGCTCCTCAGTTTCTACCTT
>NZ_NFVA01000140.1 GCF_002264395.1 Paenibacillus sp. VTT E-133291
CTGAAACTCCTGTTTCTTCTGATACGTGCTGGCTACAACACCACACCATCATATCGTGCAACAGGAGCGGGAGAAGTTTTATCTGAAGTGTTAGCCATCAATTTAATCTATATATAAAGTTTACTACCTTCTTCCGATAGATTTGATTTTATTAACGATGTTTTTAAAAACCCTTTTAAAGTATTATCTAAGGGAAGATCGGGCACTTGATCAAAATTCACACCAACAAATTCCACATACTCAAAGTGCTCGAATTCTTGCGCAAGCGCATCCACCATACCCTCCCATGTTAGTACGATTACTTTTTTCCCATCTTGCCGATAATCTGCTGGGCTATAGCGTTTTAGCTTCCTTAAAACTCCCGTTCCTGTCATCGCGTACTCAACGATATATTTGGGTTCCCCATTATGAAGAACGGTATACGGAAAAACCCCCTTCTGGTTAAACCGTACAGGCCCGATCTTTTCAAACATCTTTTCTTGGCTTTTTTCTGTCCCCAATTTTTTCAGAAGATACATTCCGGTCTGAAAAGGGAGCAACATCACATTACTACGAAAATGATGCATTTCTTTTCTGATTATTCTTTCAAAATCCTCATACTGTTCATCTGGTTTATTCAACATAATTAGGACATGATCGATCTGAAGCATCTTTTTAACTTCTGTGATTAAGCTGTTCATCATTTTCTCAGTGGCATATTGCTCTATTGCATATATAGCGATCGTTTTCTTACCATCTGGTGTTATAAGGCAGCCGTTAATATGTGAATTTCGATCAAGAGCAAATGTCGCTTTCGTTTCTCTGCTAT
This sequence comes from Paenibacillus sp. VTT E-133291, assembly GCF_002264395.1. GTDB lineage: Bacteria > Bacillota > Bacilli > Paenibacillales > Paenibacillaceae > Paenibacillus_AQ > Paenibacillus_AQ nitricinens. The sequence goes on from NZ_NFVA01000140.1 coordinate 809, forward strand.
CCTTCATTTGATATCCGAAGGGGGTAAGCTGAACAAGAATGTCATTAACTAAAAGCACCTGCGCCATCCTTCGTCCTTCGAGTCGAAGTCTTTCCTGGTTTCTATTATATTCGTCAATAATGCCATATTCCTTCAGAGCCTCAAGTGCCTTTATTTTGATAAAGTACACGGAGGAAGACTTCCTTCCATCTTCCTTTACAATAGCTTTATCCTCGAGAAAACCGGAATGTTTTAAGACATATAATCGTTTATATACATAATTCCTCCTTTCATTTTCTCGGAAGAATAGTTCGTGTATTTGAGGCACATTTAGCGCTCGAAATTTATAGAGCACATAGAACAGTTCTAAATCTCTTTCCGTCAAAGTTATGTTAGGTCTATCTACCACTTATCCTCTCCCCTTCCATTTGACTTCACTTGAAGCGGGTATTCTATTTTATGCTCTTGGAGCTTCTGTTCTCGGTTAAGTACTGCTGGTCATACCTGCAACCTTCGATGGAGGGCTGCCTATACATACCGCCCTCCATTTGTGTTTCCAAGTATGTATATGGCGAGATTCAAAAATCCCTTATATGGCATGGTTTCATGCTATTTTTGGTGGAAAGAATGTATTTGTATATTTTATGGAGGAATACAAAACACATTTTGATTGATACAAAAGGAATTTATTCATAATAAAACACTTATGACAGGTAAAAACGGAGAGGTAAAAATAGCTTTGGTTTCTAAAACCATTGTTTTTACCCCTGTTCTTTCTCCTGTTCTTTCTTTTTTCCTAAGTGATTCTACTGTCTTTTTGAATTGATAAGAAAACTTCAGATGCATATCTTTCAGGCGCCAAAAATACTTCAGTATGTGCATTTCCTTTGTCATAAAGGCCCTTTTCTGCAAACGAGAGGTGAGTCCAGGAATCTTTTAGTAAGAGTCCAGAAGATCTAAATGCATCCATAACATATTTTCTCCCTCTGTTATCAAGATCGCTTTCGATCAAATTGGGAAAACAATGAACTATATAAATAAAAGATTCCTCAAAAGGGTGGTTTTTTTCCAGCCCTCTTTCCTGCAATAGAGCGAATATTTTCATCCCAAGTTCAGCTTTGTAATCCCTTATTTCTTTTCTAACTTCTCTTAATTGCCTATTTGCCTGATCGTAAATAGGCAGCAAACCAGGTAAGGAGAAATGGAATATCCATGCCTGCCTATCTTCAGTCCAATAGATCCGCAAATCCCCCTCTTCAGGAGGTTTTATACCAAGTTCCAAACGCATAATAATCACCCTTCTCAACTCTAAAAAGAGATCTTATTCCCCTAAAAAGTACATCACTTCGTCATTAATTAGTGTCTTATTTTGAGACTCGGTTGCTTGCTCCGATACCTCGTTTTCTGGCGGAGTCAATGGACTTTTTAATGTAATCTTTGTTGTTTCAGTACTCTTATCATTGATCAGATTAAAACCGGATTGAGTAGCTGCGCGTCGTTCAATTTTCTGTAGAATTTCATTTAGTTTCAACTCTATCCTCAATTCCAAAGAATCTAGACGTGAGACTATATGATTAATGTCTTCTTTTTTTTCGAAAAAATCGATTGCTTCACGTATGTAGGCACTTCTCGTACCCATCTTCATCCCCTTTAAATGGGTCAATTGGTCATCGTCACAGCGAAATGTTACATGTTTGTTTTTCCCCTCCGGCACACTTCTCCCTCCTTTGAATTTGTGTTACAACGTTATCTTTTACACAAAATGATGTGTCACAAATGTTATTAAAGCCAATTGAAATGTGTCACAAACGTTATTAAAGTCAATTGAAAATTGTTATTCTAACTTATTGTGTTACTTTTGTGTTACACCTTAATTGAATATATGCAATTGTTTCTCTCTTTCTCTGTTTTCTTTATATTCCTGTAAGCGGCCATAGATGAGGTAGCCCAATGCATCTGCAAATTGGTGGTCCTCGACAATTTCTTGATTATGGTGGAATCCTAATATTCGTTCTTCAAGATCTCCAGGTCCACCACCGCATATAAACGCAGTATGGATGAAATCTTTTTGACTTCCCCACTTCGTTTTGATCGTATCCAGGTTGATCTGGGCGACAATATCTTTTGCTCTTTTAATGTCGTTTTTAAGATCAAAGTATTTACCTTTATAATTAATTCCGCCCGATTTTAGGATCGGTTCAACTTGGGGTAAATTTAATCTTGCTCCGGATTGCTCATAAAATGCTTGTTCAACTATCTTTCGAATCTCCACCATTCCCACTCCTTCATCAGAGCTGAACGACATGTCACCAAGTGGTTTAAATTTTTCTCCTGCCTCGAAAACTATAACATCGAGCGTATAGAAGCCCATATTGATTACAGCCAGTTTCAGTCCCTGTTGAAGAAGGTCTTTGCGCGTTGGTACCCCATGGATATTCATCAAACAGGAGTAAATGCTCGCGCCCCCCTGGAGGTACACTGTTGCCTTTTCAAAACCAATTGTATATTCCGTCCCCTCAAATTTACCGGCTTTATGCTGCACCTTGCCTTTGAATTCACGTAAGTAATTTTCAAATTGCACTTTTTGAGTTTTATAAAAATCAAGCGGTAAACCAGTTATAAGATGCAAGGGTTGATCTACCCCCACTGTTAACATGCTTGTAGCCGTTGCAATTAATTGTGTTGTCGTTGGGTGATCAATTTTGTTCTTATCAAAGGCATAAGCTGCTTTCGTTGACGATAAAGCAAGTTCCCCTACAAAAATTTCCTTTTTTGAACCATCTGGCATTGTGACAACGACATGGATGTCTGTATCTTGATTTTCTACCCCAAAGGCATCGTTAAGGTCTCGAGAATACGGTGGTGCTACCAAACTTCTAATAAGTACGCGCTCTCCTCGTTCATTAACTCCTTTCACCCATCCATAACCAATATCGAGCCCAATCTTAAAATATTTCAGCATTTTGAAATTAGTCATCTCACTATCCCCTTCCATTAATCTTAGTTCGGTGCTTCTAACCAAAAACAAAAAAAACGAACAGGTGCCGTTAATCCTGTTCGTTTTAAGGTGGATTATGATATTTTCTATGCATCATGTTTCTGTCTGAATGAGCTTTTCCTCACTCTTCAGGTTTTCATAAAACCCAAGGAAATCCATCATTGTTTCCGGCTTTACACTAACGCTGAGCGTTATGATGTTCCCTTCTTTTTTAAAAGTCATAAATTTGTACAAACGAGTTACATTCATAATAAATTTATTGGTATCCGCTGCTTTTGTATGTACGATATATTTCTTAGAGAATTCAATACCGCGGATTTCCCCGTCATGTCTTTTGAGATGAAAATCATCATTCCATGTGGCCAAAAGAGTTTCAAGATTAAACTCCGAAAATGCATTACTCATTTTGAGATTCCTCCTTTTCAATCACGTGAGTCACAATCTCATTTACATCATCTTGATCTTTTTCATATAACCAGAAGACATGCTTCAAGAGATATAAATCAGATACCTCAACTATATTTCTTCCTCGGACAACTGCTGCAGCCCTCAATAAATTGAGTGAATTACGTAGTCTACGATCTGAAGGAAAAATCTCCTTTTTAAAAAGCTGATCTCTCATTTTGATGATCATATCAATTATCAACTCAGGTACCTGGACTTTTTTCATCTCTAATCTTAATTGCTTAATGTCCTCCAAAGTTATGGATCCTAAAACTTCATCCGAAGATTTAGGCTTTTGGGTTAATAACCCTCTTAAATTATCAGATTCTTTGATATAGTCGATTCGTATCCGCACAAGAAAACGGTCATATAAAGCCTGAATATCCTCGTCTTTCGGGTATGAATTCGTAGCACCAAACAATGAAATTAATGGGACCTTGGTAGAAATGTTATTTTGTATAAATGTCCTCTCATTCATTATCTCTAGAAGGCTGTTGAGGGTGTCACCAGTGGCTCGCAACGTTTCATCCAAGAAAGCTAGGTCAGCTTCAGGGAGCTTGTTTTGTGTAAGGCGTATATACTCTCCATACTCCATCCTGTAGGGTTCATACGGACCAAGAATTTCATCGATTTTAGTTTCTTTATTCATTGTCCACTTAAAAAGTTTTACTTCTCGGATAAAGTCGCAAATGTCATCTAGCACGGATGACTTAGCTGCGCCTGGAGGACCAATAAGGAGCATATGCTCGGCAGCAATTAGGGAAACAAGAGAGCAAAAAATTATTTCACTACGTTCATAATATTTCTCATTTAAATATGCATCGATGTAATTTATTTGTTGTATGACATTTGAAATGTTCATGAATCAATTCTCACCATCTTTCTATAATGAATCTATCGACGATTGGCCAGTGCACGTTCAGCAATTTGGACGAACTGATCTGTGGTAATCGTAGGTGTAACAAACAAAGTGGATCCAAGTGTATCAATTACCCAACGTGCTAACTGAGTTTTTCCTTCAATCCCTAACTTCATATATATATGTTGAAGATGCTTTTGTACATTTACTTCCGTCATAAACATAATAGCAGCTATTTCTCTCCGCGCTTTTCCTTCAAGAGTCAACCAGAGAACTTCCCTTTGCCTTTCTTTTAACTCACAACGAAACATTGGTTCTTCTAAAGCTTTTCTGATCACTTCATTACTTGTCATTCCACTCGCCTCCCTTTTCTTTTCAAAAAAAAAAAGCCTCTGTACGAGGCCAGATTTGTATTTCTAATGAATTGTTAAATCAACGAATAATAGTAGGAAATAAAAAGAAAACAGAAGAGTTAAATTCACTCTTCTGCCAAGGTTATTCGTGGTAAATTCACTTCCCCCGAAACCACTGAAGTTTCGATAAATTAATTGTACAACATTACTGTACACAGGTCAATACAGATATATAATCTTTTATATTAATGGATCTCAGAAGACTTTATCGATGAAGCTCCTAAAGATAATCGCGTAGACTCTGACATTGACTCTTGCATTGATTTTCCAAATACACCGAATGCTTTTACTCGATAATTACTAGAAAGAGAAAAAGAAACGGTACCAGGTGCTTTTACAATACCATTACTGTATGAAATGCTCCAGTCCGCTGGATCAATCCCCATTGCTGCCATTTTCTTTGATATATCCTCTTCTGCCTGTGCTGTCATTCCTCCACTTTCAGACATTGTTTCTACTGCAAAATCTGTTAATTCATGTGCTTTCCATTGCCAGTTAGCGTAAGTTATCATATCCGGCACAAAGAGAGTAAAAAATGAAAATACCATAATCCACAATAGTTTTTCTGGAGTCTGCAATTTAATCTTCCTTTCATCATAAAATTACATATTACATTAATAGAAAAAAAAACGGCCAAAATTAGGCCGCTTTTAAAATTGGTTGTGATTTATTTTTGGCAATTGGAAGTGTTGTTCATATTATTAAATCATCCCCTTAGGAACAATACCAGAGCATAGCCACTTGCTCACAGTCTGGTATAGACCCACGGTTCTACCATTATTTAATAAAATCATAAATCAGTTCCGCAGCTTTTGCCGGTTGTTTCATGCTCCATGTGTGCGTTTCGCCAGGGATCGTAACCAACTTCGCTTTTTTAATGGTAGAAGCCATCAATTGTGCATTCGCATACGGTGCGGATTGGTCTCCATCACCGTGAATGATAAGCGTCTTCTGTGTGATCTTGTTCAGATCATTAACAATATTAAATCCGATTAGTGCTTGAATATCCCCGAGTGATGTTTCTTTTGCAGGAATCAAGTTTGGAAACCACATATGGAATTCAGCTTGTTGTTCCGGTGTAGTGTTTACGGCATAATCATCTTCAATCATGCCAGGGTACATTTTATTAAATTCTTCCCCTGTATAACCACTTAGGAATCCGAAGTGCTTCCATTCTGGTGAAGTACTAATCAGTACAACCTTTTCCAAGCCTTCAATATTTCTAACAGCTAGCTTTTGGGCTGCAGAGCCTCCCATAGAAATACCGACTATCACTACTTCATTCGCGAAATCTCCGAATTCTCTGCCTTGTTCCACAAATTCAGCTACAACATCAGCCATATCGTTCACACTGCTTAATACTGGACCTTTAGAAAGTCCATGGGCAGGTAGATCAATTTGCACAATTTGTGCTTTCTCGAATTTTTTTCCTAATTCTTCAGCCAATGAATCAGTGGACAATAGGTTAGCAGATGCCCCATGAATCAATAAAAATGTGCGATCTGGATGCTTAGCTTTGCTAACGGAATCACGAACCTTATAAGAAATATTTTGCTCACCAATTTGGACTGACTTGATTACCGCTTTACGTTCTAAATTATTGGAACCCGTGTTGTTTTCTTCTGCAGAGGCGCTACTAGTGCTAAGTGAAGTTGGTGCCAAAATTACCGCTAACGGAGCTATAAAATTCTTCTTCTTAAACATGATAAAACCTCCAAATAGTTTGATTAAGTTTGTCATCTTTTTTTAGTAAAAATACTTTGTAATGAAACACTTTAAGGGTTGCCTCGGAAGAGTTGTCGTAAAAAAAACTCATTTTACCATTTCTGATTTTAGCTTATATCATAGCTCCCATACTCTTGACGAAGGCTACGCCAATTATCGCGATTGGAAGAAGAAGTACAAAAGCATAAACACCTGAACTAATAAGCTGTAAACGAGCAGGTCTCTCTTTGATAATCTTTCTTTGATTCTGTATACGCATTTCTCGCATTAATACCGACTGTCTGTTAAAAATCTGATTTGCTTCTTTTTTAGACATATCCATCGCCTGTTTCATGGCGAAAACAAATCGTTTCGCCGCACCAATGCCTACATTCTCAGCAAATCGGTTTAATGCTTGTTGTTCAGTCATAATATCTAAATCATTAGACAGTCTTTCACAATCAAGCCGTAGCACGTCTGGGGATTGTTCAGTAGCACGTTTAATGGCTTCATAAGGTGTTAACCCTGCAGAAAATAATAATATAAGCAATTCGATGAAATCTGGTAGATAAATACTCGCTTGTTTCTCTTTGTAGGCTACCGCTTTCTTAAGCCGATTTACGGGATATCGATAAAATACAAAGCCTGCAACTACCGCGAAAAACAAAAGCACGGTTGAACCGCTAAAAATACCAAATAGGGACAAGCCAACCATTGCAATACCACCTAACATCAGCTGTTGTGCTGCAATATCTTCAGGTGCTTCTTTCCAACCGACCCTATATAACATTTTTTCAAGTACGTCTTTCTGGTTATGAGACAGTTTGACTTTCCTTTTCGCAGCGCCCTCCATCATTTCAGCTACTTGTTTCCAGGTAGCCTGCTTACCGTTAGTTACATATGCTTGTGAACGATATTTCTTCTCAGATACAAAAATCGAAGCAAAAGCCCAATAAAGAACTAATAGAAAGAGCAAAGCAATCACGTATTGAAGCATCCTCTATTCCTCCCGAATTATTATTTACTAATCAACCATTATTACATCTTGGTCATTTTGTTAACTTTATGGAAGGACCATAAGATGTACAGAAACATTGCAGCAATCAGAACTTGTCCTGCTGGAAGCTTCATTAAATCGTTGTATTGCTCTGCTTGTACGAATCTAAAAAACAAAACAATGAGGATAGCAATCCCTACATTCATTCGATGTGATTGGCGCTGCTGGGTACATTCAACGCGATCTTCTTCCTTTAGGACACGCTTACTCATAATGACCTCAGCCACCTTCTTCATTGTATCGCTAGCATCCCCTCCGGCCTTCTCAACCACAAGAAGCACAGCAGCAAATACCTTGAATTCACTTACAGGAATTTTTTCATACAACTCGTCTAACAAGATTTCTAAAGAGCGCCCTGTTTTATATTCAACCATTAACATTTCCCACTGACTCCTAAGTGGATCCTGAAGGCTTTCCGTTGCCCTATCCATTGCCGTTGTTAAGTTGCGAGTAATTGCATAACTTGAACTTACTGCTTCGATTAAAATTTCAACTTGTTCTTCTGACTGATCTTCAAATTGTTGCTTTCGTGTGTTCAAGTAAAACCAAGATAACCATGGACCTCCAATCGCTCCACAAAACATGACCAAAGGTGCCTTCATTAATACTCCTACAAGAAATCCTATCAGCATGCTTCCATATAATATTAACGGTGCTTTGCTACCTACTTTCCATCCAATTTCTTCTGCCTCTCTCTCAAAATCTGCTACGGAAATGAAGCGTAGAAATCCGAATCTTGACTTCTTATCTTTCTCCACTTGAACTTCAATGTGAGATTCTTCCTGTTCTGTTTTAAGCATGGCCCATGAACGATACTTTCTAGCAGGCATGCTCTTCTGAATTACAATAAAGAGAATAATAAATAGAATACCTATGGCCACATAATAAAATAGATCTTCTCTATACATGATTACGCCCCTTTCTTTGAAAAATCGTCTTCCCGCATCCACATACGTAACTCGTCTCTAGATACCCCTTTTTTTACGAGTTTTGCTATTAAAGGCTTAGAAAAAACACAATTATCGCCCTTTATGTGTCGCCCGATAATTTTAATTTTCTGGTTTTCATCAAATTCAACATCAATATCCTCGAACTTATAAAGGTCATTTACAAGTGGTTGATTATTTTTATATCCCAAAACTTCAATAACCTCTGTGATGCGTCTAGTACCATCCACCTTTTTTTCAACATATACGATAATATCAATCGCAGTTGCTACCATTTGTCCAATAATATCCGGATCAAGTGGTAGCCCATTACGAAGAATCATTTGGAGCAGTCTCATCACTCCGTCTTTAGCGGAGTTCGCATGCAGACTGCTTAATCCACCGTCATGACCAGTATTAAGAATTTCAACCATGTCCAAAGCTTCTGCTGACCGTACTTCACCAACAATTATTCTTGATGGGTACTGACGTAACGCGTTTTTTAGTAATTTACCTAAATCAATTGTTGTTTCTGGCTTGTCAGTTAACCGGCATTCCACACTAATAAAGTGTTTTAGAGGGTAAAGCTGCTTTAACCGCAACTCTTCAGTATCCTCAATGGTAAGTGTGCGCTCCCTATCTGGTATTTCTTCGCAAAGTCTTTTAATAATTGTTGTCTTCCCTGCCCCTGTCCCTCCAACAATAAGGATATTTGCGCCTCCACGAATCAGAACCTTTAAAGAGTCGAACATTTCCTTAGTGCATAAACCAGTTTCAATCATTTTCTCTTCAGACATATTGATTGGAGGATATTTCCGAATTGTAATTGTTGTACCATTGCGAGATACTGGCGCTATTACGATATTAATACGTGTATCCGGTAAGCGTGCATCTACAATCGGAGACGCCTCGTTTACTGTTGCACCGGCCATATTCAACATCTTTTTCGCCATAGCAAGTAGGTGGTCTTCGTCGTCGAATTTCAGATTAGTAAGAGTTATTCCCAATCCAACCTTATCAATGTAAATTTCTTTTGGACCATTAATCATGATCTCTGTGATACTATTATCTTTCATCAATTCTTCAATTGGACCAAGTCCAATTATTTCGTCACACATATACTTTGCCATTTCTTTACTGCTCATCTTATCCATATTTAATTTTTGATCAATAATGATGCGCATAATTTGTTTCTCCATCACATTTCGCATTTCTTTGTCAAAGAAAGCGCGCGCAAGATCATTACCATGTTCAAGAACTAAACGTTCACGAACCTTAGTAATTGCATCAGTGTTCACAATAGCATCAATTGCTCTTTCTGCAGTTACTTTTGATCCGGTCGGGTTCTGCATTACCTCCATATACTCTTCTGTAGTTTGAAGTGCATCATAAAAGTTGTTTTGCTCATTACCCTCTACTAAA
>NZ_NFVA01000211.1 GCF_002264395.1 Paenibacillus sp. VTT E-133291
GATCGTCGGTTCTTCGATTAACGTTGGTAACGGGGTATTCACGGTAGACACCGCCGGTAATATGCGAGCGACGAGCGGTGACTTTAGCGGGTTTATTAGCGCATCCTCCATTAGCGGTACGACTATTACGGGCGGTACGATAACGGGCGCTAAGATACAGACGTCTGCCTCCGTTTATCCGCGTGTAGTGATCGATCCGACAAGCGTTGCGTTCGGTGTATATGCGGATGCAAATAACGGGATTCAGATACCGGCGTTCGATGGCGGGGTTAGTAAGGTTATCTTTAACTCGAACGGTAACCAGTCGGTAATATATAACTCGCTGGCTTCCGGATTTATTTTTAGCGGTTACGGTAATGCGACGATATCAGGGTCTAACGTTTATCTTAACCCTTCTAGCGGATATGTACGGATTGCATCGTGGGGTACGCTTATGAATAATTCCGGCACAACACTACAAGATGTAATTACCTCTATCTATCAAGCTATCGACGCTAAAGCTGATAAAGGACATACACATACCGTGAGTGTGCCAAATCATAACCACGGAAATCCAGCTAACGCAACAAGTGGCGGCGGAACGTTTACGACATCTGCTTCGTAATGGTACTATTAGGAAAATACTATTACGGAGGTTATCAGATGAAAAAGTTTATTTCCGGCGTCATTGTTGGCGCGTTGCTATTTTCGGGTGTAACTGTCTTTGCAGATTCGGCAAGTCTTATTGGTCAAAAAGTTCAAGGGTTATTTACTATAGAGAAGAATGGCAAGAAAGTTGATGACGCTATTATCATTAACGGCACTGCTTATGCGCCTGTTCGTTCGGTTGCGGAAGCATCAGGCGCTAAATTAACCGTCGAAGGGAAGAAAATCATAATGGAGGACGTAGTTACTCCTACTGTGAAAACATCAGCGGAACTACAGGCTGACCGTGCTAAGATTGCGGTTGAAATAACCAAGCTAGAAACAAACATAGCAGATTTAGAAACTAATGTAATCCCTATGTTTGAAGCGCAAGCTAAAGAGATGAGCACGAACGGAGCAATTGCGGAAACGGCAAAGAAGACCGCTGATGAATATAAGAATGTCGTTCTTAAGCAGAGAACGGAATTACTCGGATTAAAAACGCAATTAGCGGAAATAGACGCTAAGCTTGCCGAATAATAAATGCAAAATAACGAAGAGTCTCGCATCCATTGCGGGGCTCTTTTTACGTAGAGGAG
>NZ_NFVA01000230.1 GCF_002264395.1 Paenibacillus sp. VTT E-133291
AGAAATAGAGGCGCAATTAAGCGCCCCTTTAACGTGATACTTACGGTGTTGCCGTGATTGTTTCGTCACCGAGAATCGCAATAACTCCGTTCTCATCCGGAGTTGACCGGAGCGTTACGTTGGTAATACGTTCAGTTTCATTGTCGAACGAGTAAGACAAGTCCGTCTCGCTATACGCCAACGGCATCGTAATCCAAAAGTTCGGATCGTTAAGTTTTGCTAGCGGCTTAATAACAGCTTGCTTTGCAGTGTCAATCAAGTTAAGACCGACACCCGTCTTAACGACAATCTTAGAGTCTGTGCCGTCTGTTACGACTTCCGCACCTGCCATGATCTTCGGGATAGTCGGTAGGTCGTACTCTCCGAACGGTATCGTCGCGCTAACATTACGCCCAGTTATACGCTTACCGACGATGGTCTCGCCTGTTTGATCCGTCTTCTGTTCGCGATACGTTGTCTCAGTAGTAAAGGCAACTCCTCCGATTGTCGTTTCGAATTTCACCATCGTCGGACCAGTTCCGTACTCAACGATTGCTGGACCTATTTCGATCTTTTTGAAATCTTGAGCCATTCGTTATTTCCCC
>NZ_NFVA01000187.1 GCF_002264395.1 Paenibacillus sp. VTT E-133291
CACTGTGAAGCGCTTGCTCGGCAGAGAGCCACGAACGCTAGACACCTTTCTACATGAGTGTGTAGAGAATTTCCGGTAAAGGCGGAGTCCACCAATTCTGATATTTGTAACGTTAGCAGCATTTTATTCCGATTTTAGATAAGTCATTGAGTTTACGGAGAACGTTAGTGGAGGAGCTTCCTATAAGGTAGGTAGCTCTTCTTTTCTATTAAGCTAACGGGAGGTTAACGGGGATGGGACCTCAGCCGAAATAAAGGAAGATTCGATTAACGACATTCGAAGAATGGAGTAAGGAATTTACAAGTATTTAGACAAACCACTTAAAGCGTTGAGCGTATAGCTGTCAATTACGCTAACGGGAAAATTAACGATATAAGCCTCTTATGCTTAAGTAAAAGAAGTATTCTCATGAATTCTCTAATGTAATTAAATGCAAATTCCACTTCAGTTAATCCATTTTCTATACATATTTTTAATAGTATATTGAGGTAAATAATTCATTTTGAAAAATCCGAAATTGCTTTGTCGGTTTTATTTTATGGCTTCGTAAGGATTGCAAAACCATCGAAATATGGGAGTTTAAAACAGATGTTGTGCCGTAGTTAGTTTTATGAAAGGAAGGTATAGGGGTGAGTATTTATTACGCTTCAAGCAAAGAGGATATCACTAAGGATGCACTCCAAGAGTTATTTCTTTCGGTAGAATGGGAGTCTGGCAAGTATCCAAACGAGCTTTTACAAGCAATACGAGGGTCTCATTCACTTGTTACTGCTTGGGAAGGAGGAAAGCTTGTCGGTTTAATAAATGCTTTGTCAGATGGTGTTTTAACGGTATATTTTCATTATATGCTTATTAATCCGAGTTATCAGAGTATAGGTATAGGTAAGGAAATGATGAAGATAATGCTTGAAAGATATAAAGGATGTAAAACAAAAGTATTAATTTCATATCCTCATGCAGTGGATTTCTATAATAAATTTGGCTTTAATACAGAGGATGGAGCTACACCAATGTTTATCTCAGAGTTGATATGATTGAACTAAAGGGACACGCTATAGTCCGAGAACATTGAACGCCTACACTCTTCAGAACAAAAATGCTAATGACGGAACTAGGCGATACCGAGATAGCGGAGATTACGTTGACTATACTGAAGGAATATTTGATGAAACAAGCAGATTGTTTGAAGCCAAGCAGTCTAGGGCATCGAATTCGACATACCTATGTGTGTAAACTCCTTGATAACGGTGCCTCATTGGATTTCATCAAGGTATGCTGAATCATGAGAAAGCCTCAACCGCGCAAATATACGCACAACTCCGCGGCGAGAGCAAGAGAGAAATGTATCGACGATTTTTTAGCATATTATTGCGGTAAATCCCTTTTTAGAAATCTGCGGCTATTCAACTAATGGGCAGTTTAGCGCAGTGCCGAAGGCGAACACAATGGAGTATAATGGTAATAAAGACCATTGATCCCAAGAGGTGTGTTCTCATGCCAGAATATTCTCAAATCCAAACTTATATAATATGTGATCAATTCAATTTCCAAGACGTTATCAGGCTCTTTTCAGGAGTAATAAACTCGCTGGGACTTGATTCTAGATACTTTAATAGTGAGCTGGAATGGGAAGTTTCAGAAAATGGTTTTATGTACGTTGGTGGCGATGCTGAGACTCAGTTGTACCAAAATAACGGGTTCCAACTCCATTTACGGCCATATGTACTAGGCTGGACACCTAAAGTTATTGAGGAATTAAAAGAATCATATCTGGAAATTAGTATCTTGTTTTGGACAGAAGAGATAGAACACGATTGGAGAATAGGACAAGTACGAAGCCAATATCAATCCTTGATTTGGCGGATTATGACTAAGTTCTCTGAGGAGTTTAGACAAACTGGAGTGTTTTTCACAAATGAAGCTATGGATGGAGCGCCTTGGGAGGCGTTAGTGTCAGGTCAGCAAGAGGGACTTTGGGCATTTGATGCTGCAATTTTACCTGAACACCTGTTTGATTCGTATAAGGATATTCCAAAAGATATTTTTATTTGTAAGGATAAAGAGCTAGTATATGTTGCCCGAGAATCCGTATGGGGGACAGAACCTTGGTACAACATCGATTCAACTGACGCGTATAATATCTCCAAGGAGACTTGAAATGAAAAGAAAGGTATCTCTTTTATACTTTATACCAAAATTGAATAAAAAAATCCTTCTTTTTTAAAGGAGTCCTTATGACGAACGAGAAACTTTTGGACTTACTAGGTAGATACGACGATATCCAACAACCTGAGATTATTTTTTTAAGGCATAACGAGAACAGAACATATCGTGTAAATGACAGAATGGGAAAATCATATTTACTTCGCATTCATGACCCTTTTATAGATGACATGAAAGGTCTGCAGCATACATACGACGGCATTCTTGGAGAATTGCAAATGCTTGAGGAGCTGGGAAGCTGGAGCATCAACGAAATACAGACTCCTATAAGAAACAAAGATGGTGAATTAATTACGATCGTCGAATACGAAGGTGAGCTTTTGAACTGCTCTGTCCTAACCTGGCTGGATGGAAGAGACATGATTAAGAATGATGTTAACAATCTTGAACTGGTAAAAAAACTGGGATTGCAATTAGCAGAGCTGCATACTTTTTTTCGGCAGTACAAATATTCAGATATAAAGATTCGTCCGAGTCAAGGCAGAGCCTATAATGAACGGATGATTCGTGTGATCCATTCGGGTGTGAAAAAGAATCTATTTACATCTTCTGATGCCAATGTCATTGAACAAACGCTGCAATTGATTAACTTCCGATTGGTTGACCATGGCGGGGAGGCTGGCCCTGACCTTATTCATGGGGACTTGTGTATGGGGAACATCATCATCACAACCGAAGGAGAGGCGCGCTTTATTGATTTTGGCTTTTTCGGAACCGGGTATGCCTTGCTTGATGTTGCCATGGGAGCTATGATGCTGCCATCCGATCGAAGAGATACTTTCCTTAAGGGATATTACAGAGAGCACGAAAATACAGCGAATGATCTACTGCAGCTTGAAGGTTTTATGCTGGTCGCTATTATCGGGTATTACGTCTTCCAGTTGGAGAATGAACATGTCCATGCCTGGATGCGTGAAAAAATGCCTAAATTATGCGCAGAGTATTGTCGTCCATTCCTTAATGGTGAAAGTATATTTTATAAAATATAA
>NZ_NFVA01000197.1 GCF_002264395.1 Paenibacillus sp. VTT E-133291
CACGTTAACTATCCGTAGTTTTTTGGCGTCGTCTGCGTCCGTCCAATCCTCAATCGATATACAGTTCACGTTGATATACGCTGTTGCATCTTCTACAGAAACCATACGTCCACCTCCCGTTATTTTGCGGAGGTATTCGCAGCCTTTCGCGGTTTAGGCGCTGGCTTAACGGGTTCCTCCGGTACTTTTTCGTCGATCCGTACAACGTCAGTTATCGTGTCGAGTACGACTATCTCAGCGGGATCGTCCGTATGAAAAAGGCCTCCGCTAAATCTGCGGAAGCCTCCATCTACGTAAAATCCGAGTTGTTGATAGCGCGATTCGTATGTCGCCATCTCACACCTCCGTTATCTTAAGACAGGCCTTTCAGACGGCCATGCGCTTTTTCCTGTTCGAGCATCAACGTGTATTCACCTACGATTTGGCCCTTCATCGAGTCGCCTTGCAGACCGAGGTATGTGTGACTGAACTCGCGGGTTGCTAACGGGTGGATTTTAACTCGATTAGCGTCCACAAGGAACAATTCATCCGAGGCAAGGTTTTGGTTAAGAGCGACCTCAAACTGACCGAAATCAGTTACGACGAAATCAACCACCTGCCCACGAACATTCTCACCACGGGTCAGTGTGATTTTATTAGAGTCTGTACCAGACAAAGCAATCTTCTGCTTCGCGGCTACCATGACTTTGTAATTCCCACCGTTGGCGAAACCTCCCGCATCATAGACGGTCTGAGCTAGCGTATTAATTGCCCCCAGGGTCAACGCACCACCTACGTTGGTAACGTTAGTGTTGATAAACTGACGAATACCCTTCATTTGGCGAACCTGGCCGTTTTCATACGAAATACCGTTAATCGCAGCTTTCTCCAATTGGAGCGCAAGTTCAAGCTGTTTCTTCTGCTTCTCATATTCGTACAGGTTGTTTACACCGTGTTGTGCGGTGGCCTGTGCGGTCCCGGAAAGATCAACCGTATCAGTAAAGATTTGCGTAAGATTGGATTTACGTACGCGAGCCTTGAAACGAGCTGCGCGAGCGTCTGCACCTTCTACGCCTTCTTCGAACAGGAATTCGACTTTTGCACCAGACGCGATCGCAGCAGCAGTAGTAGAAGCGTATCCGCGCGTAACGGTCAGCGTTTTAGTGCCGGAGTCGATTGCGGACACATACAAAAGCTCATCGACGATCTTGACTACGGACCCGACACGGAATGGCGTTACGTCAGCGACTACGACTGCGGTTGCACCTACAAGCGCTGCCGCTGTTGTCGCGGTTTCATCCGGGAACATCTCGTCTTCGTACCAAATGTGTTCGACCGCATTGATTGGATCTGCGAATCCCAGCAAGTTCAAGAGTGGAGTTTGATGCGGATTGAGTAACAGAATCTCGTCTGCTACGGACTCGCGTTTTCCGACTAGTGAAGAGTTATAAATTTTAGGCATATTGTGTATTTCCCCCTGTTTTGTGTGCTGCGGATAAATCCGCGCAATAAAATAAGCCGCCAATTACTCGCGACTTTAGCTACTTGTTCAGTTCGTCCTTAAGCGCTGAATACGCCATGCGGTCTTCTATTCGGCCGGTTTTGCGAGCCTTCTCCGCAGCGTCCTTAAGCATTTGTTCTTTCGTTCTATCCGGAGGGTCTGCCTTACCTCCACTAGCACCGCCGATCGGTTTCGGCTGCGTCTTTTCAATGAGATAAGCATTAGCGCTGACCAACGCTTCAACCGCTTCCTTCACGCCAACCGCGTTCCCCTCGTCATCCAACGTAACGGCCGTCAAATCCGCTAGTTTTAGCGCTGCTGCCAGGCGGTCAGTTGGTATATTAGCCTCACGCGCCAGCGATCTAAATTCCGCGTCAATCAACCGTTGATTTGCAGTAGTAAGCGCCTTGTCACGATCAGCCTCCGCCTGTTCTAAAACAGTCAACTTTGTTTTGATATCGTCGTAATCTTCGCGGCCTTTCCGGTCACGCGCGAGACGGTCGGCAACAATGCGGTCTAGATCCGCCTGAGTGAACGTCTTATCTGGCGTTGGGTCTGGGTCTGGCGTTTGGCCGGACGGATCTGAATCACCTTCTGCAAAAAGCTGTAGATTCATCGGATATCCTGAACGTTTAATTGCGTTTTCCATCGTATTTCCTCCCCGTACGAGGCCCGTCGGCGCTAATATGTCTGGCCGTCCAGTTTATCGCGTCTTATACGTTTGGGACGCGGAGCCTTATTGCTCCAATATCTT
>NZ_NFVA01000083.1 GCF_002264395.1 Paenibacillus sp. VTT E-133291
TTACGGATGTACTCAGCTTGTAACTCTACCCCAAGGACGACGTCAGGTCTTTTTTTGTGAGAAAAGAAATTGGTATGGTACATACGCACCAATGTGGTTATTTCCACTGGAACTGTATCCAAGTATGCTCTCTCTAGTAACAACGATAAGGGAGAGAAAAACTTATGAATGATCAGAAAGTAATGTTTAGAACAGGGCTAAAAGATTCTATCGCAATTGTTGCAGGATTTATCCCAGCTTGCTTTACGTTTGGATTGGTCGGTAAGGGGTTAGGTCTAGGAAGTCTGGAAGTATTCTTATTGTCAGCGCTCGTATTTGCGGGGGCTAGTCAATTTATCGGAGTAAAAATGCTTGCCGCAGGAGCAGCCGCTCCAGTGATTTTACTGCTTACCCTGATCATTAACTTAAGATATTTGTTTATCAGCTTATCCTTTGGAGGGCAGTTAAATCGTAACATCAGTGTACTAGCGAGAACTTGGATTGGCTTCAGTTTAACAGAAGAGGTATATGCCGTTAGTATGATCCCTCGAGAAGAAGTAAATCGTAAAACGGAGAATGAAAAAACGAACCAGCCCTTAGCACTTCCTTATCTGCTAGGTCTACAAATCCCTCCCTATGTTGCTAACCTGATAGCAACAGCTTCGGGGATAACCCTTGCCTCCTATATCCCAGCTTTATATTTACCGGCGCTAAACACGTCATTATATGCCTTACTTATTGCACTTGTTGTACCTCAATTGAAAGGCAGCTTACGGAATATGGCTATATGTATATCAGCTGCGGGGTCATCTTGGCTACTGAACCCTTTGCTGGGAAACTCTTCGATTCTTATAGCTATGTTGATCGGCATGGCAGTAGGTTCCTTAATTAAAGGGCAAGTCAAAGCGGAGAAGGGGGTATCCGTATGACTATACTAATCATCGTAGGTATGGCTGTTATTACATTTTTATTTCGTTTTGTGCCTTTACTGCTTACGAACCATACGAATGGTTCTTCCAAAGTCCAAGGGCTGCTGGAGTATTTGCCCATAGCGGTTCTTAGTGCATTAACGGTACCTGGAATCATTCAGGTAGACCCAGATGTTAATCTTGTGGGTATCGCATCAGGGACTGTCGCTGTTATACTGGTATTAATTAGAAAAATTCCGCTGCTCTTCGTGATTCTAGGCTCTGTTTCCGCAGCAATACTCGTAAAAATGCTAACCCTATATTTTTAAATCAAAAGTCGGAACAGAAGGGGAGGACCTCTTATGAAGCATGATTTGCTGATCACACTCGATAAAGAACGACAGATACCATTTAGCCGTCAAATTTACGAGCAAGTTCGAAATGCTATCCATTCAGGAGCTTTAAGCGGGGGGGACCCCCTGCCTCCGTCTAGAACTTTGGCCAATCAGCTTGGCGTATCCAGAAGCGTGGTCCTTCAATCCTATGAGCTACTACAGGCAGAAGGGTATCTGGAGATGAAAAAAGGGGCGGGGACGTTTATTGCGGAGTTGACGTTGGAGGAGAAAGTTACAAAAGATTATGAGAGCCCTTACAATTTTATAACGAAGGGACCTGATATCCTTACGCTTAATCCTCCTTCTACTAGAGAAGTTGATCATTTGAACCCGGTGTTTTGCGATTTTCGACATGGTGTACCTGCTTGGGACGCGTTTCCTATGGATCAATGGCAAAAAGCTCTTATGAATGCTTGCCGCCGTGCCTCACCGGATACTTTAGGTTATGGCCCTGCGGAGGGTTCACTGGGACTACGCCGAGAGATTGCTCGTTTATTACGTTCCACGCGGTCTATGCCCGTTGTTCCAGAACAAATCGTGATTACTTCTGGAGCTACACAAGCTCTTGATATTTTATCGAGGATTTTCTTATTTAAAGGTGATCAAGTCATTGTTGAAGATCCATCACATAGCGTTGTGCGTGAAATATTTTCTTTTGCTGGGGTAGAGGTCATACCTGTTAAAGTAGATCAAGATGGCATCTGTGTGGAAGAGATCCAAACAAACAGTGATAACGATAAAGAAGGTAATCTTAAAAAATCCCCAAAGCTAGTCTATGTTACGCCTTCTCACCAGTTTCCTTTTGGGACGACACTGTCCTTGAAACGAAGAGTTCAGCTGTTGGATTGGGCGAAGGCTAATCATGCTTTTATTATTGAAGACGATTATGACAGTGAATATAGGTACGAGGGTCCGAAATTATCCGCGCTTGCTGGTCTTGATGTTGAGGGTCGAGTCATTTATGTAGGCAGCTTTAGTAAAGTATTATTTCCTTCTCTGCGGATAGGTTATGTTGTGTTGCCTCCGGCTTTGCTTCAACCTTTTTTGGCCGTTAAATGGATTACAGATCGCATGTCTTCTGCTTTGGATCAGGAAGCGTTAGCTGAATTTATTCAGAATGGCCACTATGCAAGGCATGTTACACAGATGGGAAAGCTGTATGCTTCTCGTAGAGCCTGTCTAGTAGACAGCTTGAATACTGAATTTGGGAGTCGTGTGCGATATTATGGTGAGGAAGCGGGACTGCATTTACTGATAGAGCTGGAGTCGGATGCCGAAGAGAAGCGTATAGCTGAAGTGGCGCTCCGTTACGGAGTTCGCGTATATCCTGCATCTTCTTATTTTCTGGAGAGTAAACCTAAGGGACCTGTGTTTCTGGTTGGCTATTCTAATCTCACTGAGAATCAGATTAAGATGGGTGTGAACAGACTGATGTTAGCCGAAGCAGAAGCGACAGTTAGTTGTAGTCATTTATAATAGAAATGTTGGAACTTTATCATATTAACATGAATGTTCCCTCTATAGTTTCAGCTTTCAGACATTCATAATGAAAGGTGAAGTTATTTCTAATTCTGGAGGTCTTATGAAACGCTACATGATAGGAATTGATCTCGGTGGAACGAATATTAAAGCAGGAATTTATGATAACGATTTTATTTCAGTAAAAGAAGTATCCACGCCAACAGAAGCTGCTAAAGGTCCATTACATGTGTTGGAACGGATTAGAGATGCAGTACGTTTGATTACGGTTGAAGCGGATATTTCGCTAGATTTAGTAGAAGGTATGGGAATCGGAGTGCCCGGATTACTTGATCCGGTAGCGGGCATTTCTTTTTTCTCGCCGAATTTTCCGGGGTGGGAGCAAGTACATGTTGTTGACGAGATGAAGCAGTTTTACGATTTTCCTATTTTTATTGATAACGATGTAAGGGTAAATCTGTATGGAGAATGGCAGCAAGGTGCAGGCAAAGGCTACAACAATCTAGTTCTGATTACTTTGGGAACGGGTTTAGGATCGGGTATCGTGAACAACGGGAAAGTAATCTACGGCACATCTTATAGCGCTGGTGAAATTGGGCATATGAATATGTACAGAAATGGACGACCATGTAAATGTGGGAGCTGTGGCTGCTTGGGTCGGTATGTGTCTTCGGTTGGCATGGTGAACACTTTTAAAGAGAAGCTGAAGGAAGGCCGAGCCAGCATGATTCAGACCTGGACTAATGATCAAGAAGAGCAAATTACCGCGCTAATGATATCTGAAGCCTACGAACTCGGAGACGCTCTCTCTATGGAGGTCATGCAGGAGACTGGAACTATACTTGGCTTTGGATTAGCAAATGTAGTGAATATGCTTAACCCTGATCTTATTATTGTAGGTGGGGGGATGGCAGCAGCGGGCGATAAATTGCTCCAATCTGTTAGAGAAACTGTAAATCAGCATACGTTGAAGCTATCTGGCAGTAAGTGTAAAATTGTTCAAGCAGAGCTTGGGAGTCGGGCCGGAACGATTGGTGCCGCCTCTTATTTGTATAGTAAGCTTCATGAAGCAGAGTAACTGAACGTTGCTTGTTATTTTTATTTTGACATAGATTGGAACCAGACGGAGCCGCCCGGAATACAACAGTAATAAAATCCGTGGAGGTGCTCTTATGTTTGCAATCATGCAATTAATAGGTGGAGTGATTCTTTCAGTAGGATGGATTCCTCAGATTGTTCAGATCTTGAAGTCCAAATCCGTAGCCGATTTAAATTTGAAGTCGTATTTGCTTATGCTGCTTGGGATTAGTCTTATGGAAGCTTATGCGATCAGTTTGGCGGTTACTGGGGTAGGTTTAGCATTTTTGATTACGAATACGATGTCCTTATGTGTTGTACTGCTGGTTATTATTCTAGTGCTTAAATATCGAGCAAGAACATGATTGAAGTTAAGAAGGTAGGAAACGGAATGACGTACAGTTATCGAAAAGCCGCATCTGCGGACTATGCCACAATATGTGCTTTTCCTAAAGATTCAATGGAAGTGTTCTTTATGTCGCCTAAGCTGGAATATCCGCTTACTTCTGACCAATTAGAGCAGGCTGCACAAGACAGGGAAAAGCAAACTGTGATCTTAAATGAACGAGGCCAAGTCATTGGATACGCCAATTTATATTACCAAAAAGAACAAGATTTATATTGGCTAGGAAATCTTATTGTTTCACCAGATTATAGAGGTAAGGGAGCCGCGGAGTATTTGATTCGTACCATGCTTGCTGCTGCTAAAGAGGACTTACAGCTTCAAGAGTTACATCTGGTTTGTCATAATGTGAATACTAAAGGGATGTTATTATACTCCAGGTTAGGATTTAAGCCGTATGAAATTGTCAAAAGAACAGGTCCTCATGAAACAATCATCGCCGGAATTTTTATGAAAATAGAGCTAACTTAGGTTAGTAAATGCGGAGGTACATTTGAGCGAAAAATATTTTACATACGAAATCGATGCAGTAACTTTTCAATTGCAAGAGCCTTGTGATTTTGCTTGGTTATCTAAACTTGGCAGGGTGTTCAAAGTGTTCGATCAGCAGGACTCGGGAAATCTTTCTTTTGGGGTGGAGAAGGAGGGTCAGAAGGTTTTTGTGAAATTTGCTGGAGCGAAGCCTTTGACTTATGATGGGAACCCCTCAGATGCTGTTGATAATTTGATTAAAGCTGTTCCGTTGTATAATGAACTTGAATCTAAATCGCTGATCAATCTGGTGTCACACTTTGAAGTTGGAGCGGGATATGCAG
Organism: Paenibacillus sp. VTT E-133291; assembly: GCF_002264395.1. Taxonomy (GTDB): domain Bacteria; phylum Bacillota; class Bacilli; order Paenibacillales; family Paenibacillaceae; genus Paenibacillus_AQ; species Paenibacillus_AQ nitricinens. The sequence goes on from NZ_NFVA01000083.1 coordinate 5,057, forward strand.
CGGTGTTTGAATGGTTTGAAGGTGAATGTTTACATTCGCATTGGCTGTTTTCGGGAGAAGCTAAGTTGAATCATCCGGAATCGCCTTTTTACCGCTATAAGCAATTATCTGTTGAAAAACGTTTAGTGTCCTTAGACGTAATTTTTGCGTTTCATGAACATGTTGAGTTGCAGGGTTATGTCGCTGTCGATTTTTACGATGGAAGTATTCTTTATAATTTCGCGAACGATGAAACAAGGATTTGTGATATTGATTTTTATAGACCTAAGCCAACTGTAAATGATCTGGGAGAGAACTTCTGGGGTTCATCCAGATTCAAGTCACCGGAAGAGTTTATCTTGGATGCACCGATTGATGAAGTTACCAATGTATTCAATATGGGCGCAACAGCATTTGTTCTATTAGGAAGAGCCTCCGAACGGTCGTTTGCAAAATGGGAAGCGAGCCAAGCGCACTACGATATTGCTTTACGGGCGGTTAGCCTGGAGCGTGAGCAGCGGTATCAGAGTGTAGCGGAATTTAAATTAGCTTGGGATAGAGCAGGGGATTGTTGAGGCGGGTGGGAAGTGAGAACTGCTTCAACTGCAAGATAAGAATGATAGCCCTGCTATTGTCACATGATATGATTTATAAATAGAACAAGCAGGAGGGGTTTCATTGAGGAAAGACATTCAGCATGTTCCCTACGGCTATGAGCCACCGGTTGAACAACGTAAAGGGACATTAGTGTTTTACGATTCTTTTGAACATATAACAGATCAGGAGCTTGTAATCGCGGCAAAAACGGCCACCGATCGGCGTTTCACTAAGCTAGTGCTATATCCGCTTCATGAAGAAACGGTGAGACGGATGACCAAAGAGCCGGTGAGCGCTTATTATAAGCGGGAGGACCGGCTGCATGAATGGAAGAGGGATCAAGGACTTAGCTTCATCACGATAGAGAGTTTGGAGGGGAAGCGAAAGAAATATACTCCGCTTGATTCTGCGCTTCGACATCTTGCAGAAATCTATCCTTCGCCGATTTTTTTGTATTTAACACCTGAGCTGGCGAATCAGTTTGCCTCGTATTCCTCTTTTGAAGAGTGGATTGTAAAGATTCGGTTATTGCTGCCAGCCGCCCCTTCATCACTACATCCTAGGCTTCTAAAATTTCGCCATCGCTGGGATGTTGTTGGAGAAGAGAAACATTAAAAAGTTTAATGTGTGCTGCTCTGTTTACGTATATAATTGTACATTCTCCACTGATAATGGATAAAACATCCGATGCAAAAACCAAGAATGGCTACAGTGGCTGCCACTGCAACAAGCGCAGTGAAAATATAGGCGGCAATCGTCCAGCCCGCGATAAAGCTGATTAGACCACTTGTTAGGCAGAATACAGCAATGGTTTGGTTAAACTGTTGTTGTGACCAGTCTTCGAGTACATAGTGCGAACGTTCTTTTGTCAGAAACTTGGCAGCTAGCTTAATAATAGGATTATAACCGAACAACAGTCCGAGCAATCCGGCAAACAAGGGCAGCGCTAGTATCCAGTGCTGTCCTGTTAACCATGTCAATATTACAGAAATGACGATAAACGCCTGATTAGTCTTTACTAATGGCCGTGGAATTCCTTTGGGCACGTCTTGCATTTTATTCACACCTTTCTCATTGGAATAATTATAGTATACGCTGAGGTTGAGGGAATGGGAAGTAGATTACTTTGAATTTAAGTAATTTATATGTTGACATATCTCTTTAAAATATGGTTCTATTATATAGACCAATTGTTATAATACAAAGGAAGTGTCAGCTTGTCGAACAAGCCGAATACGCGTGAGGCGATTCTCCACACCGCTTCGAAATTATTTTTTTCTCAGGGATATCATGCAACAGGCCTAAATCAGATTATTAAAGACAGCGATTCACCGAAGGGGTCTCTTTATTATTACTTCCCCCACGGCAAAGAAGAGCTGGTTTTAACATGCATTAACCGAATTGGTGAAATAGTTGCTCAGAAGATTAAGCATCATTTGGTGAGTGGCAATAATGCTGCTGAAGCGATGGAGGATTTCATTCTAGGAATGGCTAAAGATGCAGTAGAATCCTCATTCGAGGGGATTGTTCCGTTCAGTTTTTGGTTAGCGGCGGAGACCTCTTGTATTAGTGAGGAGCTGCGGACTGCATGTAAATCTGTGTTTATGGACTTGCAGGATGTGATCAAGAAACGCCTTCTGGAAGAAGGTGTGGAGAGCAACACTGCAGCCGATAAGGCTTCAGTAATAGTCTCATTATTTGAAGGAGCACTTCTTCAGACGCTGACTTTAAGGGATGAACAACCGCTTCTCGCGGCGGCAAAGATTATCCCTGCAATACTTGGTTAGATATAGAAAAATAGATAAGAATATCAGGAGGATTAAGAGTGGAAGCAACTATGCAAGGAAAGCAACAAAATGAAGTAAAGAAGTTTAAAACCATTCCGATTTTAGTCTCATTACTACTTGCAGGATTTATCGGAATGTTCAGTGAAACCGCACTAAATGTAGCTTTAAGTGATCTTATGAATGTCCTTCAAATTACTCCAGCAACAGCACAATGGTTGACGACAGCTTATCTGCTTACACTGGGGATTCTAGTCCCAATTTCGGGAATGCTGCTTCAGTGGTTCTCGACTAGACAGTTGTTTGTTGCTGCATTATGTTTTTCAATACTTGGAACGTTTCTAGCTGCAGTATCACCTAATTTTGAGTTTCTATTAACAGCTCGTGTGGTACAAGCAATGGGTACTGCGCTCCTATTACCACTAATGTTTAATACCATCCTTATCATCATTGCTCCTGAAAAACGTGGGGCTGCAATGGGGATGATTGGGTTGGTTATCATGGTAGCGCCAGCGATCGGTCCTACTATTGCTGGTCTTCTAATTGAAAGCCTTAGCTGGCACTGGATCTTCTGGCTGTCACTGCCATTCCTGGTGATCGCATTGATATTCGGGATCCTCTTCATGCAAAATGTAACGAAGGTTACGAAGCCGAAGATTGACATTCTCTCCATAGTGTTATCTTCAATCGGATTTGGTGGAATCGTGTTTGGTTTCAGTAGCGCCGGTGAAGAAGCTGGTTGGGGAAGTCCAAAAGTGATCATAGCTATCGTAGTAGGTGTGGTATCACTCTTACTATTCGGTTTGCGTCAAATGAAGATGAAGCAGCCTATGATTAATCTGCGAGCATTTAAATATCCGATGTTCTCCATTGGTGTGGCTATGGTATTTATTTGTATGATGGTTATCCTATCATCCATGTTGATTCTGCCGATGTATCTTCAACAGGGTCAAGGATATACAGCGTTCAAGGCAGGCTTGCTGCTACTTCCAGGGGGGATTATTAACGGATTGATGTCCCCGATCATGGGTCGTATGTTCGATAAGTACGGTCCGAAATGGCTCGTTATTCCGGGTCTAACTATTGCAGCGGCTGCCTTGTGGTTCTTCTCCAGTATTACTGTAGCTTCTACGGTCGTATTCGTAATCGTACTTCACAGTACCCTTATGATTGGTGTGTCGATGGTATTTATGCCTGCACAAACCAACGGAATTAACCAGCTGCCGCTAGAATTATATCCAGATGGAACAGCGATTATGAATACGCTGCAGCAGGTTGCTGGTGCGATCGGTACCGCATTAGCGGTCAGCATTATGTCCGCAGGTTCTAAGAATTATTTGAAAACTGTGGCCGATCCTGCCGATCCAGCGAATATGTTGCCTGCGTTCACGCAAGGCGTGCAAAATGCTTTTATTTTCGGAATGAGTATGGCGATTGTAGGACTAATTCTTGCTTTCTTCATTAAAAGAGTAGTTGTGAATCATAAAATGAATACTTCAATGCATTAATAAATAAGGTAAACCGTTATCCCCTTACGCTAGATAGTGGTGAAAGTTCATGAACTTATGGACTCATCACTGTCGATCGGAGGGGACTTTTTTTGCCTACAACAAGAAAGAAGGGCCTCTCCCTAGTAGAATACAGAGAAGCGGCCTCCACCTAACTTCTTTTTAAGAAAAATGCTGGGCAATATTAGTCAGATACTCTTCTTCATCTGTAGTTTCTTTCATATGAATGAGCATTTTTGCATCTTCTCCAACGATGTACCGGAATTGACTTGTCCCATCTGTGGCGGCCTGATATATGGTTTCCGCAACGATTTCTGGAGGTGAAGCATAGTCAGGTTGTTTTTCCATCTCACCCAGCTTACCTAAAAATGCAGTCGTAAAGGGCTTATAATCTGTTAATGCCTCATTAAAAAAGAACTCCATCGATCTTCCACCAAAGTCCGTCTGAATAGCACCGGGTTCAATTAACTTTACTTTGATGTTTTGTGATGCTAATTCATAAGATACGGATTCAGAAAAACCTTCTACGGCGAATTTCGTTGAATGATACAGAGACATCGTAGGAAAGGTTACTTTCCCTCCCATAGAAGAAATATTGATCAGCAAACCATTTTGATTAGATCTAAAGTGGGGTAAGATGGCTTTAGTCATACTGATAAGTCCAAATACGTTCACTTCAAACTGTCTTCTGATCTGCTCATCTGTCGCTACCTCAATAAGTCCCATTGTTCCATAACCCGCATTATTGAGGAGGACGTCAATTTTACCGAAATGCTTAATTGCTTCCGCTAACGCAGGTTGAATCGTCTCTGCCTTCTCAACATCAAGCTGTAAAACCAATACATTATCAAGTGTAATAAGTTCACTTTCTTGTTCAGGTGAACGCATCGTTGCTACAACGTTCCATCCTCTTTCAGCAAAATGTTTTGCTGTAGTTCTCCCAATGCCAGACGAAGCACCCGTTATAAAAATTGTTTTCATTAACAATTCCTCCTAAAAGTTTTCTGAGCGTTACATCTTCACTTGGTACGTACAAAACTTACTTCGTAAGCACTAACTGCTCCATGTTTAACAAACCATCGGCGATGATTCTGAGTTTTGCTTTATATTCTTCTATGCCAATTTGGATACAGATAATCTGTGCTGGATGCATTTCATCTTTATGGAGCGAATGCTGCTCAAGTAATTGGTCTAACTTATTTTGTGATTCTTCTTGGGCTTGCTTCAACCAAATAATCACCTTGTCATACCCAACAAACTCACCAAAATATAGCCTCATCATAAAATCAGATTTCTTGATACTATCTGCCTCTAGTGGGGCTTGTAAATAGGCATTAAAACTATCTCTTCCTTTATCCGTGATGTTTAAAAGATTCTTGTTAGGCTTACCTTCCTGCTGCACATTTTCCTTAGTGATCAAACCCTCCTTTTCCATTCGAGCAAGTGTGGGATAAATCGTTCCATAACTAGAACTATAGAAATTAGAGAAGACATCCTCCAATAACTGTTTTATTTCATAACCAGTCTTCGATTCTTTCATAAGCATGCCTAAAATAACGTCCTGACTGTTCAAAACAAAACCTCCTAGTAGTTAGAAAAAATTGTATATCGCCATCACAATATATCAGTTCAATATATATTGAGTCAATATATATTTAACGAATATATATCACTTTCATTCTATGCTACTACTTTACATACATAGATTTACGATGTATAGTTGTCCTAGGTATAACAGGCTAAATAATATTCGTGATAATCAGATGTAGTCAATGGAGTTTAGAGATCAGGAGGTGTAGACCGTTGAAAGTAAGTAAAGAAATGCTGAAGGGCAGTACAGGCACGTTGATTCTGACTCTTTTACTGGAGAAGCCATTATATGGTTATGAGCTGATCAAAGAGCTGGAGCTGAGATCAGAGGGTGTTTTTGCTTTGAAAGAAGGAACCTTGTATCCGATTCTGCATGCGATGGAAAGCGAACGTTGGGTGGAAGCTTATTGGATGGAGGTAGACGGAAGGAAGCGTAAGTATTATAGAATTCTGGATGAAGGTAAAGAGAAGCTCAAGGAGAAAAGGGCGGAATGGGTTTTGTTTAAAGGGGCAGTTGACTCTGTTCTGGGAGAGGGTGGTATATGATGAAAGAGAGGCAGCAGAAATTTTTGGATAAAGTATGTGCAGAGATTAAAGCGAAAAAAACTCACCCCGAGATACGTCTAGAATTAGCTAATCATCTGGAAGAATTAATCTGTGAAAAAGAAGCGACTGGCATGCCTAGAGATGAAGCAATAACTTGGGCAATTGCACAAATGGGAAATCCGCAAACGTTAGGGAGGGAACTTCATCAAATACATAAACCACGAGTTCCTTGGGGATTGTTTGGCGTTATAGCTTTGTTGTCCGCGATTAGTTTGATCGGAATGGGCTCTGTGGATGCTGGCTATAGTGATATTGTTAAAGGTTCTTTTTTAGATAATGCGCTTAGACGGCAGTCGATTAATATACTTATTGGAATTGTTCTAATGTTTGGATTGTACTTCATTGATTTCAGAAGATTAAAGGGACTTTCTTGGGTGTTATATGGTACTTCCTTAATAGGTATTTTAGTGAGCATATTATGGGGGACTCAAGTTAATGGCATGAACTATGGTCCTAGGATTTTCTTGATTTTACCTGATATGACATCCTATCGTCCTTTTATGCTGATTGTCGCTCTAACAGGGATTCTAGTAAATCGTAGGGAAGCAGCTAACAAGAAAACTTTGCGAAGTGGGTTGTTCGAAGTAGGTATTCTGTTACTACCCGCTTTGTTTCTCCTCTCTTTAAATGCTCTTCCAGAGTTAGTGATGTATCTTGCCTATTCAATCGTATTGTATTTATGGATTATTCGCGATTGGTTAAAGAGTGTCGTGTTGTTAGGGTTCTTTTTGATAATTGGACTGATTTTTATTATTAAAAGTGACTACTTGCTGGCTAGATTCATAAATGCTATAAACCCTTCTTTAGATCCGGAAGGTTATGGGTATATTTATCAAGTCATGCGTGAAGTTTTAAGTTCAGCAGGGTGGTGGGGTCACGGGTTCGGATCAGTAGAACAAAAGCTGCCGTATGTCTACTCTGATATGTTGCCAGTCTATCTGATCCATTGCTTTGGTTGGGCGGGTGGATTGCTTCTGGCAGCTGTTATAACCTGGCTTTTGATTAAGCTGCTTTCAACGATACGAGCGATTCGTGAACCTTACGGACAAGCACTTGTTGTTGGCTTAGCATTTTTTCTTGCGATAAGATTTGCCTACGGTCTTGCTGTTTTGAGCGGGGGAATGATGCTGACATCAATTCCATTTCCGTTCCTCAGCTATGGGAGTCATGTGTGGTTTGAATATGCTGCCATTGGACTTTTGATGGGCATTTATCGCAGGAAGGATATTGGAGGCGTCCAAGAGAATACAGTACTAGGTTAGATTCAGGATCTTCCCGTATGTCCATATATTAAGTACAATTACACATATGGCAAAAGGAGGTCATGGATTGAACTGGAAAAAAGAAAGCTTATTAAGTATTGCTATAACTATTGGTTCAGTGACGGGATTAAGTACTTGGGGCATAGAGCCAGTACTTGCCGCCACGGCAACGGAATCTGCAGGCGTTTATAATCAATTTCAGCAGTATGTACAGAAGCCGACATCTCTTGCTAACGCACGTAATTATTTAATTAACCATATCAAAGAAGTGGATACCTGGACAGCGACTCAGATGACACTTCAGCTCGAGAATGCACAGAAGGCGCATTTAATTGTATACTCAGAAAAGGTTTTTCCGGACAAGATGCAGAAAGAGATAAATAGTGCTTTTTCCAAAAACAAAAATCTAACCTTTACCGCACTTCTTAATACGATCAACGATTCCAACGTACGCAATGTGTTAATTGAAGGTCGAGATAAGGGATATAAGCTGGAGACCAGTGAGGGCATGTACTATCCGGTGATGCATTATGAGGGATTTAAGATCTTTAAGCCTTCTGTTACGAAGGACATCGCAGCTTATATTGACATCATGGCCACCGAATCTAATCAACCGAGTGTATCTGATGCAGCGATAGTAATCAGTTGGACCGAGTTAACGAGTAGAGCGCTTGCAATAGAGGATTTTGTGACGAAATATCCTGCTTCTAACCGTTCAACCGCTCTTCAAAAAGAACTTCTTATTGCAACGTCTCGCTTATTATATGGAACAAGTAATACACCTGCATACGACTATGATGAGCAAGTTATCAAGCCAGAAGTAAAAAAGGCGTATGAAAATGCACTAAAAAATAGCAAGGTTGATACTAGAATTCTTTCGATTTTAGAAAAGCTACTACAATTACTTAATTCCACGAATAATAAATTCACTCCAGTAATAGAAAAATTTCTAGTTGAAACCGTAAACTCGTAATTATTAGAGTATGTGAAGACAACACCTGAGAAGAGGCTGGATGAATTGAGAATAGGATCAAGAAGAACAAGAATCGCAGTTTTCGCAGTTGTGCTGTCGTTGTGGACAAACAGTATGTTTATGGGTAGTGCAGAAGCCGCTTATGTCGGTTCTTCAACGGACTCCGTGCTGCAGCAGATGCAACTTGCGAAGAAAAATCATTTACCGCAAGGTTTTGTCTATTTGGATGAAGTGATTCCTACGGCACAATACGAGATTCGTTACTACGGGGACAACAATTTTGTTGGGAAGCGGATGGATGGTTATAAGGCGCCTTTAGCAATATTCTCGCGGACAGCGGCAACGGCTTTAAAAGCGGTTAGTGAGGATTTAGCGAACAAAGGTTATATTCTTAAAATCTATGATGCTTATCGCCCGCAGACGGCGGTGAATCATTTTGTAAGATGGTCGCAGAATGCCGCAGATACTAAGATGAAACAGCAATATTATCCGCGACTGGATAAACGTAATCTATTTAAACTTGGTTTTATTGCTAAAAAATCAGGCCATTCCAGAGGTAGCACCATCGATTTAACGATCGTAAATAAAGAAACGGGAGCCGAAGTAGATATGGGCAGCCCGTTTGATTTTTTCGGAGACATCTCCTATTATGATACACCCTTAATCAACAAGACTCAGAAAGCAAATCGCGCGATCCTCAAAGAGGCAATGGTACAACAGGGATTTAAACCTTACAGCAAGGAATGGTGGCATTTTACATTGACGAAGGAACCTTATCCTAAACAATACTTTGACTTCAAAGTGGAATAACCTAGAACTTGAATGTCCATGTAAGAACCGATTCACTTTTTTTGTTGAGCTTGACTACCATTAGGATTAGCAGATGCTGGAAACGCACATAATACTAATAGTCAAAAAAAGGGAGGTTTCGAACGGATGAACAAAATCGCGGTTGTTGTAGTGCTAAGTGTACTGTTATTGGTAAATGGATTTGGAGGAACTACCTATTCTACAGCTTGGGCAGATGTAAGTGAAGTAAAGGTAGTTTTGAACGGTCAGGTTCTAAAAGCAGATCAATATTCAGCCTATCCTAACGGTTCTACGGTAATGATTCCCCTTCGAGAAGCAACAAGCGTCTTGAAATATCAAACCACTTATCAAAAAAGCACGGACACCATTACCTTAACTGGAGTCAAACAAAAGATTGAGTATAAGGTAGGAGACGACCATATTACCATTAATGATAAAGAGAAAATAGAATTTAAGGATAATGTTGTGTTTAAGAAGGAACACTTATATGTTCCCCTCTCTTTTTTCACTAGCATAGGACTAGTTACCTCCTATAATGCTGACGCTAATCTAGTGGAAGTTTATGCGCCTGAGGTTACAGCAAGTGTGATCGCTGGATTGCTAAGCACTGGACAATTTCAAGAATTAGAGAATCGATTCTTTAGTGATGAAATGAAGCGTTCGCTTTCCGTCCCGGGTTTACAGAAATATTGGGCTGAATTTACGGCACGAGCGGGTACTTATCATGGCATAAAGTCTACGGAAAGTAGTCAAAAAGAAGATCAAGTGTCCATACAATGTGTACTTGGCTTTGCTGTGACTGAAGCCTCTCTGGAGTTTGTTCTTAATAAGTCTGGTAAGATTATTGAATTAAAGGGAAACCTTCCTTCCATTTAGTGAAAGAATATTAATGATACCGTTTCAGGCACAACAGGCTATGCGTACGTTCCTTAAGGAAATTTCTTAAGGGGACCATGCATAGTCTTTTTTGATTGGATTAACATTCTGAGAGGAACGTAAATACAATGTATTTTTATTGTAAAAAAGGGTTTTATTTGTTGACTTTCGCCTTCATCGAAGGTAAATTAAAATTTGAAATAATCGTTAAAGCATTTAACTAAATTAGAGAAAAGAGTGGAGCACTGGATGACAAAATCAATAACTGGGAGTAGCCAAACAGAAGAACAACCATTCTCGCTAAGAGCTATCATCCCCCCGCTTCTTGCAATTATCGTCGGTATGATAATGGTTATTCTGGATGGTACGGTGGTTAATGTAGCAGTTCCCAAGCTCGTGGACTACTTCGGTTCCGATCTCCAAACGATTCAGTGGGCGATTACAGGGTACACATTAGCTTTAGCGGCTGTAATACCGCTCGCAGGCTGGATGACGGATCGCTTCGGTTCTAAACAAGTGTTTCTGGTGACGCTCACGTTGTTCATTCTTGGCTCCATGTTATGTTCCGTTGCTCAAACTTCTTCGCAGCTTGTTATTTTTCGTGTGATCCAAGGACTTGGTGGGGGGATGGTAGCTCCTATTGGGATGGCTATGGTGTTTAAGTTAGCTCCAGCAGAACGAAGAGGGTCGATTATGGGGATGTTAGGGATTCCCATGCTGCTTGCTCCTGCCCTTGGCCCAATTTTGTCCGGATGGCTTGTTGAATACGTTAGCTGGCATTGGATCTTCCTGATCAACGTGCCGATTGGGATTGTTGGTATTATTCTTGGCGTTAAGTACCTACCTAGGACGGAGAAGATTGGGAAAGGCAACCTCGACATATTAGGCATAATACTGGCACCGATTGCGTTTTCTATGCTAGCTTATGGAGTAAATGAAGGTGGAGCGAATAGTTGGTCATCGACTCCGGCAATCCTCGGATTATCTGTTGGGGGCGTTGCACTAATTCTATTTATAATCGTTGAACTGCGGCATAAACAGCCTTTGCTGGATCTGCGCGTGTTTCGCTCCTCAGATTTCACCCGCGGCATTATTTTAACTTGGGTCATGCAGGCCGCATTGTTTGGTTCCATGCTGTTCGTGCCGCTATACTTACAGCAGATTCGGGCGTATACACCACTAGAAACGGGATTAATACTGCTTCCACAAGCTTTAGCATGTGTAATCGGCATGCCGCTTGGCGGCAAACTGTTTGATAAGATAGGGGCACGACCGCTGGCTTTTGTGGGTCTGAGCATTATTACGGTTACCTTATTCCTACTGTCAGGAATTACGATAAATACTAGTCTAAACTTAATTATGACGTATCTTGGTTTATTAGGATTTGGAATGGGTATAGCGATGATGCCACTCAATACACATGTTCTGAATGCAGCACCGCGTGAATTAGTGAGCCGTGTTACATCGCTTACCGCAGCGGCACAGCAGGTGGTTGTGGCCTTTGCTGTAGCAGGCTTGACGGGTTATCTGACCAGTCAAATCACTGTGCATATGGGTGCTTTGGAAGCAGGGAGCAATCCTTTGACAGCTGCAGTTCTAGGATTCGATGATGTATTCTTCCTGTCTGGCTGTATTGCTGTAGTCGGAGTATTGATGTCGATTATTCTGCGCAAGCCTAAGCTTTCTTCGAGTGATTCCTCCTCCGAAGAAGGCCAGAAGGCGGATGCAGCAATGATGATGGGGCATTAATTCATAAGATTAGATGATAAAAAGGCGTCGTTCAGCTTGCCTAGCTGACGACGCCTTTTTTGTATTAGAGAATCTATCTATAGATGTTCTGGTTTCTTCTGAACCAACGCTGGGGTTAGAGACAATTTACCCAATAGCTCAGAGGCCACAATCCCCAGTAGTACAAGGGCTGCACCAGCATATCCTTGCATCGATAGCTTTTCAGCGGCGAACCAATAGCCGAACAGTGCGGCGAATACCGGCTCAAGGGAGAAGATCAGTCCGGTGCGTGATGGGGAAGTATATTTTTGAGCAATGGGTTGCAGGATGAAGCCACAGGCACTACAGAGAATCCCAAGTGCGAGGATCGCAATCCATGCCGGTAAAGTCGAAGGAAGCGAAGGTGTCTCGAACAGTGCAGATAACACTAAAGCAAAGCCTCCGGCAAAACCCAACTGTAAGATTCCAATATTCAGAGAATCACACTCTTTTACAGCCTTGCCTGTAAATAAGATCTGTACCGCATAGAATACCGCCGAAAGAATACAAAGGAAGTCACCTGGCCCAATCGATAGGGTTGCGTTTAAGGTAAGGAGTCCAATTCCAGCTATAGCGAGTATGGAGCCGAAAACCTGCGCAGATGCGATTCTCTTTTTGAAAATAACTCGATCTAATATCGGTACAAAAATGACCGTCAAGGCAACTAAAAATCCAGCGTTGGAGGTTGTTGTAGTCTTCAGTCCGAAGGTTATGCATGTGAACACGCCGAGGAGTAAGAATCCGAGTAGAGCACCATATTTTATTGTTTTGATGTCTACTTGTCTTAATCGTTTGTGGAAGATCACTGTGGCTAATATAAAAGCAAGTCCGAAGCGGAGTGCAATCAGATTGAATTCGCCTAATGTACCTAAACCCATTTTCATAAATATGTAGGAGGAGCCCCAAAATAATGTTACAACTAACAGCAGCAGCTCAGCTTTGAGCGGTTTCATCTCGTCATCATCCTTCTTTATCATCAACTCAACATATTATAATACGGCTCTATACATAAGGTAACTGAATGTTTATCATAGGATACATGAGTAAAACTTATGCAACTTATAAAGGTGAGGGATAGAGGTTGAGCATTAATAAGTATGAGATTTTTCTAAAAGTTGTGGAGCTGGGGAGCCTAACCAAAGCAGCAGATGTGCTGGGCTTTACGCAATCTGGGATTAGCCACACGATTAGCAGCTTGGAGATGGAGTTTGGCTTCACGTTATTAATTAGAAATAGATCTGGGGTTAAATTAACGGTCAACGGTGAGCAAGTACTGCAGCCGATCCGTGAAATTCTAAAGTGGAATGAACAATTGAAGCAGGAAGTAGCGGATATTCATGGGCTAGAGGTCGGGACCATTACCATTGGGACGTTTACCAGTGTATCCGTACATTGGCTGCCAGGGATGATTAAGCAATTCCGCAGTGAATACCCCTATATAGAAATTAGGTTAATGGAGGGGGGTTACTTAGAGGTAGAACAATGGATTGAGGCCGGAGTTGTTGACTGTGGTTTTATTTCTCTGCCTACCCGTGAGAAGTTCGAAGTGATTCCCTTAAAAAAGGACCGGATGTTAGGTATCGTTTCCAAAGATAACCCGCTTAGCGCAGAGCCGTTTCTGTCATTATCCCAAATTGCGAAGGAGGATTTCATCATCCCGAAGGCAGGTTCAGATTATGATGTCAGACGTGTGCTGGATAAGGCAGGCATCAAACCGAATATTAAGTTTTCAGCGGGTGATGACTATGCCATTATGGCAATGGTGGAGAAGGGGCTTGGGATTAGTATTTTGCCAGAGCTTGTGTTAACCCGTCAAAATTATAACGTAACCATGCTTGAATTGGAGGAACGAAGTTTTAGATCGCTTGGGATCGCTGTACACTCCATGAAATACGCTTCCCCTGCTACTAGAAAATTCCTAAAGCATGTGCAAGCGTGGTTAATGGGGAATCCCTGAATAGTTAGTAATCCAATTCAAATGATCTCAATCCCCTGATTCGATTTAGGGGATTTATTATTAATAAATATCCAAAAATAGGGTTGACGAAGGGCATGGTTCATGAGAGAATGTACGCGCGTACATCTAATGAATACGCTTTCGTAGGAGGGATTTCTATCGCCAGCCGTAAAGAGGTTGCCGAGCTTGCCGGAGTCTCAGAAGCCACAGTCTCTCGTGTGTTAAACAACGTAGGTCCGCTCAAGGAAGAAACGAAGGAACGTGTGTTGGCAGCTGCGCTCAAGCTGGGATATACCCCTAGTTCACTCGCGCAGAGCTTTGCTCGTAGAAGAAGCGGGCACCTTGGTGTAGTAATGCCTTATTTGCCAAATGCACGCTTGTTCTCCACTTATTATTTTTCTGAAATATTAAGTGGAATTGGGAGTAAGGCGCGAGAAGAGGGTTATGATCTGCTAATGCTCTTTCGAAATGCCGAGGAGCCCATGGATTATTGCGGTTTGTTTAAGATGCGGAAGATCGATGCTTGCATTGTACTCGGTGCCAAAGAAGAGCCTGGTGAGCTGGATTCACTTCGTCGTTTGAAGGAGGAACGTTATCCATTTTGCCTGATTAATCAGCATTTTGAAGAAGAAGCTTTTCACGAGGTGGATGCTGATCATGTCGAAGGAAGCTGGCAAGCGGTCAGGCACTTACTGGATCAGGGCTTTACAAGAATTGCCTTTCTAAACGGGCCAGCATCTTATTCGAACAGCCGAGATCGTTTAACGGGTTATGCACGCGCTTTGGAGGAGTCTAACCTTCCGTTGGATGAATCGCTTTTATTCGAAGGCAATTTCAGTCGTAAAAGCGGTGTTATGGCTGCTAAGGAGATGTTGCCTCTGCTGAATGAGATTGATGCTATTGTTGCCGCCAATGATCGAATGGCCATTGGATTGCAGCAAGGCTTGCAGGCGCTAGGTATCCCAAGGGATCATATTCCAGCTATCGTGGGATATGATGATTCAGATGCCGCTGAGCTTACTACACCGGCCTTAAGCAGTGTGCGAGTTCCCTTTTATGAGCTAGGTGAAATCGCTGTGGCTAAGGTATTAGAATTGCTGGGGAATAGCCTCTCAGAAACCTCATCATCCTCCCAAGTCATCCAGATTAAACTACCGACAGAACTAGTTATTCGAGCTTCATCCATAATTATGAATCCTAAGGAGGAATAAGATGAAACAGCTTCGCATTGGAATGATCGGTTACAAATTTATGGGTAAAGCGCATAGTAATGCTTATCGCAGTTTGCCAATGTTTTTCCCGAAAGCGCTTAAACCTGAAATGTCTGTGATTTGTGGACGGAATCCTGAAGCGCTTGAGGAAGCTGCCGCTCAGTTAGGTTGGGCGGATTGTGTAACGGATTGGAAGGAATTGATCGCCCGTAAGGATGTCGATCTTATTGATATAAATGCTCCAAGTAACGCACATAAGGAGATTGCTCTGGCAGCAGCCAAAGCTGGTAAACATATTTTTTGTGAAAAACCACTCGCGTTGACCTTGGCGGATTCCCGTGAGATGCTGCAAGCCGCTGAAGATGCAGGGGTTACACATATGGTTGGTTTTAATTATCGCTTTTCACCTGCGGTTAGACTGGCTAAGAAGCTTGTAGAGAGCGGGAGGCTGGGGGAGATCTATCATTTTCGGGCTTGGTTTCTGCAAGATTGGATTATAGATCCGGAATTCCCGTTAGTTTGGAGATTGCAGAAGGAGATTGCAGGTTCAGGGTCACATGGAGATCTAGGTGCGCATTTAATTGATTTGGCACATTTCTTAGTGGGTGACGTGAAGGAAGTAATCGGCATGAGTGAGACCTTTATAAAAGAGCGCCCACTCGCCGCTGAAATGACCGGATTAAGCGCCAAAGGTGATAAGGATGCCCCAAAGGGTAAGGTTACCGTTGACGATGCCACATTGTTTTTAGCCCGTTTTGAAAACGGTGCCATGGGTAGCTTTGAAGCAACCAGATTCGCAGCAGGTCATCGCTCTACCAATTCCTTTGAAATCAACGGAAGTCTTGGCAGTGTGAAATTCGACTTCGAGCGGATGAATGAATTAGAAGTCTATTTGACTTCAGACGCTGAGGATGTACAGGGTTTTCGGCGCGTGCTGGCTACAGATCCTGCGCATGAATATGCAGAGGCTTGGTGGCCGCCGGGTCATACGATTGGGTTTGAACATACCTTTATTCACGAGATGTTGGAGCTTTCCAACGCGATTGAAGAAGGACGTCAACCTGTTCCTAATTTCCATGATGGGGTGAAATGTCAAGCTGTGCTGGAAGCTGTAGAACGCTCTATTGATGAGCGCCGCTGGGTCGATTTATCTGAGATGTAATTTATCATAAGGAGGCGTGCTGAAGATGAGAAAAGCATTGATTGTATGGGGCGGTTGGGAGGGTCATGAGCCTGAACAGGTCGCTGATATCTTCGCTAAGGTATTGCAAGAGGAACAGTTTGAAGTGGAGGTATCGAACACGCTTGAGGCTTTTGCCGATGCGGATAAGCTTCTTGGATTAGATTTGATCGTTCCGGTATGGACGATGGGTACAATCGATCAGAAGCTGGTGGACAATGTCTCGGCTGCTGTGCAGCAAGGGACAGGGCTTGCAGGTTGCCATGGTGGGATGTGTGATTCTTTCCGAAATAATGTAGATTGGCAGTTTATGACGGGAGGGCAATGGGTAGCTCATCCTGGCAATGACGGTGTGAACTATACTGTCGAGATTCGTCAAAGCTCAAGTCCATTGGTAGAAGGATTAGAAGATTTCAGCGTGTGTTCGGAGCAATATTATCTCCATGTAGATCCAGCTGTAGAAATACTAGCAACGACTCGTTTCCCAGTTATAGAAGGTCCTCATTCGTACAATAAAGCTGTAGATATGCCGGTAGCTTGGACAAAACGTTGGGGGCTCGGCAGAGTTTATTATAATTCTCTTGGTCATCATGCGGATATTGTAGCTATGCAACAGGTAAAGGAAATGATGCGCAGAGGACTGCTATGGGCGGCTGAAGGCAAAGCCCTTACACAATCCAATCTTTCAACGGTAAGTACCAGCTATAGCGGAATGGCAGACAGTCAATAAACAGTGGGAGCGATCAACGAATGGATAAAGTCAAAGTCGGAATTATTGGCTGCGGTAAAATCAGTAGTATCTATATGGAGAATTGTCAAAAGTTCGAGATCTTGGATCTAGTTGCGTGTGCTGATTTAGATTTGTCTAGAGCACAGGAACAAGCGGATCAATACAATATTCCTAACGTTTATACCACAGAGCAGTTACTGAATGATCCGGAGATAGAGATTGTAATTAACCTGACGATTCCAGCTGTTCATGCGGAGGTATGCCTGAAAGCCATTGAAGCGGGTAAACATGTGTACGTTGAGAAGCCGCTGGCTGTGACGAGAGAAGAAGGACGTCAAGTTCTGTCTGCTGCTCGTGAACAAGGCGTGCTTGTGGGCAGCGCACCGGAAACCTTCTTCGGATCGGGCATTCAGACCGTATTGAAGCTGATCGAGGAGGGCGTAATTGGCGAACCTGTTGCAGCTACATCCTTTATGATGGGCCGTGGACATGAGCATTGGCATCCAGATCCTGAATTTTATTATGCCGCAGGTGGAGGACCCATGTTCGATATGGGGCCGTACTATTTGACAGCATTGGTGCAGTTGCTCGGACCTATTCGTACGGTTAGCGGAATGACTGGAAAAGCGCTGGAAGAACGCACGATTACAAGTGAGAAGAAATTGGGGAATAAAATTCCTGTGCAAATACCGACCCATGTAGCTGGAACATTAAGATTTGAGAATGGAGCCATTGCAACGCTGATTACTAGCTTTGATATCTTTGGCGGAAGTAACCTGCCGCATATAGAAATCTATGGAACACTTGGAACGATTCAAGTGCCGGATCCTAATAATTTTGGAGGTCCGGTGAAATACCGGCTTATGGGTGAGAATGAATGGACGGAGCAACCACTGTTATCTGGATATGATCAAAATACTCGTGGAATTGGTCCAGCGGATATGGCTTATGCCATTCGGACGGGAAGACAGCATCGTGCTAGTGGCGAATTGGCTTATCATGTATTGGAAGTGATGTGGGCTTTTCATGATTCTTCAGATGCTCATTCATTTTACGAAATGGAGAGTACCTGCACTCGTCCAGCGGCTCTTCCACTTGGACTTGCTCCATATACATTGGATTAGAGAATTCATTCTATTATTGCAACCTATCACTTCCAATCTCCGTTTGAGAAGATAAAGAGTGGGGGAGTGAAAAGGATGCGGATCAAGATTAGCGGCTGGATATGGATTTCTGCTGCTATCCTGTTCATAAGTAGTTGTTCAGAAGATCAACAATCGAACAAGGAGCCGGCTCCAACTGCTGCAATTACTGCAACTCCAGATATCTTGGGTACTGCGAGCGATGGAATAGAAGATCCTGAAGCGGTTAAAGCTTTCCTATCTGCTCAGAAGATTCCTAACGGAGATATCTATCTACAGGATAATAAGGTTCATATCAATATAGTGGGTTTGAAGTCGCAGATTGAGCAGCGGTTTGCTCAGACTTTCGCGGCAGGTACTTATGAGCTCCATGATGTTAAATATTCGATGCAAGAGTTATTAGCTGCACAGGAGCTTTTGCATAAACAAGAACTCTACCAGAAGCTTAATCTATACGGTTCCAGTGTGGATACGATTGGTAATAAAGTAACGATTACAATACCGTCTGATTATGCTGAAACAGCCATACATGAGATAGAAAAATGGCTCGCTTCCGATATGTTGACTTACGACATTTCAGAGATAGGCGAACCACATGTAATAGGTCAAATCGTAGATATCGATACCAAACAGGCGAAGCGGATTCTGATTCTGGAGCCTGGAAACGAAGAGCCCTCTTACTGGTTCTCATTTAATGAGAAATCTGAAATGTTCAATGAAGCTGGGGAATCGATCCATTTTAAGGATTTGAAAGTAGGGCAGCAGATTAAGCTATGGAGTACTGGTATGGTGGCTGAATCCTTTCCTGCGCAAGCAAGTGTGCGGCGGATGGAACTTGCTGCTACGGAATAATCCTATAGCCAGCACCGTTTGGTAGGGCAAACGGTGCTATTTTTCGTGTATAGAGACCGAATCTCCTATTTTCGAACCCCTGAAGGGGTAATCCCTTTATATTGCTTAAACAGCTTGGTAAAATAATTAGGATTATCGCAGCCCACTTTTCCAGCAATCTCCGTCACTGTGAAATCGGTCTCTAGTAGCAGCCGTTCCGCTTCATTTACTCGGCACAGATTGACATAATCGATGAAGGTCCGACCCGTTAGCTTCTTAAAGGTTTTGCAGAAATGATACGGATTTAGATTTACAGATTTGGCGGCGCTCTCAATGGTCATTTTCTCATCAAAGTGGTTCTCCATGTACTCCAGCAGTGGCTTGAATCGCTCACGGTTGAAGGAATGACGTTCATTCGTGTTACTAGCAGCCTGCTCAGGCAAAAAGGTACGGGAAAGAAAAACAAAAAGCAGATGCAGTTGATTTTTGATGATTAATTGAAAAGCAGGACCTTTCTGATACACTTCATCTACGATGGTGTCCAGCAAGGAGTAGTAAGTGGAGCAGGTTGGAACAAGCGCCGCAGGTTTAACCGGAAGTTGATATCGGTTCTCTAAATAGGGAGCTACGAATTGCTCGTGCTGTGGATCTTGCTTCCAATCCTTAAATAAAGAACGATGAAATACGATGGATATAAAACGAACATGATCTTCCCGCAGACTGTACCCAACATGTAATCCCCCAGAAGGAACGAATAATACCTCTCCGGGATGTAGCTCGTACGGCTTACTGTCTATGTGAAAGATGGCACTGCCTTCCTGCATCATGATGATTTCGAAATGCTCATGCCAATGAAGAAACAGAATGTTCTGGCCGGCTTTTGCATATCTGCATTCATTAAAAAACAATCGAAACGGATAGTTGCTTCCTTCTAATTGAGGGTATTCTTTAAGATCATTGGGATAGCTCATAATTCACTCAACTCCCACAAGATACGACTATATAAACACAAGATAATAAGAGTTTTAAGCTCAAAAGCAGGTTATACTCGGACTATAGAACTTACTATAAACCAATATTGGAGTGGTCACAAGATGAAGGATACAATGCGAATTGGAACATTAGTGGGTGGTGGAGATGCTGTCAGAGTGATCCCGCAAATTGTAGGACATGGATTTGAATCTTTTAGCTTAACCTTCTGGCAAACTACAGCGGAAACAGATCTTGTGGAAACTGGAAAGCGTGTACAAGAACTAGCGGCAGAACATGACTTTGTGATCTCCACCGTTGGGATCTTCGGCAATCCATTGACGAATACGGGTGATAATTCCGATGTACTAGCCAGCTGGGAGCGACTGATTGATCATGCTCATTTGTTCGGAACGGATATGGTATCAGGTTTTACGGGAAGGTTGCCAGGGGTGTCCATTGATGAATCCATTCCGAAGTTTACTGAGGTATTTGGAGAGTTGTCTAAAAGAGCAGCGGATCGCGGGTTACGAATTGCCTTCGAAAACTGTTCAATGGGTGGAGACTGGGAATCAGGTGACTGGAATATTGCTCACAATCCATTATCTTGGGAGAAGATGTTCAACGCTGTACCTGCTGACAATATTGGACTCGAATGGGAGCCATGTCATCAGATGGTGCAGTTGATTGATCCGATACCACAGCTACGTAAATGGTCAGATAAGATCTTTCATGTACATGGCAAGGATGCCACAATTGCATGGGATATCGTAAAAGAGTATGGAATCCACGGCCCTAAGCCTTATGTATGGCATCGTACTCCGGGCTTTGGAGATACGAACTGGACGGATATCATTTCTATTTTGCGTCAGGCAGGTTATAAAGGCACCATTGATATTGAAGGCTGGCATGATCCAGTTTATCGGGATGAGCTGGAGATGATGGGACAAGTTCATGCTTTGAACTATTTAAAACAATGCCGGGGTGGTAGCTTTGTACCTAATCCACTTTAACCGTTGAGGGGGAGAATGATGACAGCACAGTACCGTGTAGCGGTTGCAGGTTGTGGAGGAATGGCTAACGCCTGGATTGAATACGCTTTATCACGTTCCGATATTCAAATTGTTGCCCTTGTAGATATACGGCTGGAGTCAGCTCAAGCGATGGCCGCGAAACATGAAATTCCCTGTCTGACGTTTACTGACATTAAACTGGCGATCCAGGAGACCGATGCAAATCTAGTTTTTGATGTAACCGTTCCAGGAAGTCATTTTAATATTTCTAGCACTGCATTAGAGCTGGGTTGTAATGTGTTTAGTGAAAAACCTTTAGCTGAGACGATGGAGGAATGTAATAAGATCGTTGAGATCTCGGAGCGAACCGGAAATACTCATGCCGTGATGCAGAACCGCCGTTACGATCCTCGTATTCGTTCTTTAAGAACAATCATCGAATCAGGTATGATTGGAAGAACCGGATTTATCGGTGCAAGCTTTTTCCTCGGCGCTCATTTCGGAGGATTCCGTGATGTCATGGCAAGTCCGCTGCTGCTGGACATGGCGATTCATACCTTTGATCAGGCCCGTTTCATTAGTGGTGCGAATCCTGTATCTGTTTACTGTCAGGAATTTAATCCTCCTGGTTCATGGTATGAGGGAAATGCATCGGCAGTATGTATTTTTGAGATGTCGGATGGTTCCATATTTACTTATCAGGGGTCTTGGTGTGCGGAAGGTGCCTCTACCTCATGGGAAGCAGCTTGGCGGATTAATGGGGAAAAAGGAACTGCGATTTGGGATGGGCATGATTTGCCATATGCAGAAGTAGTCGCAACAGGAGACCAGAGCGATAAATTTATTCGCGACGTTGAACGTGTAAATGGCGAAGTGATTGCGATGAACAAGACCTTCCATCACGGCTGTCTGGAGGAAATGTTCCTGTCGCTAGCAGAGGGACGTCCTGCAGAGACGAATTGTCGAGATAATCGTTATAGTATGGCAATGGTATTCGGAGCGCTGGAAAGTGCTAAAACAGGCCGGAAAATTAATCTGGTGGAGTTCATGAATACCGCAGAGCTGTGAGAAACCCTTTGTTAATTTTATCCAAACGCTAATGTTCATGTTATGATAGATAAGAACATTATTCGGGGAGGATATTATGTACAAAGCCATTATATTTGATCTAGATAATACTTTAATAAATTATAGTACTTGTGAAATTGAAGCAATGAAAAGAACCTGTACCGATCATAATCTCTTTGTAGAAGATACTGATGCGTGGTCTTTATTTTATGGAGAGTTCTCAGGTCATAATTTTCGCCATTGGATGAACTTTGTGGGTGGTGGTGAGGTGAAGACCATAGGAGAGGTATTGAGATATTCTTTTAGAGACACGCTTAAACAGGAAGAACTTCTGCACAGTAAACTGTCAGATACTTATTGGAATTATTTTTGCAATTCCTGTTATTTTGAAGAAGGAGCGGAACAGATCTTAACCTCTTTTAAAGATAAATATGCGCTGGGAATCATCACCAATGGGATCAGTGAGGCACAAAGAAAAAGACTGCAAGCTGGTAAGATCTATGAAATATTCAAATCCATTATGATCTCCGATGAAGTGGGCATCCGAAAACCTGATAAACAGATTTTTGAAATGTCTTTAAAAGATCTCCAGCTAAGCAATCATGAAGTGCTGTTCGTTGGTGATTCTTTACAGGATGATTACCATGGTGCTGTGAATTCTGACATTGACTTCTGCTATTACAATCGTCAAAATATAGAGATTCCTAAAGACCTCAAGCCTAACTATATGATTAGTTCTCTTTTGGAGCTTAAAGATGTAGTGGGGTTGTAGCCATGACAGCAAGGAGAACTCATAGTGGAAATTAGGGTTTATCAAGAATCAGATATAAGTCAGCTTATCTCATTGTTCTATGCGACGGTTCATTCCGTAAATAAACGACACTATTCACAGGAACAGCTTGACGCTTGGGCTCCTAATGAGGAAAGAGCACACAAGCTTAAGACTTGGAGTGCTTCATTAGGTCACAACATTACTTATGTAGCTGAAATTAACGAATGTATCGTTGGTTTTTCGGATATGACGGTGGAAGGACACTTAGATCGTCTTTATGTCCATAAAGATTACCAAAGCCAAGGCATAGCCTCTGCTCTCCTGCACAAGCTTGAACAGAAGGCGAGAGAACTGGGTCTTCACGAAATGGATACTGAAGCAAGTATTACAGCTAAGCCCTTTTTTGAACGACATGGATACCAGCTTATGATGAAACAAAGTGTAGAGCGAAGAGGGGTTCTGTTAGTTAATTATCGGATGAGCAAAAAGTTAATGTAATTCAAAGGAGGCTGTCTCAAAAGTAGTGAAGCTACTCTACTTATGGGGCAGCTTCTTTTTTTTGGAGTAATTAGGGAAAACCTCCCTGAAAATAGCCGATAATTGCTCTAAATGAATGGAATCAGGGAATTCCTCCCTAAAAATCGGGGTAATATCTATATTCGCGAACGGATCGTTGTTCCAATCGCTGTGCTCTCCAAATTTTTTTCATTCCCCTAAGCGCGGTGAAAATCCGGAGACCAAGGCGACCG
>NZ_NFVA01000201.1 GCF_002264395.1 Paenibacillus sp. VTT E-133291
AACCTTCAAAATCCTTCCACGACAACGCCTGGCCTTGCTGAACTAGATCCCGTACTTCATCCATGGATAATATCGTAGCTTTTTTATCACCACAGGCTGAATGTATAAATCGTCAAAGCAAACAATAACAGCATTATCAAGTTACGCTTATTCTCATTCATAAACCTCCCAACTCCATCGGGATCTTCCCAACATTGAAAGGCACACCTTCTGGTGCGTTTAAAAATGGCTTGAATTTCGGGAGTTCAGCTAAGTGCTCGGAATTCTAATTAGTTAACTTACCTTTATATGTTGACTGGTCGCCATCAGATTTCTTTCCTGCACCGTCATCATCTTTGCAAGTGTCAGTTATGTTACGGACAAAGTGCTACTCTTTGCATAACAACATTACTATAGTTGTCGTTCTATCCATCTTGAAAGTTTCGTTTTTTTATTTCTCAGTATTACTATCGTTATATGGTATTTTGCAGTTGCTAGTAATTTCGAAAAAACCGCAGATAACAAAGGTAACAAAAAACAGGTCAATCATGGTGGTATCTGACCATAATCGACCTGTTCAATGTAACGGAATCCGCTATTTGGGTTATAAAAATAAAGCCTTTAATGTTCGTACAATCAAAATGACCAAATCTTTATACGGGTATTACATGGGTTAAGTCTGCTTAGGCTCAGCCGCCCGACTTATTCGGCACTGGGTAGGATCTATTCATCAACAACCTAAATAGGATAAAAGACCACAGTAAGGGCGGTATTTCTCGTATTAACAATCCTTAATATAAATTTTCAAAAAAATCGTTAAAACTGTTTTTCAAAAAAAACATATTTTCCATCTCTTCATCTGACTCCATGTCATGCATCCAAAAATATATTTTTCCAAAGTATTTCTCACTAATTCCAATACAAATCTCGTTTCCTCCTGGATCACTAGCAATCGAAATAAATCCCTCAGGTAGCTCACCATCTAAAACCTCAAACACCTTAGCCAAATTCCCCTTCATATCACCGATCCCGTAAAATTTATTTACGACACTTTCACCCTCTTCATCAGAAATCTTAAATGTAGATGTTTCAGGATAGCCTCCATTATATTTAAGCAAAAAATCAATATACTGTTCAGGAAGCTTAAGAACATATTTACCTTCAAATTCACGAATTTCATTTATAGTTATTTTCTCATTTGCTCGATCCATATTCGCCATGGTTATTCTCCTTTTTTATTTTTTCCATTTACTGTAGACTGACCACCGATATGTCTAAACTCTCTATGAATATCTTCATCAACAAGAATCATTGTCTTTCCATCTTCATGATGATGCCACGAATAACCTTCAGGAGGTTTATTACTTGCTGGCACAGGCGGATCAGAATCCTTATTAAGCCCTGCTTCTAAATTAGCTTTTTTGAAGTCTTCTTGAGGGTTCTTAGGTACAGTAACTTCAATTGGTACTGGTTTAACAGTAGGGTGGTAATATGCTGAAAAGTCAGGATACCCATTAGGATAACTAACCGATATCCCTTCTTTATTAGTATAAGTCCAAGTCCCACTCTTATCTAACAAAATAGTACCGCCTTTATCATACCACTTTTTAGGAACAGGTGAGTTCATAGGCTTGGTATTCATTATTTCATCTGTAAAATCTGACAGTTCTAACTTCCCTGTCTTTTTACCCGTCCCCTCAATCTTACCACCTTT
>NZ_NFVA01000279.1 GCF_002264395.1 Paenibacillus sp. VTT E-133291
CATTACGTGACCTTTTAGCGGCAACTTATCCCGGAAATCATCGGACGTCATTGGGACGGTGAAAGTCAGCGTATAATCTGCGTTAATCCGCCGAGTTCGTGTGATATCATAAGCGTCGCGTAAGATGCCGATGCGCTTACGGAAACGGTCGTACGATTGTAGTGCGTTGATCATTCGTTCACCTCCCGGTTAGTACAGATAGCGGTCACGATGCGTAATGCGCGTTAGGATTTCGCGAGCTGCTTCGTTA
>NZ_NFVA01000266.1 GCF_002264395.1 Paenibacillus sp. VTT E-133291
CTTCCGCTTTTACTACCGCGGCTGTCGCAGCAGTTACTTTTGTTCCATAGTCAATTCCGGCTTGCACCGTATCCAAACGCGCTCCAAGCGTTGCCTTGTCAGATACATTGAGGGCATTCACCAATGTACGAGCTACGTTTACATCTGCCTGAAGTTTTGACCCTTCAGCTTTCACTACAGCCGCTGTCGCTGTCGTAACCTGTGTCGCGTAGTCGATTGCAGCTTGCACTATATCTAGACGGGTGTTAAGTGGAGCTTTGTCCGTCGTATTCAATGCGTCAACCAACGTTCGAGCCGATGTTACATCT
>NZ_NFVA01000203.1 GCF_002264395.1 Paenibacillus sp. VTT E-133291
AAAGGTGGTAAGATTGAGGGGACGGGTAAAGCAAATAAAGCAAATCTAAAAAATATAGATGACTTTATAAATGGGAATAAGAATTTTAATGAAGTAATTGAAGATTATGCAAAAATATACAAAGAACAAGTTGATTCAAACAAACCTTGGTCTTGGGATGATACTATCCCTGGTGGGGATAGCTTGTCTGCTGCTCAAAAAAGAAAGATAAAAGAAATGGCAGTAGCAAATAGACATATTCCTGAAATAAAGGTTACAAAAGTTGATGGAATGAGATATGGATTTGCTGATTTTGCCGGTGCAGGTGTAGTTAAAGAAACTGTTCAGCTACCAGAAAAATCTTGGAAGTTATCGGATAAAGAACAGTTTAAGTGGTTAGATGAGCAGATAGGTGGCACAAGAAAAGGAATGACGTGGCATCATACGGAAATCCCTGGTAAAATGGAACTTGTTCCATTTGGTATTCACAATATTACACCTCACAATGGTGGGCGGACGGCAGGTATGTGGGCTGACGCTCCGAGATAATATTTTTTAGGAGGTAGAGACATGGAAGTTAAGGATGAAACTATAATATATCCATTGCCGGATGATGTTCTGCTGACTGAAAAAGAAAACAAGTGGAGAATTAAATTGCCGGATGAATATAAAGAATTTATAAAAAAATTTAATGGTGCTTCTCCTGTAAAAGATAGTTTTATGTGTAACAACCATAGTTATGCAATTGATAGATTTTTAAGTATCTTGAAGGTAACTGGGGAGAGGGATGATGAATTCTACGATATAGGAGTAGTTAGAACTCAGTTAGATGAGAGAATTGTTTCAGACGAAAACTTAGTAGGTACTGAGTTATTACCAATAGCTGTTCTATTTGCAGGTGACTTTGTGTGTTTAGACTATAGAAATACTGATAAAATACAGCCATCTGTTTGCGTTTGGAATCATGAAGAATCTTCAGATTTAGACCCTGTAACTTATTTTACAAGTAACAGCTTTGATGAGTTTCTAAATATGTTAACCGAATGAGTCTTGCAAAATTTTGTTTACGCCTTTTTGCTTCCATTCAAGGGTGGGGGCTACCCAGTGCCGAATGAATTCTTTATTCAACCAGTAACACAATTAAGCTAAGTAATACCCGTATAAAGATTTCGTCATTTCGTTTGTACGCACAGTAATTCTTGAAAGATATAACTTTAATAACGCTAGAGCCTTACATAGAACAGGTCGATTATGGTCAGATACCACCATGACTGACTTGTTTTTTTTATATTCATTTTCCGGCGTCCTAGCTTGCGGTGCCAATTCAAAATCCCTCCCAATTAAAGATTTCAAAAGGAGTAAAGCAACCCTAAAAGGTCTTTACTCCTTTTTAACATCTAGTCTAAGCTATGTTATTATTACATTATATTTTCCTATAAATAACAAAATATAAAGTTTGGAGGTTTATGAATGAGAAGTAAGCGTAACTTGATAATGCTGTTATTGTTTGCTTTGACGATTATACTTTCAGCCTGTAATGATAAAAAAACTGCGATATTATCCATGGATGAAATACGGGATCTAGCTCTGCAAGGCGAGGCGTTGTCGTGGAAGGATTTTGAAGGTT
>NZ_NFVA01000166.1 GCF_002264395.1 Paenibacillus sp. VTT E-133291
TCCGTTAAATCACCGTTGATTTAGGCGTTTAGATAGCGTGAGGGTAGACTTATCACTCCCGGACATCTAAGGCGCTAATTTCACGGTGATTTTACGGTGATGCGTAAGGGAGAGATAATTGAGCGTAATTGATTAGCGATGGTGATTACGTTTGTGTATAAATGAATAAATATACAATTGTGTCTAATATGCCGAAAATCCGTCACATCTTTTTATTGTGATAAACGGCGTAATTGTGCCTATTATTGCTTCTTAGTGGAGTGTGGGACAAACGGGGAACCTACGGGTTCCTTTTTTGATTCCGCACCAAAAACTACGATAATGGAGGAATTTTAATGACGGGGAACAATCTGAAATCGGTAAGGCTGGCGTACGGGTATAAGCAAAAGGATTTCGCGGAGGTGCTGGGCGTCAGCCTTTCGTGCGTAGCGATGGCCGAAGTAGGTAAGCGCAAGATCACGGACAGCCTACGGTTCAAGGTGGCACGTAACTTCCCGATCACGCCGGAGATTCAAGCGGTAATAGACGCTGCTGCAGCGCTCGGGATGGCGGAATAATGGCCGGCCGTAAGGAATCACGAGGCGAACGTGTCGCGTGACACATACAGGGTTAGGGACACGCTGTCCCCGACCTCCGCAGACTCAGGTTCAAAGTGAACCTAACCTCGGAGCTCTCCTGCACGGTGAATGAGACCTATACGGAAGGATGACGTCGTGATTCACGCCTACATACGATGACTGACCGAAACGCCTACCCACCTTATTCCGAGCTCTGGTTCAACGTGAACTAGAGCTAATCAGAGTTAATGCGCGCGCTCACCGTGCATACTAGAACGCAACATTTGCCAGGTTCACCGTGGACCTCACAAAACGCGGAGCGACCGCCCTGTCTAATAGACCGAGTGGTCATTCCCAAAAACTGTTTACAAACAAATATAATTGGGTTATTTTTACTTAACGAAAGCAATTAATGCGCGGGCTAGTGTTTAGCCGGCGTATTTTTTCTGCTAAATAACGAAAAGGGGCGGATGGAATGGAAGAGCTAGCGAAAGTAATCAATATCGAAGGCGTACGCGGATACCTAGATGAAAACGGGAACGCTTTTCTTAACATTGAGGATGTGGCGCGCGGGCTCGGTTTTACTACCGTAGCCACAAGTGGCAACGATGTCGTTAGGTGGTCACGAGTACAAGGATACCTAGACTCTTTCGGGTATTCCCAACAAGCTGGGAAAGATGACTTCATTCCAGAAAGCATCTTTTACAGACTCGCCATGAAGGCTAAGAATGAGGTAGCAGAAGCATTCCAAATAAAAATTGCGGAAGAAATTTTACCGTCGATCCGCAAGCACCAAGCGTATATCACGCCGACAAAACTTGAAGAGATCATTCGCGATCCGGACCTGATGATTGGACTGCTTCAAGAGCTCAAGCACGAACAACAGGAACGAGCGCGTCTGCAAGCGGAGGTCGCGGTCATTCAACCAAAAGCGGACAAATATACGGAGTTCCTTGACGCAGAAGGACTCACGAATTTCACGACGATCGGCAAACAGTTCCTCGGCGGAGTTGAGGCGGAAGACCTGACGAAGTTCCTGCAGGGACACGGCGTACTCTATGGGCGCGAGGTGGACAAGTGCTTCCCTCCGCGTAAAGGTTACGAGAAGTATTTCCGCATCCTCCCGTATTATCGCGGCGGTTACTTGCTGAACAAGAGCGTCAAGGCTACGACGGTCGGTATCGACTTTATCGTTGAGCTCTACCGCAAGCATGACGGTAAGGTTCCCGAACTGCGCGAGCCTAAACGCATTGTGGCTGCGAATATTTCAGTCAGTCTACGGAATAGCGCGTAGGCAGAAATCATGCCACGTGGCACAAATCGTTGCACGTTCATTACCTAGCACATCAAAGGTGCTAAAAGCGCGTAAAAACCCTTTGTTTATGCGGTTTTGCGGCGCTAGTCCTTAAAAGAACATTGCAAATAAAAACGCCAGGATTCGGAGTAACATCCGTTTCTTGGCGTTTTTTCTGTTTAATTCGTAGTAATAATGAATAATAGTAATACTACAATTGTAGTATTGTAGTAATATTACATTTGTAGTAGTGTAGTAAAATAATATTGCGTTACTACACTATATGGTGTATAATGGAAATATAAACCGAGGGAGTGATTAGAGTGGCGGAAAAACTGACAAAAGAAGCGATTTTCACGGTAGCTGACACAATAGCGAGCGAAGGACAGCCGGTTCGGGTGGCAGAAGTGCATCGTAGGCTTGGATACGGCAGCCTGACAACGATCACCAACGCTGTACGGGAGTGGCGCGAGCACCATAAACCGTCTGCACCGGTAGCACAAGAGATGATCCCGCAGACTATTACGGACAAATTGACGGCTCTTGGTGCGGAACTTTGGGCGCAAGCTCGCGCTGTAGCAGAGGAAGGGCTGGCGAAGGAACGGGAGGCGCTCGAGTCTTATCGCGCTGAGTTGGAGTATCAGCAGCAGGAAACGGCTGAATATGCCGACGCGCTCAATGACGCTAATGAGCGTTTGAAAGAGAGTAATACCGATCGGCAGCACCAGATTGAACAATTGCGTAGCGAGAAGGAGTCCTTGAACCAGCTCCTTAAGAGCATTAGCGATCAGTTGATTACTGCAGAAACGCGCACGGAATCCGCGTATAAACATTTGGAGGATCAGAAAGAGGACAGTCGCGGTCTACGGGAACTGCTGGCCGAGCGAGAAGCTGAACACAATTCCACGATGCAAACCGTGCAAAGACAAGCGGAGGAGATATCTCGTTTACGGGAGGAACTGGCCGCAATCAAAGAACGCCAGAGTTTCATGGAACAGCAGCTTACGAGCGAACGCGCAGCACTTGTCCAAGCGCAAAAGAACTTGGAAGCTATTAGTACTCGCGAGAAGGACGCGGAGATTCGTGCGGCAAAACTGGAAGGGGAAGTTACTGCGCTTCGCTCCCAGGCTACGAAGGCCGAACCTATTATTCCGAGTGAGATGACGGATTAAATTAGATAAAAGCGGTAGCCCTTCGCTGAGCTACCGCTTTAATTATCGTATACGAACACGTATACGTCATCGTTTACGTTTACTAAAATACTCCGTTAGCAGATCGTTAACTAATTGCGTCATTGCGCCCCGCTCAACGCTAAGCTCCGCGTTGATATCGTCCATTAGTTCATTGCGGATCCAGAACGTTTTACGTGTATGCGTTTCTTCAAACTTCTTCTTCGGCGGTTTTCGGGCGGGTACGTCCACGTCAACGTTTACGTATTCGTCTATTTTACTTTGGACCGGCGGAGCGATTGACTCTCGATCTTCCTCTATAATAGTAGCGTCAAGAAAACGCGCGGTTGCACTATTGCCGTTACCTTGACGTATTTTATCTTTAATTTGATCTAATTTATTCTTCGACACGTCTAATCAACTCCTCTACAAATACACGGTGCTGCGATACCGCCTGGTTTAATTCGTTATTATTAACAAATCCGTTTATACTGATACGCCCTGTCGCCGCCGTACGGGTCAATACCGTATCGAAACATACGTCTTCGTATTCTTCACGGACCAACTCTATTAGGGCCTTATTATCTGTTCTGCGCGTATCTATTAAACAACGAAGGATCCCGGCGATCTGCATGTCCCGATTTACCTTATCTTGAATATGTCCACAAGTTTCCAAGAATCTGCTTAAAGCTGAGTAGCAGAATTTACTAGCCTCGAACATCGCAACTACATAATCCGCTGCGGCTAATGCGTTTATTGTTTGCTCGCCCAATGCAGGCGGCGTGTCAACAATGATATAATCGTAGTTATCCCGAACTGTTCCGATCGTCTCCAATAATACTAACGACATATTTCCTTTATATGGCGCGCTATACAGCCAACTAGAGAATCTTGCTATATGGTCGTCCGCGGTTATCATGTGGAGATTTTCAGTTATTTCATATATGTAACCGTTGGCATCCTGCGCCTTTAACGCTTCGAATATTGTTCTTCCCTGGAAATCATAAATATCACGCTGAGTCAGCAATTCGGTTAGATTCCCTTGAGAATCCATATCTATAGCTAATACTTTGTACTTTTCGCTCAATAGGTACGCTACGATCCCAGAAGTTGTTGTCTTTGAGCTTCCTCCCTTTTGTATACCAAACGTGATCACCTTAGCCAATAGTATTCCTCCTAATATGCTTATGAGTCTAGTATAATCTACGATTACGTATACGTCTACACAAACGATTACGTATACATCAACGTCTACGTGTCGGTATTTTGATAGTTTTCATCGTTTAAGCTAATGTTCAGCAGGTAACCTCCGCAATCCGGCAACCACTTCATTCAATATTTTGATCTTTATAAAGTATTTTTCAGCTAAAAGAAACTGTTGACAGCGAGGGGTTAAATCGACACGCTGAAATGGCCGGGCTCAGGAAACGGCACAGATACCCAACCTGCACTCACAAATTAAAAAAATATGAGCGCAAAGGTTGGGGTATCATAAACGATTCTACACGCCGTATAAGGCAGGACGAGGGGTCCGTTTACCCATGCTCGATACGTAGTTATTACGCTACTAGTGGTTTTTTACTCGCAAAGCTGATCCCGCGAGCCATATATGTCCACTACCTCCTCTCTTTCGAGACTCAGCTACCTCCAGACCGATTAACGGCGTCCTCCCGTAGACTATATCTACGCGTGAGCATGGTTCCGCGTTAGTTAGATATACGCTACTTTACCGCCTCGGCGTAGCTCACCCTGAGCGGTTTTACGTGTTCTCGCTGCTCTCCACGGTGGCGCACTCCTAAAAAAGACAATAGGAAAGCAAGCTCATTGATCCTTATTTTTTCGAAAATGAGGTCTATGCGCCAATTTATTAGTATATTGGTAGGGTCTTACTCTTGATTATTACGTGCAATCTTGTTAAAATTAAAACAACATCAAAAACACCTGATAATTCAGGCTTATATTTTGGACGATAGGACGCTCTCCGCCGGCAAGCTGAATGAGCGTTCTTTTCGTATTCCTTGATAAGTCTAGCATAACGGAATCTACTAATCTAGTATACATCAACGTTTACGTATACGTAAACAGTTACGTGGACAATTATGTAAACGCAAAAAAAGGCGCAGCCCCTACGGAGTCACTCCCGTAAGAACTGCGCCTTTTAAATCGTTATTGCTCCGTCTTATCTCCGTCACTGTTCCGCGCACTATCCGCGAGGTCTCCGTTCACTCTGTTCGCTGCGTCAGAAATGCCCTCCGCCAGCATATACGCAACGCACGCACCGACCGCGCCTATAACGCCGGTTACGTGCAGCACCGTATTATCTCCCGCACCGCTCGCCGTAAGTACCGAAGTAGCTAACGCAGCCAATAGCGCCCAAAACTTCCGCGAAGATAATTTGCGTAAGATATCGTTTTTGTTCATCGTATTATTTCGCCTCCTTAGCTTGCGCGTTAGCTGTAATAGTTGCGGTCTTCGTCACGTTGTCCCACGCGATTGCGGCGCCAAACTGATCGGACATTTCGCGCAATGAAACGTACACCGCTCCGTCAATCAATACGCCATCCTTCGCC
>NZ_NFVA01000043.1 GCF_002264395.1 Paenibacillus sp. VTT E-133291
TCGCATAAACGCTACCGTCCTTATAAGGACGCCGAAAGCGTTTTTACTTAGGGACAAGCCTTTCCGATTCATTAGATCTATTTGTGAACCTGCTATATTTGATTGCGGGTCTACTACTATTCAAGGAGGTATTTATGGAAAAACGTGTAGAAATGCAGCTAGGCGGAAGACGCCTTGTGCTGGAAACGGGCCGTCTAGCTAAACAAGCAAACGCAGCCGTTATGGTGCGTTATGGGGATACTTCGGTATTATGTACCGTTACGGCTTCGAAAGAGCCAAAGGATCTGGATTTTTTCCCCCTTACAGTTAACTATGAGGAAAGATTATATGCAGTAGGTAAAATTCCTGGCGGATTTATTAAACGGGAAGGCAGACCAAGTGAGAAAGCGATTCTGTCAAGCCGTTTGACAGACCGTCCAATCAGACCCCTGTTCCCTGAAGGATTCCGTAACGATGTTCAGGTATTGAACATGGTAATGAGTGTGGATCAGGACTGCGCACCAGATATTGCTGCTATGATCGGTACTTCAGCTGCACTTAGTATTTCCGATGTGCCTTTTGATGGACCAATCGGCGGCGTTGCTGTAGGTCGGGTTAATGGAGAATTTGTGATCAATCCGGATATGGCTCAGCAAGCAATCAGTGATATTTATGTAGTGGTTGCTGGAACGAAGGAAGCAATCATGATGGTTGAAGCGGAAGCGAACGAAGTGACGGAAGATGTGATGCTCGAAGCGATTATGTTCGGTCATGATGAAATCCGTAAGATCGTTGCAACCATCGAAGAACTGGTCAAAGTGGCTGGTAAAGAAAAAATGGCTGTGAAGCTGCATACAGTGAATGCTGACGTGAATACTGAGGTCCGCGCATTTGCTGAGGCTCGTCTGGTGGAAGCCGTTAAAATTGCTGAAAAACATGCTCGTCAGGAAGCGATTGATGTCGTTAATGATGAAGCGGTTGCGTATTTCGTAGAGAAGTACATAGAAGCACCGGAGCTTCTGAAAGATGTTAAAGAAGTCCTCCATGATATCGTGAAGGATGAAGTAAGACGTCTAATCACGCATGATAAGGTTCGTCCAGATGGACGTAAACTTGATGAAATCCGTCCGATTGAATGTGATACAAGCCTGTTGCCGCGTACACATGGTTCCGGTCTGTTCACACGTGGACAAACACAAATCCTTAGCGTTTGTACCCTTGGAGCACTAGGTGATGTGCAAATTCTCGACGGAATCGATCCTACTGAAACGAAACGTTTCATGCACCATTACAATTTCCCGCCGTTCAGCGTAGGGGAAGCTCGTCCGCTTAGAGCACCAGGACGACGTGAAATCGGTCACGGAGCACTTGGAGAACGTGCATTATCCAAGGTAATTCCTAGTGAAACTGAATTCCCGTACACGATTCGTCTAGTATCAGAAGCGATTGAATCTAACGGTTCTACATCCCAGGCAAGCATCTGTGCCAGTATTCTGGCTATGATGGACGCTGGTGTGCCAATCAAAGCTCCAGTAGCCGGAGTAGCAATGGGGCTGATTAAAGACGGAGAGCATGTCTCCATCCTGACGGATATTCAAGGTATGGAAGATCATCTCGGAGATATGGACTTCAAGGTAGCTGGTACAGCAGAAGGTGTTACAGCTATTCAAATGGACATTAAGATTGCCGGTATCGACCGCAACATTCTTCAGGAAGCACTTCAACAGGCTAAAGAAGGCCGTCTGTTCATCTTGGACAAAATGAATGAAGCGATCTCTGCGCCAAGACCTAATCTGTCCAAATATGCTCCTAAAATCATTATTATCAACATCAATCCGGACAAAATCCGTGATGTTATCGGTGCTGGTGGTAAGATTATCAATAAAATTATTGAAGAAACCGGCGTGAAAATCGACATCGAACAAGATGGCCGTGTCTTTATCGGTTCTTCAGATGAAGAAATGATCCAAAAGGCTCGTTCGATTATCGAAGGTCTTGTGCGTGAAGTACAAGTCGGAGAAATCTATGTGGGTACAGTTAGACGTATTGAGAAATTTGGTGCATTTGTTGAACTGATTCCGGGCAAAGACGGATTGGTACACATTTCCCAATTGTCCACTGAGCGTGTAGCTAAGGTAGAAGATGTTGTTGCTATTGGTGACACCATTACCGTTAAAGTTACCGAGATCGATCCACAAGGCCGGGTTAACCTGTCTCGTAAAGCGGTGTTGACTTCGGAAACTGGAGCTAAAGCGTAAGTTTGATCTTAGTAATAACCTTTACAAAAGGGATCTAATTTCATTATTAAAAGAGACAGAAGCGATTTGCGTTCTGGCTCTTTTTTTTATATGAAAGAAGTTGGAAAACTGTAGCAAACATTCCTATCTATTAGTCTTGTATCTGTTTATGACATAATTTCCTCCCTTGTCTCATAAATTGGGACAAAGTGTCTTTGTAATCGTGTGGAACGAACCTGAAATTCGTTTCTACCGGGGAGGAAGTCGTCATGAAGACGGAAAAAGTGGCATTAGTGGTTGCTTGTGTAGCAATCGTGATAGGAATTGGTAGCACACAGGGACCAGTCAAGGACATGCTTGCGCAATTGAAGCCGCAGGATGATCTTGCGGTGTGGATGGATATCCCTAAGGCGGCCAATAACGATCTTCGTCTGAGGATTGAGACCGCCGCGGCCAAACTAAATGCACCTCCAGTGGATGCAGTGGTTGACCGGGTGTGGAGAGCCATTCCGGGTTATAACGGACTTGAGATTGATGTAGAGAGTACCTATCGGAATGCTCTTTTGGCACCAAAAGAGCCCATAAAGTTAGTGTATCGGCAGATCGAACCAAAAGTATCGTTAAATGAACTGGGAGCAGAACCTATATATCGAGGAAATCCGGCGAAACCGATGGTATCACTGATGATTAATGTGGCTTGGGGGAATCAGTATATCGTGCCCATGCTGGATATTTTGGATGAAGAGAACGTGAAAGTTACGTTTTTTCTGGATGGAAGCTGGCTGAGCAAGAATCCAGAGCTTGCTGCAGAAATGTTAAAGCGTGGTCATGAGATGGAGAATCACGCCTATACCCACCCCAATATGAGTACTTTAAGTCGAGCGCGTGCTACAGTTGAGATTGAAAAGACGCAAAAGCTGCTAAAAGAATCACTTGGAGTCACTAATAAATGGTTCGCACCTCCATCTGGTGATTTCGATCAAGAGACAGTAGAAATTGCTAGCAGCTTGGGCTTAAAGACTGTACTCTGGACTGTGGATACGGTGGATTGGCGCAATCCTTCTCCTGAATCTATAGTTGCCAAAATCACAAGTAAAGCTGAATCCGGGACACTGGTTCTTATGCATCCTACTGCCTCATCCTCCAAGGCGCTGAAGGCCATGATACGCGGGATAAAGGCAAAAGGGTTACAGCTAGGAACAGTCAGCCAAACGCTGTCAGCGGAGCGTCTAATCCCCTCTGATGTTGAGTGAGTGATCTATTTCTGGTAGGATTATAGGCACGTGTATTAAATTAGATAGAACATGGCTATTGCCAGGAGGACATGAAGTGGAAAAAATAGTATTATCCAATGGATTACGAGTAGTGATGGAAAAAATTCCGACCGGCCGGTCCGTATCATTTGGAATTTGGGTGAAGACAGGTTCGCGGAATGAACACCCTGGAAACAACGGGATATCCCATTTTGTAGAGCATATGCTTTTTAAAGGTACGGACCGATATAGTGCTAAGGATATTGCCGAGCAGTTCGATGCTATTGGCGGCAATGTAAATGCGTTTACCTCTAAGGAATATACTTGCTATTATGCAAAGGTATTGGATGAGCATCTGCCTATCGCAGTAGATGTGTTAGCAGATATGTTCTTCCGTTCACGTATGGATGCTGAAGAGCTGGAGAAGGAAAAAAACGTCATCCTTGAGGAAATTTCTATGTGCGAGGATACACCAGACGACCTTGTGCATGATTTGATGTGTGCTGCTGCTTACAAGGATCATCCGCTTGCGTATTCTATCCTAGGCTTAAAGGAACGGCTGATGGAAATGAAGCCAGATGATCTTCGTGCTTACATGAAGGAGCAGTATACGATTGAGAATACGGTAATTAGTGTAGCGGGGAACATTAGTGATGGACTGATTGAGCTGCTGGAGCAGCATTTTGGTTCTTTTGCTAATCATGGCACATCTGCGCCGCTGACTCCACCGGATTATTATGGGGATTTGTTGTTTCACCGCAAAAAAACAGAACAGAATCATATCTGTCTTTCCTTACCAGGGGTCCGCTCTGGCGACCCAATGCAATATGCTATGGTGCTTATTAATAATGCCATTGGTGGGGGGATGAGCTCACGGATGTTCCAAGAGATTCGTGAAAAACGTGGCCTAGCTTATTCTGTATATTCATACCACAGTTCTCAGGCGGATTCTGGTTTATTCACGGTCTATGCTGGAACAGCACCGAAGCAAACTAAGGATGTAACAGAGCTAATTAAGGAAATGATGTACGAACTTGCTACTAAGGGTCTTAGTGAAGATGAACTGCGAAAAGGCAAGGAGCAGCTTAAAGGTAGCCTTATTCTTAGCCTGGAAAGCACTAGTAGCCGGATGAATCGGATTGGGAAAAATGAACTCATGCTCGGAAAACATAACACATTAGACGATATGATCGCCAAGATTCAGTTAGTAACGATGGACAATATCAACAGTGTGCTTGATAATATGTTTGCTGAGCCGCTTTCTTTAGCGATGGTAGGTTCAACAGATAAAGCTATTGCAAATGTTAGGAGAGATGATCTTGTCTTATTACGTACAAATCAATAAACTAGCTGGAAACGAGGATGTTAATCTTCCTTGTAAAATGTCAGAACAGGCTTCCGGGTATGATCTTTATGCCGCGGTTGAAAGAGAAGTCGTGCTTGCTCCTGGAGAACGTGCATTAATTCCAACAGGCATATCATTAGCTATGCCAGACGGATTAGAAGCTCAGATTCGCCCACGAAGTGGACTGGCCTTGAAGCATGGGATTACGTGTTTGAACACACCTGGAACGATTGATGCAGATTATCGTGGAGAGATCAAAGTGTTGTTGATCAATCTAGGGCAAGAGCCATTTGCTATTGCTCGCAATGAGCGTATTGCCCAAATGGTGTTTCAAGCGGTTCCAGTGGTCACTTTGGTTGAAGTAGATACTTTATCCGAAACAGAACGTGGAGCCGGAGGCTTCGGTCACACTGGCAAATAATATGACTTATTAAAAAGCTTGCGAATTTATGCCTAATCGGCGTGATTCGCGAGCTTTTTTTTCGTTTAAATATGACGATTTATAAGTTTCACACATTTAAGCCTGCATGGTAATTCTTCTCCGCTTTTCACCCATTAAGAATGCCCAGCATAAGATGCTCTATAGTCGATAGTGTATGTTGAAAGGAGCGTCATCCCTATGCTTACTGGCGTCAGGATCGTGTTCCTGGGCGGGGACGCGAGACAGCTTGAAGTGATTCGGAAATGTGTGGAATTGGATGCGACGGTAAGCGCTGCCGGGTTCGATAAATGGGAAACCCCTTGCCCAGGGGTGAGCCTGGAACAGATGACGGTAGAGCTGCTTAGTAATGCAGATGTATTAGTGTTGCCTACGATTGGTTGTGATGATGAAGGAAATATCAGTGCTTTATTTTCTTCTGAACGCTTGATGCTCTTGGAAGAACATTTTGCTGCTCTGCCACCCCATTGTTTGGTGTATAGCGGTATGGCTAAAAGCTACTTACGCGGCATGTGCGCCAAGCATTCGTTAAAGTTAATTGAATTGCTTAATCGTGATGATGTAGCCATCTACAACTCCATCCCAACAGCGGAAGGGGCATTGGTTATGGCCATACAGAACACGGATTTTACCATTCACAGTTCCAAATCGATGGTACTGGGCTTGGGCAGAACGGGTTTTACAATGGCAAGAAGCCTGCAAGGGTTGGGTGCTAGTGTCAAAACCGGAGTTAGAAAACAGGAACATTATGCACGTGCTGAGGAAATGGGCTGGAAGCCGTTTATGACCAGTGAACTGTTGCTTCATGTGCCGGATGTTGATCTAATATTTAATACGATTCCAAGTATGATCATCACCGCACAAGTGCTTTCACGTATCTCACCGAATTGCTTAATTATTGACCTGGCTTCCGCTCCAGGTGGATGTGACTTTCGTTATGCGGAGAAAAGAGGAATTAAAGCGATGCTGGCACCTGGACTCCCTGGCATTGTAGCTCCTAAAAGCGCTGGGATTATTATGGCAAATGCGCTGGTTCAGTCGATATCGGACGAGGCTTTAATCAAGGGGGACGAATAAAATGGATTGGCACGGAAAAACAGTAGGGTATGCGATTACCGGATCTCACTGCACATTTGCGGAGGTAATGCCGCAAATTCAACGCTTCGTAGATGGAGGAGCAAACGTAGTGCCCATAGTTTCAGCATCCGTACTAGGCACCGACACCCGCTTTGGAACATCGCAAAATTGGCTAAAACAGTTGAAAGATATAACAGGTAATGATATCATTTCTACAATTGTTGAAGCGGAACCGCTGGGTCCTTCCAAGCTGCTGGATGTGCTTACCATAGCACCTTGCACTGGAAATACAACGAGTAAATTGGCAAATGCTATGACCGATAGTCCAGTGCTCATGGCTGCGAAATCGCAGATGCGCAATGGACGTCCACTTGTTCTCGCGATATCTACCAATGATGGCTTAGGTCTTAATGCCGCAAATATTGCAAAGCTTCTCGTGGCTAAACATATTTATTTTGTGCCATTCGGACAGGATAACCCTGAGGGCAAACCTAATTCGTTAGTAGCGCGTATGGATCTTATCCCAGAAGCTTGCTATGCCGCTTTGCAAGGTAAACAACTACAGCCGATGATTATTGAAAAGTTTCATTCCGTCTAGAATAAGGCGGAATCGGTGGAGCTAGTTGCGGATAATAAAAGGGGAGATGCACTAAATGAGCAATGAGAA
Organism: Paenibacillus sp. VTT E-133291; assembly: GCF_002264395.1. GTDB lineage: Bacteria > Bacillota > Bacilli > Paenibacillales > Paenibacillaceae > Paenibacillus_AQ > Paenibacillus_AQ nitricinens. Next base: position 6,998 of record NZ_NFVA01000043.1, read on the forward strand.
GTTAAATGCCGCCTTGGTCGGAGTTGCTTCTTAATCAATAGACGCGGTCGTTAACGCTCAAAGCCAAGATCTGCTAAACCCATTGCTGAGATCATTGCTACCAAAAAATATAAGCTTACTGCTACCGTCCTCATTTCGAGGGCGGTACAACCATTTTTCAAATTAAAAGAAAATTACTTAAGAAATAAGCTTACGTACTGTAAAGGAATTTCTCATTAGAAACGAAATGAATTCTATTTACGAACGATTAGTGTGTTTGCTTTGACAATAATGGAGGAATTATACATGGGTATTCTGGTACAAAAATTCGGAGGAACATCACTCTCAACACCGCAAGCTAGAGAGCACGTCATTCGTAATGTCAAACGGGAGCTCGCTAGTGGCTATAGTCTGGTCATCGTTGTTTCGGCTATGGGCAGACGCGGAGAACCTTATGCAACGGATACGCTGCTGGATTGGGCCGTACAGAATGGAGATTCACTTCCAGAGCGTGAGAAGGATCTCTTGATGTGCTGTGGTGAGATTATCTCTGCGACTACACTTTGTGGATTGCTGGAGAATGAAGGGATTGCTTCTACGGTATTAACGGGAGCTCAGGCTGGTTTCTTGACCGATAGCAACTATGGCAATGCAAGAATTCTAGATGTACGTCCTGAACGAGTTCTCCGCGAATTGCGTGAAGGTAAAGTGGTTATAGTGACAGGGTTCCAAGGACAGACTGAAGCGGGTGATTTGACGACTTTAGGACGTGGAGGAAGTGATACCTCTGCGACTGCACTGGGTGCTGCTCTTCATGCAGATATGGTTGATATCTATACAGACGTTAATGGGATTCTTACAGCAGATCCGCGGATCGTTGAAGATGCTAAACCGTTAACTTATGTTAGTTATACAGAAATTTGTAATATGGCTCATCAAGGAGCAAAGGTCATCCATCCGCGTGCGGTTGAGATTGCTATGCAGGCACAAATTCCAGTACGTGTTCGTTCAACATTTTCTGAGAATGAAGGAACGCTGGTTACGAATCCAGAAGGATTCAACGACATTCAGTCTGGCGGCATTGTAGATCGCTTCGTAACAGGGATTGCATATGTCAGCAACGTCACACAGATTTCTGTGGAGTGTCCAGATGGAAATGGTACGGGCGTTCAACTGCAAATTTTTAAAAGTATGGCTGACAACGGAATAAGCGTTGATTTTATTAATGTAACACCTACGGAAGCTCTTTATACTGTGTTCGATGACAAATCAGAAAAGGCCATCTCAGTTCTTCAGCAATTGGGCCTGCGTCCTAAGAGTTTATCAGGTTGTGCAAAAGTTTCCGTTATCGGAGGCGGAATTAATGGTGTGCCTGGTATTATGGCTCGTATCGTTGAGGCACTTAGCTCACAAAATATTCAGATTCTCCAATCCGCAGATTCGAATACAACGATTTGGGTGCTGGTGAAGAAAGAGGATATGGTGCAGTCCCTGCGTTCGCTGCACGCTATGTTTGAATTGCACCGCTAAGGAGGAATTCAAAGTGGATTTCGGAAGATTAATAACAGCCATGGTAACTCCCTTTGACGGGGATGGAGAAATCAACTGGGATGTAACTTCACAGCTTGTCGATTATTTAATTGAGGAACAGAAATCAGAGGCTTTGGTTGTCTGTGGCACAACTGGGGAATCCCCTACGTTAAGTGATGAGGAGAAACTGCAGCTGTTTTCTTTCGTACTAGAGAAGGCGAATGGTCGCTGTAAAATTATTGCTGGAACAGGCAGTAATAACACGAAGCACTCTATTCACCTCACGAAGGAAGCGGAGAAAATAGGTGTGGACGGCGTACTTTTGGTCGTTCCTTATTACAATAAGCCTAATCAGGAAGGGCTCTATCAGCATTTTTCTACGATTGCTTCGGAGACTTCATTACCAGTTATGCTGTATAATGTTCCCGGTCGCACGGGTGTGAGTATGAGCGTAGACACAACCCTTCGACTTGCAGAAATTTCGAATATTGTTGCGACAAAAGAATGTGCATCTGTCGATCAAGTGACACTTATCGCTTCTGCGTGTGCCGATGACTTCCGTGTATATACTGGTGATGATTCAGCGGGCTTAGCTAGTCTAGCCGTAGGTGGATACGGAATTATCAGCGTAGCTAGTCATGTGGTTGGTGCACAGATGTCAGAAATGATCTATGCATACAGCTCCGGAAATGTGCAGCGAGCGGCAGAGATTCATCGGAAACTGTTCCCAATTTTTAAGGGATTATTCGAATGCCCGCAACCGCTACCGAATCCTTCCGCGGTCAAATATGCTTTAACTCTGAAGGGTCTGCCTGTTGGAGGCGTCAGATTGCCGCTTATTTCACCTACGGAAGCGGAAGCGGCCTTTATTGAAGCGCTATTTCACTAAGTGCTGAACAATGATATTCTTGTGTTTAAACCGGCTTCTCCTGTGGAGAGCCGGTTTTTATATTTATTATATTTTGCTAAAATAATGGGTCACATTTAAGGAAAGAATTTGGATACGAGATAGGGTGACTTGTCTTTTGCCAAAAAAATCATGTATAATGATCTTAAGTGACTGGGTGCGGTTAAAATTAAATATGCGGTAATCTTCCGTCAATGGTTTACATTGTGAGACAGGATAGGTCCCAAGATGAGTCTGTGTAAATGATTGAAATGTCTTCGCGCGAGGGGCGCGACGGTGAATTTTGACGGCATTTGTCCGTTTCAATATGAACTTTACTGCCCGGAATCGGGAGCTTTCGCATTGCGCATTTTACAGATATCAGGAATATCCTTGTTAATTAGGAAGCTATCAGCTGTTTGAAGAATGTGTTCAGCGCCGCTGAAATAATCGAAGTTCAATATTTACCAATAAAAGTATGACGTCCAACATCATAGGAGGGTTAGATTCATTTGTCCAAAAAAAACAACAACGATAAATTGATGATTTTCGCATTGGGCGGAGTCGGAGAAATCGGGAAAAACATGTATGTCATTCAATATGGAGCTGACATTGTAGTCGTGGATTCGGGACTTAAGTTCCCGGAAGAAGATATGCTCGGTATTGATATTGTAATTCCTGATATCTCTTATTTGACAGAGAACCGTGACAAGGTAAGAGGAATTGTACTTACCCACGGACACGAGGATCACATCGGTGGTCTCCCATATGTCCTGAAGAATTTGAATGTTCCGGTTTACGGAACAAGACTTACATTAGGACTTGTAGAAAACAAATTGAAGGAAGCGAACTTACTGGGTGACACCAAACGGATTCTGATCAATGAAGATTCAGAAATTCAACTGGGAAGTTCACTCAAAGTTACTTTCTTCAGAACCAATCACAGTATTCCTGATTCCGTCGGTGTGTGCATCGAAACACCGGAGGGTAACGTAGTTCATACGGGAGATTTCAAATTTGACCACACTCCAGTCAACGGTCAATTTGCAAATTTGCATCGGATGGCTGAAATTGGTCAGAAGGGCGTGCTTGCTCTTTTGTCGGATAGTACAAATGCTGAGAAACCAGGCTTTACCCCATCTGAAAAGAATGTCGGTATTGTTCTGGAAGATATTTTCCGCAAAGCTGAACAACGTGTCGTTGTAGCAACCTTTGCTTCCAATGTGCACCGTATTCAGCAAGTGGTTAATGCGGCAGAATCCACAGGTCGTAAAATTACAGTAATTGGCCGTAGTATGGTAAACGTTGTATCTATTGCTTCTGAGCTTGGATATCTGAACGTACCTGACGGTATGCTGATCGAGCCTGAAGAAATGAACAGAATGGCAGCGAACCGTGTCGTTGTTCTTTGCACAGGATCCCAAGGCGAGCCAATGTCTGCATTGACCCGTATGGCACGTTCCAGTCATCGTAAAGTAGATATCTTGCCAGGTGATACTGTTATTATTGCAGCAACACCGGTACCAGGTAACGAGAAATATGTAGGTCGTACCATTGATGAATTGTTCCGTCTTGGCGCTAACGTAATCTATAGCGGTTCCAATTCTGGCGTTCACGTATCCGGTCACGGTAGCCAGGAAGAGCTTAAGCTTATGCTCAATCTGATGAAACCTAAATATTTCATTCCAATTCACGGTGAATACCGTATGCAACGCAAACATGCGCTTTTGGCAGAATCCGTAGGCGTAGAGTCTCAGAACATTTTCATCACTGAAATCGGTGAGATTGTGGAAATTCAAGGCGGTGCCGCTCGTAAAGCTGGTAAAGTAACGGCTGGTAACGTATTGATTGACGGTCTGGGTGTAGGTGATGTAGGTAATATTGTATTGCGTGACCGTAAGTTACTGTCTCAAGATGGTATTTTGGTTGTCGTGGTTACATTAAGCAAACAGAATGGTGCAATTGTCTCCGGACCTGACATCATTTCTCGTGGTTTCGTTTATGTCCGTGAGTCCGAAGGACTGCTTGACGAAGCGAACCGAATTGTTTCGAGTACACTACAGCGCCTGATGAGTGAGAAAGTAAATGAGTGGGCATCGCTTAAAACAAGCGTAAAAGATTCACTCGGTCGTTTCTTATATGAGCAAACGCGTCGTAGACCGATGATTTTGCCAATTATCATGGAAGTGTGAGGAGAATTCTCCTTAAATAAATATATAGCTTGGGCATTGGCCCCTTTTCCCCGGAAATATTGGACGGTTTCTACGGGAAAAGGGGTTTTTGTATTGTTTATATTTATATCATGAGGAGAGCTTTGCATAATGCGGGGCCCTGAAATGTCATACTAATGAAAGTTAGTAAGGCTATAGCAGACCAGAGCTGCATAAGAAAAGGGAGAGCTGCGAAGATGAACTACATGAATGGATCAAATGGAGCAAAGAATGAGGAAGTTATACCACAAGAGGGAAATCCAAGTACAAATGAAAATATGCCGCCCACGACAATGGGTGCACTGAAAGAGCTTGGACAAACAGCGGTACCTACTGGTGAACCGGATATCTTTTGCATAACGATCATCGGTCAGATTGAAGGCCATATTGTAATGCCTCCTCAGAACAAAACGACAAAATACGAACATATCATTCCCCAGCTGGTGGCAGCTGAACAGAATAAGAATATTAAAGGTCTGCTTATTATTTTAAATACGGTTGGTGGAGATGTAGAAGCTGGTCTAGCGATTGCCGAAATGATTTCTTCGCTCTCTAAACCAACGGTAACAGTAGTCATTGGAGGGGGCCATAGTATTGGCGTTCCGATCGCTGTATCCTCTACGTATTCAATTATTGCGGAAAGTGCAACGATGACGATACATCCGATTCGTATGAATGGTTTAGTAATTGGAGTGCCACAGACGTTCGAATACATGGAAAAAATGCAGGAGCGTGTAGTGAAATTCGTTACTTCTCATTCTCGGATTTCTGAAGAACAGTTCCGTGATCTCATGTTTAAGACAGGTGAGCTCAATCGTGATATTGGAACAGCCGTTGGGGGGTTGGACGCCGTTAAATATGGTCTCATGGATGAGGTGGGCGGGATCGGAGCTGCCTTAGCGCATCTTAACCGGATGATTGGTGGAGATCTCTCTGCAGCGCCTACAGCAGCGATTTCGGGAGGGTTTACGCAATGACACTCTACACGATAATGTCGATGGAACAGGTGTGGGAGGGTGCCTTTAATAATTACGCTGCAACGCGAGAAGTAAGTGTTCAAGGGATGCTCATGCAGGTTGAGCCGATGGAGGAAGGACGCGCGCGCATAGTTAGATTGCTGGATTGTCCTTTGGAGCGATATTTGGATCCGTCGTTCTCTCCAGGAGCGATAATTACGTTAACATAAAGATTCATTTTTTGACAAAAGAGAACATAGGTACGCCACGCCATTATATGGTATAATGTTGTTCCGGGGGTGGCTGGCGTGGCTAAACGAAAAAAGAAAAAGAAAAAAGCGCTGCTCGGCAGCGTTTTAAAATATGAAATTTATGGAATTTTACTAATAACGATATCCGTTATTGCTCTGTCCGGTGAAGCGGCGGTAGGGCGGTCACTTTCAAGTATGGCGGGTTATTTATTAGGGAGATTTTATTTTGTGTTGCCGCTTATTGGTATTTTTTATGGGCTTATGGTTATGATCCATCGAAGATGGCCTTCTTCTTGGAACAGTCGGCATACAGGCGTGCTTTTGCTTCTGCTTTCCATGTGCCTTATGAGTACGATTTCTGCAATGGAGCAGAAGCTTGGCCCGTTGTCCTTGCTCCATCCTGGCAACGTGATGACACAAATACATAATGATCTTTCGGGATCTCTTTCGCCTGGTGTTAACAATAGTAATGTCTATATGCTGGGTAAGGATATAAGTGGTGGATATATCGGCGGGTTGGAGTATGCTGCGCTGCTGTGGCTCTTTGGTAGTCTGGGCGCTAAGCTGCTCATGATAGTTATGCTTGCCATCAGCTTTATGTTAATTACAAATCTCTCTTATGTAGAGATTATTACTCTTTTACGAGTTCGTACGGTTAAGTTTGTGGAGGGGATTCGTCTCCATGCGGCAAACCGTCCGAAGGCAGTCCCGGTAGCGGCTAGACCTTCTAAATCAGCTGCCCAGGCTAAGACTCGGCAGGTGAAGCAGCCTGTCTATGAAGAAGATGACGAAGAGGAAGAAGACGATCGATATTTACCTAACCGCAAGCAACCTGTTCTTTTGAAAAAAATATCCGGTTGGTTCTCAGGCTCCACCCGTTCAGAGGCTGAAGCCGATTCTGGGAATGATGATCAAGGTCCAATTGTAACCAGTGCTTCGCACGGTCCGATCATTTCCGGGCTTTCAGTAGATAGTCGTGTGACTTCACTTGAGGATATTCATCAGGATTTTGATGATGCAGATATGGATATGGAACCTGTGACGCCAATTATCCGCGACTTCTTTGAGCATATCCGCTCAGAAGGGTTGAATGAGGAAGATAGGGAGGATTGGAGTGAATTCTCTCCAGCGGCTCGTGGTGTTACTAGCAAAGCTCCTGTTACTGGGGCTAATCCAATTCATCAACAGATTTCAGATGAGCCTGAGGAGAATGTGAACATAGACTTGAATGGATTGCTAAGTGCTACTCCGGATGGCGAGATCGTTCCTGCACCACCAGCACCACCTCCACCAAAGCCTTATAAGTTGCCATCTTTCCGTCTTCTAGCTAAACCTAACAACAGCGGCAAAGCGGGAGATCAGAATGATTATATGCAGACAGCCCGTAAGCTAGAAGCTACACTTGAGAGCTTTGGAGTAAGGGCAAAGGTTCTTGAAGTAGTTAGAGGTCCAGCGGTTACACGGTATGAAATTCAGCCGGATATTGGTGTTAAGGTTAGCCGTATTGTTAATCTGACGGATGACATTGCACTTGCTCTTGCTGCCAAAGATATACGTATGGAAGCACCCATTCCGGGTAAATCAGCAATTGGAATAGAGGTGCCAAATTCCGAAGTGTCTGTTGTTACTATGCGTGAAGTTATGGAAACACAGATCTTTCAGGAAGCAGAGTCCAGATTATCGATTGCCTTTGGACGTGATATTTCGGGTCAGACAATTATCGGTAATTTAGCGAAGATGCCCCATTTATTGGTGGCTGGTGCAACGGGTTCTGGTAAATCGGTTTGTATTAACGGGATTATTACGAGTATTTTATACAAAGCTAAACCTGATGAAGTCAAATTCCTGATGGTGGACCCGAAGATGGTAGAGCTGAATGTCTATAATGGGATTCCGCATCTTCTGGCTCCAGTGGTTACTGATCCGAAGCGGGCGAGCTTAGCTTTAAAGAAGATCGTTGTGGAAATGGAGAAAAGGTATGAACTCTTCTCCAAATCGGGAACACGGAACATGGAAGGCTATAATAAGCTGATGGCTGAGAATCCAGCGGCTATTCTTCCTTATATTGTTGTTATTGTGGACGAGCTTGCGGATTTGATGATGGTTGCCGCTAACGATGTAGAGGATGCTATCTGTCGACTCGCACAGATGGCGCGTGCAGCTGGTATTCATCTAATTATCGCTACCCAGCGTCCTTCCGTAGATGTCATTACAGGTTTGATTAAGGCTAATATTCCTTCTCGTATAGCTTTTGGTGTATCGTCCAATGTAGACTCTCGAACCATTCTGGATATGCCAGGCGCGGAGAAGCTTTTGGGTCGAGGAGACATGCTGTTCTTACCGATGGGGGCTTCTAAACCGATTCGAGTACAGGGTGCTTTTATGAGCGATCAGGAGGTTGAGACGATCGTTCAATATGTCAGTAGTCAAGGGGAAGCAGAATATGATGAGTCTATTGTTCCAGAAGTAGATGACACAATCGCAGAAGATCAGGAACCTCAGGATGAGTTATATGAGCAGGCCGTAACGATCGTGCTTGAAGCGAAGCAGGCTTCGGTCTCGCTTCTACAGCGCCGGATGAGGGTTGGTTACACCCGTGCAGCCCGTTTGATTGACTCCATGGAGGCTCGTGGGGTCATTGGGCCATACGAGGGCAGCAAGCCGCGTGAGGTGCTTGTGTCACTGGAGCAATATCAGCATAACAAGATCAGTTCTTAAGCTGGACAAGTCAGTTCTAGCATTTAATAGACAGTGAGAAGGGGCGGTGCTCAAGTAGTTTGTACTACTTGGGCACCGCCCCTTACTCTGCTGAAGAAGTGTAAACGCCCCTTCAAATAATGGTCTTTGTGAAGCTGCATTAAAGAATTAGGGAATTTCTCCCTGAAATACTGATATTATGGCCCTCAGAATTACAATTAGGGAAAAGTTCCCTATAATTTATTAATTTTGGTAATAAATAAAGGAATTGGCCTGATTTTTAGGGAGGAATTCCCTGATTTCATTCAATATTAGGAAATATCGAATATTTTTAGGGAGTTTTTCCCTAAAAGTGCGAACCTGCACTTGGACTATACTATAAAAAGGAAGCTACCCTGATTAGCCATTTATGGCTTTGGGGCAGCTTCTTTTTATAAAATGATGATAAAAAAGAGTTTTGACATATAGCTGATCTAAAAGTCCGGTTTTACCCCATTCATTAAACAATACTACCCATCTTATCAAATAAGGACAGAGGATTAGTAGGCATAAATCCATATTGGAGATTAAAGGGATTATTGTGCTCCATTGATTGTTTTTAAGCTGCTACGCGATGTAAGAGAAAGATTTGCTTTGTACAAAATCAAGTAATACTCCTGAAGCTCCTCGGTGCGTAAGAATTGAATAGTCATCCCTTTTCCACCATGAAGAATATGAAAGCTACTGATCTCATGTGCTACATCATCAATCTTAATTTGGGTCTTGCCGTGTACGATCAATAAAAATGCGCTTGAGGGTAGCTTATATTGTGAATTCATATCACTAAAAGGTTGAGAAGTATGACGTATATCTATAATTTCAATTAATGCGTGGTTCCACAGTAAAATGTGTCCTTTAAATTCATGATTCATATCAACTCCATGGTTTTCTTATTTCGATTATAATTGATAATCATTCTCAATTACAATGGAAAGCTATTTCTTCTTTTTAGTAATGCATAGGATGCGCTGACAGTCGTCATAATAACTTTAGCCATCCATGCAGAACTTACAAAAGAAAGGTAGAGCGAACCCTATGAAGAAACAAAAGATGTGGATATTTGCTGCTTTAACTCTTGCACTTGCTGCCGCGCCGTTTGCAGGAACGTTTTTCAAGGGGAATGGCATTGTTCAGACCAAGCAAAGTGCTGCTGCGTCATTTGTCCACGAGTTAAATAATCCTGACGAAGAAGCCTTGCCGGCTTTCAGTACAACACCCATTAAGCTTGGGTCCACGGGTCAGGATGTCTATGAATTGCAGGGACGATTAAAGCATTTAGGTTATTATGCCGGAAAAATAGACAGTCAGTTTGGGCCGAAAACGAAGAATGCAGTCACTTGGTTTCAATGGAAGTTCGGAATGAAGTCTGATGGCATTGTAGGTGCCAAAACGAAGCTGAAGCTGTATAACGCCACGAAGAACTGGAAGCCGACTGAGCCTTCTACGGGCACGGGAAATAAGACAGCAGAGGGAAACACTGGCAATAAAACAAATACGACAGATAAATCGAATTCTCCAGGGTTGTCTTCAGGCAATTCGATGGGTTTATCGGAGAATGATCTGAAGATCATGGCCAATGCCGTGTATGGAGAAGCCAGAGGTGAGCCTTTTGAAGGTCAGGTTGCTGTGGCTGCGGTCATTTTAAATCGTGTGAAATCACCTAGTTTCCCGAATACGCCGTCTGGTGTTATTTTTCAACCGAGAGCATTTACAGCTGTAGCCGATGGCCAAATCTATCTGGAGCCAAATGAGCAAGCACGTAAGGCAGTACAGCAAGCACTCAGTGGTTGGGATCCATCCGGAGGATGTCTGTATTACTTCAACCCTAAAACGGCTACCTCAAAATGGATTTGGAGCCGGCCTCAGGTTAAGACGATAGGTCAGCATATTTTCTGTATGTAGAACAGTAGGATAGAGAATTCAAAGAGCAACCGGGAAGAGGCTTCCGGTTGCTTCCTTACTTTGGAATGGTTTAGAATGGTTAATAATTCATAAACATGATGTAGAGCAACTATCCACGCCGTAAAGGAGTTTTGGACTTGACTAATAATGTATTTCAGCATGGCACCGTAGGAGGCTTGCGCATTCACGTTATGCCAACCAAGGCGTTCAAGACCTATGCGATCTCACTTTATGCAGGGATCCCTCTTGATGAGAATACAGTAACCTCTACTGCACTGGCTCCATTCGTGCTTCGCAGAGGTACCGCGACTTATCCTGAGACTACGCAATTCCGCGAGCGTTTAGAGGAGCTGTATGGCGCTGGGTTCGGGTTTGATATTTATAAAAGAGGCGATTATCAAATCGTTCAGTTCCGCATGGATACGATTAATGACTCTTTTGTGCAAAGCCAGGAGAGCTTACTTGAACAATCCTTCGCTTTCTTAGGTGAAGTACTGACTCGTCCATTAGTTGAAGACGGCAGCTTCCGGCCTTCGTATGTTGCAACAGAGCGTGAAACCGTTCGCAAGAAGCTGGAGTCTATCGTAAATGACAAGATACGTTACGCCGCTGAACGCTGTATTGAGGAAATGTGCCGCAAGGAGCCATACCGTCTTCACCCTCTGGGTCAAAGAGCGGACCTGGATCAAATCACTCCGAAAAGTTTGTATGAATCGTATAATTCCTGGCTGGATGAAGCCATCCTTGATCTTTATGTAGTGGGTGACACAACCACTGAGGAAGTAGAACAGCTTGTACAGCGTCATTTCGGCCGGGTTCAGTCCGAGGTGGGCTTATATAGCTCTAAGTTCATACCAGTATCGGTTAATGAGGTACGGACTGTAGAAGAGAAGCTGGATGTCAGTCAGGGCAAGTTGAATCTGGGCCTGCGTACCTCTATTACTTATAAGGATGATAATTACGCTTCCGCGATTATGTACAACGGTATATTAGGAGGGTATCCACACTCTAAACTCTTCGTGAATGTACGTGAGAAGGCAAGCCTTGCCTACTATGCTTCGTCTCGTTATGACGGCCACAAGGGCATTGGAACGATTCAATCCGGCATCGAAACGCAAAATTACGGCAAAGCCGTGGACATTATAGAGAAGCAATTGGAAGAGATGAAAGCTGGCAATATCAGTGATCTGGAACTGAGTCAGACCAAAGCTATGATCCGCAATCAGCTTTCCGAGATTCCGGATTCTGCTTTTGAAATGATCTCTTACGACTTCAACCGCCAGTTGTCAGGAAAAGAACGGACAGCGGATCAGCTATTGGGGCAGGTGGAACAAATCGGTGCTGAAGATGTAAAAGCCGCTGCCGAAACCTTTCAGCTGGATACGATTTATTTCTTGACAGGAAAGGAGGAATAACGATGGAACAAATTCATTACGACAGACTTCAAGAGACCATTTATCATGAGGTCATGGATAACGGACTTCAGGTATATGTGTTGCCGAAACCAACCTTCAAAAAGACTTATGCTACATTTGCAACTAAATACGGTTCTGTTGACAACCATTTTCATGTCGCAGGTGGAGAAGAGACCACTGTTCCTGATGGTATTGCTCACTTTTTAGAGCACAAGATGTTTGAAGAGCCGGAAGGCGATATTTTTGCTACCTTTGCTTCAAATGGAGCCTCGGCCAATGCTTTTACAAGCTTTGATCAGACCGTTTATCTTTTCTCAGCAACAGAGAATATAGAGACCAATCTTAGTACGCTCGTTGATTTTGTTCAGCGACCTTATTTTACAGATGAAAATGTAGAAAAGGAAAAGGGAATTATTGGACAAGAAATCAATATGTATGCTGATAATCCGGACTGGCGCGTGTATTTTGGCCTTATTGAAGCGATGTATTCGAAACACCCGGTTCGGATTGACATTGCAGGTACGGTAGAATCGATTAGTACGATCACGAAAGAAACGCTGTACACATGTTATAACGCTTTTTATCACCCTAGCAATATGTTGTTGTTCGTGGTTGGGGGTGTGGACCCGGAGAAAGTATTCTCCTTGATTCGTGCTAATCAAAAAGGTAAAACCTACGGCAAGCAGGGTGAAATCAAGCGTATTTTTGAAGATGAACCCGAACAAGTCGCTACAAAACGGCTAGAAAGCAAGCTTGCTGTTTCGATGCCGAAAATCATGTTTGGTTTTAAGGAAAAAGTAGAAGATCTAACAGGTGAGGCTTCTCTAAAACGCGATCTGATAACGAAGCTAATGCTCGATTTGTTGGTAGGCAGTAGCACAGCGTTGTATCAAAAGTTATATGATGAGGAATTGATCTCGGACAGCTTTGGACATGAATTTAATAGTTCTCCGCAGTATGCTTTTTCTGCAATGGGTGGGGATACGAAGGATCCTGATCTGCTGTTAAACCGAATTAAAGAAGAAGTAGATCTAATCTTAAAGTCTGGCTTTACGGAGAAGGATTTCGAGCGGGCACGGAAAAAGAAAATAGGCGGATATTTGCGTATGCTTAATTCCCCTGAAAGTATTGCACATGAGTTTACACGCTACCAGTTCCGCGGTGGTGACCTGTTTGAAGTTCTGCCTATGTATGAGTCGATTACTTTGGCGGAAGTTAACGAGCGTCTGCAAGCCCATGTAAAATGGGAACAGCTTGCCGTTTCATTGGTGGTGAGTCCTTAGGTGAGCGTTTTGGGAGAGAGCAGCAAACCACTAGGGGAAATGACAGTGCTCATTACAGGGGGAAGCGGAGGGATCGGCGGCGCCATTGCGGAACGATTTGCTTCTGTGGGGATGAATATAGTTATTCATTACAAACACTCACATGAAGCTGCGAATGATGTCGCGCGGCGTTGCATGGCCCTTGGGGCAAAGGTAATGACAGTAAACGCCGATATGAAGGATCGTAGTCAGATTGTACGTATGGCTGAAAAGCTTGAGAGTAATGGGATGCAGCCGGATATTCTCGTCAATAATGCCGGTAAATCGCATTACGGAATGCTCGCTGACGTGACCGAAGAGGAATGGGATGACATTATGTCCATTAACTTGAAGGGAACCTTTATGTGCAGTCAAATCTTCATGCCTTACATGGTATCACAACGTTATGGTCGTATCATCAACGTTTCTTCCGTTTGGGGAATCACTGGAGCTTCTTGCGAAGTAGCTTATTCGGCTAGCAAAGGCGGAGTGAATGCCTTTACAAAAGCTTTAGCAAAAGAGCTGGCTCCATCTGGTGTAACGGTTAACGCGGTAGCTCCAGGAGCGGTTAATACGAACATGTTGTCCAATTTACAGGAGGATGAAGTCCGTATGCTGGAGGATGAGATTCCAGTAGGGCGTTTGGCTACGCCTAATGAAATATCTTCACTAATTTATTTTTTGGCTTTGCCTGAGTCCGGGTATATTACTGGCCAAATTATTAGTCCAAATGGTGGATGGATTACCTGATCTTCAGTTGGAGAAAAGCTCCAGCATAATAACTTAGCTTCTAAGACATATTATAAGTGTTGTTTTTAAATCTCACGTAAGGCGGCTTACAGCCTGTATGCAGGTGTTTGACCGTAAACATGAAGGAGGATTTAAGATGACACAAGAAGATAGCGTAATCAAAAACTTTGACACCTGGAAGAAATTCCTGGGAAACCGAGTTGTACAGGCGGAGAAACTTGGGATGAGCGAAGACACAATCTCAAAGCTGGCTTTTGAAATTGGGGAATTCCTCGATGAAAAAGTGGATCCAGCAAACACTCAAAACCGTGCAATCAAAGAGCTATGGGACGTCGGCAACGATGAAGAAAAGCAGACGATTGCTAAACTCATGGTCAAGTTGGCGAAAAATCACGCCTAAGCTTGCGGAAAAGCTCCCCTTGTGGGAGCTTTTCTGCAATTATTACAGGACTGACCTTGCCTTTCATTTTTATTTTATATATCATTAACATGACCCGTGTTTCAGACCGCTTTGTCTGAACGGCATTTTTTTGATGTATATCAAAGTGCGGGAAAAGGAATCTATGAGGTGTACAAGTGGAATATAAACAATGGTATATGGAATACAAGATTCACAAGAACAGACCCGGTCTGCTTGGTGATATCGCTTCAATGTTAGGGATGCTAGAAGTCAACATTCTGACGATTAATGGCGTTGAAGGAAAGACTCGCGGAATGTTGCTGGAGACCAATGACGATGACAAAATAATGCTAATGGGCGAAATGCTCAAGAAAGTTGATAATATTACAGTTTCAGCTCTGCGGTCTCCAAGACTCGTAGACAAGCTGGCTGTGCGCCATGGGCGATATATTGAACGGGATTCAGATGATCGGAAGACGTTTCGTTTCACCCGGGATGAGCTTGGACTATTGGTCGATTTTCTCGGGGAACTGTTTAAAAAAGATGGAAATCAGGTAATAGGACTTCGAGGTATGCCCCGTGTAGGAAAGACGGAATCGATCATTGCTGGCAGTGTGTGTGCGATGAAGCGGTGGACGTTCGTTTCTTCGACACTTTTACGTCAGACGGTGCGAAGTCAATTAGCAGAAGATGAGATGAACCCGCATAATGTATTTATTATTGATGGTATTGTTAGTACGATCCGCTCTAATGAGAAGCATTATAATTTATTACAAAATGTTATGAGTATGCCAAGCACGAAAGTGATCGAGCATCCAGATATTTTTGTGCGGGAATCTGAGTATACCTTTGATGATTTTGATATTATTATCGAGCTTCGCAATAATCCAAATGAAGAAATATTGTACGAGTCGTTCACGACTAGCTACAGTGATGATTTATAGAACACCAATGATATTCATTGAAATTTACAGGAGGTGATGGTATGTCGGAACTGGGCCGGCAATTGAAAGAGGCGCGTCTGCAAAAAGGGATGAGTCTTGACGATGTCCAGGAAGTAACGAAAATTCGCAAAAAGTATTTGGAAGCCATCGAGTCTGGAGATTATAAGGTGCTTCCAGGAAGTTTTTATGTTAGGGCGTTTATCAAAACGTACGCAGAGGCAGTAGGGATGAGCCCTGACGAACTGCTTGAGGAGCATGGGAATGTACCAGCCCCTCCCGAAGACACAGCCATGGAAACGGTGATTCAAAAACGGAGCCGTAGACCAGAAACAGAACGGAATGCAAAATGGCTGCCAACAGTGTTAATGTGGACATTTCCAATATTGATTATTGTTGTGATTTACATTTATGCTTCTAGCTTGAACAAACCGGACCCTGCTCAGATTGATCAGACAAATCTGACGAACGAACAGCAGGATCCTACGACAGCCCAAACATCTCCACCGGCTTCAGGAGGAGGCGTTGTGGCGCCAACTTCTTCGGCAGGAACAGAAGCAACAACGGAACCTACAGCAGAGCCTACGCCAGTACCAACACCTACACCTTCCCCGCAATCCATTACAGTTACACCGGATGGGAAAGCAGGGAAAACAACAAAATTCAAGGTTTCAGCTCCGGCTGGAAGTGAAGTGAAGGTTGAAATTTCTGCTACTGGAGTAAGCTGGCTTGAGGTGTATAAAGGTGAGAACTCTAAAGGTGAAAAACTTTCATTTGGAAACACAGCGGCTGGAAATCGTATGAGCTTTGTGCTTGGAAGTGAAGGAATGTATATTAAATCTGGTTATTCACCAGCTACTGAGATTACTGTCAATGGACAAGTAATTACAGATGAAAAGACATCATCTCGTCTGCTACTTAATCTGGATGATGGTACTGGAAGTGAAACGACCCAGAATGAAGGTACCACCGATACTACCGACCAGACTAATGAAACAGGCCAATAAGAAAAATGATGCATAGACTTTGGCTTTGCGGGGAACATAAGAGTGTTTCCAGTTTCTTAGCCAAAGTGGGGTGTGCGTTCATGATTGTTAGCTGGATTGTAGCTGGACTTGGGGTTATTGTCAGTCTTATCGGATACTATATGACACCAAGTGCTTGGGGTTATGGAATTCTCGGGTTCGGTCTTGCACATATTGTGCTTGGAATTCTGGATATGTTTCGGAGCCCGCTTCGAAGCAGATAGAGAATTTAGAATGTGCGTCTCCAAGGGATATCTTCCATTGGAGACCTATTTCTACCTGAAACACAACTCATTTCGAAGGAAAAGCTCCACTATGTGGGGCTGTTTTCTGTGTCGGGTGAGGTACATATTATCCAATATTAGACTTAAGGGTATCATTCTTTTATAATAGTAGCAGACTAAAAAGTACAAAGGACGTGTAGTTATGAGTTCAGAAAGTTCATTTGATATCGTATCTAAAATGGATATGCAGGAATTAACCAATGCGATCCACCAAACAGAGAAAGAAATTGACAACCGCTTTGACTTTAAGAATAGCAAGAGTAGTCTGAAGCTGGAGAAAGACGCACTTATTATCGCCTCTGAGGACGAATATAAGTTAAACGCTGTTATTGATATTTTACAATCGAAGATGGTGAAGAGAGGCATCACGCTGAAGAACTTGGATTTCGGCAAAGTAGAGCCTGCTTCCCTGGGAAGTGTTCGTCAGCGCTTAGGTCTTAAGCAAGGGATTGATCAGGAGAACGCGAAAAAGATTAATATCCTGATTCGTGACTCGAAATTGAAGGTGAAGAGCCAGATCCAAGGAGATCAGATCCGTGTAACCGGTAAGAACCGTGATGATTTGCAGCAAATTATCCAGATCTTACGTAAAGCCGATTTGCCACTAGATTTGCAATTCATGAACATGAAATAGAAATTGGTACCCCGCAGTGCACTTCAGCACCATATGCGGGGTGCTTTGTATTTTTTTTGACACCTATTTATAGCTATAATATACTTGCTTAAGTAGAAAAAGATGAGCCTGATCCAGGCAATTTGTATGAACGATTTAGGGGAGGAACTTCAGTGAATTTACCCAACCGCATCACGCTATCACGTATTTGCCTAATCCCGATTATGATGTTTTTTTTGCTGGTGGATTTCAGCTTTTATCCAGAACCGATACATTGGGGCTCTTTTCAGCTATCTGTTAATCATTTGGTAGCAGCTGTAATCTTTTTGCTTGCTGCGAGTACAGATGGAATAGACGGCTACATAGCTAGGAAATATAATATGGTCACCAATCTCGGTAAGCTCCTTGATCCGTTAGCGGACAAGCTGTTAGTTTCCGCAGTTCTGATTTCACTTGTGGAATTGGGCAGATGTGATTCATGGATCGCAATTGTTATCATTAGTCGTGAGTTCGCAGTAACCGGGCTTCGCCAGATAGCATTGTTAGAAGGAAAAGTGGTTGCCGCCAGCAAATGGGGGAAGATAAAGACGGTTGTACAAATTGTAGCGATCTCACTGCTGTTGTTGAATAATTTCCCATTTCAATTCGTCAGCATTCCTGTAGACGATATTGCCATCTGGGCTGCAGCCTTGATCACTATCTACTCTGGAATTGATTATTTTGTGAAGAATAAGGAGCTATTACAGCTGCATAATGCTTAAGCATTATAGGTAGCTACATATAGGAGAGGTAATAGGTAAAGCACCTATTACCTTTTTTAAACCCTAAAAGCAGTGTATCTACATTATAACGAGGAGGCGAAAGCCAAGTATGAAAGCGGAGATTATTGCAGTAGGCACAGAGCTTTTGCTCGGTCAAATCGTAAATAGTAATGCCCAGTTTTTGTCTATTGAGCTAGCTGCTATTGGGATTGATGTATATTTTCAAACCGTAGTTGGGGATAACAGCAGCCGTCTGCAACAAGCCATTGAGATCGCTCAAAGCAGAGCGGATGTTATCATATTTACCGGTGGTATCGGTCCTACAGAAGATGATCTAACGAAGGACGCGCTGGCTGCTTCCTTAGGCCGCACACTTCATATAGATCGCTTGGCAATGGATCATGTACAACGTTTCTTTGATGATCGCAAGATCGTAATGACGGAGAATAATCGTAAACAGGCACTTATAATTGAAGGCACCACACCTTTGCCAAATGAGATTGGTCTTGCTGTTGGCATTGCTTTTGAGCATGAAAAGAAATATTATATTGTGCTTCCGGGTCCGCCTCGAGAGATGAAGCCGATGTTCGTAGATAAAGCTGTACCGTGGCTCCAGCAGCACGCTCTGACGACAGAAATGCCACTTTATTCTAAAATGCTTAAATTTGCCGGTATCGGAGAATCACTGCTTGAGGATAAGCTAATTGATCTTATTCACAGCCAGACAGACCCAACCATAGCTCCTTACGCTAAAGAGGGAGAGGTAACCGTTCGTATTTCGACAAAGGCGCCTTCCGAGCATGAAGCATACAAGAAGCTGGAGATTCTGGAGAAACAGATCAAAGAGATTTTGCCAGAACATTTATATGCAAATATTGATGTGCCGCTGGAGCAATTGATTGTGGATTGGATGGCGGATGCAGGTCTGACTTTAAGTGCGGCAGAGAGTTGCACTGGAGGCTTGCTGATGGAGAGTATAACTAACATTCCCGGCAGTGCTTCGATGTTTGCGGGAGGAATCGTCTGTTATTCCAACGACCTGAAGAAAAAACTTCTAAATGTGCCAAGTGCATATTTGGAGGGGCCAGATGCTCCAGGGGCAGTTAGTCGTGAAGTTGCCGAGGTGTTAGCTGATCAGGTGAGAATGATCGCGGATAGTGATTTCGGTTTATCTGTAACGGGTGTAGCAGGACCAGGCTATTCTGAACGTAAGCCAGTTGGACTTGTATTTATTGGTTTAGCTGAACGCGGGCGTAAGACAGAAGTGTATGAGCTTAATCTTAAAGGTACACGTGAAAATATACGACTGCGTACTGTTAAAGCTCTGTTGTATCGTCTATGGCGCAGACTTGAGGAACGGAAGGTGGAGACACCGCTAGAAGGCTCAGACTTGTAATGGGAGATTAGCCCAGTTATAATTGAGACATACGGAAGAACCGTGGCACTGAGATTTCTTTGCTGCGGTTTTTTGTATATCTGCGGAGAT
This sequence comes from Paenibacillus sp. VTT E-133291, assembly GCF_002264395.1. Lineage (GTDB taxonomy): Bacteria > Bacillota > Bacilli > Paenibacillales > Paenibacillaceae > Paenibacillus_AQ > Paenibacillus_AQ nitricinens. The sequence goes on from NZ_NFVA01000043.1 coordinate 26,424, forward strand.
TTTGATCGCTGTTTTGGTTTTGATCATAAGTCGTTGATGTCCGGTGAAGTAGAGAAATCAGTTAACTTCTATGTCCGGAGGGAGGCTTACAATAAAAGGGATAATTAACGCTTGAGACAAAAAAAACGAATGTATGTTCGAAAAAAAGCTTGGCAAGACCTCAAAAACACGTTATTATATTATTATAAACAGTGAAGGAAGTGGTCTGATTGTCAGATCGTCGTGCAGCGCTTGATATGGCGCTTCGTCAAATAGAAAAACAATTTGGTAAAGGTTCGATCATGAAACTGGGAGAATCCACTCATATGCAAGTGGAAGTTGTACCTAGCGGATCTTTGGCACTTGATATTGCGTTAGGTATAGGCGGACTTCCAAAGGGACGTATCATTGAAATATACGGACCTGAATCCTCCGGTAAAACAACTGTTGCTCTTCATGCTATTGCAGAAGTGCAAAAACAAGGAGGACAAGCTGCATTTATCGATGCTGAGCATGCGCTCGATCCGAAGTATGCACGTAACTTGGGCGTAAACATTGATGAATTGTTGTTATCTCAGCCAGATACGGGTGAACAGGCACTTGAGATTGCTGAAGCACTTGTACGAAGTGGTGCAGTAGACATTATTGTCGTTGACTCCGTAGCTGCATTGGTTCCTAAAGCGGAAATCGAAGGTGATATGGGTGACTCTCACGTCGGTCTACAGGCTCGTTTGATGTCTCAAGCGCTTCGGAAGCTATCTGGTGCCATTAGTAAATCGAATACAATTGCTATCTTTATTAACCAGCTTCGTGAGAAAATTGGTGTTATGTTCGGTAATCCTGAGACAACCCCGGGTGGTCGGGCGTTGAAATTCTACTCTTCCGTACGGTTGGATGTTCGTCGCGTCGAAAGTATTAAGATGGGTAACGACGTTGTAGGTAACCGCACCAAGATCAAGATTGTGAAGAATAAGGTAGCACCTCCATTTAAACAAGCTGATGTTGATATCATGTATGGTGAAGGGATTTCCAGAGAAGGAAGTCTTGTAGACATCGGTACTGAAATGGACATCGTGAATAAGAGTGGTGCATGGTATTCCTATGAGGGTGAGCGTCTCGGCCAAGGACGTGAGAATGCCAAACAGTTCTTGAAAGAACATCAAGATATTGCACTCATCATTGAGAATAAGATCCGTGAAGCAAGTAATCTGTCCACTATTGTTGCTGCACCAAATGAAGCGGAAATCATTGCAGAGCAAGAGGAAGAAGAGAAGCTACTTCTCGAAATCGAACAATAGAATTTATTAAGGAATAGGACGCCCTGTGATTCATTGTTGCAGGGTGTCTTTTCTTAACAGTATAAAAAATATATATTTGGGGTCCCCCAAAGTACCTGAGTATGCATCGAATTTAAGCGACACTTTGTGGGGATATTTTATTGCTATGAGGTGACAAGTAACTATGGTAATACAGCTGGATATGGATTTTGAATCGGATGAGCAGGACGTACAGGTCCTATCTGATTTTCCTGATGGAGAACTTTTAGAAATTACTAAGGTAGAACGTCAGAAGAAATCGGACCACCGCTATATCATACATTTCGGAGCCTATAACATGACTGTACACGAAGACGTCATGATTAAATATCGGATGATTACTGGAAATTCTTTTATGAAAGCCGATTTGGAGGAAATTGTTGTTGCTGATGAGCGACAGCGAGCTTATGTAGAAGGACTTCGTTATCTAGAACGGAAGCCACGAACCGCTATGGAAATGACTCGCCGTTTACGGCAGAAGGAAATAGGGGAGACTATTATTGCGGAAGTGGTGCAACGGCTGCAGCAAGAAAGATTTCTTGATGACCCCTTGTATGCAAAGCAATGGGCGGAGCAACGCATTACGAACCAGCGAAAGGGGAAAATGTGGATTCGCCAAGAGCTACGTGAGAAAGGAATCGACAAAACCTTGATTTCGGAAGCACTAGAGAATGTCAGTCCTGAACAAGAACTAGAGAGTGCACTTCAGATTGGCCGTAAGAAATGGAATCTTATTCGTGGTGAAGCCACAGATAAGCGCAGAAAGACTGGAGCCTTCTTAATGCGGCGTGGATTCTCGGGTGATATGGTGCGACAAGTGATTAATACTTTACTTGAAGAAGACAATTATGAGGGTGAAGATGAGGAATTTTACTAGACTCACTGATTCTCTTGACATTAATGCGCATATCGACTCTCTTGACAATGTCTTTTTATAAATAATAAAATATAACATGAATCGGCATAAAGTAAGAATCCTTTTTCCTTCCCAAAAAGGGGACTTTTTAAAACGGTTCGCGTACAACTCATATGAAATGTAATCGCCGGATAAGGCGGGCAGTGTGCATGTGCAGCATGTGCAGTATGGCAATCGGTTATTTACCGGTTTTTTGTATGGTGATGAACGGATAGTTTAACAACTGCACAATTCCCAGGGATATACCTTGGAGAGGAACCAACGAGGAGGTGAACAGATGCAAGCATGGATCTGGGTCATTATCGTTCTCGTTGTAGCTGCATTATTCTTTGGGTTCGGTTATTTTATTCGTAAATCCCTTGCAGAAGCTAAAATTCAAAGCGCAGAAAGAGAAGCCGTAGTCATCGTGGAGAACGCGAAGAAAGACGCAGAGGCGCTGAAGAAAGAAACAGTATTGGAAGCTAAGGATGAAGTCCATAGAATCCGTACTGAAGCTGAGAAAGAAACTCGTGAACGTCGGAATGAAATCCAACGGCAAGAGAGACGTTTGCTGCAAAAGGAAGAATCTCTGGATAAAAAAATGGAATCGCTTGAAAGAAAAGAAGAACAAGTAGCTAACAAAGAGAAACGAATTGATGAAACCCAACAGCAAATTGATGTTATTTACAAAAACCAAGTCACTGAATTGGAGAGAATTTCCAATTTAAGCATCGAAGATGCAAGAAGTATTATTCTTAGCAATGTTGAGCAAGAAGTTCGCCATGAAACGGCTCAAATGATCAAAGAGATTGAACAGCAGGCGAAAGAGGAAGCGGATAAGAAATCCCGCGAAATCATTACACTCGCTATCCAACGCTGTGCAGCTGATCACGTAGCGGAGACAACAGTTTCAGTTGTTACCCTGCCGAACGAAGAGATGAAAGGTCGGATTATCGGTCGTGAAGGCCGTAATATTCGTGCACTTGAAACTCTCACAGGTATCGACCTCATTATTGATGATACGCCGGAAGCAGTTATTTTGTCGGGATTTGATCCAATCCGCCGTGAAGTGGCCCGTACGGCACTTGAGAAGCTTGTGGCAGATGGACGTATCCATCCCGCTCGAATTGAAGAGATGGTGGAGAAATCCCGCAAAGAAGTGGACGAACGAATTCGCGAGTATGGTGAACAAGCTACTTTCGAAGTGGGTGTTCACGGATTACATCCAGATTTGATCAAGATTCTGGGTCGTCTGAAATTCCGTACAAGCTATGGTCAAAATGTATTGAAGCACTCCATGGAGGTTGCTTATTTAACTGGACTGATGGCCGGTGAGCTTGGGGAAGACATCGTGCTTGCAAAACGTGCAGGATTACTCCATGATATCGGCAAAGCGCTGGATCATGAAGTAGAAGGATCGCATGTTGAGATCGGCGTTGAACTAGCGAAGAAATATAAGGAACATCCGGTTGTTATCAACAGTATCGCGTCTCATCATGGAGATTGCGAAGCTACTTCGGTTATTGCTATGTTGGTTGGTGCAGCTGATGCATTGTCAGCAGCAAGACCTGGCGCTCGCCGTGAAACACTGGAAACGTATATTAAACGTCTAGAAAAACTGGAAGAAATCTCAGAGTCATTCGAAGGTGTTGAGAAATCATTTGCTATTCAGGCGGGCCGTGAGGTACGCGTGATGGTACAGCCAGAGAAGATTGACGATGCAGAGGCATTCCGTCTTGCTCGCGATATTACGAAGATGATTGAAAGTGAACTGGATTATCCAGGACATATCAAAGTTACCGTTATTCGTGAGACACGGGCTGTTGAATACGCTAAATAGGTGGAATATAAGGTTAAGGGATAAGATGTAACTTATACTTTCTTATATTTGTTGAGAATTGGCCCCTAAGCGGGGCCTTTTTCTTTTGAATATGAGGCCTTATCCATAAGCTATAGCGGTTAAGATTAGGAGGAGAGAATCATTAAAGTACTATTTATTGGAGATATCGTTGGAAATGTTGGCAGAAAGGCTCTTCGTGAGATGTTGCCCTCACTAAAAAGTAAATATCAGCCACATATCATTATTGTTAATGGTGAAAATTCAGCTGCTGGAAGAGGGATCACTAAGGCGATTGCGAATGAATTTTTTAACTGGGGCGTTCACGGAATAACGATGGGGAACCACACCTGGGACAATAAAGATATTTTTGAGTTCATCGATGATGAAGCTCGGATTATTCGCCCTGCGAATTTTCCACCAGGAACACCGGGAAGAGGTTATACGGTCGTTAAAGGTAACGGTAAAGAACTGGCCATTGTAAATTTGCAAGGCCGGACATTCTTACCTTCTATCGATTGTCCTTTCCGCGTTGGAGAAGAAATTGTGGAGGAGCTTCGTAGAGATCATAAATGTATTTTAGTCGATTTCCATGCGGAGGTAACCTCTGAGAAAATCGCCATGGGATATTTTATGGATGGTCGCGCATCGATTGTTGTGGGGACACATACTCATGTTCAGACAAATGATGATGTGATTTTGCCAGGAGGAACTGCGTATTTGACCGATGCGGGTATGGTTGGTTCAAGCGAAGGGATTCTGGGTATGGAAAGAGATGCAGTACTTTATAAGTTCACAACTCAGCTTCCAGCGCGATTTGTTGTCGATGAAGGCAAGTGGCAGCTTCACGGTTTATTTGCAGAATTAGATGAATCAACTGGTGCGGCAACTCGTCTGGAGAAGATACGGCTTCGTGAAGATGAATGGGTTATGAGCTAAGCGTATTACAGAGTATTTTGTTAATTCGGGTAATTTCGCCGAGTTAGGGTAAAGTGTGATATTTTTTATATCGTAACAGAGTATCTTGTACACCGTTTTTGGAAGACGTAGTCCGTAAAAAGAAGGAATTATTTCTTCTCTCGCGAATAACATCTAAAGTAGTGGAAGAACACCATTATTTTCCCAGGGGAGGTACTTACTATGGATGTATTAAAAGTATCAGCTAAATCCAATCCAAATTCCGTCGCCGGCGCATTAGCAGGTGTTCTTCGTGAACGTGGATCGGCCGAATTGCAAGCTATTGGAGCTGGAGCACTGAATCAAGCAGTCAAAGCAGTTGCCATTGCCCGGGGATTTGTTGCACCAAGCGGAGTTGATTTGATCTGCATTCCTGCTTTCACTGATATAGTGATTGATGGAGAAGATCGAACCGCGATTAAACTGATTGTTGAACCCAGATAATAGACCTATAGAATGAATGAGCCTGTTTACTTTTGTAAACAGGTTTTTTGCTTTTTATTTATAGTCTGAAGTTTTTTGGCATAGGATTTGAAATAGGGTCTTGGATGATGAATTATACGGCTAGAACTGCGAGAAAGTGAGGTTATAGAATGAGTGTTAATAAGCTTAAGGTAGCGGATTTCCATTGCGATGTGCTAAGCAAAATGCAAGCCTCTCCGGATATTAATTTTGACAATGATACCCGATTAGATGTTACTGCAGAGCGGTTAAGATCGGGCGGAGTGGAATTGCAGATTTTTGCAATATATCTTTCGACAAGTAGGGGCAGAGCAAGCTTTGAACATGTTCTAGGGCAAATGGATCTCTTTAGGCAAAAGATAGTGAACACAGATGGGCTTCAGTGGTTACGGTGGAAGGAGCAAGTAGGGAATCGGCTAGTAGGCGCTCCTCCGCAAGCAATGCTCTCTCTGGAGAGCGTAGACGGCTTAGAAGGGAACTTGTTTTATGCCCAGCTCTGTTTCGAACTTGGAGTACGGTTTCTTGGTGTAACTTGGAATTATGCGAACTGGGCAGCAGATGGTGTGCTAGAGAAACGAAATGGTGGATTCACGGAAAAAGGGAGAAAGCTGATAGAATGGTGCAACGAAAGTGGAATGCTGCTGGATGTGTCGCATTTGTCGCAAGCGGGGTTCTGGGAGTTGGCTGATTTAAGTAATCGTCCGTTTATTGCCTCCCATTCGAATGCTGCAGCTATATGTGGGCATGTTAGAAATTTAAATGATGAACAGATTAAAGCTTTGATTGCAATGGATGGAAGAATAGGCCTGACCTTTTATCCGTGGTTTGTACGTGATGATGGGAAGGCTTGCATGGATGATTTGTTAAAGCACATTGAACATGTAAGTAGTCTCGGCGGAGAGAAGCATATGATGTTTGGCTCGGATTTTGACGGCATTGATACTTGGGTGGAGAAGTTGGAGCATCCGGGAAAATACCCTGATCTTATAGAACAGCTGCTTCGTTATTATCCAGAGGATACTGTGAAAGGTTGGATGTATGAGAATGCGACCTCTTTTTTAAGCGAAAACTTGCCCTCTCAGGTGTCTAAACCATGACAATCTTGTGCAAAAAACATAAAATGTCGAAAAAAGGGGCTTCGTTATGATGCAGCCCTTTTTATTTTTGGGTAAGAAGATGTATAATGGTTAATGGCTTGTACAGATACTAGAGAAAATACAAGGAGTGACTTTACAATGAGTAAGACTGTACCCGTAGGTGTGTCGGCTAGACATATTCACCTTACGCAAGAGCACGTGGAGGCTCTGTTTGGCCCAGGATATCAATTAACTGAGTTCAAACCACTTTCACAACCAGGACAATTTGCAGCAAATGAACAAGTAGCAGTTATCGGTAGCAAAGGTAAATTTGACAAGGTAAGAATTTTGGGACCTGCTCGTCCGGCTTCCCAATTAGAAATTTCCCGTACTGACTCCTTCGCACTTGGCGTGAAAGCTCCAGTTCGCGAATCTGGAAATATTGAAGGAACACCTGGCATTACGCTTAAAGGACCTGCTGGTGAAGTTGAATTAGAACAAGGTGTTATTATCGCAGCTCGTCACATTCACTTCCACACATCTGAAGCTGAAGCTTGGGGCATTGCGGATAAGCAATTGCTTAAAGTTCGTCTGGGTGGCGACCGCGGTCTCGTATTGGAGAACGTAATTGCTCGTGTATCTGACAGCTTCAAACTTGATATGCATATTGATACTGACGAAGCTAATGCTGCAGGTGCCAACAATGGCGACACTGCTGAAATCGTAGACTAGTCTTCATACGAATGATAAGAAGCGGGGGAGAAATCCTTCGCTTTTTTTTGTTTGTTTTCTGCGTGCAAAAATGTTATGTGACTAATATGCCCGCTCACTTGAACATTTTTCCGACTGCATAGCTCTTATTGTTTCGTATTTGTGCGGATTTGTGCCCGATTTACACGAATAGGTGCAATAGAGTCCGATCGCTCAAAAAGATGTGTATTCAGGAGCATAGGAATTCAGGAACTCAGAACTCAGGGTGGATCCTATCCTGAAATGGATTTTTAATGAAAATTGGTGCGATGATAAAGAATATCTATTATTATTTGACTGATTATGTTATGATTATTGTTTATGACGTGAAAAAAGGATTTTTTGTTAAGAATATATGTATTAGAAATTAAGGAGACAAAATGACATTTAACGAACTGAATATTATGCCTGCGATTTTAAAGGCTTTAACCAAAGAAAACTATACATCACCTACACCAATACAGGAGCAATCGATCCCAGCTGTATTAGCAGGTAGAGATTTACTTGGATGTGCTCAAACGGGAACAGGAAAAACAGCTGCATTCTCTGTACCTATTATTCAATTATTAAGCGAACAAACAAGCCCCAATAAATCAAACAATTTGCGACGTATTCGCTCACTGATCTTAACACCGACAAGAGAACTAGCGATTCAAATTGCTGATAACATAAAAGCGTATAGCCAATATACAGATATCCGCTCTGCTGCCATCGTTGGTGGTGTATCACAGAAAGTACAAGAGCGTGCCCTGAATCAAGGTGCTGATATTCTAATTGCTACACCAGGTAGACTTATCGATCTGATCAATCAAAAACGTGTGGACTTACAGCATGTCCAAATTCTTGTCTTGGATGAAGCTGACCGTATGCTAGATATGGGCTTTATTCATGATGTAAAGCGAATTATCGCCAAAATGCCAACGAAGAAACAAACACTGTTCTTCTCGGCAACGATGCCTACTGAGATCTCCAAATTGATCAAAACCTTGCTTGTAAATCCAGTAAAAGTAGAAATCACACCCGTGTCATCTACTGCGGACAGAATCGAACAATCGATCTATTTGTTAGAGAACGGAAACAAGCAAAACCAATTGAATCTTTTATTACAGGATAAATCAATCGTTTCTGCGCTGGTGTTTACTCGTACTAAACGTGGTGCAGACCGTGTTACTCGTGATCTAGCAAAAGTGAACATTTCTGCACAAGCCATTCACGGCAATAAATCGCAGAATGATCGTCAGAATGCATTGCGGAATTTTAAAAGTGGTGCAACCCGTGTGCTAGTAGCTACGGATATCGCCGCGCGAGGAATCGATATTGATGAGTTGTCTCATGTAATCAACTTTAACTTGCCTAATATTCCAGAAACCTATGTGCACCGAATTGGTCGTACGGGTAGAGCGGGTTTAAGCGGGACTGCAATCTCTTTTTGTGAATCTGAAGAGCTTCCGTTCCTTAAAGATATTGAGAAATTGATCGGAAAATCGATTCCTGAAGTGAAGGATCACCCGTATCCGATGTCTCGTAAAACGCAGATGAAGACAGAACGATCTTCGAAACCGTCAGGTTCGAGATCTGCCTCTTCAAAACCGTCGACCTCTAGACCTTCAACAGCTAAACCTGCGGGGTCAAAGCCAGCGGCATCTAAACCTGCCAAAGCAAAGCCTAAGTCTAACCCTCCACTAAAGCCAAAGTCTGAGTGGTTCACCAAGGGAAGACAGCAAACTTCGAGCAGCAGATAAGTTGTTTTGAACGCTGGACGTTTTATATAGTAAGATCTCAAAACCGTCAGAGAAATCTGATGGTTTTTTTTGTTTTTTGATGCTGCGGTAAGTTAATAGGTGATACTCTTTTATTTAAAAACAGAGGTGATGTTGTGGACGATACTAAACTATATACACTGTGGATAGAATCAGAAGAATGCTTAGAATAATATCGAAAAAGTTATTGCTGATCTTCTCGATGAGAGCGATTTCGACGTTAGATTCATTACAAAAAAGCCGCTACACAGTTCCCACTGTATAACGGCTGTTGTTATTATAGTTATGCAGTCGCTTCAATCGCGTTGTCCTGAATATAAGAACCAAGCTCTTGCTGAAGCGCTGTGCTGATGGAAGTCATTGGGAGGCGAAGCGTATCCGAATTGATTAGGCCATTTTGGCTAAGCATCCATTTGATTGGAGCGGGGTTCGATTCCTTGAACAAGAGACGGATGATCGGCAGTAGTTGTTCAAAGTTTTCTTTGGATAAGTCGAATTGACCCGATTTGAAGGCTTCGTATATACGGATACATTCTGCTGGATAAACGTTCGCAGTAGCAAGCATACCACCAGCTGCCCCGGAGCTAAGCATTTCAAAAAAGAGTGAATCGTCGCCGCCAAGCACAGGTTTGCTACCTGTACGAACTAGCTCAGTAACCATTTTGGTGCTACCAGAGCAGTCTTTTAATCCGACAACATGATTCATTTCTAGGATTGTACGTGCAGTATCTAGGGTCATAGCAGTACCCGTACGACTTGGAATGTCATAAGCCATGATCGGAATACCTACTTCTGCCGCTTTGCGGAAATGGGCAATGATGCCCTCTTGTGATGGACGACTATAATAAGGGACGACTACTAGTGCGCAATCCGCACCAAGGTTAGCTGCGATCTCTGTGCGAGCTACCGTAGAAGCTGTGTCATTGGTTCCTGTACCGACTACTAAGGGGATAGATGTAGATTGTAAAAGCTCACGAGAAGTGTTTACTAGAAGCTGCATTTCATTTACGGTTACAGTTGGCGATTCACCGGTGGTTCCATTAACGACCAGACCTTGTATGCTGTTGTTAATAAGGTTCTTTACATAACGCTGATACGAATCCAGATCGACTTCACCAGCAGCATTGAACGGGGTGACCACGGGGACATAAATTCCATAAATCTGTTGTTCTGTAAGCATAAATTATCGGCCTCCAAAATATTTTAATTCCTCTACATACACTTTACCATGGAATGTTGCATCGTCGTTAGCTATAATAAATGATGTGTATCATCAAAAATATTGATGTTAGGGTGAGGTTATGGATTTAACCTATTTACGAACATTCCGCGAGGTAGCTAAACGTCAGAGCTTTACACGTGCTGCTGAAGAGCTAGGTTATGCCCAGTCGAGTGTTACGATGCAAATACAGAAGATAGAGAAGGAATACGGAGTCCCTTTAATAGAACGGCATGGTCGCCAATTGCGTCTTACCCCGCCTGGAGAAGAGCTATTGAAGCTATTCGTGGAGATTTTGGATCTGTATGATCGTTCTAAAGAAACCATCGCCCAGCAAATAGGAGGCACGCTAACAATTGGGACAATAGATTCATTAGCCGCATTCTACTTGCCCCCTTACCTACAGCAGTTGAGGACGAAATTCCCGAAACTTGATATCCATCTACAAACTATGCAGGAAGCTAGTCTTGTGGCCAAAATAAAAGACGGGGAAGTGGACATCGGCTTGATGCTTGATCGTACCACTACGGATTCTCTACTTGATCGTACGATCATTAGAGACGAACCGCTTGTATTGATCGCTCCCATTAATCATCCACTTGCCCGGAAGGATATAGTAAGCTTACAGGATCTAAATAATTGTGAATTAATTGTTTCTGAAGAAAGCTGTATTTATCGGAGTCTGTTCGAGAATCTGTTAAAGGATCACGGCATTATATTCCGCATAGGCTTTGAGCTTTCGAATCTAGAAGCGATCAAACGTTGTGTAATGAATGGTCTGGGAATTGCCCTGCTACCAAAAATCGTGGCAGAGGAAGAAATTGAGCGGGGGAACTTGGCCGAGCTGCCCTTCGCACATCCGGAAATTCACTTTGATCTGCAGCTTCTGATGCATCCTAAGAAATGGAAGTCCCAGCCGTTGCAATTTCTAACGCAAATGTTACTTGTGAATGAATCGTTAGCGAAAGGTAGCATTATTTAATGAAAGTCGCTATAAATATTGACATTCAAAATCAGTTTATGTTATATAAAAAGAAGAATTAGCACTCATCTAAGAAGAGTGCTAATCATAGAGTGTTGTACAAGAAGGTTATTTTGAAAGGAGATTTATTTATTCATGGCCAAAAAAGAGTTTAAAGCCGAATCGAAAAGATTGCTGGAAATGATGATTAACTCCATTTATACCCAACGAGAAATTTTCCTGCGCGAGTTGATTTCCAATGCAAGTGATGCGATTGATAAGATCTATTACAGAGCATTAGCTGATGAAGGCCTGGTCTTCAACAAAGAGGATTACTATATTAAAGTGAGTGCTGATAAGGCGAACAGAACCTTGACGATTTCCGATACAGGGATCGGGATGACTCAAGAGGAACTGGAGAATAACTTAGGAACGATCGCGAAGAGCGGATCGCTTGCTTTTAAAAAAGAGAATGAAGCTAAAGATGGTCATAATATCATCGGACAGTTCGGTGTTGGCTTCTACGCTGCGTTTATGGTGGCAGATGACGTTACAGTGATCAGTAAGGCACTAGGCAGCGACGAGGCCTTTAAATGGGAGTCTAAGGGCGCTGACGGCTATACTCTGGAGTCTGTCGAGAAGGATTCTGTGGGTACTGATGTTATTTTGAAGATTAAAGAGAATACCGAAGAAGATCAATATGATGAATATCTGGAAGAATATCGCCTGAAATCCATCATTAAAAAATACTCCGACTTCATCCGTTTCCCAATTAAGATGGACGTGAAGGAGCAAAAGCCAAAAGTAGGCACAGAAAACGAGTTTGAGGAAGTTGTTCAAGAACAAACCGTAAACAGCATGGTACCAATCTGGCGGAAGAACAAAAGCGAGCTGACCACAGAAGATTACGATAACTTCTATGCAGAGAAACGTTACGGCTTCGACAAACCGCTTAAACATATTCATATCAGTGCCGATGGTGCTGTAGTATATAATGCAATCCTGTTCATCCCAGAAAATACACCTTTTGATTATTACACAAAGGAATATGAAAAAGGTCTTGAGCTTTATTCCAACGGTGTATTGATCATGAACAAATGTGCAGATCTGCTGCCTGACTATTTTAGCTTTGTAAAAGGTATGGTAGATTCAGAGGATCTTTCGCTGAACATCTCCAGAGAGATGCTCCAGCATGACCGTCAGCTGACCTTGATCGCTAAGAATATTAAGAATAAAGTGAAGAGCCAACTGCAAAGCTTGCTGAAGGATGAAAGAGAGAAATATGAGCAGTTCTATAATGCTTTTGGCAGACAGCTTAAATTCGGTGTGTACAATGATTATGGAATGCACAAAGATACACTTCAAGACTTACTGATGTTCTACTCCTCCAAGGAGAAGAAGCTGGTAACACTGGACGAATATGTATCAAGAATGCCAGAAGATCAGAAGTACATCTATTATGCATCCGGAGAGTCGATCGACAGAATCGAAAAGCTCCCACAAACCGAGCTGGTATCGGATAAAGGGTATGAAATTCTCTACTTCACTGATGATATTGATGAATTTGCGATCAAGATGATCCAGTCGTATAAGGAAAAAGAATTTAAATCCGTATCCAGTGGTGATCTGGGAATCGAAGCTGACGAAGCGGACAAGCCAACGGAAGCGGAAGAGAACGAAAACAAGGAGCTTTTTGAAGCGATGAAGGACATCCTGTCCGGCAAAGTGAAGAATGTTAAAGCTTCCAAACGTTTGAAGACGCATCCGGTATGCCTCTCTGCAGAAGGTGAACTGACGATCGAGATGGAAAAAATCCTGAAATCGATGCCGAATGGGCAAGAGGTTCAAGCGGACAAGGTACTCGAAATCAACATTCATCACGAAGTATTCCAGTCCTTGAAAGCGGCAGCTGAGAACGATAAAGAGAAGCTCGGTTTATACACGAACTTGCTGTACAACCAAGCCCTGTTGATCGAAGGATTGCAAGTTAGTGATCCTGTTCAATTCACCAATGATATTTGTAAAATCATGAAATAATATAAAGTACAGGGACCATCCAATTGTATTATGATTGGGTGGTCTTTTTCATGGGAATTATGGCGAATTCATTATGTTTGAGCTTATGCATTGACATTACTCGATAAATTAAGTATTATTTCCAGTAACTTGAATATGTAAAAGCAAAGAAGAGAAAGAGTACCACGGCAATTCTTTCAACAGAGAGCTCCGGTCGCTGAAAAGGAGTAAAGAAAACCCTTGGGAATATGGTCTCAGAGCTGCGCATCGAAACCTTATGGGTTGTAGGCTGCGCCGGAACCTGCATCCGTTACAGTGCTAGGGTATAAACGTTAATTAACGTCGTACCTGAAGAGGTAAATGTCATGAGGCATTTATAAAATTAGGTGGTAACACGTGAGTAGAACTCTCGTCCTTTGTGGACGGGAGTTTTTTTGTTGTCTAAAAAAAGGAGGAGAAGGTTAATGAGTAATGTGTTTATAGGTGGTGCTTGGCCGTATGCGAATGGATCTTTACATCTTGGGAGATTATCAAGTGTGTTGCCTGGGGATGTGCTGGCACGATATTTTCGCTCCAAAGGGGATAACGTATTATATGTATCAGGCAGTGATTGCCATGGCACACCCGTAGCGGTTCAGGCTGCGAATGAAGGAATTACGCCCGGAGCCTTTGCGAGCAGATATCATGAAGAGTTTCTGAAGTGTTTTGAACAGCTGGGATTTAGTTATGATCTATATACTCGAACGGATCAACCGCAGCATCATAAGGTCGTGCAAGAGTTGTTTACAAAGCTGCTAGAGAATGGTCATTTATATAATAAAACCATTGCGCAATGTTACTGCGAGGTAGATCAGCGCTTTTTGCCAGATAGATATGTAGAAGGGACTTGTCCGGTATGTGGCCAGCGAGCACGAGGGGATCAATGTGATTATTGTTCTACGATTCTAGATCCTGCCGATTTGTTAGACAGAGTCTGCAAATTATGTGGGAGTACGCCAACAGAACGGCCTACAGAACATTATTATCTTAGCTTATCTAATTTTCAGTCTGAATTAACGGAATATGTAGAGGAAGCACAATTTTGGAGAGAAAACGCTATTAAACTGACCAAACGTTATTTACAAGAAGAGCTGCAGGACCGCGCGGTAACAAGAGACTTGTCTTGGGGTGTAGATGTCCCTGTGGCTGGATTTGAAGATAAAAAAATTTATGTTTGGATTGAGGCGGTAAGTGGTTATCTATCAGCCAGTAAGCAGTGGGCTGCGCAGTCCGGAGGAAGCTGGGAGGATTTTTGGTTAGAGAATAAAGGGAAGATTACCGCTTATTATGTCCATGGTAAAGACAATATTCCTTTTCACACCTTAATATGGCCGGCTGTGTTATTAGGAGCAGGAGGTTTGCATTTACCGGACAGGATTATATCTAGCGAATATTTAACCCTTGAAGGGCAGAAGTTCTCCACTAGCCGAAATTGGGCGGTCTGGGTACCTGATATTTTAGAGCGGTATCAGCCAGATTCTATTCGTTATTTCTTAATTGCCAATGGACCCGAGAAGCGGGACACGGATTTTTCCTGGAGAGAGTTTATTTATAGCCATAATGGAGAGCTGCTTGGAGCATTTGGTAACTTTGTAAATCGTTCATTGGCTTTTGTAGATAAGTTTTATGAAGGGAAAGTGCCGAATGGGCAATTGGATAAGGGGTGGAGGGACAACATTGACCTCTTGTATCTGGAATCAGGGCGGCTTATTGAGGCTGGGAATATAAAAGATGCGCTGGAGTATATTTTTTCTTACGTGCGCAAGGCAAACCAGTATTTCGATCTGCAAAAACCATGGATACAGATAAAAGAGGATCAGGTTTCTTGTGATTCTGCAATATACACATGTGTGCAAATTATTGCGAACCTAGCGAATTTGCTGCATCCGTTTCTGCCGTTCTCATGTGACAAGATCAGGGGGTTCCTGTCGTTAGAACTACCGAATTGGCAGCCTTGCTCGGTGCCCCCTTACCAACAGATTACTGATTTACAATTGTTGTTTGAACGAATTGATATTAGTCGTATTAAAGAAGAAGAGGATAGACTAGTTCAACAACAAGTGAATAAATAGCGAAGATTCTTAACCATTCTTAAAGCTTTCAATAAACTTAGAAGCTAGTGATGATAAGTATTTATCCTTGATCCAGACGGCGGCGACCCGCGTGCGTAGTGATTCACTACTGATTTCTTTATAGATCAAATTCCGATTACTCGTTAATTCGAAAGCGGATTTGGGAATGATTCCGATGCCAAGACCAGCGTTTGCCCAGAGCAGTGTTGTTCGCGCATCATCATTCATACAGAAAATCAGCGGATCAAAACCATTCTCAAGACAGGTTTCCCGGATAAGCTGCTCAAAACGGCGGTAGATAATGAGCGGCTTATCTTTTAATTCACCGATCTCAACGAAGTTTTCATCTGTTTTCCAGTCATACTCTGGCGTCATTACGGCAATCATAGGCTCAGCCTGTGTGTAAAGACATTCTAAATTTGTAGCATTAAAGGGTGTCCTAACAATCCCGACTTCGACAATACCTTTACTCAAGAGGTCAATGATTCTAAAGGTATTTCCTTCATGAATCTCAAACTTCACACCTTGATACGTTTTGTGGAACTCACATAGCCGATCTTGAAGCAACGTAGCTCCAGAGGAAGAAACTGTACCAATGGCTAGGGTTCCTTTTAAACCTTTGACAAAATCAGTGAGCTCACGGGCAGTGGAATCTGCCAGCTCCAGAATTTGTTGGGCACGGTCCCGCAAAATGGCTCCAGCTTCAGTGAGCTGCACGCTGCGTGGACCTCGTTCCACTAGCTTTACACCGAGTTCTTCCTCCAGGAGTTTTAGCTGCTGGCTCAGCGGAGGCTGGGCCATTTGCAGCTTTCTGGCCGCGGATGTAATCTGTCCTTCCTCAGCTATCGCCATAAAATATTTAAGTTGTCTAATATCCATAAAAGAATCCTCCGAACTTGAGATATGTTAATCGTATGGGAGCGATACGAATCCAATATTATTAATATATGAGTAGATATGCCATAATCATAACTGTTCTTATACATATTTCAAGTGGTTAAATACTTCTTAGGTTGGGTGTGGATGAATTTGTTCAAAATTGCAGTATATTTAAAGCCGTACAAAAAAGAAGCGATCATCGGTCCAATCTTCAAACTGATGGAAGCCATTCTGGAGCTGATTTTGCCTACCATTGTCGCATTGATCATCAACAACGGGGTTGGTAATCATGACAGCGCCTATGTTTACCGCATGGGTGGCCTAATGGTTCTGATGTCACTGCTTGGTTTCGGTTGCTCCATGGTGTGCCAATACTATGCAGCACGAGCATCTCAGGGATTCGGCACGACACTTCGTAATAAACTGTTCAAACATATTACATCTTTATCGTACGCTGAGCTGGATACGTTCGGCACGCCTACGCTAATTAACCGGATTACCAATGACGTAAACCAGCTGCAGATTGCAGTCGCTATGCTGATTCGCCTGGTTATTCGTGCGCCGTTTATCTGTATCGGGGCAATCATAATGTCCATGATTTTGGATTTCAGATTATCGCTGATTTTAATAGCGGCAACGCCGATTTTTGGTATTATTTTGTATTTTATCATCACTCGAAGTGCGCCTTTGTATCGAAAATACCAGCAGAAGCTGGATGCCCTTGCGCTCGTTCTTAGTGAGAATTTGTCGGGGATTCGAGTCATTCGTGCTTTTGCAAAGAGACGTACGGAAAAAGAACGTTTTGATGCCTCATCTGAGGATTTAACCACTACAGCGATCCGGGTCTCGCGGATTTCCGCTTTACTTGGACCTATGACGACACTTGTAGTAAACGCGGCGATCATAGCTATTTTATGGGTAGGTGGAATTCACATTGATGGAGGGCGATTGTCTCAAGGTGAGATCATTGCCTTTATCAATTACGTCACTCAAATCTTACTGGCGCTTATTGTGGTCTCCAACTTGGTCATTATTTTTACAAAAGCCTCATCCTCTGCCAATCGTGTGAATGAAGTGCTGAGTGTCAAAGCATCCGTGTCCGAGGAAGGGAATGTCGTGATGACTGAACCTGAACCTGATTATACCGCTCCTGCCATATCATTCGATCATGTATCGTTTGGTTATAATACAACAGGAGAATTGGCATTAGAGGATATTTCGGTAGTCATTAACCGCGGAGAAACTGTGGGGCTGATTGGCAGTACGGGTTCTGGTAAATCTACTTTTGTGAACTTGATTCCACGTTTTTATGATGCAGTGCAAGGTGAAGTTAAAGTGGATGGAGTGAATGTCAGAGAGTATAAGCTGCATCAGCTTCGTGAGAAAATAGGGATTGTGCCGCAAAAAGCAGTGTTATTTACTGGAACAATCGCTGAGAATATTCGTTGGGGGAAGGAAAACGCAAACGAGGAAGAAATTATGCAAGCAGCCTCTGTTGCTCAGGCGGAAGAGTTTATTCGTAAATTGCCTGAAGGATTGAATACGCAGGTATCACGTGGTGGGCTTAATTTATCCGGGGGGCAAAAGCAGCGCTTAACCATAGCTCGTGCAGTGGTGGGTAAGCCGTCGATTCTTATCCTGGATGACTCCTCCAGTGCGCTGGATTTCGCTACTGATGCGGCTCTACGTAAAGCGCTCAAAGAGAGCAGCCAGCAAATGACCCTACTAGTTGTCTCGCAGAGGGTGAGCACTGTAAGGCAAGCGGATAAAATCATGGTATTTGAGGAAGGGCGGATTGCCGGCGTCGGAACCCATGAGGAACTGATGCGTGGTTGCGAAGTGTACAAAGAAATCTGCCTGTCCCAGCTATCGAGTGAGGAGTCGGGCCAATGAACAAAAACAACATTTGGAAGAGACTAATTGTATATACAGGACATTATAGAAAAATAGCTATTGGGGCGGTTGTATGCGCATTACTTAGTGTGATTGCTAGTCTAATCGGACCACTTCTTATCGGTAAAGCCATTGATTTTATGATCGGACCGGGAGAGGTGGATTTTGACGCCGTACTTAGACTGCTTTTGATTCTGGCAGCGGTATATATTGTCGGCAGTTTTTTTGGATGGCTCCTTACCTATCTGACAAATCGAATCGCCTACCGGACTGTATATGACTTACGTCGGGAGCTTTTTGATAAATTAAATGTGTTGCCTTTAAAATTTCACGACAACCACCCGCAAGGAGACAGTATCAGCCGTTTTGTTAATGATATGGATGCTGTCTCTGATGGACTGCTGCAAGGCTTCTCCACGCTGCTTACAGGGATCATCACCATTGTTGGGGCAATTGTGCTTATGATGTACATCAGTCCTCTGATGACCTTAGTAGTTCTTTTGTCAGCACCCGCTACCTTTTTTGTGGCCAGATTTATTACGATACGTTCTCAAAAGATGTTTAAAGAGCAGGCCAAGATTCTCGGTGGTCTCAATGGCTATGTGGAGGAAATGATCGGCGGGCAAAAAGTAGTCACGGCTTATCATTATGAAGAACGTGCAATGTCTCAGTTTGAAGATCAAAACGAGACGTTATACCAGACCGGTGTGAAGTCACAATTTTATGGCTCCTTATCTAATCCGACGACGCGGCTAGTAAATAACGTTACGTTCTCAGTCATAGCTATGATCGGTAGTGTTATGGTAATTCAGGGTCATTTCACGGTAGGGGATCTATCCAGTTTCTTGATCTTCTCCAACTTGTTCGCTAAGCCTTTTAATGAAATAACTGGTGTGATTACACAGCTTCAATCGGCAACTGCCTCTGCACAGCGGATCTTCGCCATTCTCGATCTAACGCCAGAACCAGCTGATTCTAAGGACGCCAAAATCATGAGCACAAGTCAAGGAACCATTACCTTCGAAAAAGTATCCTTTTCTTATCATCCAGAACGTCCCTTGATTAACGATTTCAGTCTAGAAGTAAAGCCCGGTACCCGAGTTGCGATTGTAGGTCAGACTGGAGCGGGGAAGACAACGCTGGTAAACCTGCTCATGCGTTTCTACGATGTGGACCGTGGGTCCATCAAGATAGATGGTGTGGATATTAAGACAATTACCCGTGACAGCCTGCGACGTAATTTTGGGATGGTGCTGCAGGATACTTGGCTCTTTGGGGGCACGATCAGAGATAATATTGCTTATGGAAAACCTGGGGCTACAGAGGAAGAAGTCATCGCTGCTGCTAAAGCGGCTAATGCGCATAGCTTTATTAAACGTCTGCCTGAAGGGTATGATACGAAGGTCAGTGGCTCAGGGGATAATCTCTCCCAAGGACAGAAGCAGCTGCTTACCATTGCACGAGTAATGCTTGTAGATCCGCCTATGCTTATTTTAGATGAGGCTACAAGCAGTATTGATACATTGACTGAGGTACGAATTCAGAAAGCTTTTCTGACTATGATCGCTGGTCGGACCAGCTTTGTGATTGCCCACCGATTGTCAACGATTCGGGAGTCGGATCTCATTCTTTTCATGAAGGATGGAGATATTGTGGAGAGTGGTACGCATGAGGGGCTCCTAGCCAGCGGCGGATATTACGCACGATTATATAATAGTCAGTTCGCGACAGCGTAGACTTTATGATTAAAAGAAGCATTCGGACCCCAATTTTGGGTGCGGATGCTTTTTTGTTGTTAGTAACACGGTATATACTGTTCTAAAATGAAACCGGAGATGGTTCCCTTCGTATCCTTAAATATGCAAATATTAGGGAGGGAATTCATTACAATGTCAATGTTTAAACGAATGCTCGCGAGCGCCGGAATTGGAGCGGCTAAGGTAGATCTCATACTCCATCAAGATTTCGTGAACGCAGGTGATACGATTAGTGGTACCGTCCAAATTCAAGGCGGGCGAGTGGATCAGGAGGTCGATGACGTCTACGCATTCGTTAAGACGCGTTATTTGAAAGAACTGAATGATAAGAAGATGGAAGTGGAAGCGACGATATCCAAATTCCTGTTAGCAAGTAAATTCAAAGTAGATGCTGAGCAGGTCTATGAATTTCCCGTCTCATTCCAGCTTCCGGCGATAACGCCAGTGACATTAGGTAGATCGCCAGTTTGGATTCAAACCGGACTTGATATTAAAGAGGCAATTGATCCAAAGGATCAGGATTATCTTCAAGTAGGCCCTCATCCATATTATGCCATTATTTTGGATGCGATGAATCAGCTCGGATTCCGTATTCGTGAAGTGAATTGTGAATATTCACCGCGCTATGGCAGGATCAATGGCTTAGATTTTGTTCAAGAATTTGAATTCGTTCCCCCCTCACAGTTCCGGAACCAACTAGACGAATTAGAAATCATTTTCTTTCCAAATGAGGATGGCATTGAATTACTTCTGCAGATTGATCGCAAGGCACGTGGTTTAGCTGGGTTGTTCGCCGATGCGCTTGATACAGATGAGAGTTTTGTGAAAATACGCTTCGATCACAATCAACTTGCTTACGGAGTTGACTATGTAGCTGATCAACTGCTGGCAACGATCCATAAGTACGTATAAACGAATGGAATAGGATTATATAAGAGAGGGGAGAACCCCTCTTTTTTCGTTTTTTATAAAGAAAAATTTATTTATATGAAGGTATGAACTAAATGGACAAGATAAACGTACTATAGTAAAACTATCCTAACAACGTATGAAACGGTAGGCATTGATTACATGATGAAAGTTACTAATACGTACATGAACGGAAAGGGAGTGCTCAAATGCTGACAATAAAACATTTTACCAAGAGCTACAAGGGTGGTAAGAAGGCAGTAAATGACTTGAATTTAGTGGTTGAGAAAGGCGATATTTATGGCTTTATTGGTCATAACGGTGCGGGGAAAACAACGACAATTCGGGCAGTGGTAGGTGTTCTTGATTTTGAGGAGGGGGACATCGAAATTGGTGGATATTCTATCAAAAAAGATCCTTTAGCCTGCAAAGCGATTACTGCGTATATTCCAGATAATCCAGATCTATACGATCATCTGACAGGCATTCAATACTTGAATTTTATTGGTGATCTTTTTAGTGTATCGAAAGCAGATCGGGAGTTGTTGATTAAGAAATATGGTGATGAATTTGAAATTACATCTCATTTGGGGGATTTAATCTCCTCGTATTCTCATGGTATGAAACAGAAACTCGCGATCATCTCAGCACTGATACATAATCCGAAGTTATTAGTGCTGGATGAGCCCTTTGTGGGACTTGATCCAAAAGCGGCACACACGCTAAAAAAAACCATGACGGAGATTTGCAGTCAGGGCAGTGCGATCTTTTTTTCGACGCATGTACTGGATGTGGCCGAGAAGCTTTGCAATAAGATTGCCATTATTAAAGCGGGTGAGTTGATCACCCACGGCAAAACAGAAGAGGTGAAGGGTGACAGTAGCCTTGAAGATGTATTTTTGGAGTTGATTAAGCATGATTAATATCTGGAGATTGACGAAGATTCAGCTGATTTCTTCCTTTGGGTTAAATAAGGCCTTGCATACACATGATGTGAAAAAAAGACGCAAAATGCTTTGGCTGAGCATCGGGATCCTAATTGGAGTTGTCATGATGGCTCTGGTTTCATTTGGTTATAGCTATATGATAGCAGAGACCCTTGAACAGATTGGCCGGCCAGAGCTGCTGCTTGCGATAATGATGGCAGTTACTTGCTTAATCGGATTTTTTACAACGATTTATAAGGCAAGTGGTGTATTATTCGGCTCCAAAGACTACGATCTCGTAATGTCGCTGCCAATCAAAACGAGTCATATTGTAGCAAGTCGGGTGGCTCAGCTTTATGTGTTAAACCTATTCTTCTCTTTGATGGTGATGGTACCTGCAGGCATTGTTTATGCAATAAAGCTGAATCCCGACGTTCTATATTATTTGTATTTTTTGATTACGCTGTTATTTATTCCATTAGTGCCGATCATTGCTGCAACGATTATAGGTGCTCTGATCAGCTGGGTTTCCTCAAGATTTAAAGGAAGTCGTATAATAACTCTCATCCTAACTTTTGTTGTAATTATTGCTTTAATTGTTGGTTCAGGTCAAATAAATGGTAATAATCCACAATTACTTGCGGATATGAGCGCTCAAATCGCTGATCAAATATACAATTTGTATCCTTTGACGCTTATGTATGTAAATGCGGTTTGCTCGTTTCAAATGGATTCCTTAGTACTGTTTATTGCGATTTCGCTGATTTCTTTTATGCTGTTTACCATGGTACTTGGCAGTAAATATAAAGCGATACACACAGGTCTTACGACTTCTTTTTCAAACAATAAATATCAAATGAAATCACTTACAGTATCCTCACCGCTTTACACATTGTATAAAAAAGAGCTGCGTCGCTATTTTAGTTCTTCTATATATGTACTCAACACGAGTATAGGAATGGTTATGTTACTTGTATTGGCGATCGCTTTACTGTTCGTTAGTGCAGAGCAACTAGGACAACTCGTTGAGATACCAGAGCTTTCAAATTATCTGAATCGACTGGCTCCACTGTTTGTTTCCGTTTTTGTAACTTTAAGCTGTACGACATCCAGTTCCATATCGCTCGAAGGTAATAATATTTGGATTTTAAAAAGCGCACCTGTGCCGACATTAACGATATTGCTAAGTAAAATCGCAGTGAATCTTACGATTACCGTGCCGATTGTAGTTGTCAGTAGTGTGCTCCTCATGATATCTCTAGGTACCGGATGGATGGAAAGCTTGTTATTACTGGTTATTCCCGTCTTATATGCTTGCCTTACTGCAATGATAGGTGTGCTCGTTAACTTGAAGTTACCTAAACTGGAGTGGACAAATGAAGTATCGGTAGTCAAACAAAGCGCATCCGTCTTAGTGGCGTTATTGATAGGGTTTATAAGCTTACTGATTCCTTTCGGTTTGAGTCTTCTTCTAGCCGATCTGAATAGTAATCTCGTTTTGTTAGGTCTTTGAATGTTGATATTAGTGGTGTGTGGTGCGATGTATCGATATATTAAGTCAAAAGGGGAGCTTTTATTTCGGGCTCTTTAAAGAGTAAGGGCATTCCAAAAGCCGGAATTGGCTACTGGGATGCCCTTACTGCATTTCTTGCTACGCATTGGCCAACTGTTCTATACCCCGCACTAATATTTTCAGACCTGTGTGAAACATCTTGTCAGAGCCTATTTCATTGAAGATATTGTTCTCGTACATCCGCTTTATAACATTAGGACCCTCTCCGTTTAAGCGCTCAAGGGATTGTTTAAATACCTCTCTAGCATCCCCGAGGACTCCATTTTTCATGGCTACGTCAATTCGATCCTGTTCATACTTGTCCAATTCGAAAGAGATCACATAGTTTAACACGCTTGAGATTATAGAGAACTTATCACTGTCGGTTAAAGGCAGCGGCTCCACAATCTGTAGCAACGTATTCAGCAAAGCTAGATAGTCTGGTTCCGAAGGTAATGTTCTCATCAAGAGCTGAGCGGAACAAGGATATTTATGTAAAACACCTCGAATTTGGTCCGCAAAATGAAACAATTGATCATTCCATTCCCCTTCGAGAGAGGCAGATTGTAGGGTTTCTTTTGCTACTTCATTGGCAAGTGTCTGAAAAATACTCTGTTTGCTCTTAAAATGCCAATAAAGTGATGCAGCTTGTATATTTAGTAGTTCTGCTAATTTCCTCATACTGAAAGCCTCTATACCGACATTATCTAACAGCTCCCAAGAAGCTTTAATTATATCTTGTTCGGTGATTTGTAGATTTTTGATTCTCATCGAAATGACCTCCTGTTCCTATCTTCCTTTATCTTAATCCATCCACGAGGGTTGGTCTACCAGCGTTAGATTAATATGCGTCACATTTGAACAGTTGAAGCGATCAGATGATAATCTTACACCGTTAGATATTTCTGTTTACAGTCTATTATTCCGGTGCTATATTAATCTTACAGTGTTAGTTAAAAGGCGGGGCGGATTAGTGAGGAAGTTCCTGATAGAAATTTTGTTGAAAAAATCTAAGAGGATGTGTATAGAACATGATGAATCCAGAAGTGAAAATATCCCAGCCAGTCACAAAAGAATTCTCCATAAAGGCAATACTCCCAGTAATTCTGGCACTAATAACAGGGATGTTATTAGTTATGCTCGACAGTACTATTATGAACGTAGCTATTACACAACTTGAAAAAACCTTTGCAACCAGCTTAAAGACCATTCAGTGGGCGATTACTGGTTATACCCTAGCGTTATCTGTAGTTATCCCATTAGCCGGTTGGTTTTCGGATAAATTTACGGCTAAAAGAGTCTTTTTAGCTTCAATTGTATTGTTTACAATGGGTTCCGTATTATGCTCACTGGCAAAGTCACCGACAGAGCTGATTATTTTTCGCGTAATACAGGGGTTAGGAGGAGGGATGATTGCTCCAATCGGCATGGCAATGTCTTTCAAAATTGCACCTCCTGATAAAAGAGGGTCTATTATGGGCTTGCTCGGACTACCGATGTTGATTGCGCCTGTGCTGGGCCCTGTACTGTCAGGATGGCTGTTGGAATACGCAAGCTGGCACTGGATTTTCCTTATTAATGTTCCGATTGGTTTTATTGCGATGATCGTTGGCATTAAGTTTCTTCCGGTTACAGAGAAAGGGAAAAAGGTCAATCTGGATATTTGGGGTGTGATTTTATCTCCGCTAGCGTTCTCTAGCTTGGTGTTCGGGGTTCACAGAGGGGGAGTAGACGGATGGGGTGACAAATATACGCTTATTACTCTTATGTTCGCCATCATTACGCTTACTCTGTTTATTTTTGTGGAGCTGCGCCAAAAAGAACCGTTATTGGAGCTTCGTTCTTTCCGTTCGTTTGAATTTAGTAAAGGTATGATTCTGACCTGGATTAATCAATTCGCCTTATTTGGCTCGATTCTGTTAATCCCTCTATTTTTGCAACTGGTCAGAGGTTTTTCTTCTTTCGAATCTGGATTGATGGTCATTCCCCAAGCGATAATATCCTTTGTCGGCATGATCATCGGTGGAAAATTATTCGATAAATACGGCGCTCGCCTTCCTGTATTCTCTGGTCTTGTGCTGTTATCAACCGGACTCTTTCTTTTAACACGCTTGCAAAATGATACAAATGTATATGTTATGATCAGCTATCTCGCCATTATGGGATTAGGTCAAGGATTATCTACTATGCAGCTCGGTACACATGTACTTAAGGCAGCCCCAAAAGATTTGATTAGCCGTGTAACACCACTCACAGCATCCGCTCAACAAATTATTGGTTCCTTTGCCGTTGCAATAATGTCTGGATTATTGACATCCAATATTGCTTCTCATAAGAGTCAAACGAATATAGGTGGTGTTGATGTTCAAGCGATGGTCGCAGGATTTCATGATACGTTTCTAATTTCAATGGCTTTGGCACTTTGTGGTATGGTAATCAGTCTTTTCCTTCGTAAACAGAAAAACTGATCTTTTCACACGCTACCAATATTTTAGCAATGTTTATAGCATCTATCCTTGGTATAATTCGAAGATTGATAACCAAGGGGGAATCTCTAGCCCGTGAAAAGTATATTAGCTAGACTTGCTATAACTACACTTGCTTTTGTGCTCGTAGCTGGAGTATTTATTCAACATATATCGGCTGATGATGAGGCACCTTTTAAAGATATAGATACTAGTTATGCTAAAAATGAAATCATAGAATTGTATCACCGCAACATATTAACCGGCACAACGGCGACAAGCTTTTCACCTACTCAATCAATTACTAGAGCGGAATTCATCACGGTTCTAGACCGTCTGCTACAGCTAAGTCCCACAGTTAGTCCAGTCTCTCCATATACCGACGTAGTGAAGAGCGCTTGGTATTACGGCTGGATACAGGCAGCTGTTCAGCTTGAGCTGGCTAACGGAACTTCGGCAACTACTTTCGCGCCAGCAAAAGCAGTTACCAGGCAGGAAGCGGCTGTATGGATGGCCAAAGCTTTAAAGCAAACAAACCATACTTCTGCTCTAACTTCGTTCAATGATCGAAATGAAATTGCTAGCTGGGCAAGATCAGCTGTTGCTACTGTAAATGATCTGGGTTTAATGAAGGGGGATAATCGCAAGAATTTCCGGCCCTCTGATCCTATTACTAGACAGGAAACGGCCGTCCTCATGGACCGAGTGCTGCAAAATGAGAGTTGGGCAGCAGAACTTGAAGATGAGCCCGAGGATCGCATCGTTATAGGCTGGCAATATGGGCAGACGACGGCACAATACGAAAATACGGTTCTGAAATCCAACGTTAACACCTTATCACCACGGTGGTATTATGTAGGAAGTACAGGCGCAGTAACGGATTCAACGGATGCTTCGCTGATCACAGGGGCAAAGAAGAATAATAAGAAAATATGGGCGATGGTAGGCAATCGATCGGATCAAGAAGCGACCCATCAAATGTTGTCGAGTGCAGTCACAAGGAATACGGCAGTAAATCAATTAGTAGCTTTAGTGAGCAAATATAGATTAGATGGACTAAACATTGATTTTGAAAATGTAGCCCCTGACGATCGTGAGTATTTGACCTCGTTCATTACATTATTAGCTGAGAAAATGCATGCTCTTAACGCGACGCTGTCGATAGACGTCTCTCCCGATCTTGGAACAGATTGGACAGATGCTTTTGACTACGCTGCACTAGGTAAGCAAGTGAACTATATGGTGATGATGGGTTATGACGAACATTATGACGGGAGTAAACTTCCAGGGCCCAATGCTTCTATTCCTTTTGATCAACATGCAGTGGATACTGTACTAAAGGACGTACCCAGCCATAAGGTTATATTGGCACTGCCTTTATATAATCGTGACTGGACATTGAATCCGAATGGTACGGTTTCATCTTCAAAGTATATCTCGCTTCCGGAGCAAAATCAGATTATTAGTAGCTATGGAATGAAACCCGTATGGAATGAGACTTTAGGACAATATGTGGCCAACTATTCGAAGCAGTCCATAAAGCACACGATCTGGATTGAGGATGGCCGTTCATTCATAGCAAAATACGACTTAAGCGTTAAGAACAATCTAGCCGGAATTGCTTATTGGTATATAGGTGGAGAAAGCGCAGATATATGGTCTAGCGTAAGTAATGCAGAGAAATTTTACGATTATACGTTTTAAAAAGAAAGACTGGATGCATATAGCTATCTTGCTAGGGCATTCAGTCTTTGTATTTGGTTATCACAGCGCCACGACCGCGTGTTAGAGTGAAAGCTCGGCACCCAACAGATACACTTTAAATCTGTGTTTTAGTCATTATAAAATCTATTTGTTCTTCATTACCCATATAGAAAGAGTGAGTCCCTGTTTGAACGAAGTTCATTTTTTCATAGAATTTAATTGCATTCTCATTTTTTTCCCAAACGCCTAACCAAACCTTTTCTTTATTCTGATCTTTTGCTATGTCTAAAGCCTTATTTATCAGGTATTTACCTAGTCCACGTTTATGAAATTTTCCCCTGATATAAATTCTCTCGATTTCGAGCGAATCATTACCCATTTGTTCTGATTGGGCATCATTAAAGTTTAGCTTTAAATACCCTGCAACTTCCTTATTCAAAAAAATAAAATAGAATTCCGAACAAGTATTTAATAATTCTTTTTCTAATTGTTTTAAATTAAAAGCATGATCTAAGTAAGCTTCCATAATTGCAGGTGTGTTTTGATTCTGAAATGTATCGTTAAATGTTTCAACACTAATTTCTTGGAGTAACTCTAAATCTTCAAACGTACACCTTTTTATATTTATGGTCATTTTTATTTGTCCTCCGTTTACTAAGTCAATAATCAATACTCTCTTTTGTTTCCTTTTTTGACTAACTCCCAGTCTTTTTCTACATTTTTTCTGACTCTCTGAAGCAAGATAAATATATTTTCTACTTCACTCTCAGAGAATCCAGATAATGCGACCTTATTGGAATGATCGTTTTCCCTTTTTATGTAAGGGTACAAAGTCTCCCCTTTGTCTGTAGGAAATAGTTTTTTTATTTTTTTATTTTGATTGTCTTCTTTCTTTTCAATAAATCCATTCATTTCTAATTTCTTAATTGCACGTGAAGCTGTTGTTCGATCTACTTTTATCATCTCAGCTAACTTTTCTTGAATTATTCCTGGGTTTTCACATATTCGAACAAGGTACAAATATTGCCCTTTTGTAAGGTCATGTTCTGCAAATTCTATATTGCTTATTGAATCTAATGCCCTAGCTATCATTCCAATTTCACGTAGGATTTCCTTCATAAATAACTCCTTAACGCGTATTTTGTTGTAAATGCAATAAATAATATGTATTAACTTATCTCATTTTTGTTGCATTTGCAATAAAAAATAAATAAAATCATTGTGAGTAAAGTGAAGCATGACTTCTATAGTATTAGAAATATATAAAACTAGCCCATGGTATTTCACTATTTGGTATTACCGCGTAAATGGTAGTCCCCTCGTTATTGAATGGTTTTCCAGCTACATCAGCAAACAATTCGTTCTGGCCAAAGTCTGCATTTCGTATTTCATTAATTAAGGTGAGTTTTGTGAAACAATGTTCCCATAGGTTATAGCATAGGGAGGAGTGCCTCCGGTAGTACTCCAGCGCGGAGCAGGATGTCAAAGTCCAGCTGTGCCTTGATGATCCTCATTCTTAAATCTCTCCTGAAAAAGAAAATGCCCCCTCGAATAGGGGGCTTGTTGTTACGTCACGAAAATGATAAATGTCCTACATTTTGATTGACCATCTACTTATTAAATACAAGGGGATTAGAAGTGGACCGAAGGGTGATTATCGCGAATTTGATTGCGCACATTTCAGGGGCTGCACGTTATTAGTTTGATGCCGCATATTTCGCTGCTTCATTAAACGGGTATAGGAATGGCCTTACAACTTGCCCTTAGAGAAAGTGCGGAGAAGCGAACCATAAGTGACGGCGAAATTTGCGAGTCACGATACCGGCTCAAGAAGACCGTCTACAGAAGACCAATTTAAGTTGCCAATGGTATGTCTTTAAGCTCTTATCCTTTTAGTGAGCCGGACGTGATGCCGTTAATGATATATTTTTGCATGAAAATATAGAACAGGATGAGTGGAGCGACCGCTAAGAGCATCATCGGGAAAAAATTCGTCCAGTCGGTCGAGAATTGCCCAATATTGCGGAATACTTCTAGGAGTAATACGCCCTTTGAACGGGATTGCAAGAACAACAACGGCGTCATGAAATCATTCCACACACCCAGCGTATTCACGATCGCTACAGTGGCAATTACCGGCATAAGCAGCGGGAACACAATCTGCAAGAATGTTCTCCACACCCCACAGCCGTCTACCCTTGCCGCTTCTTCCAGTTCAAATGGAACGGCAGAGCCGATAAAGCTTTTAATTAAAAAGATAGAGAACGGGAGGTTGTAACAAATTTCAATAAGAATAACACCCGTGTGAGAATTCATAAGCCCGAGCTGGGCTACCTGTTTATAAAGTGCCAGGATCCCCATTTGATACGGAACCATCATCCCAACCATGAATAAAAGGAACACGATCCGATTGAAATGGCTCGTGCGTCGTACCAAGCTGTATGCAGCCATCGCGGAAAACATAACAATACCCGAAACCGAGGAAATCGTAATGATAAGATTGTTTCCCAACACATGAATGTAGTTCATTGCCTTAAAAGCGCGAACGTAGTTGACGAACGTGATGTTAACTGGAAGACCCATTGGATGAGAGACCGCATCAGCCGGGGTCTTAAAAGTCGTAATGATCAAATAGTAAATAGGGATCAAAAAAATCGCGGCTATGACGATCAAGAGAATTTCAGTAACGGCAGACCCTTTAGTATATCGATTCATATTACCGCCGCTCCCACATTTTGATTAGTGTAAAGTGAAGAAAGGTGATAAAGCCAACGAGGATCACGAAGACGATTCCGAATGCGGCTCCGTAGCTATAGAAACCTTCACTGAGCCCTTTTTTGATCATGAGTGATACGATCGTTTCAGTAGAATACCCCGGGCCACCTCCAGTCAAGGCATAAACAATATCAAATACCTTCATACCGTTTATCATCCCCATAACCGTATTGAAGGTGATCGCTGGAAGCAGTAGAGGAAGCGTGATATAACGGAACAATTGCCACCCGTTCGCTCTGTCGATCTTCGCCGCTTCATAATAATCTGTTGAGATGCTCTGCAAGTTGGCCAAATAAATAACCATCGTGTAACCAACCCACTGCCATACGGAGGCGATGATGACCGAATAGAGTGCAAGATGCGGGTCTCCGAGAAAATTGATGCGTTCAAAGCCAAGAGCAACTACAAGTTGATTAATCAAGCCGAAGTCGGAGGGTGAGTACATAAAATTCCAAAGAAAACCGATAACTAATACGCTGAACACCGCAGGAAGGAAGAAAGCAGCCCGCAGCAGATTTTTTGTTTTTAATCTTTTATTGAGAAAGACCGCTAATGGAATGGCTAGCAAATTCTGTCCGAGCATAGCGAGTACTGCATAGATTAAAGTATTTTTAATACCTGTCAAATAGATTGAATCTTTAAATAGAGCGATATAATTGTCTATACCAACAAATTTTACAACAACTGGATGCACATCCGACCAATTTGTAAAGCTGTATAAAGCAGTTTTTATCGTCGGAAATATGAAAAAGGTACAATAAATAAGTAAGGCAGGAAGCAGAAGCAGAACATAATTGATTTCTCGTTTGAAAAAGTTTGGTTTGTTCATGCGCAACAACCTTTAGCTTATAGGATGTACAAGGGGCAAAGCGCTTTGCCCCTTGTAATTTATACGACCTATTTAGATTTCTCCAGTAGTTCAACTGCTTTCTTGTCTACCGCTTCTAAC
>NZ_NFVA01000139.1 GCF_002264395.1 Paenibacillus sp. VTT E-133291
TATATTTCTCGCTTAAACGCTTATCGTCCTTATAAGGACGTCAAAGACGCTTATACTTGTTTCCATATTGAGTATATTTTTTTCATGAAAAGAACCCAAAACACGATATATATCGTATACAATAAATATCGAAATACACAATTTCCCATCCGGGAACGCATACGTTATTCATATATCATAGATGATGAAAGAGGGAATAGCAGATGGCAATTATAGAAGTGGTGAAGTACGACGGTCCTCCGGGGATTTTCGCATGGAAATATCCTAACCAAGAGCTTGGGACGTGGACTCAGCTAATCGTTAATGAATCTCAGGAAGCGATCCTATTCAAGGGCGGACAAGCGCTTGATTCCTTTACGGCAGGGCGGCACACCCTGAGCACCGCCAATATTCCTATTTTATCTACTATCGTCAATCTTCCTTTTGGTGGGAAGTCGCCGTTCACAGCAGAAGTATGGTATGTGAACAAGACCAATTCGATGAATGTTAAATGGGGAACCAGCGCACCTTTACAACTCCAGGATCCTAAATACAAAATTATGATTTCTGTTCGTTCCTTCGGACAGTTTGGTGTAAAGGTGGATAATCCGCGCAAATTTTTGTTGCAGCTTGTTGGAACGCTTTCTCAGTTTGATCACGATACACTAGTGAATTATTTCCGCGGCTTGCTTATGTCGAATATAAATGAACTGATCTCATCCTACCTTGTACATAAGCAAATCAGTATATTGGAGATTAATGCCTATGTTGCAGAGATCTCAAAGCATATCCAGGGGCGGCTAGCATCAACTTTTCTGGATAATGGACTTGAGCTGAATAATTTCTATATTGATTCCATTAATATTCCTGATGATGATCCGGCAACGATTCGACTTAAGGAAGCTTTAGCTAAAAAAGCAGAAATGGATATTATCGGCTTCAACTATCAGCAGGAGCGTGGCTTTAACACGATGGAAAAAGCAGCAGGTAATCCTGGTAATCTTGGAGTAGGCATGATGAACACCGGGATGGGGCTTGGACTTGGTATGGGGTTCGCTGGACCGGCTATGGATATGGTGAATCGTATGACCCGAGGGATGAGTTTTGATTCAGGGACTACAGTTGTGCGTCAAGAGCGCTCCTGTTCGAAGTGTGGGGTTATGAATTCTGTTGAGGGAAGGTTCTGCAGTGGCTGTGGGCATGCTCTGGAAAGCATTCAGCAAAGCGCATCGACCGGAAACAAAATCAATTGTTTGGAATGTGGACATGAATTGAAAGCAGGAGCCAAGTTCTGTCCTGGTTGTGGCAATCCTTATCGTGCTTGTCCAACCTGTGGAGCAGATAATCCTGAGGGTGCATCTTCCTGTGTCTCTTGTGGAAAAGAAATGCCTAAAGCCTGTGGTAAATGTGGAGAAATGGTATCGCCAGGGGTGAAATTCTGCCCTCACTGTGGAGATAGCTTGGTTATTAAATGCGGAGGTTGTGGGCATGAGCTGAAGCCTGGACAAAAATTTTGTGCAGAGTGTGGAACAAAAGCAGGCTGAAGGAGGACGTTATGAACAAGGGCAAAAGCTATATTCGTATCATTTCCATTATTTATGTGGCTGCTATAATACTAACGGTATTCTCCTTTATAGGATTAGGCTTCTCTGAATCACTATTTCGATTCTTGACTTCACTAGTTGCTGTTCTGCTGGCGGAGAGTGTGGTGTATGGCTATTGTATTTTTTGGCTCCGTACTGCAGGTAGTGTGCAGCGGACCTCACCCGTTCTTCTCAGCGGTGCATTCATCACAGGGATTTATGCGGCTGGAGTATTCGCATCGGCTATTGTCTTCGATTGGCTACTGGAGCTGTCTCCTCTGTGGTATGCTGCCGTTCAACTGCTGATTCTTTTAATGGGTGGAATCACGCTGGCTGTGATCGGGATTTATGGATGGAATGCCGGAAGTGAAGAACAGCAAAGGCAGAGGTCTATGCAAGCTTTTCGGCAGCATCAGAGTGAAATAAACGAGATCAGTGCGCTGGCAAGCAGCTGGAAGAATCCCGAAACTGAACAGCTTATAAAAGTGCTCAATAATTTACGAGATCAATTCAAGTTCAGTGATCCTATATCAGATCCATCTTTGTATGCTACTGAGGACATCATGAATCAGCAGATCGCCCTGTTGCATGATCATGTGAAGCTTCTGCTTATGACAAATGAGCCACATGAGAACTGGCAAGCTGAAATCAACGAAATGGCCGACAGCATTAAGGCTACACTTGAACGGCGAAATCGGGAATTAGCAGCCCTTAAATAGGAGGAAATAACTACATGAACAGATTGAACATACAAGAGCCGTCACCGAGCCCAGCGGGGAGTACAGCGGTTCCTCTAATTAAATTAGATCGGACTGGGTTTGATTATCTCATTCTTGCGGCAGCTTATCTATTCACACCCATTGGACTCGTTCTTGCATTGTTACGTTTGATGCTAACTCATTATAAAAATCATCGGAGACCAACCAATCTAAATCTGATCATGCATGTATTTATCGGAGGATTTGTTGAGCTCTCTATTGCAATGTTTGTGGATACCATGAGTGGAAACACTGGAACTTCCGAATTGTTAACGATCCAGATTTTCCTTGCAGTCATATTTTTGATTCCGGCACTTATTCTTGCGAATGTGACAGCAAAAGCTAAACATACGCTTTCTAAGCTTAATACTTCTTATATAGAGCTGATTCTGAATAAAAATATCCGATATGTCGGCAGTATATCTGAACGGATAGGTCAAAGCGAAAGCGATGTACGGAGAGATGTCCAGTATCTCAAGAATAAAGGATTACTGGATATTGATATTGTACTTTCCGAGGGGCGCCAGACGCCAGATCCGTCCATGGCAGCACCTAATCTTGTACATTCTGGAAGGACATCAGGCTTCGGAGCCCAAGCTTCGGGTCAGCAGATTCATTCTCAGCCGCAGTCCTCACCGCTGCTGCCTAAGTCCATCCGTTGTCCGGGCTGCGGAGCACAGAACACGGTTCAGCCTAGTCAGTCAAAGAGCTGTGATTATTGTGGAACAATGATATCGTACAGTTAATGCCAAGGTTCTCCCTGAGCATTGTAGATATAACTTAACTAGGGGAGATAGAAGATGAGTAAATTGGATATACGAAGGCAGCCACCAACAACAGGCAAACCGATATATAAGCATGAATATGAGCGGACAACATTTGACAATACGATTATTGTGCTCGCCTATGTACTTGCACCACTTGGGTTGATCCTGGCGATCATTCGGTCATTATCTACACATTCCAAGATTCAACGCAAAGCAAGTAATTATAACCTGCTATATCATGCCTGTATGGGCGTCTTTATAGCGCTGGGTATTTATTTCGTAGTAGCTAAAATGATGGGCGAAATTGACTATGTTGCGCTCTTGATCAGATTAGTAATGATCTACGCACTATTTAGGATTCCCGCCATCAAGTTTTCAGTTAAAGCCAAAAATAAGAAAGAAGGGTTCACCAATCTTTGCAATGACTACATCGCATTGATTCTTGTGGATGGGATTAGGCATATCGGCAGTCTGTCTGATATTCGTGGCTATAGTGAAGCAGATGTTCGTAAGCATTTAGAATATTTAATAGACCAGGGACTGCTTGATCCAGATATCGTTTATTACGAAGGCCGAATAGCCAATCCGTTTGTGAAATTGCCGCCGAAGCTTACTCATTCTGAACAGACAAGATCTTCAAGGGATGTGAACAGCTCGAACATTACAGAGCAGCAGCCGAACAGGGCACAATCAGAGCCTAAACCACAGTCAACAAAGTATATTCTCTGCCAAGGGTGTGGTGCGCAGAACAAGGTCCTTGCGGGTCAGTCCAAAGAATGTGAATATTGCGGGACAACGATTGCGTACAGCTGATGCAGACAGCCTTGCATGAAATGGGGGATCAACTTAGATGAGCAAATTGAAAATACAATCGGAGGGTCCACCGCTAGTCCGAGTACCAGAGAATGACCATCACTACCGAGTCAAGCGCGATAGGACGATATTTGATCGTTTGATTATATGGATTGCTTATTTGTTTGCACCGCTTGGATTCCTATTGACGATGATCCGATTTGCAACTACACATTACAAAAATGAGCGAAAATCAATTAATTTTAAGCTGCTGTATCATGTGTTCATGGGAGCTTTTATGGAGCTTGCTCTCCTGTTTGTTTTGATGACGTATAAAGGTGATTTTAAGTGGTTCATATTATTGATTATCTTGGTCATGCTTTATGTGATCTTTGTGCTTCCAGCCCGTAACTTCTCTTCGCAGTCAACCTTAGTATATGGGCGATTTGAGTTTCTCTGTAAAAGTTACCTTAAGCTAATTAACGTGGATAATGTAAGACATATTGGAAATATAGCTGATACAGTTAAGGAAAGTGAAGCGGATGTACGTAGAGACCTGCGATATTTAATAGACTGGGGGATGCTTGCTCCGGATATTGTTTATTATGAAGGACGCGTCAAGCTTCTAGGTAAACAACCGTCGAATCTTGGGCATCCTGATCAAGCACTGCCACAGTCCACCCTAGAATCACAGAGCAGAAGTACCTCTGAACAGCAGATAACTTGGGAGCAAACATCGCTTAGGAGCAAAGATAAATCCCCACGACAGCTGCCCAAGTCCATAGGCTGCCCAAGCTGTGGTGCCAAGAATAGGGTGCTGCCGGGTCAGGACAAGATCTGTGATTATTGCGGGACGACGATTCCATACAGTTAGCGTACATACGATTGCCTGCTGCCCCCGGGAATCCGGGGCTTTTGCTGCACCGAACCCCCTGGCCTCAGAGTATACATATAAAGTTATTGCATTTTATAAGTCTTTTCCGATATAATGTCCACTAAGAAAACACAAAAGTCTTTGAGGTGAGGACGTTCGTGAAAGAACGCTATTATTTGGTCCGGGAGGACATATTACCTGATGCCGTACTTAAGACTATGCAGGTGAAGCAATTACTTGAAGCTGGGGATGCGAAGACCGTACATGAAGGTGTAGAACAGGTAGGATTAAGCCGAAGTGCTTTTTATAAATACAAGGATGGCATTCACCTGATCCATCAGTTAGAACGTGAGCGAATTGTTACGATCTCTATGGATTTAGAACATGAATCCGGGATGCTCTCCAAGGTTCTGGGATCTGTGGCGGGGCATGGGGCAAACGTGCTGACGAT
Source organism: Paenibacillus sp. VTT E-133291 (assembly GCF_002264395.1). GTDB lineage: Bacteria > Bacillota > Bacilli > Paenibacillales > Paenibacillaceae > Paenibacillus_AQ > Paenibacillus_AQ nitricinens. The sequence goes on from NZ_NFVA01000139.1 coordinate 5,205, forward strand.
TCATCAGAGTATTCCGCTACAAGGACGAGCGAATGTGGTGATCTCCGTGGAAATCTCACATTTGAATGAGGAGCTTGGAGAGATGCTGGATAGTCTGAAGGATATTCCGGGAGTGAAGCGCGCCCTAATCGTTGGACAGGGATAGAGAAGTTATATACGTAAAACTTTTAGGAGGATACAGATGAAGCCGGTTAAAGTAGGATTGCTGGGTCTGGGAACAGTTGGTACAGGTGTAGTTCGTATCGTGGAAGGAAATCAGGAGGATTTAAGCAGTCAAGTTGGCTCTCCAATACTCATTGAGCGTATAGCGGTGAATAATTCCAATAAGCCACGTGATATTGAAGTTGATCCTGCCAAAATAACAACGGATCCATGGGAGGTTATTCGTGACCCTGAGATTGATGTAATCGTTGAAGTGATGGGCGGTATCGATGGAACAAAGGAATATATTCTTGAAGCTTTGGACCACGGTAAGCATATCGTCACTGCGAACAAAGATTTGATGGCGCTGCATGGTTCAGAGATTCTGGCTAAGGCACAAGAAAAGCAATGTGATGTCTTTTATGAGGCTAGTGTTGCTGGTGGTATTCCGATTATTCGGACGCTTATCGAAGGCTTTTCTTCCGATAAGATCATGAAGATTATAGGGATTGTGAATGGAACAACTAATTACATACTAACCAAAATGAGTCAAGAAGGCGCATCCTATAGTGATGTGTTAAAAGAAGCGCAGGATCTGGGTTATGCAGAGTCTGATCCAACTTCCGATGTTGAAGGGCTGGATGCTGCCCGCAAAATGGCGATTCTCGGAACCTTAGGTTTCCGCACTAACGTAGAGCTTCATGATGTCAGTGTGAGCGGGATTTCAGAAGTGAGTAAAGCCGATATCGCTTTTGCAAAGCGTCTTGGTTACGAAATTAAGCTGGTAGGCATCGCTGAACGTCAGGATGAAGCATTCAGTATCAGTGTTCAGCCAACCTTGATTCGGGCAAGTCATCCATTGGCTTCCGTTAATGGTGTGTTCAACGCAGTGTATGTTTATGGTGAAGCTGTCGGAGAGACTATGTTCTACGGTGCGGGAGCGGGCGCTATGCCAACTGCAACCTCGGTCGTCGCTGATTTGGTAGCTGTTATCAAGAACCTTAAGCTGGGTGTCAATGGATTGAAGCAGATCGTACCTTATAAGCAGAAAAAGCTTAAGAGTGATGAGGATATTTTTTATAAGAACTTCCTTCTTTTGCACGTTGACGATAAAGCAGGCGTATTGGCCAAGATTACTCAAGTGTTTGCCGAGTACGATGTGAGTCTGGATTCGGTAGTTCAGCAAGCCAATCCAAATAATCCTGACGCGGAAATTATTATTGTTACTCATAATGCGAGTAAAGCGAGTATGAACAAAGTGCTGCATCACTTTAAGGAACTGAAAGTCATCCACCGGATCAAGAGCCATTATCGTGTAGAAGGCTAGAACTGTAGCTAGGGTATACTTTTTATATTTAAACAATGAGTAAGGAGATTGCACCTGTTATGAGTACTTATGGAGTAGCAAGGGTTAAAGTACCTGCTAGTACAGCTAATCTTGGTCCGGGCTTCGATACTCTCGGCATGGCTTTGCCGCTGTATGCCTGGATTGAGATGGAGGAAGCCGAGGAGACTGTTTTTCATCTTTATGGTGATGAGATGAAGGGAGTGGCTCAGGATAAGAGTAATTTACTCTATAAGGTCGCTCAAATGGTATTTGCAGAGGCAGGCGTTACGGTGCCTGAAATATCTATATCGATGTACTCTGAGATTCCGCTTACACGTGGGCTCGGCAGCAGTGCTTCAGCCATCATTGGGGGTATGGTCGCTGCTAATACGATGATCGGTTCTCCACTGGATGATGCCAAGCTGTTTGATATGGCTACCCAGCTTGAGAAGCATCCCGACAATGTGGGGGCTTCCTTGTTTGGTGGCATCATTACCGCAGTGTGGGACGGTGATCATGCGGATTACGTTCGCCTAGAACCTCCACAAGATCTAGAGGTTCTAGTGGTTATTCCTGAATTCGAGCTGGAAACCACAAAAGCACGGGGAGTGCTTCCAACAGAAATCTCAGTTAGTGATGCTGTGTACAACATCAGCAGAACCTCTTTAATGACAGCCTCCTTTGCATCAGGTCGGCTTGACCTGATCAGCAGAGCGATGCAGGATCGTCTGCATCAGCCCTATCGAGCAGCACTTATTCCAGGCATGGAGAAGCTGCTCGCGGAAGCGCCTAACCACGGTGCTTTAGGAATCGCACTTAGCGGTGCCGGTCCTACCCTGCTGTGTTTAGTTGATCGCCATGAGACTCGTAAGCAAGAGCTTGAGGATTTCCTGATAAATACGATGCAAGAACACGGCATCTCTGCTCAGACTTGCTGGCTTATGCCTTGTACTTCAGGTGTTACATCAAAGCTTCTTGAAAGAAACGAGATGCAAAACGTTTCATTTTTGGATATGATAAAAGGAGAAGTACGGTTATGAAATCAATAGCGGTATTGCCGCAGGGCTCGGTATCTCACGAAGCGCTGCTGCATTTGTTTAAAGGTGAACCTGTGAATATTGTGCATCACAAGTTAATTTCCGATGTCTTTCTCTCAACGGCTGGTGGCGCCACTGACTACAGCGTTATCCCGATTGAGAACACGATTGAAGGCTCAGTTAGTCTACATATTGATTGGCTCATTAATGAGGTCGATCTGCCTATGCAGGCTGAATGGATCTTTCCTTCGATACAGAATCTCATCGGTCACCCGCTGGAATTCAGAGATGCTGACGGGAATAAGGATTTCACTAGAATGAAAAAAATCCTTTCGCATCCGGTTGCCATGGCACAATGCATGCAATTTGTTCGGAAGCATGCACCTTGGGCTGAACTGGAGTCGGTCGGAAGTACCTCGGAAGCTGTCGAAATCGTTAAGAACAATCCTGGCAAGGGCTGGGCTGCAATAGGTACGGCTCTTGGCGCTGCTACTCATGGGCTAGAGATTGTAGATCGGAAAGTTACAGATCACAATAACAACTACACACGATTTGTTCTTGTTGGCCCGCAGAAGGCAGATCTTCCACGGAGCAGCAATGGGGTAAAGACGAGTGTCCTTGTAACGTTGCCGGAGGATTTTCCAGGTGCTTTACATCAGGTCCTCGCTGCCTTTTCTTGGCGGAAGCTGAATTTATCGCGTATTGAATCACGACCAACGAAAAAGAAGTTGGGTACTTATTATTTTTATATTGATGTGCTGGAACCGATAGAATCAGTCTTGCTGCCAGGAGCGATTGAAGAGATTAGCGCTTTAGGCTGTCAGGTTCGGATTCTGGGCTCGTATCCCACATACACCTATGAGGAAGAGAAAGCGGAGGTGCAGTAAATTCATGGCTGAACAATGGATCTATCTGGATGGACAACACGTAACTAAGGAAAATGCAAAGGTATCCGTTTTTGATCACGGTTTTTTGTATGGAGACGGCATATTCGAAGGTATTCGTATCTACAACGGTAATATTTTTAAATGTAAAGAGCATTTGGACAGACTATATGATTCGGCGAAGTCGATCATGCTGGACATTCCGCTCACTTATGACGAGATGCTGGAAGCTATGGCTGAAACGATTCGCCTTAACGACATGCGTAACGGCTATATTCGACTGATCGTATCCCGTGGTCCTGGTAACTTGGGTCTTGACCCACGTCGTTGTCCTAAAGCCAGCGTAATCATTATCGTTGAACAACTGGCTATTTACCCAGAAGAAGCGTACATCAACGGGCTTCGTGCTGTTTCTGTATCCCAACGTCGTAATATTCCGGATGCACTGAATCCGAAGATTAAATCGCTTAACTATCTCAATAATATTCTAGTGAAAATTCAATCCAATCTGGCAGAAGCCGATGAAGCGATTATGATGAATGCCCAAGGATATGTTACTGAGGGATCTGGCGATAATATTTTCATTATCAAAAATGGTGTGGTCTTCACTCCTCCTTGCTATTTGGGAGCGCTTGAAGGAATCACACGTCTGGCGATCATCGAGTTATGTGAGAAATTGGGTATTAAGCTAAAAGAAGAACCGTTCACTATGCATGATGTTTACATAGCGGACGAGGTATTCTTCACAGGTACTGCTGCTGAAGTTATTGCTGCACGTGAAATTGACGGCCGAATCATTGGTGAAGGACAAGCGGGTCCAATCACTTTGAAATTACTTGAAGAGTTCCGCAACGTTGTTGACAAAGATGGCTACAAGGTTTGGGAATAACAGTTAATCGTACAATGTGCTCTTTACGTGCTAGTCGTGTAATGAGTATTGAATAGGCATTAGATATCCTTTCATGCATATGAAGAAGATGGCCGGAGGTCTCTGGTAAATCTTTTCATGTCTCATGAAAGGATTTTTTTTATTTCAGGGATGTCATTCGCCCATGGGCTGCATAAGATGTAGTAACGAAGGAGGCGGCTGTAACGCATATAACTTTGTAAGAGAGCAATGTTCCATCCAAAGGGTGTTTGCTTTCAAAGCCAGTTTTGCTGTGTAGCTGTAAGAAAGCAATACTCCACAAAACTTTTAGGAGGTTAATGCTACGTGAAAATACACATTGTCAAACAAGGCGATAGTCTGTATGCATTATCGCAAAAGTACGGAGTGCCGTTACAAAAAATTATTGAAGCTAATCCACAGATCAGTAATCCGAATGTGCTGGCACTTGGTGAAAAAGTAAAAATACCTACGGCTCCTGTATCCGTACCGGATAACAGTGAAGTTTACTACAAGCATACAGTCAAACAAGGAGATACCTTATGGAAATTATCTAAGGCTTGGGGAATCCCCTTAAAGGATATGGTTGAAGCAAACCCCCAGCTAAAGAATCCGAATGTATTGATGTTAGGGGAAGTAGTCAACATTCCTAAAAAAACATCAAACGCTTCACCCGTACAGCCAGGCTACATGCCTTCTAATGCTTCTGAGAAAACACAAGTTGGCGGGAAGGAATATACGGGTCCAAAAGAACAGCCAGTTGCTGAAGTAGTTCCTGCACCAAAACCGGAAACTAAACCAGAGGTCAAACCAGAAACTAAACCGGAAGCAAAAGCAGAAAATAAGCCTGAGGCAAAAGCAGAAAATAAACCCGAAGCTAAAGCGGAAACTAAACCTGCACCTAAATCATCGCCCAATGTCTCACCTTTGTATAATTCTGCACCACACCCATCAATGAACATCGCCCCTATTAATACTCAAAATGCTGCACCAAATCCTGCGCCGAATATGCAGATGGAAGTTGCTCCTGTGCAAGAAATTGAAATGCAGAGCTTATTCGTTCAGATTACAGTTCCAAATCAAGAGCCTGTAGCTCATCATGAGGCAGCAAAAGCTGAGATGAAGCCATTGGCTTACCAAGAGGAAAAGGCAGATTCTTGTGACAATATGGGATATCCAGGCCTAGGAGGAAATCCTTATCTCTATGATTCCTATCAAAATAGCCCTAATATGAATATGAATTGGGCACCAAGTTATGTTCAACCGGCGTCATATGGACCTGAGTGCATGTCTCCATACAACTATTCAGAAAATATGTATTCACCTAACATGAGTCCAGAACAATGGAATCCGAACGCT
>NZ_NFVA01000087.1 GCF_002264395.1 Paenibacillus sp. VTT E-133291
TAGGAAAGCTCGCTTCGGAAGCATAGGCTCTCCGGATTTATACCACTGAAGGTGGTTAAAATAAAATAAATCTGGGGACAACAGCGGCCGAAAGTCCAAACATTCTCCGCAGTTACGACAATTACCAAACATCTTTTGAATCAAAGCTATTCATTCAAATCTGGACGGCTACCGGTAACCAGGTAAACTACGCTTTCGCCAATGTTAGTGGCGTGATCGCCAATCCGTTCGATATAACGGCCTACCAGCGTCAATAACATAGCTTGGGATACGGTTTCCGGCTTTGTTACCATATAAGAATACAACTCATTGATCATCGCACCATACAATTGATCGACCTGATCATCATCCTGAGCCATTTTATAAGCCAGATCAGTATTCTCATCCAGGTAAGATTGAATGGCCTCATCGATCATAATCGTCACGATTTCAGCCATGCGAGGAATGTCAACAAGCGGCTTAATCAGCGTTTGTCCTTGAAGACGCATGGTCGCTTTTGCTACATCAAGCGCCAGATCACCCATACGTTCCAAATCGCTTGATATTTTAAAGGCAACGATAATGCGGCGCAAATCCTTAGCTACAGGCTGCTGAGTAATAATTAAGCGTGAGCCAATTTCCATGATTTTATCTTCCATGGCATTCAACTGTAGATCCGCTTCAACAACTTCTTGTGCGAGCGTTGTATCTAGATTTTGTAATGCCTTAATTGCGCCTTCAAGAGCATCCTTAACATGCTCACCCATCTGCTGCAGCAGACTGCGCAGTTCTTCCAAGTCTTTATCAAATTCTTTTCTGCGAATCATAATAAGAGCGATCCTCCTCATTAACGTATGGTCAGCTTGCCATTTCCAGGGACGAACACCCTTTTAAATCTGATCAGCCGAAACGTCCGGAAATATAATCTTCAGTGCGGGAATCTTTAGGGTTCGAGAAAAGCACCTCTGTGTCCGCCGCCTCTACAATTACACCATTTAAGAAAAACACGGTTCGACCGGATACACGTGCGGCCTGATGCATGTTATGAGTTACCATAACAATGGTATACTCACTTCTTAGTTCCTGAACAAGCTCTTCTATCTTGAGAGTGGATACAGGGTCGAGGGCAGAGGTTGCCTCATCCATTAGGAGAATATCAGGCTGTACCGCTAACGCTCTAGCAATACAAAGCCGCTGCTGCTGTCCACCAGACAAGCTAAGGGCAGATTTCTTCAGAAAATCTTTCACTTCCTCCCATAGGGCGGAGTGACGCAAGCTTTTTTCTACGATCTCATCCAGTTCACTTTTGGAACGGATGCCGTGTAAACGGGGACCGTAAGCTACATTGTCGTAAATCGACTTAGGAAAAGGATTCGGCTGTTGAAACACCATACCGACCTGCTTACGCAGGCTTTCCACCTCTACCTCATCACTATAAATATTTTTGCCACCGATGTTTACAGTTCCTTCTATACGTGTGCCAGGAATCATATCATTCATACGATTCAATGTGCGAAGCAACGTGGATTTCCCACAACCGGAAGGTCCAATAAAAGCGGTAACCTGTTTCTCCGGGATTTGCAGATTCACATTCTTCAGTGCGTGGAACGACTCATAGTAGAGATCAAGATTCTCTATGTCAATGATGGATTTCATTAGTGTTTACGTCTCCTTCTCATCATCTTCGATCTCCATGATAAGCTTTTAGTGTAAATACAGTTGGAGAGAAATGTTAACGCAATGTAAAATCAGTGAGATGAATGGGTCCACATCACAGTATTTCCCCAGAAGCCAACTAGTACTCCGAGCATTTCTTATTTATGAAAAGTATAGAAAAAATAGAACTCCAGTCACTCTAAATGACCGGAGCTCTTTTTTTATTAACCACTAATTTATAGCCTACGCCTCGAATCGAATCGATATGAACGGATTCTGGATCCAGCTCAAGCTTTTTACGAAGTGAACTCACATGCACGTCCACCGTACGCTGCCCGCCAATATAATCAAAGCCCCATACAGCATTCATGAGATCATCTCTCGTCAACACAACTCCTGGCTTACGAGCCAAATATAATAGCACTTCGAACTCTTTTGGCCGCAAATTAATACTATGACCACCGAGGGAGACTTCATATCTCTCAGGGTAAATCTCTAATTGACCTAAAATAATGGTAGAAGCAGAGATAGGTGTTTCTGTCGGTGCTTCCTCAGCAAGTCCAGAAATCCTCCGAAGTACAGCACTTACTCTAGCGAGCAGTTCAGAGACGCCGAATGGTTTGGTTATATAATCATCAGCTCCTGATTTCAGCCCTCTAACTACATCTTCTTCCGCATTTTTGGCGGTCAACACAATAATAGGTGTACGGATACCTTGTCCACGCAATTTATCAAGGATGTCTATGCCATTCATACCTGGCAACATCAGATCTAATACGATCAAGTCAAAAGGTTCCCTCGTCGCACGATCATATCCTGCCGTACCATGATCCTCTACTGTTACCTCGTAACCTTCCTGCGTTAAGTTATAGGACAGCAGCCGGGCCAGTGTCGGTTCGTCTTCAATGACAAGCAATCGTTGAGCCATAGGTTCCCCCGTCTTCCATTTAGTTTGATTTTTACAAAACAACAACAAAACAATCATATCACCACAATGTTAACTCGGTGTAAAATCGATGAGGTGAATTCACAAAAATCTAATCCACCTTTTCTTCCTGCAAGAGCGGCAACTCAATAATAAATGAACTTCCGATCCCCAGATCACTTTTAACCGAAATCACACCATGGTGCAAATCAATCAAGTGCTTCACAATAGACAGTCCCAGCCCCGTTCCACCGGAGCTTCTGGATCTTGCCTTATCCACTCGATAAAAACGTTCAAAAATACGCGGCAGATCCTTTTTGGGAATTCCCATCCCTGTATCGGTAACGGTAAATTGGACATTCTCAGAACCATCTGGCTTCAGTATATTCTTAACATAGACTTTTACGCTACCCCCTTCATGCGTGTAATTAATCGCATTGGAGAGCAAATTCATAAAAATTTGACGTAGTTTATCTTCATCGGCCTCAATGAACAGCTCCTCAGGAACCTCTACGTTAAGACTAATACTTTTCTTCTCAGCCACTTTGCTAATGGTTCCCAGCACGGAATCAAAGAATTCAATGATGTGAACAGGAGAGCAATCGAGTTGCACACGTTTAGATTCGATTTTAGATAATTCAAGAATATCTCCAATCAAGCGATTTAAGCGTTCGTTCTCATCATAAATAATTTGCAAGAAGGAACGGGCGGTCTTCTCATCCTTAACCCCACCACCCAGCAAGGTCTCAGCAAATCCTTTAACAGCGGCAACCGGCGTCTTCAATTCATGGGATACGTTAGCGACAAATTCACTTCGCATCCGCTCCAGGCGACGAATCTCTGTTACTTCCTGCAGCAGGAAGAGCATGCCTCTATACGTCCCATCCTGGATCATAGGCACTGCGTCCATGCGTACAATCCGCTCTCTCGGATTGTAAATACTTCGTTCTTCATGGAGCGGTTCTTTATTCGATACCCCTTCTTCAAGCAGCCGCGTTAACTCATAATGACGCTTTAGCTCCTTGTACGAATGACCCGCCATTTCACTGTTGCTAACATCCAGCATCCGCTCTGAGGCTCGGTTCAGCAGGGCAATTTCTTCGTCCGCATTGATCATTATAATGCCGCCAGTCATATTGTCCAGTACGCTTTGCAGCAAATCCTCATTATCACGAATGGTCTTAAGCTGAGCTTGAAGACTGTCAGCCATGGCATTTATCGCTGTTGCCAGTTGCCCGACCTCATCTTTACGCTTCAAATGGACTCTTGCATCATAATCAAGATCTGTAATACGCCGCGCAACTCTCGTGATTTGTTCAAGCGGTGAAGTCATACTAGATGCCACTTTGTAGCTGACAATAGTTGCTGCCAGGAACAAAATAACTAACCCCCCAGCCATAATCATCCAAGCACGGTTCAGTCCTTCCGCTACTGCATCCAGTCCCATCGAGACCCGAATGTAACCATCAAAACCTTGATTTGAAGTCACTCGCTCTGCTACATATAACATCTCGCGATCTAAAGTTTCGCTGTAACGAATGGCTCGGCCAGTCCCCTCTTTAGCCGCAACAATCTCCTCTTCACGATTAGCGTGATTGTCCATCTCCAGAGGATTTTTCTCTGAATCCCCTAAAACTTTACCTGACTTACTGATAAAAGTAATCCGGGAATCCAGAAGCTCGGCGACATGCTCTGCCTGCTCCGTGTAATACGGAATGGCATTGGTGGCGTTCATATCTACAAATTCCAATGTGCCTGCGAGTAGATTTATTTCCCGGGACATGTTCTCTTCGAGAGCAGCTATATGGGAGCTCTTAAACAGATGAGCCATCGTAAATCCAGTGCCAATCATGGAAATACCGATTAAGGCCATAAGTATAAACGTAAGACGAGCGCGAAACGGTTTCATCTGAAGTGTGCCTCTCCCTTTTTCATTGTATCTTTTATCCTAACTTCATTTTCATCAAAAAACCAGTGCAACTATTTTCGTGACATAAATCCCTACTATAATAGATTATATAAAAATAACAGCCCAAGTTGATTATCTCTGGACTGTTACTTTGTATTACTTTTGTAAAATATTATGATTTCATTCTATACAGGTTGCAAGAAACCACTGATTGCCCTGAGTATCTCTAATCCCCGCTCCTCTTTCCCCATAAGGCTTATCCAATGGTTCTTCAATGATGGATGCCCCGGCATCCAAGCACTTACGAAAGGTCTCATCCACATTTCTTACGTATAGATGAATAGCGAGCTGTACGGGTGAATATTTCTCATTCGCTTCGGAAACCTCAATAATCGAATCTCCTATTCTAAGTTCTGCATGTCTAATCTTGCCTTCATCATTCCGCAGCATATCATTAATTCTTGCATCAAAGCAGTTCACAACAAAATCAATCAATTGATCTGCATCAGCCACAATGAAATACGGAGTAACGTTAAGAAGACCATTTCTAATATAATGTGGTACCATTCGTAAACCTCCTTTAGACAAGCATAAACACCTTCGACGTCACTATCATATGGACACTAAGTGATTACACGAGGAATATAAGGATAAATTATAGCGCGGAACATATAAATTCTTATATTTTTGATAAAACCGGAGAAAAAGCCATAGCAGCGGATGTCCCCACTTTATGACTAATTCACCGGACTGTACCTGACTTATTTAAATACAGGTTCTTTAAACTGAGTTAATTTTGCTGCGGAATCTTTCTCTACATCTGCGTGCAGACTGTTGCCATGGGCATCCATCGTTACAATAGCAGCAAAACCATCCACATCCAAATGCCACATTGCTTCAGGAATGCCAAATTCCATAAAATCAACAGCATTTACCTTCTTGATGCATTCCGCATAATACTGTGCGGCGCCGCCAATTGCATTGAGATATACGCCCCCGTGCTCCTGAAGAGCTTTTAACGTTTTTGGACCCATTCCACCTTTTCCGATGACGGCACGAATTCCAAATTTTTTGATAATATCGCCTTGATAGGGCTCTTCACGGATACTAGTAGTCGGACCCGCTGCTTTAACATGCCAGCCTTCCTCGTCCTTCATCATTACAGGACCACAGTGATAGATAACTGCACCGTTCAAATCCACCGGAGCCTCATGATCCATTAGATATTTATGAAGTGCATCGCGGCCCGTATGCATTTCGCCGGATAAAATTACTACATCCCCAACTCGTAAACTACGAATATCTTCTTCACTAATCGGTGTAGTCAGGCGGACTTCGCGAGATCCAGTAGCTGCATTATCTTCACTTGCATCTGCCACCTCCGTTTCCGACGCCTGGTCCCGTCCATCATCAACCGAAATCCCTGTACCACTCTCGTACAGCCAGTCCTCTATATTGCCCGTTGACGGGTCAACCAGCACGCCTTGGCGTCGGAAAGCCCAGCAGTTGTAGGCAACAGATACGAAAAAGCTGGCTGGTAAACGATTCATAACGCCGATCTTACAACCAAGCAGCGAAACTTCCCCACCAAAGCCCATCGTTCCAATACCCAGCTTATTGGCGTTTTCCATGATGTAGTCTTCCAGCTTGTTGAGATCCTCTATTGGATTAACATCCTCCACTTTGCGGAACAACTGCTTCTTAGCCAGCTCATAGCCAGTTGTTCGGTCACCGCCGATACCAACACCAATAAAACCAGCGCTACATCCTTGCCCTTGTGCCTGATAAACAGCATGTAAAATACATTTACGAATTCCGTCCAGATCACGGCCTGCCTTGCCCAATCCTTCTAATTCTGCTGGAAGGCTGTATTGAATATTCTTATTCTCGCAGCCGCCACCCTTCAGAATCAGTCTGACATCTATTTTTTCCTCTTCCCATTGTTCAAAATGAATGACCGGTGTACCTGCTCCCAAATTATCTCCGCTGTTCTCACCTGTCAGTGAATCTACAGAATTTGGACGAAGCTTGCCATTCTTAGTTGCCCGTACAATGGCGTTATGAATATCTTTTTTCATCTCAATCTGATTGACTCCCACAGGTGTGTGAATAATAAATGTAGGCATTCCCGTATCCTGACAGATCGGTGATACTTGCTGCTCAGCCATTCCGATATTTTGAGCAATCGTAGTTAACGCAAGACCTGACCGGGTAGCTCTGTCCTCTAGTGCGCGACCCTTGGCGACCGCCCGGCGTACATCACCCGGCAAGTTCGTGGACGTTTCAACAATTAGATTATAAATGCTGTCTTCAAAATGCTGCATATTCATTCAAGCTCCTCTCAGCAGATCCAGATTATCAAAAGTCTGATACAATTAGTATAATAATATCATACCTAGCAGCTCATGAAAGGGGTTACTTTAAAATTGAACTACCATTTTTCCGCCTATTTATACCGGCTTCAATATATTCAGCGCTGGAGCCTAATGCGCAGCACCGCACCTGAGAACGTTGCTGAGCATTCTTTTCATGTAGCTCTGCTCACACATATGCTCTGTTCTATTGGCAATATTCATTATGGACGTTCATTAAACGCCGAAAGAGCAGCAACTATGGCCCTGTTCCATGATGCCAGCGAAGTGTTCACGGGTGACATTGCCACACCAGTGAAATACAATAATCCTCGGCTACTTACCAGCTTCCGCGAAATGGAAAGAATTGCTGCGGAACGCTTGACCGGTATGATTCCTCCCGAGCTTCAGGGTATTTACACGCAGCTCATGCAGCCGGAAGACAGCTCTCCAGATTCAGAGGACGTTCTGCTCCACAGCTACGTTAAGGCTGCCGATCGATTGGATGCTTACCTAAAATGTGTCTGGGAGGTTGCTGCGGGCAACCGCGAATTCGCAGCGGCGAAGGAGCAGACGGTAGCAAAGCTGCGCGGGCTTGGCTTAGAGGAAGTGGATTATTTCCTAACTCATATGGCTCCAAGCTTTGAAATGTCTCTGGATGAACTCTCTAACGGAAACTAAAATCCCAAGATCAATACAAAAAGCTCTAATTCGGCTAACCCTGAATTAGAGCTTTCTGTATAAGAATCTAGGTTTGGTTGGCTGAGCATCTACCCGTTTACGACCTCGCCACCATTCACATGGATAACCTGTCCGGTCACATAACTCGAATCGTCGGAGGCTAGATACACATAAGCTGGAGCCAGCTCCTCCGGTTGTCCCGGTCGCTTCATAGGCTGTGTACCGCCGAACTCACTAACCTGCTGTGCATCAAAAGTAGATGGAATAAGCGGTGTCCAAATTGGCCCCGGAGCAACGCCATTTACCCGAATGCCCTTCTCTGCCAAATTCGTAGATAAGGAACGCGTGAAGCTCAGAATGGCTCCTTTCGTTGACGAATAGTCCAGTAATTGTGGACTACCACGATAAGCGGTAATAGAAGTCGTATTAATGATAGCAGATCCTGCTTTTAGATGAGGCATAGCCGCTTTGGTCAAATAAAACATTGCAAATATATTCGTACGAAATGTACGCTCTAGCTGCTCGGACGTAATATCCTCGATTTTAGCTTGTGGATGTTGCTCCGCCGCGTTATTGATGAGAATATCCAGTTTCCCGAGGCCCTCTACCGTTTGTTTAATGAGATCTTTACAGAAGGATTCCACACCAATATCTCCAGGAATCAGAATGCATTTGCGACCTTCCTGCTCCACCTGACGTTTCGTTTCCTCTGCATCAGAGTGTTCATTCAGATATGAAATAACTACATCAGCGCCTTCTTTTGCAAAAAGAACAGCTACTGCCCGTCCGATCCCGCTGTCTCCTCCAGTAATAAGTGCCGCCTTGCCCTGCAACTTACCTGCCGCCTTATAATTAGCCGGCTCATATTTCGGCAACGGCTTCATTTCGCTCTCAATCCCTGGTTGATGATGTTGTTCTTGCGGGGGTAAGGTTTTTGTAGATTGCTTGTTGTCTGACATAATCCCTAGCTCCTCTCGTGAAGCAATTGATAGTTAACTGATTGTCTTAGGATGGCTCAAGCGTATATGTTTATACGCTGGCTTTATCATTTTTTTCAAATTGCCGTATGGAAAGTTACTTACCACAATACAGATAGAATCAAACAATCCGAAGTTTTTTGAACACAAAAAACCCGCTCTCCTTTACGGAAGCGGGCTCATAGTCGTACAGATTAAATAATATCGTTAAATACCATGAAGAATACCATAAGCAGCAATGACACGGACAGCAGCGCACTAAGTGTACGCAATTTGCCTGTTTCTGCTTTGACGTCACGGTTCTCACGAATCCCAGCAGCAGCAAGACGCAGAGGCTTGCTCATAATACCACCAAGTGCAAACATAGCTAGCAGCAGGACAACAATAATAATCATCCAGGCTACAGAATAATCACCCTTGGTCATCATGTAACCACCTGTAAGCAGTTGAATCACCAAACCGTACTGTGCAAAGCGGTTAAATCCAGTAACTGCACTTAATGTACCTTCTTTTGCTGCAGGCGACAATTTCTCAGCACGACCGATGATGAAAGGCAGTACAAGGTAAAATCCTAGCGCCAGTGTCCCGATCATATGTAAGAAAAACAAAACATTCCAATCCATATCATATCTCCTCCAATTTAACTGTGATAATAGTTACATATAATTATACCCATAATATTAGAATAAGAAAAGCAACTTAGGTGTCCATTTTTTGAAGTTGTTGATATAAAAAAAGAGAGCGCCCTTAAGCCTTTTCACGGCGTTCGGGACCCTCCCTTTCTTCTGACACAATCTACACAGATAATATTGCAGTTACGCTACGTACGGACTCCGCGGACTTATCCAAAGCCACTTTCTCCTCAGCCGTAAGCTCCAGTTCAAAAACCTTCTCAATCCCATTCGCACCTAGAAGAGCTGGAACACCCAGAAATAGATTGTCATAACCATATTCGCCTTCAAGCAAGGCAATAACCGGAATGATCCGTTTCTTATCCTTCAAGATCGCTTCTGTCATTTGAACTAAAGAGGCAGCAGGAGCATAATACGCACTACCATTTCCTAAAAGGTCAACGATTTCCCCGCCACCCACACGTGTACGCTTCACAATCTCCTCGATACGATCCGCAGAAATCAATGTATCAATTGGAATGCCTCCGACACTAGAATAACGAACGAGCGGTACCATATCATTGCCGTGTCCGCCGATTACGAAACCACGTACATCTTCAACGGATACGTTCAGTTCTTGCGCAATAAAAGTGCAGTAACGGGCTGTATCCAGCACGCCGGATTGTCCGATTACTCGATTCTTCGGAAAGCCTAACGCTTCAAACGCAGCATAAGTCATCGCATCTACCGGGTTACTCAAAATGATTACGATAGATTCAGGAGCTACTTGCCTTACGTTCTCGCATACGGACTTCACAATCCCTGCATTGATATTCACAAGATCGTCGCGGCTCATCCCAGGTTTACGGGCAATCCCTGCAGTGATAATTACAATATCAGAATCTACAGCGTCTTCATAACTTGAGGTCCCTATAATATGACTGTCGAATCTCTGCACAGGACCAGCTTCTTGCATGTCAAGCGCCTTTCCCTTGGTTGGGTTCTCCATTTGTGGGATATCTAGCAGCACAACGTCACCAAGTTCCTTTTGAGCTAACATAAGAGCTGTAGTAGCGCCGGTAAAACCGGCACCTACCACTGTAATTTTATAACGCTTGATCGCCACAGATTCGCCTCCTAGAAATGATTAAGGTAAGGCTAATGTTATCTGGCAAATCTAACCTATAGGTGGTTAATAATTTCGTCTGCAAATGCGGAGCATTTCAGCTCAGTTGCACCTTCCATCAGACGGGCAAAGTCATAAGTCACGGTCTTATTGTTAATAGCAGTTTCCATACCTTTATAAATCAGGTCCGCTGCTTCCTGCCAGCCCAAGTGCTCCAAGAGCATTACGCCGGACAGAATAACAGAACCAGGATTCACAACGTCTTTGTCTGCATATTTAGGAGCTGTACCATGGGTAGCTTCAAAGATGGCGTGACCAGTAATGTAATTAATATTCGCTCCAGGAGCGATGCCGATGCCGCCGATTTGTGCAGCCAGTGCGTCGGACAGGTAATCCCCGTTCAGGTTCAACGTAGCAATAACATCGAAATCAGTTGGACGAGTCAGAACTTGTTGCAGCGCGATATCCGCAATTGCATCCTTGATAATGATCTTGCCAGCAGCTTCAGCATCCTTCTGAGCAGCATTAGCGGCAGCCTCACCGTCACGTTCCTTAATCACATCATATTGACTCCAAGTGAAGACCTTATCTCCGAACTCTTGCTCAGCTACTTCATAACCCCAGTTTTTGAAGGCACCTTCAGTGAACTTCATGATATTTCCTTTGTGAACAAGTGTTACGCTCTTACGTCCGTGCTTGATCGCATATTCAATGGCAGCTCGCACCAAACGTTTTGAACCTTCGGAGGATACCGGTTTAATACCAATACCAGAAGTTTCAGGGAAGCGGATTTTGTTAACTCCCATCTCTTTTTGCAGGAATTCGATGACTTTCTTCACTTCAGCAGAGCCTTCTTGATATTCAATCCCTGCATAGATATCCTCTGTATTCTCACGGAAAATAACCATATCCACCAGCTCAGGACGTTTAACAGGAGAAGGTACACCTTGGAAATAACGAACTGGACGCAGACATACGTACAAATCCAATTCTTGACGCAAAGCTACATTTAATGAACGAATACCGCCTCCGATTGGAGTAGTAAGTGGGCCCTTGATCGCCACAAAATATTCGCGGATAGCTTCGAGCGTATCATTTGGCAGCCATTCACCATATGTATTGAAAGCTTTTTCGCCAGCAAATACTTCGTACCAAGCGATTTGCTTAGTGCCACCATAAGCTTTAGATACTGCTGCATCAAGTACGCGCTTGGAAGCTTTCCAAATATCACGGCCTGTGCCGTCACCCTCGATAAAAGGAATGATTGGATGATTAGGAACTTGTAGTTTTCCTTCTTTAATCGTGATTTGTTCGCCTTCTGTAGGTAGATCGAATTTTTCTAGTTTCAACATTTGAGTGTATTCCTCCTAAAGTTTTGTGGGATTTAAATAGCATTGACAAGCATCGAACAAAACTCTCGTCAAAATTAAAAATATAAATTTAAAATACTATGGCTAGGGTTCATTCTACTAAACTTTAGGAGCAGCCTGCAAGGCTGCTCTGCTATCTTTCATCTACTGGAACGTATTTCTGTTCGACCATACCCGTGTATTCTGCACGTGGACGAATAATGCGGTTATCAGTATATTGCTCCAGAATATGTGCAGTCCAACCTGAAGTCCGGCTAATTGCAAAAATAGGAGTGAACAGTTCACGATCTATGCCAAGCTGTGTATAGACAGAAGCCGAATAGAAATCAACATTAGGTCTTAATCCCTTTTGCCCGGTAATCAATTGTTCAATATTTACGGACATGTCGTACAGGGTGGTGTCATTTTTCATCGTGCCAAGCTCCAGCGACATTTTCATCAAATGCTTTGCACGTGGATCACCATTCTTATACACACGATGACCGAAGCCCATGATCTTCTCACGGTTATCCAGTTTCTTACGGATAAACGGTTCAACCGCTTCCAAACTTCCGATCTCTTCTAGCATCTTCATAACAGCTTCATTTGCCCCACCGTGAAGCGGGCCTTTGAGCGCACCAATAGCGGAGGTAACCCCAGAATAAATATCGGATAATGTCGCAACTGTAACCCGGCCAGCAAAAGTTGAAGCATTCAGCTCATGGTCCGCATGAAGAACAAGTGCGGTATCAAGTGCTTTGACAGATACGCTGTCCGGATCTTTTCCCCACAGCATATACAGGAAGTTCTCAGCAATAGAAACGCCTTCTTTCGGAGCCACTGGTTCGAGCCCTTTGCGAATACGCGACAGTGCCGCCACAATTGTCGGGAGTTGTGCCTGCAGTTTTACCGCCTTAATCTCGTTCGCTTCTCTGCTCATATCGTCCGCCGCTTCATCATAGAGAGCAAGGCTTGATACAGCCGACCGCAATGCTGCCATGGTGTTGGCGTCTTTTGGATAGAGCTTCATTTGCTCGATTACCTGTTCAGGAATCTGTGCGAAGGCACTAAGATCCCGCTTGAGCGCTTCCAGCTCTGGCACCGTCGGCAGACTGCCGAACCATAACAAATAAGCTGTTTCTTCGAAGGTAGCATGTTCTGCAAGTTCATCAATATCATAACCGCGGTAAGTGAGTACACCATCCACAATGGAGCTAATGGATGAAGTTGTTGCAACGATACCTTCCAAGCCTTTGGTAGCTGTCATAGCATATCTCTCCTTTGCCAACAAGGTATAAAAACAATCTTAGTTCCATGAAAACATTTCCAATTAAAAGCATTAAAAAATCTAATAAGTGCGTGTAAGAACATCTCCGTCAGGAATGCTGTATGACCAACTTACTTTTTATCTTTATTTATCATACTGGATTTTGTCGGTTATGTGAACAATGTGGAAGCTTTGCAGCGCATCAAATGATTTTATCAGAGAGATAGAAAAAAACTTCTAACCCCCTGATTCAATGATTCCATTTCAGTTTATAGTTGCCGGCCCAATCTAATATTTATCCCGCATTCTAGTCTTTAAATCGATCCTATGAATATATATGAAGACGAGCTCTTATTCCCCTGCCTGTGCAGGAATGAAGAAGGTGTGGTCTCGGTATGGATCGTTTGGTATTAAAAAGACTGCTGCGCGGCCTGTGGGTCGTTCTGGCAACTTCCATCCTCCTGCTCGCAATCTATTTATTACTTCCGCTGTTATACCCCTTGTTGCTTGCTTGGCTGCTCGCATATATCATGCATCCATTAGTGCTTATTCTTAAAGGCTTTAAATTACCAAGCTGGCTTGCGGTATCACTCGCGCTCCTATTTTACATAGGCGGAATCACACTAGTCTTAACCGCAATGATTACAAGACTCGTAAAAGAATTAATCGTCTTGCTGCAAACCTTTAATCTCCACACCGACCAATGGAAGGAACTTCTGATGTCCTTAAGCCAGAATGCAAGCATTCAGAATATCATCAACCAGATTAATCAATTTTACCAAGACAATCCTGACTATCATGCTACGATTGACAGCAATATCAGCAGAACAACGGAAACTGTAGGTTATGCAGTCACGCAAGTGGTCACGGGATTCTTTAATATAATATTGAAACTGATCTCCGCACTTCCTAGTATGGGTACAATTCTTATAGTGGTTGTCCTCGCTGCCTTTTTCATTAGTACGAGTTGGGAGCGTCATAATGATAAACTTACAGGCTGGCTGCCGACAGCATTCCTAAAGCCTGTGTCAGGTATCTGGAAAGATTTACGCAGAGCGCTCTTCGGTTATCTTCGCGCCCAGGTAATCCTGATCTCCATCACAGCGATCATTGTAGTCATCGGGCTGCTGCTGCTGGGTGTGAAGTCTGCATTCGCTATCGGCTTAATGATTGGCTTTGTGGATCTACTGCCTTATCTCGGTGTGGGAATTGTGATGCTGCCTTGGGCGCTATATTCTTATATGACGGACAATCTAGCGCTAGGGATAGGACTATCCATACTCTACGCTGTTATTCTTATTACCCGGCAGGTACTTGAGCCGAAAGTGCTCGCTAGCAGCATTGGACTTGATCCCCTTGCCATGTTGATTGGCATGTTCGCCGGTCTGCAGTTGTTCGGTATGCTAGGGCTGATCATCGGACCCGTTATCCTTGTAGTCCTTGTTGCCTTTAACCGAGCTGGCGTATTCCGAGCTTTACACAGCTACATTGTTAGCGGCAGATTAAGATAGGAACCGAAAGCATCGATTCGTAAAATAGCAAACAGAGCGGGCCCTTCAGCAATGACAGGGGTCCGCTCTGTTTATTGTTGTAAAAAAGATTACTAACGACGGTAAAAGGTGAAGGTGCCATTCTTCATCTTCTTCTCAATCCACTTCAGCAAAAATATACGGTACAAAGGCCGGGTCAATGGAAATACTAGCGTAAAACCGACAATATCGGTTACGAACCCTGGCAATATCAGTAGCAATCCTCCGAAAAAAATACATAAACCATCCAGCATCGTCCGTCCAGGAACGCGGCCCTCCTGCATATGTGTTCTGCTGTCCTGCAGCACTTTTTTACCTTCAAATCGCATCATTAGTAGACCGATTACTGAAGTGGTCAGCATAAGCAGCAACGTTTTAAATGCTCCAAGTTGATCTGCTACGTAGATAAAACCGAATAATTCCACAGCAGGAATAATAAATAGTCCAGCCCATAACCATTTGCTTCTAATCATACTGAACCCCCTTCTTCCCGCAGCGCCTCTTTTATTGCGTGAAAGAGCTCTGGAAGGGCTCTATCCAGCCTAGCAGGCCTCCATTCCTGGTTCACCCAAACATGACTTGTCGTGCCGGTAACCAGCAGTTCCCCAGGTGGATCCATCGACCGCAACTCCCCTAGAGTAGCCAATAAACCTTCTGAATTTCTACCTTCTTCTTCCGAGAGCCTCCGCACTTGATACTCAAATACGACTCGCAACGCTGAGAAGGTAGTCATTCGCGCATACACGGAGATAAGATCATCATATCGTGCCGGACTTTTAAATTGCAAATCTGCTGAGGTGACAGGAAGTAAGACGCCTTGTTTCTCAAGTTCGCGATAAGTAAAACCAACCTGACGAAACATCTCCGTACGACCAGACTCAAACCAGTTCAAATAATTCGCATGATATACGACACCCATCTGATCACTTTCCTGATAGCGAACACGCAGGGTCGACTTATACCATCGGCTGGGCAATCCAGCTCTTTCTAATTCCATCTATTAATACTCCTTTCAGCATAGCAGCAGGGGAGCGTTTAAGCCTGGACCCCGCCTGAAGATAGCGTCGTCGATAATTTGCGCCGAGAGCTTCTGGCAACATAGAACAGCAGCATTGCTCCTGCGATAGAGCTCAACATACAAGACAGATTCATTACTTCTACACCGCCTTGATTGAGCAAGAATCCATTCAGTAAATTACCGACAATGCCAGAAAAACCTGCAAACACCATATTAAATACACTTTGGCCAGTAGCCTGCATCTCGTTAGACGTGATCTGAGATACATATTCGACTGCAGCAATATAAAAGAACCCAAATGAAAGACCATGCAGCACTTGCACTCCGATCATTACAGATGGATAAGGAAAAGCAACCTGAATACCCCACCGCAAAACATAAATAAGAGCCCCAAGGAGCAAGGTCCGCTCCCGACCCAACCTCTTAATCACCTTAGAAGCAAACAGCATGGAAGGCACATTCGTCACCGATGCGAGAAAGAGCGCAATCCCTGCATAACGCGTAGACCCACCAACTGATTGAAAAGCGATTACAAAGTATGTACCAAAAGCAGCCATCGTCTGGTTCACAAGAAAGCTCCCACCCAAAAACGCAAGGAAAACCCGATTCCCCAGCAGTTGTCTTACCCCCTGAGTAAACGATTGCCTCATCATATGATTCTCTTCCGCCTGCTTCGGCAATGTAAACGCAATAAGGACTGCAATCAGATTAAAAAAGAGAAAAGGCAGCCATATCGTGGATACAGAGAAGGTAGAAACGTATACCCCTCCTGCATAAGCTCCCAGAGCCGCTCCAATGCTCATCATAAGCCGGATGCTACCGTAAGTGGCTCCAGCTCTATTCGCCGCCGAGATCGCGTAAGAATCAGCTATAGGAGCCTGTGTAGAGGAGAAGATCGTTGAAGCGGTATAGACCATTAGAAGCACTATAAAATATTCGGAACGGTAAAAGACAGCTAATAAAGCTGGAACCGCCACACTTAGGATTAGTACTAAACGCGTCTGATTATACCGATCAGAGATAATCCCCCACATCGGCTGAATGGTGATTGCAACTAGTGTGCCTGTTGCCATTAGTATACCTATCTGTCCACTATTAAGTCCATTATGGACCAGCAGCAGCGAAAGATAAGAGCCAAATGAACCGCCGGCCAATCCTAAAAACAGATAAAAGCCGCGCAGCTTCGATAATTTTTCCATTTATACTATGAGTCCTCCAGCTTTATATTTTTATATTTTAACAGAACACCCGTACTTCATATGTAATCATCGCATTTAATATAGCAGTACTATAAAAGGCGGTGGACAAGTTGAGCACAAAATATAATTCTCTCATGGTAAATCATCCTTGTCTAACAGACAAATCTAATGCGAGCAATAAACAAAGCTCTGCCTTTGGCTGGTCTTCTAAGAATTGGAGTGGTTACACTGTTACTGGTAGAAAAGGGGCATTCAATCGCATTTCTGGTGAATGGATCGTCCCATATATAAAACCAACCCACAAATCTACCTATTCCTCCGCATGGATTGGCATCGACGGCTTCAAGAACAGCAGCCTTATCCAGACGGGAACAGGTCATGAATTCGTAAATGGGAATGCCCGTTATTACGCCTGGTGGGAAATACTACCTGACGCTGAGACCGTAATCCCTTTTCCAGTATACCCTGGAGATCATATGAAAGGTACTATCACAAAAATAAGCCATACGAAGTGGTCTATCACACTCCGGAATTTAAGCCGAAATTGGACCTTCCGAACGCTTCAGCGATATACTGGTCCACAGACCTCCGGCGAATGGATTATGGAGGCTCCCGAGGTCGATGGTTCCATCGCAAAGCTGGCCCGCGTTGGTACTACCTATTTCAACTGCTGCCGAATCAATGGAAAACGACCTAGGTTAACTCTTTCAAATGGAGGGATCATGGTCCAGAATAACACCACCGTTGCGGTTCCTTCCAGTCCAAGCCCTCGAGGGGACTCTTTTAGCGTCAAACGTATATACTAACAGCATAAATGGATTAAGTACAAAAAAAGAGCTGCCTCATTTGTAGATTTTCACTACATCTGAGACAGCTCTTTTATTTAAAGAAATATAAGTTTCACACTATACATTATCCTTATATTTCTCACATAAACGCTTACCGTCCTTTAGGGACGCCAACCGCGTTTTGGCTTAGCTAAGTAAAAACTATGAATCAGGCAAAGCACTGTCGAGTACTACTCGATTGTGCTTACTTTTACCAAGTTAGTGGAACCGGAACGTCCAAGTGGAATTCCTGCAGTAATCACAACTAGGTCGCCAGCTTGAACCAGACCGGAATCCTTACCACCTTGGATTGCTGTTTCAAGCAATTCATCTGTGGAAGTAGCTACTTTACCGAATACTGGCGTTACGCCCCAAACGAGGGACAATTGACGCATAGTTCTTTCTTGTGTTGTAACAGCAATGATTGGTGCTTTAGGACGGTATTTGGAAACAACGCGTGCAGTATGACCTGTAACAGTCGAAGAAAGAATAGCCTTAGCGTTCAAATCCAAAGCGGAAATAGCAACGGATTGGCTAATAGCTTCTGTAACTGTAGTTTCTTGTGCAGTTTGTTGTTTCGAGAAAATTTCATGATGATCCAAAGCGGACTCCGCTTTCTCAGCAATACGGGACATTGTAAGAACGGATTCTACTGGATATTTACCAGCAGCAGTTTCTCCGGAAAGCATGATTGCATCTGTTCCGTCGAAAATAGCGTTTGCTACGTCACTTGCTTCAGCACGAGTAGGACGTGGGTTACGTTGCATCGAATCCAGCATTTGTGTAGCTGTGATTACTGGTTTGCCAGCAACGTTACATTTTTGAATCATCAATTTTTGAGCCAAAGGTACATCTTCAGCTGGAATTTCAACACCAAGGTCACCACGAGCAACCATCAGGCCATCGGAAGCTTCTAAAATTTCATCAAGGTTGTCAACACCTTGTTGGTTTTCGATTTTGGAAATGATTTGAATGTGAGAAGCGTTGTTTTTCGAAAGCAGCTCACGAATTTCCTGAACGTCGCTAGCTTTGCGAACGAAGGAAGCGGCGATAAAATCGATGTCCTGTTCGATACCAAAAAGAATATCGTTGGTGTCTTTTTCCGTAATACCCGGCAAGGAGATGTTTACTCCTGGTACGTTAACGCCCTTCTTGCTCTTGATCGTACCACCGTTTACAATACGGGTCTTGATTTCAGTTCCTTGAATGTCGACAACTGTCAAACCAATCAGACCGTCATCAATAAGGATGGTGGAGCCTACTTGAACATCATTAGGAAGCTCGCTGTACGTGATGGAAATACGTTCTTGGGTGCCAAGGATTTCTTCCGTAGTTAGTGTCAGGTACTCGTCCTGAACTAGTTCAATCGGTTCTACTTCCAACTTGCCTGTGCGAATCTCCGGTCCTTTTGTATCGAGCAGGATAGCTACAGTTTTGTTCAGTTCCTTAGATGCTTGACGGATCGTTTTAATCCGAGCACCATGCTCTTCAAAATCGCCGTGGGAGAAATTCAAACGGGCCACATTCATTCCAGCCAAAATCAATTTTTTGATATTCTCCAACGATTCACTCGCAGGTCCGATCGTACATACAATTTTACTTTTCCGCATTAGGTTTTCCTCCGTTTTTTCGTTCTCTCTGTCTCACTTTTTCCAACTACAAAATCTACTACAAGGCTAACTAATTAAATAGGAACTTTGTCACATGTGCCTTTAACTACGCCCTTATGAATATTACTGCAACTTAGACACAAAATCAATGTTGTAGGCTCTTTTAGAGTAATTTGAGCTCGAATTATCTGTATGCACAAAAAAAATTAAAATAATCCCGAAATTACGTCGAGATTATTTTAATTCCAATAAAATCTATAATTTACACGAAATTGAATATGGTCCACTAAGTATGGTTATATGTCTTAAAGTGCAAATGGAAACACTCTTTTTACACTTCAGTTTCCACTTCTTCTTCAAGGAAAATCTGCTCCTGCTGGACTTCAGCAAACTCACCTATTTTACGGAATTTACGATAACGATCTTCTTTCAATTCCGCTCTATCCAGAGGAATTAGCTCCTGCAAGTGACGCCATAACGCATCCTTAATCGCAGCTGCCGTAGCTTCGTAATCACGATGAGCGCCGCCTTTTGGCTCAGGAACAATCTCTTCAATGACTTCCATTTCAAGCAGATCAGATGCCGTTATCTTCATGGCCTCCGCAGCTTGATCAGCCTTCGAAGCATCCTTCCATAGAATCGATGCCGCACCGTTAGGGGATATCACCGAATAAATGGCATGCTCCAGCATAAGCACTCTATTACCAACTGCCAGTGCTAGTGCGCCACCACTTCCGCCTTCACCAATAACCACACAGATTACAGGGACACCAAACTGAGACATCTCGCG
This sequence comes from Paenibacillus sp. VTT E-133291, assembly GCF_002264395.1. GTDB lineage: Bacteria > Bacillota > Bacilli > Paenibacillales > Paenibacillaceae > Paenibacillus_AQ > Paenibacillus_AQ nitricinens. The sequence goes on from NZ_NFVA01000087.1 coordinate 19,805, forward strand.
TAAATTACGGGCAATTGCTTCAGATTGTCCTCTTTCCTCAGCTGTATTGCCTGGATATGCACCTTTCGTATCCACGAAGGTTATAATGGGACGATTGAACTTGTCCGCTTGCTGCATCAAACGCAGTGACTTACGGAAGCCCTCAGGGTGTGCACTGCCGAAAAAGCGTAAAATATTCTCTTTCGTATCCTTACCGCGCTGCTGGCCAATGACCGTAACCGGGACGCCGTTAAGCTTGGCGATACCGCCTACAATAGCAAGATCATCCCCAAACATTCGATCCCCGTGAAGCTCAATAAAATCTGTGAAGATCTGCCCCATAAGATCAAGAGAAGTCGGACGTCCCTGATGTCTGGCAAGATGCATTTTTTGTGAAGGGGAGATATTAGAATAAACTTCCTCCTCAAGCACACGGTACCGTTCTTCCAGTCTTGCTACCTCATCCGTAAAATCAATACTCTTCTCTTCGCCGAACTGCTTTAGCTCGGCAATTTTCTTGCGCATTTCAACCAGAGGCATTTCAAAAGGCAACTCTCCTGCCAACCTAAAATCCCCCTTTCACATCATGCAATTCCAAAATTTTGGTCAGTGTGGCGCGCATTTCTTTACGATGCACAACCATATCAATCAAGCCATGCTGCAGATTAAATTCAGCCGTCTGGAAATCATCCGGAAGCTTCTGGCGAATCGTCTGTTCAATGACTATACGTCCTGCGAAACCGAATACCGCCCCAGGCTCAGCAATAATAATATCGCCCAGACTGGCAAAACTCGCAGATACTCCGCCAGTTGTTGGATCCGTAATTATAGAAATATAAAGGCCGCCCACTTCGTTGAAACGAGCAAGCGCTGCACTTGTCTTCGCCATTTGCATAAGACTTAGAATACTCTCCTGCATTCTTGCTCCACCAGAAGTAGAGAAAATAAGGAGTGGAAGCTGCTTCTCCGTGGCTTCTTCAATCGCCCGGGTAATCTTCTCACCGACTACAGATCCCATACTGCCGGAGAAAAATTCGAAATTCATCACAGCTACAATCACTGGATGTCCGCCAATAGATCCCTGCCCCGTAATCACCGCATCAGTTTGTCCCGATTTCAGTTGCTGTTGCTCCAGTTTAGAGGCATAACCCGGGAATTTCAGCGGATCTATAGAATACATTTCACTATCAAACTCGATAAAGCCCTCTGGGTCTAACGTCATAGCAATACGCTCAACGGCGTTCAAGCGCAAATGATGACCACAAGTAGGACATACTTTAAGATTCTTTTCCAATTCCTTGCTATACTGGATCGTTCCGCATTTATTACATTTACTCATTAATCCTTCTGGAATTTCCCGTTTGGGGCGTTCGCCTTCTGCAGGCACGCCGCTTCGCTCCAGACGTTCTGAAGGAATAGTCGCGTACTTCCGTTTCTTCTGAAATAAATCTTTGAACACACCCGCACCTCTTCAGCCGTTTATTTGCGTTATGCAGCTTGCCGCTGTCATGACTTTTCTCTTGATAGAAATTCAGGGATGCAGAATAAGATTAAGGACTTCCTGTACTTCCTCCAGTTCACCCGAAGGAACCAATATCTCAAACTGCTGCTTGGACATATTGATTGGACGGCATTTTACTAAAAAACCTTCTTCAGTCAGCTTACTCTTAATCATATCCGCCACTTTGGCGGTCGGCGCGATATATATTACCGTCCACATGCCTTGCAAGGCCTCCCCAATCTTAATTCCCAGCCGTATCCCGTATAATGGAATTATGATAACACAGTTTTCTTTTTTCCCGCAACAGGCGTAGGGCAAAGGAAGCAAGACTGAGGAACTCGTTCAATCGAAATGAATCGGGTCATTTATTCCGTGTCCGTGACTAGAGGATATACTTTTGCCCCTTCCTGCCGATGAGCGATTCTAGCAGAAGCAGCTGCAGCGATACCCGCTACTAAGTCATCCAGGAACACGTGAATCCTCCCCTTATCATCGTTCAATTCACCAATGATTCCAAGCTTTATTTTGTCCAAGTACCCAAATCCTGTAAGTCCGATCATCCCATATACCCCTGTGATGCCAAGGGCTAGAGTCTCGTCCGCTCCATAAAGTGATTCATCCGCTTCCATTACTGCCTGAAGCGGCTGCGGAAGCAGTCTCTTCTCGGCCAGTTCATCAAGTGCGATCCCCGTCATTAACGTGTACTGCACTTCTCTTTTTCCCAATACAGATTTCACACTGGAAAGGCATTCTTCCTTGGATAAACCGGGGTAATAGACCGATTGTAAAATATATACGATTTCAGCAATGGAAGAAAGTGATACGCCTCTACGTTCCAACAGATCAACTGCCATTTGATAGGACATGATGTGATTCCCCTTTCCGCCCAGGGATTCGCCCTGTGGTTTCCTAATGTATGCGGAAAAGGGTGGAATTGTTCTTATTTTATTCTTACAGTACCTGTCCCGAGCATAGACTCGATAGCTGCGATTAGCTCTTCTGAAGGCTTAATCCGATAGTTATCACTAAGGGCCAGGAGCTTCTGATCCCGTTCGTAGAACAGAATCGTCGCTACTGGGCCTGGATGATTCTGCAGCAGCTCCTTCAGATGCGACAGCTGCGCAGCATTCTCGGCGGCCGGCGTGATCTTGATAAAGACACGCTGGCCTGAGCCCGGCGCTGGCGCAGCGGCCGGTGCAGGTGTTGCAGGCGCAGCTGCGGCGCCTGCAGGTCTGCCAGCGGGGCCAGTAGCAGCCCCGCCGGCCCGCGAAGCAGGAGCTGCGCCGCGTGGCGGTGCTCCTGCTGAGGCCGAGCGTCCCGCGCTATACGAGCGGGATGCGGCGGTACTACGGCGCTGCAGCAGGGCGCGGAGAGTCTCCGCGGATAGCAGCGCCACTTCCTCGGCCAGCAGCTTGAAGCCTTCGTCCTCCTGCTGCACCTTGGCGCGCAAGGCCAGCAGCGCGCCCTTGGCAATCAAGCTGCGGCTTCGCTTCCACACCTCGGGGAAGAGCACGACTTCGCAGCGCTCGATCTGATCTTCCCATTCGATGAAAGCCATCGATTTTCCTTGCTTCGTCGTAATTTCCTTAACGGAAACAACCATGCCGGCCGTAACCGTCTGACTCTCATCTGCGGCTTCACCAAGATCCATTAGCCGCTGTATACCCGGCTCCTCCAGCAGCTCAGCGCTATCATCGAGAGGATGACCTGATAGATACAGCCCCAGTAGTTCACGTTCCATCTCCAGCTGCTGTCCTACAGTGAACTTAGGGATATCCGGATACCGAATTTCCCAGTTCGGCGTCTCCACCAAATCGTCGAACAGCTGAATTTGCAGCTCATCTCGCTCTTTGCGCCATTTCAGTGCAGCGTCAACGGTCTCGTCCAACATAGCCAGCAGCTGGGCCCTATGACCCGGCAGACAGTCAAAAGCTCCTGCCTGCAGCAAAGACTCCACTACCCGCTTGTTGCAGACCCGCAGATCCACACGTCGACAGAAATCGAGCAGGCTGTCGAATGGCCGCTCCTTGCGGACCGACATAATATTCTCCACTGCTAGCGTGCCGACGTTCTTAATCGCTGCGAGCCCAAAGCGGATATGCCCTGTTCCCGTTTCCTCTCCTGGAACAGGGGTAAACAGTACGCCGCTCTCGTTCACATCCGGCGGCAACACGCCGATGCCCGTGCGGCGGCAGTCCAATACATATTCTGCCACCTTACGGTGAGTACCCATCACAGCGGTCAGCATAGATGCCATAAACTGCACCGGATAATGCGCCTTAAGATAAGCCGTCTGAAAAGCCAGCACGCCATATGCCGCCGCATGCGCTCGGGGGAAGCCGTAATCGGCAAACCTTACGATCATATCATAGACGGCATTGGCATCCGTTTCGTTATAGCCTTGCTGCAAGCTCCCCTGTACAAAATGGCTGCGTTCCTTATCCAGCGTCTCGCGCTTCTTCTTAGAGACTGCTCGGCGGAGCAAATCCGCTTCCCCAAGGGAGAATCCAGCCATAAGCGAAGCAATCTGCATGATCTGTTCCTGATACACAATAATTCCATAGGTATCCGCTAATATAGATTTCAAATCAGGATGCGGATACTCTACTTCGATTTGACCGTGCTTACCTGCTATAAATTTCGGGATAAACTCCATCGGACCCGGACGATATAGCGCTAGAACGGATACGATATCTTCAAAGCCATTTGGCTTCAAATCCTTAAGCACACGTCTTACACCCGCCGACTCCAACTGAAAGACCCCAGTCGTCTCACCAGCACCTAGCATTTCATACGTGAGCGGATCATGATCTGGTATGATTTTAAAATCTGGAACACTGCCACTCATTTCTTTAATCGAATTCATACAGCGCTCAATAATAGACAAGGTGCGCAGTCCCAGAAAATCCATTTTCAGCAGCCCAACACTCTCCAAATGCTCCATAGAGTATTGAGTTAACGCTGTACTTTCATTGCCCTCTTGAAGGGGCACAGCATCAGTTAGAGGTCCCTTGGAAATAACAACCCCGGCAGCATGTGTCGAAGCATGACGAGGCATACCTTCCACTTTCATTGCCATATCCAGCAAGCCTTTGATCTTAGGATTACTGTCATACAGCGCTTTAAGGTCTGGAGTAGTCTCTAGTGCTCTTGCAAGGCTGATTCCTAGTTGTCCTGGGATGAGCTTCGCAGCTTTGTCTACCTCGTTATAAGGTAAATTCAGCACCCTGCCCACATCACGAACCGCAGCCCGTGCAGCCATGGTTCCGAACGTAATGATCTGCGCCACATGTTCTTTGCCGTATTTCTCCACCACATAAGCGATAACCTCATCACGACGCTCATCACTAAAATCGATATCAATATCCGGCATCGTGATCCGCTCTGGATTTAAGAAACGTTCAAAGAGCAAGTTATACTTAAGCGGATCTACATCCGTGATTCGTAGGGAGTAAGCGGTAAGACTCCCCGCCGAAGAACCCCGGCCCGGCCCGGTAGCAATCCCCTGGCGATGACAATAAGCGATAAAATCCCACACAATTAGAAAATAATCGCTAAAACCCATACTCTCGATAACGCCAAGCTCATAGGCAAGACGCTTTTCAGCGGTCTCCCTTTGTTCAGGCGATGCCCAAAGCGGTGTGTCTATATACCGTTCTTCAAGCCCTTTAAAGCACAACTCCCGCAAATAAGCAGCGGAGTCCTTACCTTCTGGAATTGGTGAATAGGCAGGCAGAATATGCTGGCCAAAGGTAAGCTCCAAATTACATTTTTCTGCGATTACCAGCGTATTGCTGATAGCTTCAGGCACATGCGGAAACAATACCGCCATTTGTTCACTACTTTTTAGAAACAGCTGATCTGTTCCGATCTTGAGCCGTTCCTCATCATCCACCGTTTTACCTGTTCCAATACAGATCAGAACATCCTGTACCTCAGCATCTTCCTTGGCTAAATAATGAACGTCATTCGTAGCTACAAGTGGGATCTCACAGGCCTTGGCAAGTGCGATCAGCTTCGGATTTACTCGCTTTTGCTCGGAAATTCCGTGATCTTGAAGCTCCAGGTAGAAGTCTTCGCCAAAAATCTCTTTATATCGCAGCGCAGCCTTTCGCGCCTCGTCATCTCTTCCATGCAACAGATGCTGCGGTACTTCGCCGCCTAGACATGCACTGAGGCATATGATCCCCTCCGAATGAGCGGCCAGAACCTCCATATCAATACGAGGTTTATAATGATGACCTTCCAGATGGCCGATAGAAATCAGCTTCATCAGGTTCTTGTAGCCGGTTTCATTCTTGACGAGCAGAATCAGGTGATAAATCGGTTGATCTTTACGACTGCCTCGCTCACGGCGAGAGCCCGCGGTTAAATAAGCTTCACAGCCGATAATCGGCTTGATTCCATTCTCTTTACACGCTTTATAAAAGGGGATCGCCCCATACATCACTCCATGATCCGTAAGCGCCAGCGACTTCATGCCGTATTCGCCGGCCCGGCGCACGAGATCGGTAATGCGCGCCGCCCCGTCCAGTAAACTGTATTCGCTGTGCACATGCAAATGCACGAAAGGGCTCATCATCCCACTTCCTTTCTACTACAAAAATCAAACATAAATAGTTGTTCAAAAAGTCCGCTTTTGATCACTTAGCAACCCAAGAAGCTTACTCGACATCGAATATTG
>NZ_NFVA01000227.1 GCF_002264395.1 Paenibacillus sp. VTT E-133291
AGATTACCATATGTTATAAAAAATGGATATTACATCTTGGTGTTAAGATGAAGGAAGATCAAAAAGAGGGGGCGCCCCATCAGCCATTTCAAGGCTCTTGGAACACCCCTTGTATTGTCACAGTCCCTTAGAGCCATCTCATAAATCTTTTGTGAGACAGTTTAACTTGATTACGTTCAGCCCATTTGGTTAGTTCTTTCATTCCCCTGTATTCCTGTTCAAGAAAACTAAAACATAATTTATAGGGAGCAAATTTATGATCTACAGGTTTAATCCCTATTACCGGTTTGAAATAGCCCTTTACATAAATATTCTCAATTCGGTTTGCTTCAATTTCTTTATTTTCAACTATTATTGAGTCCGGAAGAATCTTGATTTCAATGAACCTTCTAATCGTAATGATCCTATAGAGCAATACGATTACAACTATCAGACAAAAGATTACCCAAAAAAATCCGATATATGAAAGTACTTTACCATCCATATTATTTATGACGCTTGTCAAAAGTATGCCACTTGAAAAAATCATTGATAGCAGAAGTGACATTAAAGAAGGACGACTCACCTCGTATACCCCTATAAGATCCATGTGCCCCTCCTTT
>NZ_NFVA01000021.1 GCF_002264395.1 Paenibacillus sp. VTT E-133291
AGTTTCACTTTATACATTATCCTTATATTTTCTTACACATCAAGGTATCTGACACTCTTCGCATGCTCATGGATAAAGTCACGTCTTGGTTCAACATTATCGCCCATCAGCGTATCAAAGATACTATCAGCAAGCATCGCATCTTCAATCGTTACTTGTAGCATCATACGAGCCTCAGGATCCATCGTCGTGTCCCACAGCTGGGTAGCATTCATTTCACCCAAACCTTTGTAGCGCTGGACATTGACCTTAACATTCTCACCAAAAGAGGCGATAATCTCATCGCGTTCCTTCTCGCTGCCTGCATAACGGATCACTTTGTTGCGTTCTATCTTGAACAAAGGCGGTTGTGCGATATAGATATAACCTGCATCTACCAGCTTCCGCATGTAACGGTAGAAGAATGTTAACAACAGAGTTCTAATATGAGCTCCATCGACGTCGGCATCCGTCATAATAACGACTTTATGGTAACGAGCCTTCGATAGGTCAAAATCTTCACTGATTCCTGTACCAAGAGCAGTAATAATAGCCCGGATCTCGGCGTTGGATAAAATACGGTCTAAGCGTGCCTTTTCTACGTTTAGAATCTTACCACGCAGCGGTAGAATCGCTTGGAAATGACGATCCCGGCCCTGCTTGGCCGATCCACCCGCAGAGTCACCTTCGACGATATACAGTTCGCTGATAGACGCATCCTTGGATGAACAGTCCGCAAGTTTACCAGGTAGTGCACTGACTTCAAGCGCACTCTTACGGCGGGTTAACTCACGAGCCTTACGAGCGGCTTCTCGTGCACGTGAAGCTGAAAGCGACTTCTCAAGGACACGGCGTGATACTGCCGGATTCTCTTCCAGGAATTCCTGTAATTTCTCTCCGAACAGTGATTCTACTATTCCACGGACTTCACTATTTCCGAGCTTAGTCTTCGTTTGACCTTCGAACTGCGGCTCTGGAATTTTGACAGAAATAATGGCTGTCAATCCTTCACGCACGTCGTCGCCAGTCAGGTTTGAATTACCATCCTTCAGCACACCCGCTTTACGGGCGTAATCGTTGATGATACGTGTTAGAGCACTTTTGAAGCCGGATTCATGCGTTCCGCCCTCATGGGTATTAATATTATTCGCAAAAGAGTAGATGTTCTCTGTATACGAATCATTATATTGGAGAGCTACTTCAACCTGAATCATATCCCGTGAGCCTTCCACGTAGATTGGATCCTCGTGCAGCGCTTCTTTTTTCTCATTCAGATATTTCACATATTCAACGATACCGCCCTCGTATTTGAACACGTTGGTGACATCGGTCCGCTCATCATGGAGTGAAAGCTCAATTCCTTTGTTAAGAAAAGCTAGCTCCCGAATTCGAGTAAGCAGTGTCGCATATTCAAAGACCGTGGTTTCAGTAAAGATCTCAGGATCCGGATGGAAAGTTGTAGTCGTACCTGTCTCGTCCGTATCTCCAACAACTTTAATCTCATACTGTGGTGCACCACGTCTGTATTCCTGCTGATAAATATGCCCATCACGCTTAACATTAACAACAACCTTCTCAGACAAGGCATTTACTACGGAGATACCCACACCGTGTAAGCCGCCTGATACTTTATATCCGCCGCCGCCGAATTTACCGCCTGCATGCAGTACTGTCATTACAACTTCAAGCGTCGACTTTTTAAGTTTTTCATTTTCACCTACAGGTATGCCACGTCCATTATCGATAACAGTAATCCCGTTATCCTCATGAATAATCACTTGAATCCGGTCACAATAACCTGCTAGGGCCTCATCGATACTATTATCTACGACCTCCCACACCAAGTGATGGAGACCTTTAGAACTAGTGGAACCAATATACATGCCCGGACGTTTCCGGACAGCTTCTAGCCCTTCCAGTACCTGAATCTGGCTCTCATCATATGTCGGTTGATTCATTGACATGCCTTCACCTACTTCTTTCAGATTATCTCTTTGTTACTAAACGTAAGTTATATTTCGAGCAAAATTTTGGCTCTTTTTTTGAGAGTGGAGGAGGAAATGGGGGAGTAATACACGATATTTTTAGTTACGACAATAGATTTTGCTTCCTCTTCACCAATCCGCTCAAGCTTCTTGTCCTGCTCAGAGTGAATGACGAATTGCTTAGACACCTTGGAAGATTTCTCAATCGAAATATCAAATATTGCAATTAACTCCGAAGAGCGAATAATCTTCTCCCCGCCCAAATGAATATACATGATCTTCCTCCGCTCTTTATAACTCCACTTTTCCATCATGAACATGATATAGGCTGGCGCCCTTTAATTTATCGGCATTCAGACCCTCAATCCCAGTAGCGGTAATGAATGTCTGTACCTTGCTTTGAAAGGTTTCAATAAGCTGGGTCTGTCGGTAAGGATCAAGCTCGGATAAAACATCATCAAGAAGCAGCACAGGATATTCTCCGATTTCTTCATGGATCAGCTCGATTTCCGCCAGCTTGAGCGATAAAGCCGTTGTACGCTGCTGTCCCTGAGAACCGTAGACCTGAGCTTCCCTTCCGTTGATAAAAAAGGACAGGTCATCCCGATGGGGACCCGTCAGCGTCATGCCGCGCCTGATTTCTTGTTCTCTCGTTTGTGATAACTTTAACATAAAATTGTCTAATAAGACAGCTTCATCTTCCTCATCCCGATCGCCGAAAGAGGGGACATAGAGCAATTTCAGTTCTTCTCCGCCGTTCGTAATCCCCCGGTGTATGCTTTCAGCCCATATTTGCAGCTTCTTTATGAATTGTTTCCTTTTTTTTACGATTTTAACACCGTGCTCCACAAGTTGAGCATCCCAGATTTCCAAAAGGTCTTTTCCCGCTGCCTCTTTTCCCCACAACTGCTTTAGCAAATTGCCCCTTTGTAAGAGGATTTTTTGATACTGCTGGAGGTGAAAGAGATAACTAGGCTGGACTTGGCCAATCTCCATATCGAGAAAACGCCGTCTGATCCCAGGTGTGCCTTTTACGATCTCTAAATCTTCCGGTGCGAACATGACCACATTGAGTGATCCCACAAACTCACTAAGACGTCGTTGTTCTAAACCGTTAATCTTAGCTTTTTTACCTTTGGCAGATAGGGTGAGCTCTAGCTTGAGATCGCCGTACTTACGTTCTACCTCAGCAATGATCTGAGCAGCGTCTCCAGGGGCATCGAATGAGATAAGTTCGCGATCCTTCGAGGTGCGGTGGCTTTTGGTCATCGCCAGGACGAACAATGCCTCCATGAGGTTTGTTTTGCCTTGGGCGTTCTGACCCAGAATCAGATTCACATCGCCCAGGCTCTCCAGACGCAGCAGCCCGTAATTTCGATAATGCTGCAGACCGATATTTTTAACAAACACGAAATGGTTCCTCCCCTAGCCTACTCCTCTTTAACTCCTCCGCCTTCAACCTGAAATGTGCCGTTATCCTGCACTTCAATTTGATCACCCGGATAAAGCTTTCTTCCACGCCGTTCCTCTACTTCTCCGTTAACCAGCACATGTCCTTCTTGCAATAAAGCTTTAGCCATTCCACCTGTGGATACACAATCGGAAAGTTTCAGGAATTGATCTAGCTTGATATATCCACTGTGGATAAGTATTTTTTTCATGATTTTTATCCTTTCAGCCACTTATCCACATGTTCATGAATGTTGGCATTAATTTGTTGTACGGTAAGGCAAAATGATATACAAGCTATTGGTTTGATCGAGTGGCTTCAAAATGATCGGACTCATCATCCCTGTGAAGGCTATAACAAGCTGCTCACTCTCAATAACTTTTAGGACATCGAGCATATATTTGGAGTTGAAAGATATTTTGAGTGGTTCACCTTTGAAATCAATGACTTCAAGTTCCTCACGAACTTTACCAAGCTCGGAAGAGCTAGAAGAAATTTCAATGCCGCCTTGATCAAGTGTCTGCATGCGCACAATATTCGTTTTTTCTTCACGGGACAGCAAATAAGCACGATCAATTGATTCACTTAATTTTTTTGTGTCCAAAGTTAGTTCTGTTTTGTAGGTTGTTGGAATAATTCTAGAAGTATCCGGATAAATTCCATCGAGGATCCGTGAATAGAACAGAACTTTGTCGAGTTTAAAAAGAACTTGATTGTCCGCAACGACAATATCAACGAGCATATTTTGATCAGGGATAATTTTGCTTAGCTCATTAAGGGTTTTACCAGCGATTACGATATTGGCAAATTGAACATTCTCCGTACCTTCTAGTCTTGCTGCTCTTGTAGCTAAGCGGTGACGGTCAGTCGCTGTAAACTTAAATTCATTATCGGCCAGATTCCACAGTATACCTGTTAAAATCGGAGTTGTCTCTTGGGTAGAAATAGAAAAAGCAGTTTGTTTAATCATATTTTTCAGCAAATCACCTGGTATAGAGATAGTTTCGTTCTCCTCAATACTCGGTAGCACCGGGAATTCTTCAGGGTCTAAACCTACAATCTGAATCTCAGTGGATCCAGAAGAAATATATGTTTGGAATCCTTCTTTAACTTCCATGTGAATCTCTTTGGAGGGCAGCTTCTTAATAATCTCTACGAAAAATTTAGCGGGAAGAACAACACTTCCGGGCTGATCTATTTTCACGATCGTATGGCTGTCATTCTCTGCTGGAATAAACGATTGGATGGAAATATCGGTGTCGCTTGCAGTTAATGTGACGCCTTGATGGCTAACTTCCAGCTTAATACCGGTCAGAATAGGGATGGTTGTTCTACTGGAGATTGCTTTGGATACGTGTTGAATGGATTCGTTGAGTTCATTTTTAAGAATGCTTATTTTCATGATTTCACTCCTAGCTGAAAAATTGGGAATTTCGTTGTATTTTGTTGCTCGTTATTACGCGTCTTTACATGATGAATTATTATAGTTATTTAATAGTATTAGTAGTAGGGGCGTCTAATATGTGGATAACCCTATCAAATAGCATAAAATTAAGCCTACCCACATGTGTATAGATTGTGTATAGGCTCTTTGTTCCTCTTAGGAAGGATTTTTAATTTTCTCCGCAAGATTATTTACCACTTTGTACAACTCCTGATCGACCTTTAATGACTGTGTAATTTTATCATGCGCGTGAATTACGGTCGTATGGTCACGTCCTCCGAACGCCTCACCAATCTTAGGCAGCGAATAATCCGTTAGTTCACGGGAGAGATACATTGCGATTTGACGTGGAAACGCTACGGCTTTTGTACGTTTTCGTGCTTTGAAGTCTTCAAGGCGCAAATTGTAGTATTCACCGACTTTTTGCTGAATATCAGCGATGGTAATCATTTTTGGGCGGCTGGAAGGAATGATATCCTTGAGTGCTTCAGCTGCCAAATGTGTGGTTACATCCTGGTTGGTTAGCGAAGAGTAAGCAACAACCCGGATTAATGCACCCTCAAGCTCACGAATATTGGTATCAATCTGATTAGCAATATACATCATGGCCTCATTAGGGATATCAAGGTTCTCTGCCTTCGCCTTTTTGCGCAAAATCGCAATTCGGGTTTCTAGATCGGGTGGTTGAATATCCGTAATCAAGCCCCACTCGAACCGTGAACGCAGCCGTTCTTCCAGTGTGGGAATTTCCTTTGGCGGTCGGTCGCTGGAGATGATAATTTGCTTGCGTTCTTCGTGGAGCGCATTGAACGTATGAAAAAATTCCTCCTGCGTGGACTCTTTTCCGGCGAGGAATTGAATATCGTCAATAAGCAAAATGTCAACGTTACGATACTTATTGCGGAAGCTTTCACCGCGGTTATCACGGATCGAATTGATAAATTCATTCGTGAATTTCTCTGATGAGATGTAAATAACCTTGTTATTCGGGTTATGTTCTAGAACATAGTGCCCAATGGCATGCATTAAATGGGTTTTGCCCAGACCTACACCACCATATAAAAACAAGGGATTGTATGCTTTGGCCGGCGCTTCGGCTACTGCCAGTGAGGCTGCATGCGCAAAACGGTTGCCGGAGCCGATTACAAAAGTGTCAAAAGTGTACTTTGGATTGAGGAGATGCGTTTGCGCTTCTTCTCGTGATACTACGGGAGTGGGGGCGGATTGTTGAACCACAAGCTCAGGTGGCTTGCTTTCTTCAATCACGAATTTTACATCCACTTGTTTCCCAGTGACTTCGTAGACCGTTGCTCCTACTAGTTTGGTGTAGCGACTTTCCAGCCATTCTACTGCGAACGTTGTAGGTGCCGAGATAATGAGAACCTGGGAGTTGAAGGTTATCGCTTTAGTAGCCTTAAACCAGGTATCAAAGCTCGGCTTGCTTAATTTGGTTTGAATAATCGATAAAATTTGCTGCCATAATTCGGAAGTATGGCTGTCCACAGACTGTCACTCCTTTAAATCTTCCAAATGTGGCATCAGCCATGAAGTGGAAATGTCGAAGAAAATAGGTTGGTGCTGATATTTATCCCCAGTAGGCAATATGAAGAGACAAAAAAATATGGATAAATTTGATTTGTTCACAACTTTATCCACAGCTTGTTGATAATTAAGAGAACAAACAAATCTATTCACATTCAAAAGTAATACCATCATAGCAAAACGCCCCTTATTTTTCAATGAGCAGGGCTATTTTATCCACAAATTCAAGCACTTGTGTACAATTATTAGGAACACCACTACATATTGTTGATAATTTGTTTACGGTTCGACACTTTACGCCAAAGCTTCGATAATTTTATACACAGGTTGTGCTCATCTGTGAGTAGTCGACTTTATTTTTTGATCACAGGTGGATAACTGTCATATCTTGTGGATTACTTTTTTTTCTAATGGGAGTTGTGGACAAGCAGCTTAAATTAGAGGGAGGCTCTGGAGCCAGCAGTAGGTTGACTTTTGCGCATAAAATATGTTTAAATATATAAAGGTGTTTTCTGTAAGGATATGTCTCGATAATTAATTGATGATTCATGTAGATACTGTCCCTACTATAAGGACGGCTTAGACCGTTTCTGCTTATATGACAGTAATTAAGTTCCTGTAAGGGAGGTGCAATTATGAGACCGACATTTAGACCAAATGTGAGCAAACGTAAGAAGGTTCACGGTTTCCGTAAAAGAATGAGCACGAAAAACGGCCGTAAAGTGCTGGCAGCTCGCCGCTTGAAAGGCAGAAAAGTTTTGAGTGCGTAAGTTAGGCCACTAAGGGACCACTCCGGTGGTCTTTTTTTACTGCTTTTTATTATTTTTTGCTCTGCAAACGACTAGGATCTCGCTTAATGCGCTAGCTACACTTTGCGGGGCTATTTAACGTATATACAGAATTATTTTGTGAGAAGTTGAGAATATTTTTCTTTCTATAATATAGAAGGGAAATTCCAGCGTTGTAGTCGCGGTCGTTTATAGCGACATCCAAATGACTATACTATTAGAAGAAAAAAATTCGGAAGGATACTTTTAACCGGATTTATGAAGGAGATTCCCGTGCACAAAAAGTTACGATTACGAAACCGTGCCGACTTCAGTCGTGTATACCGCCATGGGAAGTCTTTTGCGAATCATCAATTTGTAGTGTATTGGTTTAGCAAAAAAGAGGTAGAGCGTTTTAGAGTTGGGGTATCGGTCAGTAAGAAGGTTGGAAACGCGGTTGTCCGTAACCGAATGAGAAGATTGGTGAAGGAAATCGTTCGTCATCATGAACCTGAAATCGCAGGTGGACTCGATATGGTGTTTATCGTAAGAAAAGGAGCACTTTCCATGGAATACGCAGAGCTCGAAAAAAGCGTGCTGCATGTACTGCGCAAAGCCAAGCTACTCAAGGCTTCCCGCAAATAAAGGACGCATAAGAGGCTTGTTTATTTGTATTCATAATTATGGTATGATTTACGGTGGAATGGAATGTTCAAGAGAGGGGTTTTGAAGTGTCTCTAATGAAGACTAGACGGGGAAAATGGTTTCTCCTCATCACAGTGATGGTGTTGTCGTTAGCTGTTCTGTCGGGATGCGCTCCGTCAGCTGCTGTTACGCACACTACGGAGGATTTAAAGAATGGAGGCTTCTGGCAAAGTAATGTAGTGTATTATTTCGCCATTGCCTTGGACAAGTTTGCTGATTGGTTTAACGGAGAATATGGTTTAGCCGTACTTGTGATGGTTATTATTGTCCGCACGTTGATTCTTCCGCTTACGATTAAACAGGTGAAGAGCTCGCGGGCAATGCAAGCCATTCAACCGGAACTCCAAAAGATCCAGAAAAAATATAAAGACACACCTGAAAAGGTGCAGCAAGAAACGATGCGTTTGTTCCAAGAGAATAAGGTTAATCCAATGGCGGGTTGTTTACCGCTGATCGTACAAATGCCTATCTTTATCGCTCTCTACAACTCGATCTACTATAATCCACATCTACGGGAGCACTCCTTCTTATGGCTGGAGCTAGGTAAGCCGGATCATCTGTTTATCTTACCGGTGCTAGCAGCATTAACAACATTTATACAAACCAGAATGATGACTAAAATGAACCCGATGCAACAACAAGGGCCAATGCAGTTCATGATGATGATTTATCCAGTTCTGATTTTCGTTATGTCCTACAACTTCCCAGCAGCATTGCCGCTGTACTGGGTATACAGTAACATTTACACTATTGTTCAGAACTATTTCTTATATCGCAACAATGATAAACACAAATTGGCAATCGCAAGTGCTGTGAAAAGTACAGATGACTCAAGCCCTGCTCCGAAGAGCAAAAGCGGCAACAAGTCATCGAAGGGAGCCAAAAAGTCAAAATGAGCAAAGTCGTCGCAACAGGGAAAACCATTGAAGAAGCTGTAGAACGGGGACTAACCCAGCTTGGAGTTCAAAAGGACCGGGTAACGGTCAACGTACTTGAGCAGCCATCAAGAGGATTCCTGGGATTGATCGGTGCGAAAGGTGCCAAGGTTGAGTTAACCTTGATAGCCGAAGCCGCACCGGCATCAGCGGCGAGTGCTCCGTCACTGCCTCAGCAGTCAACCAGAGAGAGCAAACAGGAGGCTAACGGCGGTGTGCCACGCCAAGATTCCGGACAACCGGTGGAGGAAGCTTACCAAGAAGCCGTTCATTTCATTGTGGATGTCGCTAAGAGCATGGGGCTCGAAGTGGAAGTAGAAATCGTCCACACCAAGGAATCCACGATTCTGCAGATATCAGGTCCAGATTTGGGACTGTTGATTGGTAGAAGAGGACAAACTCTCGATGCTCTGCAGTATTTGGCTAATATCGTAGCTAATCGTTACTCCGACAGTTTTATACGGCTTGTGCTAGATGCGGAGAACTTCCGTGAGCGGCGTAAAAAAACTCTCGAAGAGCTGGCTGATCGTTTAGCCAGTCGTGTCATTCGGACTCGTAAAGAGGTAGTACTGGAACCGATGTCACCTCAGGAGCGGAAAATTATTCACTCCAGATTACAGGATCATCGGCAAGTGAATACCCTTAGTAAGGGCGAAGAGCCAAATCGCCGCGTCGTTATAACTTTGAAGTAAAGACTATATGATGCAATGACTCCTTGACCAATGTAAGGGGTCATTGCTTTTTTAAAAATATAAGACCGTTTATAATCAAAAAATACAGGTTTTGGGGTGAAAAACAGCATGCTTAGTGACACCATTGCTGCCGTATCAACGGCATTAGGCGAGGGAGGAATTGCTATTATTCGGGTAAGTGGCCCACAGGCTATTTCCCAAGTGGCTCCTTTGTTTCGTAGCCGAGTTCCGTTAACTGAAGCGGAATCGCATACCGTTCATTATGGGCATATCGTTAGTCCGGATAACGGGGAGAAGCTGGAAGAAGTACTTGTAACCGTAATGAAGGGCCCACGTTCTTTTACTACTGAGGATGTAGTAGAGATCAGTGCTCATGGTGGTGTAATTTCTGTAAGAAGGGTGATGGATTTACTTCTTCAGCAGGAGATAAGGTTAGCCGAGCCGGGTGAGTTCACCAAGCGTGCTTTCTTGGGTGGACGTATAGATTTATCACAGGCTGAGGCGGTTATTGATCTCATTCGCTCGAAGTCGGATCGCGCGTTTTCGGTGGCTTTAAAGCAGGTCAGTGGATCCTTGTCGGATCGAATTCATGCTTTGCGTCATACACTTATTGAGATGCTGGCTCATATCGAAGTGAATATAGATTATCCAGAGCACGATGTAGAATCCATGACAGCTGAATTTATTAAAGATAAAAGCAGTGAAGTGATGGAAGGAATCACAAAGCTTCTTAAGACTTCTAATGAAGGAAAAATTCTTCGTGAGGGGATAACGACAGCTATAGTTGGTCGTCCCAATGTTGGTAAATCTTCATTATTAAACGCGTTAGCACGTGATAACAAAGCGATTGTAACAGATATTCCTGGAACAACACGTGATGTCATCGAAGAATATATAACGATAAACAACATTCCGCTTAAGTTGCTTGATACGGCGGGAATTCGTGAAACGATGGATGTAGTCGAGAAGATTGGCGTAGAACGTTCCAAGGCGGCAGTTAGTGATGCGGATCTGATTCTACTTGTGTTAAATGCTAACGAAGAGCTGCATGAGGACGAATTGGCATTGATGGAACAAATCCACGGTAGACAATGCCTAGTGATCATGAATAAAATGGACTTACCACCCAAACTGGATAAGGATAAGTTGCTCTCGTACTTTGAGGAGTCCAACATCGTACCGATGTCCGTTCTGGAAGAGGAAGGTCTAGACAAACTTGAAGATGCCATTTCGACACTCTTTTTTGGTGGAAAGCTGGAATCGGGTGACTTGACATATGTAAGTAATGTGAGACATATTGCCTTGCTCAAAAAAGCTTATAAATCGCTACAAGATTCATACGATGCGGCGGAACAGTATATACCGATTGATATGATTCAAATCGATGTACGGCTAGCATGGGAACAGCTGGGTGAAATTATTGGTGATACAGCAGCGGACTCGTTGTTAGACCAAATATTCTCGCAATTTTGTTTAGGAAAATAAGCTTTACATTTTAATATAACAATTAGGGGGAAACAGGACATGAGTTATGATGGAGGCAACTATGACGTAATCGTCATTGGCGCCGGTCATGCCGGTTGTGAAGCGGCTTTAGCATCAGCACGGATGGGCTGCAGCACATTGATGATCACAATTAACCTGGATATGGTTGCATTCATGCCCTGCAATCCGTCCATAGGCGGACCAGCCAAAGGACATGTAGTGCGTGAGATTGATGCGCTAGGCGGAGAAATGGGCCGTAATATAGATAAGACATTTATTCAGCTTCGTATGCTTAACACAGGGAAGGGACCTGCGGTGCATGCATTGCGTGCACAAGCGGATAAGTTTCTGTACCAACATGCAATGAAAGAAACCATGGAAAAAACGCCTAACCTAACGCTTCGTCAAGGCATGGTTGAGCGTCTAATCGTTGAGGATGGACGTTGTGTGGGTGTAGTTACGAAGACAGGAACGGAATACCATAGTAAGACCGTTATTTTGACCACAGGTACTTACCTGCGGGGTAAAGTGATTATGGGTGAATTGACGTATGAGAGCGGACCTAACAATCAGCAGCCATCAGTGAAGCTATCTGAGAATTTGCGGGAGCTTGGTTTTGAATTGGTGCGTTTTAAGACAGGTACACCACCACGTGTACATCGTGATACGATCGATTTCTCGAAGACAGAAATTCAACCGGGCGACGATGAGCCTAAATTCTTTTCGTTTGAGACGAAATCATCCAACAATGAACAGCTACCTTGTTGGTTGACCTATACCTCTGAGGTTACTCATCAGATTATTAATGACAACCTTCATCGTGCGCCGATGTTTACGGGTATTATTGAAGGAACAGGTCCACGTTATTGCCCATCAATTGAAGATAAAGTAGTAAGATTTAGTGATAAATCTAAGCATCAGATCTTTTTAGAGCCAGAAGGAAAAAATACATCGGAATACTATGTACAAGGTCTGTCGACTAGTCTTCCTGAGGATGTACAGCTAGCGATTCTGCGTTCCATCCCTGGTATGGAAAAGGTAGAGATGATGCGTAACGGCTATGCTATTGAATATGATGCAATGGTTCCTACACAGCTATGGCCATCTCTTGAAACTAAACGTCTACCAGGTTTGTTCACTGCTGGACAAATCAATGGTACTTCCGGTTATGAGGAAGCGGCTGGCCAAGGTGTAATGGCTGGAATTAATGCAGCGCGCAAAGTGCAAGACAAAGAACCCGTAATCTTAGATCGTTCACAGGGATACATTGGTGTACTCATTGATGATCTGGTGACTAAGGGGACTAATGAACCGTATCGTCTGCTAACCTCACGTGCGGAATATCGTTTGCTGCTCCGTCATGACAATGCAGATCTAAGACTTACGCCTATCGGTTATGATATTGGTTTGATCGCTCAAGAGCGTTTCGATAACTTTGTAGACAAGAAGGAACGGGTGGAACGTGAAATTGTCCGCCTACAAGAGAAAAAGGTTAAACCTGTTGAGGTAAATGATATTCTAGCACAATATGAATCAGCGCCTATAGTAGATGGCAGCAATTTGCTTGTTCTAATGCGTCGTCCGGAGCTTGATTATAGCTTTGTAGATCAAGTTTCACCATCACCCGAAATGCTAGACGCAGAGATGAAGGAACAAGTGGAAATTCAAATTAAATATGCCGGATATATCGAAAAACAGCTTCAACATGTGGAGCGCCTGCAAAAGATGGAAAAGAAGAAAATTCCGGATGACATTAACTATAATGAGATTCATGGATTAGCGATGGAAGCGCGGCAAAAGATGACTAAGATTCGCCCGATCTCTATCGGTCAGGCTTCTCGGATAGCAGGGGTTACACCTGCAGATATTTCTATTCTTCTCGTATATCTTGAGCATTACAACCGGGTAACCGCGGCGAAAGGATAATCTATGGATAATACGGAACTACAATTCACACAGCTTTTACAGGAACGAGGGATTACACTTACAGCGGAACAATTGAAGCAATTTGATCTCTACTATAAAGAACTCGTATCCTGGAATGAAAAAATGAATCTTACCGGAATAACAGAGCGTGAGCAGGTTTACACGAAACATTTTTATGATTCGATTTCGCTAGCTTTTTTCATTAATATCAATGAGATAAACAATTTGGCAGACATTGGATCGGGAGCTGGATTTCCAGGGATTCCGCTTAAAATTTGTTTTCCACATTTGAAGCTTACGATTGTTGATTCATTGAGTAAACGAATCTCTTTTCTGCAGCATGTCTGTACGACGTTAAAATTAACGGATGTGCAATTGATTCATGGTCGTGCGGAGGATATTGCCCGGCAATTTAAGCATCGTGATGCTTATGATTTGGTGACCGCACGTGCAGTGGCAAGATTATCCTTGTTGAATGAATTCTGCCTTCCTTTTACACGTAAGGATGGATTTTTCGCTGCCATGAAGGGGAGCGATCCATCAGAAGAATTAAGTGAGGCGAAGTACAGTTTAAAAGAGCTTCGTGCTCAACTTAGTAAAGTGGAGTCTTTCAGCTTGCCTGTGGAAGAGTCGGCGCGACATATTGTCATTATTCGTAAGACAGGTGCTACTCCTGCTAAGTACCCACGAAAAGCGGGAATTCCTGCCAAAACACCACTTATCAAATAATGTTTCACGTGAAACATTGGCATAGGTAAATATATTTAAGGTCATCCTCTATCTTAAAAGGGGATGACCTTTTTTTGTGGGGAATTGCGATAGCGATCTCTAATGAACATTAATTAAAAGATAAACTAAATTGATATGTTTATTAGGCTGTTATCATTATGAAAATGCAGGAAAAATAGGTCTTTACGGAGAATATGATTATGTAGAGAAAAGTGATAGAATAGCATAGTAGACTTTTAATTTTGTATATAACTCCTTCTCTGTACTCTTGTTCGAAAGAAGGAGAGATTATGATGCCTGATAGTAGCAGGTGATTTCATAATATCAGAATGTTTTTTATTGCTGTACGATACACTTTCCGAAAAGAAGGTCAAGAAGATCGTACTATAACGAAATTAGGTGGTTATGAACGGAATGAAAGAACAATTTACCAAGCTATTTGGATTTAACGAGCGGAGCAGCGGAGAAGAAATCAAACAAATACCAGTTCATGAGGTCATTAGCAGTCCTTACCAACCACGGACTATATTCGATGACGAAAAAATCGATGAGTTATGCCAGACGATTAAAACTCATGGTGTCATTCAACCCATAGTTGTACGCATGCGCGATTCCGTGTACGAAATCATCGCAGGTGAACGACGCTGGCGAGCGGTTAAAAAACTTGGTTTAGAGACGATTCCAGCCATTGTTCGTGAATTCAATGATTCACAGGCCGCATCCATTGCGCTTATAGAAAACTTACAGCGTGAAGGTTTGACCTCCATTGAAGAAGCTGTAGCTTATCAAAAGTTAATTGATCTTCATCAATTGACGCAAGAAAGCTTGGCGCAACGATTAGGTAAAAGTCAGTCTACCATAGCTAATAAAATTCGCTTACTCAATTTGCCTGAAGAGGTTAAGATGGCATTGATGGAGCGCAAGATTTCCGAAAGACATGCACGTTCATTATTATCGCTAGATAGTGTGGAGATGCAGCTGAAAGTGTTAGCAGAGATCATTGCAAAAGGATTAAATGTTAAACAAACAGAAGCTCGTATTGCTTTCTACAAACAAGTCTCACAAACTAAAAAGTCAAAACGGGTTTCCTATACCAAGGATGTTCGTCTAGCTCTTAATACAATTCGTCAATCTATTGATATGGTGACAGGCTCAGGAATGGAAATCAAAACGTCAGAAAATGACCGCGGTGACCATTACGAGATTGTAATCCAAATCCCCAAAAGATAAATTGTTTCAAAAGCTGAAGGCGGCCCTGAGGTGATTGGCCGCCTTTTGTGTGGCTATAACCGGGATGTTGGCAAAACTTATAATTTAGAGTTTCAGTATTCAAAAGTTGTCTATATTCTTCATAAAGTGTGACGCAACATCAGCGTCAGGAACATTTGTACTTGCGATCTACGAGAAGATTCTTCCTAACTATTCGAGGTGAAATAAGTGTCCAAGATTATTGCCATAGCAAATCAAAAAGGCGGTGTCGGTAAAACAACAACCTCCGTGAACCTAGGTGCCGGTATGGCTACATTAGGAAAAAGAGTGCTTCTAGTTGATATCGATCCTCAAGGTAACACTACTAGCGGCGTTGGCATCAACAAGGCTGACGTGGCGAATTGTATATATGACATTCTTATAAATGAGGTAAATCCTCTAGAAACCATACTGGAAACTCAAAATGAAGGGCTGCATATCATTCCGGCGACGATTCAATTGGCAGGCGCGGAGATTGAGTTGGTATCAACGATTTCCAGAGAGCTAAAGCTAAAGAAGGCGCTAAATGCGGTTAAAAATAATTATGATTATATTATCATCGATTGTCCGCCTTCCCTGGGAATTTTGACGATCAATTCCCTTACTGCAGCGGATTCGGTAATCATCCCGATCCAATGTGAATATTATGCGCTTGAGGGCTTGAGTCAGCTATTAAACACCGTTCGTCTGGTGCAAAAAAATCTCAACCCGCATCTGAAGATAGAGGGAGTATTATTGACTATGCTTGATGCCCGTACCAATCTGGGAATTCAAGTGATAGAAGAGGTTAAGAAGTATTTCCAAGAAAAAGTATATAGAACGATTATTCCTCGGAATGTCCGGTTAAGTGAGGCGCCGTCTCATGGGCAATCCATTATTACTTATGATCCTCGCTCTAAAGGAGCAGAAGTGTATTTAGAGTTGGCAAAGGAAGTGATTTCTTATGAGTAAACGTTTAGGAAAAGGTCTGGATGCGCTAATCCCTTCTTTATCAATTAATGAAGATGATAAGGTAGTTGAGATCCCTTTAGCTCAACTCCGGGCTAATCCATATCAACCGCGCAAAGATTTTAATGAAGAGGCCATTCAAGAACTAGCAGAATCGATCAGACAACATGGCGTGATCCAGCCGATCATTGTTCGTAGCGTATTGAAGGGGTATGAGATCATTGCCGGTGAACGCAGATTCCGGGCCTCGCAATATTGTGGCAAAGCTACAATTCCAGCAGTCGTTAGAAATCTTAGTGATCAACAGGTCATGGAGATTGCATTAATCGAAAACTTGCAACGTGAGAACTTAAATGCAATGGAAATTGCTGTGGCTTACCAAGGCCTAATGGATCAATTTTCACTTACGCAGGAAGAACTCTCGCTTAAGGTAGGAAAGTCCAGATCACATATCGCCAACTTCCTGAGATTGCTTTCTTTACCTGAAGAAGTAAAAGAATATGTTTCACGTGGAACAATGTCAATGGGGCATGCACGGGCGATTGTTGCTTTAAAGGATCCAGAAGTGATTAAACAACTGGCCGAACAATGCGTGGAACAACAGTGGAGCGTCAGAGAATTAGAAGAAACAGTGAAGAACTTAGACCGTAAACCTGCAAATGGAATTAAAGTGAAAGTTGTTAAACGTGATCCCTATATTGATAATGTAGAGGAAGTATTGCGTGAACGTTTTAAAACAACGGTGAAAATAAAACAGGGTAAGGAAAAAGGGAAGATTGAACTGAATTACTACAGTGCTCAGGATTTAGAAAGATTGTTGGAATTATTGGGTAACTAAATGGGTATCTATGCTAAGAACATATCCTGAGATATCCTTAATCGGATAATTAGGGGTATGTTTTTTTGAATAAGTTGATTAAAAAAGGGTAATAGACGAGGAGCGAGGTTATGGAAGACTTCGTATATCTGGATCATGCAGCTACCTCATGGCCTAAACCACCAGAGGTTGCAGATGCGATGATGAATGCTCTGCAGTCAGGAGCGAATGCTGGTAGAGGGAATTACTCGCTAGCGATAGGAAGTGGCCGAGTGTTAGTAAGAACACGGAGTGCGCTGGCTAAGTTGTTCGGTGTATCTAATGCGCAAGATATAGCTTTTACCCATAATACTACGATGAGTTTAAATATGGCGATCAGAGGGACGCTTAAAGCGGGAGATCACGTGATTTCAACCATGACAGAACACAATTCTGTGAGACGGCCGCTGGAATACTTGCGTAAGACTCTAGGGATAAAAGTGGACTATCTAAAAGTAGATCGTGAAGGACAATTGGATTTACTAGAACTCGAAAATGCTTTTCGCTTAAACACCAAACTGGTCATTTGCAATCATAGCTCTAATTTACTTGGAAGCATACTGCCTATTAGCGATATTGGCGATATCGTTAAATCTCATGGCGCCGTATTTCTGGTAGATGCAGCTCAAAGCGCGGGTTCACTTGATATTGATGTTAAAAAAATGAATATAGACTTGTTGGCATTTCCGGGGCATAAAGGACTACTTGGACCACAAGGAACCGGCGGACTTTATATATCACCTGAATTGGATCTTGAACCCTTAATGTATGGAGGGACAGGTAGTCAATCGGAAAATAGCGAACAGCCCAATGTTCGTCCAGATCGGTATGAAGCAGGGACGCAAAATACGGTAGGGATTGCCGGTTTACTAGCAGGTGTTCAAAAGGTACAATCTTTAGGGATGAGCGTTATTCATGAGAGAGAGTGGGCGTTAACTCAAAGGCTAATGGAGGGTTTGTCTCACATCCCGAGCATTAGACTATTAGGACCCTCACTAGGCGCTCCAAGAACGGGTATTGTATCGTTTGTGGTGGATGGAGAAGAGTCAGCGAATATCGCTCACCGTCTAGATCGTGATTATAAAATAGCGGTTAGAGCAGGTATGCATTGTACCCCTTTGGCACATAAGGCAGTTGATACGCTAGAGAGTGGTGCTGTTCGGGCGAGT
Source organism: Paenibacillus sp. VTT E-133291 (assembly GCF_002264395.1). Classification (GTDB taxonomy): domain Bacteria; phylum Bacillota; class Bacilli; order Paenibacillales; family Paenibacillaceae; genus Paenibacillus_AQ; species Paenibacillus_AQ nitricinens. The sequence continues at coordinate 17,861 of NZ_NFVA01000021.1, forward strand.
GTAGGTGTAGATACGACAGAGCATAATATAAGCAGAATGCTGGCTGCTATGGATGAGTTATATGGCAATGCCCGCAGCAGATGAATAAAAAGGATGGTCCATTCATGTCTGAATTAAATCAATTAATTAGTGAGCAGTTGAAGTGGTTTGTGTTTGGTTTTACAGTAATTATGTTGGTGCTGGTAATCACTGTGATCGCCCAGGGAGCTAAGCTGCGTGCTATGCGGCGTAAATATGAGGCCATGATGGCTGGGAACGGTGTGGAGGATCTGGAAGGCCTTCTAATTGATCTGAAGAACCAAAGCGACATGCTGGAAGAAGAACAACGTGAGCAAAAAGCCGTATTAGAAGCAACTCAAACTAGAATGCGTGGCATGAAGTCCAATATTGCGCTGAAGCGTTATAATGCCTTTGGTGAACGTGGCAATGATCTGAGTTTCTCAGTCGCTATACTGGATGACAACAGCAGTGGTATTGTATTAACCAGTCTTCATAATCGTGAGAATTCTTACATTTACTCTAAACCTATGCAGAATGGTGAATCACAATATGTGCTATCACCTGAAGAAAAAGAAGTCGTTACTCTCGCGTTGCAGCGGACCTAGCATGAAGATTCCATTGCTTTAAGGCAGAATATAGACTTGTCGCTATAATATCAGATAATCGCATCACTAAACTTAATCGCGTGTTCTGTAATACGAAATACTCCATAAAGCCGCCGACATTAACGATTCCTGTCAAATGGATATCACCTACCGGCGGCAATTGTTTATTTACGCCAGCGCCCGGTCGTAGAGGTCCTTCAACAACTTGGATACAGCCCACGCTAGTAGAGTGACCTAAACAAGCATCTATACCGATGACAAAAGGGTTGCTATATTTTTCATTGATTAGGGTCAAAGTTTCCTCAAGATTAACGGCATGGACAGGATTTTCAAGCGTTCCATATAAATGAAACAGCGGACTATGAAAACGTGACAATGCAGTACCAACTAAAGGACCAAGAGAGTCTCCTGTGGATCGGTCTGTACCCACACAAATGACGACAATCTGTGTCTCAGGGCGTGTACGTGCAAAATGGAAAAGTAGTCGGTGTGTAATAGCAGAATAGATATCGGGATCGGTATGTGATATTTTTAAACAGGATGTTTCTTGCGCTGATGTAGCTTTGGATGGAAAATTCATACTATCTTCCTTTCTGAGGCTGATTCTATTTGATGGTATCTAGTATATGGATAGAAGAGGGGTTTTATACTACAACGGCAAGAGATAGGACGATAAACCTATGGGAGGCGTAACGTAAATGCAAGAAGAGATGTTGATCGCGTTTGACTCTACCCAGCAGGCGCTTCGTGCTGAAATGTTGCTTGAATATGCAGAAATTGAGATTGATATATTCCCGACCCCGAAAGAGATCACGGCAGGGTGCGCGATATCGATTCAGTTTTATCCAAGTGCGCTGGTAGAGGTGCAGAGGATTGTAACTGAGCAGAATATCGAGATTCGCGGTATCTACGGAAAACACAACGAGAACTACATACTGATTGAGAGGTAGGGAGGAATACACGATATGAATAGGTGGATATTGGAGGCTGCTACTCCCGGTGATGCTGTAAAAGATGCTTTACGTTTTAAAGATAAGGTGTGGAATTGGTTTACCGATGCTGATATGTGGGCTAATGTCTTATTCGCAAGTTTGCGAATTCTTATTATTTTCCTCTTAACGAGGGTTATCATTAAGATTGTTTCTAATATTATTGATCGTTCGCTTGAGCGTAAAACTGGTGGCAGAATTCTCTCTAACACGCGAAGATTTACTACGGTAGGCGAATTGATGAAAAATGTAGTAACGGTTATCTGTAATTTTGTGATGATCATGATCGTTCTTTCAGAGTTCCACTTCGACTTAGCACCCTTGTTGGCCGGAGCGGGTGTGCTCGGTCTCGCAATAGGTTTTGGAGCACAAAGTCTGGTGAAGGATGTTATTACCGGCTTCTTTATTATTTTGGAGGACCAATTTGCAGTGGGTGATGTGATTCAGACAGGTACTTATAAAGGAACTGTTGAATTAATCGGATTACGAACAACAAGACTTCTTAGTGCTACCGGAGAAGTATTTATTATCCCTAATGGACTAATTACGAATGTGACGAACTATTCTCTTTCCAATGCATTGGCTGTAGTTGATGTTCCTGTTAAAATGGAGCGAAGCTTGGAAGCTACGTTAGGATTAATTGGCGAGGCGCTAAAAGGAATAGAAGAGCGCAACTCCAATGTGCTTGCTTACCCTAATGTGCTCGGTATACAGTCCATGAGTACCTCGGAATATGTGATTCGTATAGCAGCCAGTTGTGCTCCTAATGCAAGAGATGCAGCGGAAAGACAAATTCAAAACGATATCAAACAGGCACTTGAGAAACAAAACACACTGGAACAGGCTCAAGCGGAAGAGGAAGCACGTAAGAAAGCAGAAGCAGAGGCGAAGGCTGAAATAGATCTTGCAAAAACTGAACATGCACTAGAAGTTACAGGGTCGGCAAACACTGGATCAAGACGGCAAATCGCAGCTGCACAAGAAGGAGAAGAGGGGGAAGAATAGTGGAACGTAAAGTTTTTCAGCTTGGGGATATAGTACAAATGAAGAAGCAGCATCCTTGTGGATCTAATGAAATGGAAATTATTCGCATGGGGATGGATATCCGAATAAAATGTACAGGCTGTCAGCATAGTGTCCTGATTCCCCGTGCCAAATTCGAGAAGAATATGAAGAAGGTACTGCGTTCTTTGGAGGAAAATACAGACAATAATTAAGCTTGCAAATGGCATGTCTGCATGATACAATTATTTTTGCTGCGGAGAGGTACCCAAGAGGCCCAAGGGGGCTGACTCGAAATCAGTTAGGCGTGTCAAAGCGTGCGTGGGTTCGAATCCCACCCTCTCCGCCACTTCAGCATAATATAACCTTTAATGAATCCTTCGTTCCTGCAACGGAGGTTTTTTTGTGTCTATAATAGCCTATAAACGAATTCTATACAACACAAAAAGAAGGCCCCTTTCGGGTCCTTCTTCAGGAGGCAGTACATCAATGATGTTTGGAATTTCTCTGTTTATAGCGACTAAAGTGAATTAGGCGTTGCTGAGGCTAATGCTTTTTTAAGGCAATAACCCACTACTCTTCCCAGCTTACAATAGATGCTGAATCAGATCTCCTGTGATTGTGTTCGTCTACGACGGCCAACGGAACCACACCTCTCTTTTGTACTGCCTGAGTATAGTATGTGTATTATCGATTTTTTTATACACATTTATTTTTCAATTAATGTACCCGTGCCTTTTCAACCTTTTTCCACTTCCGATTTTTGTTGGTGGTCTCAGGGAAGGTGTCCCCTTTTTCCATCTTGATGTGCTGTGGATTCGAAATCTCAGTATGGAAGCTTCGCGCTTCGCCTACCTCTGTATACATGCCTGGATTGGGGGCTTTGTCGCCTTCTTCATATTCCGTCTTCTCACCCATTATTATTCCTCCTTTTTAATGTAGATGAATTCGTAATTATTGTGCGCAGGTAGTGTTTTTTTCATGTAAAAAGAGGGTGATGGATTGTCCTGTATTAATATTGCTTGCACTCTGCTGTTCATTTTGGTATATTAATCAGGTGCGAGTCTATGTTTGTGCTCGTTCCTTGCTCCTGACGTGATTAGGGGCCTCAGACCATAAGGAGGTGAAAATTATGCGCAAATATGAAGTGATGTACATTATTCGTCCTGACATTGAACAAGAAGCCGTTCAAGCAGCAGTCGATAAATTCCAAGGCATCATCTCCAATGGCGGGGAAATTACAAAGCACGAAGTGCAAGGTAAACGCCGTCTTGCGTATGAGATCAAGAAATTCCGTGATGGCGTTTATGTTTTGGTTAACTTCAATGCAGAACCTGCAGTAGTTACTGAATTAGAACGTCTTATGAAGATTTCTGACGAAGTTATTCGTTATCTCATTACGAACGACGTTGCTTAAGATCTTGACAAGCTTTGTAATGAATCGCTCTAAAGGAGGGGACCAGAATTGTTGAACCGTATCATTTTGATCGGACGGTTGACCCGTGACCCGGAACTTCGTTATACTCCCGCTGGTGTTGCCGTAACGCAATTTACGCTAGCCGTAGATCGTAACTTTACGGGCCAGAACGGTGAACGTGAGGCTGACTTCATCCCGGTTGTAACCTGGAGACAGCTAGCAGAAACCTGTGCCAATTACTTGCGCAAAGGTCGTCTGACAGCAGTGGAAGGACGCATCCAAGTGCGGAATTATGAGAATAACGAAGGCAAACGTGTATACGTAACTGAAGTTATTGCTGATAATGTTCGTTTCCTGGAATCTTCACAGAGCCGTGAAGGTGGAAATACTTCAAGTGGTGCAAGTAGTATGCCTGAAGAGCCAGCATATGGTGGCGGTGGTAACGCTGGACGCGGAAATAACAACAATAATTTCTCGCGTAACAACAATACTCAAGATCCTTTTTCGGGCGATGGTAAACCGATTGATATATCGGATGATGATTTGCCATTTTAATTAGGAAGGACTGAAAAGAATATGGCTTTTAAACCAAGAGAAGGCGCCGACAACGACAAAAGACCGGCACGTCGTGGTGGACGCAACAAGCGTAAAAAAGTTTGCTTTTTCACTGTGAACAAGATTACTCACATTGATTATAAAGATACCGAACTTCTTAAGAAGTTCATCAGCGAACGTGGAAAGATTTTGCCACGTCGTGTAACAGGTACTAGTGCAAAATACCAACGCGCTCTTACCATTGCTGTAAAACGCTCGCGTCAAATCGCGTTGCTTCCTTACACAACGGAATAGGACGTTTTATAAAAGCAGTCGGGAAACCGGCTGCTTTTTTTGTATGCAGAAAAGGAAGCATTATTAGTGCGGTAAGCATGAAATTAAATCATTTGGATGTGGAATCGTTTGACGTTGGCACTGTTATGTGTTAAATTACAGCTATCCTATAACTAAAGGGGAAATTTTGATGTCGGTGAACGTTCTTAACTAGCAATTTCATAACACTTGATTAGGAAGACTTTAGCAGGCTCGTCATGAGGCGATTACGTGCTTTATTTGCGTTCGTATTACGCAGCAGTCTGTTGTTCCTTACGGGTGGATGATTTAGTTAAGAACACACGAAGCGTCAAATGGCCTCTTTACGGCTGTTGTTCTCTTTGTAATTAACCGTGCTCTTATGCACGGTTTTTTTGTTTTTCGGCACCTGTTTTCAATTTCGGGAGCCTTAGAACCATAGGGGGCATCAGCATAAAAAGAAGGGCAAGGACTGCCATAGTGGCATTCTTTGCCCTTCTTTGCGTTAAGGAGAATTAGGTCTAAGCCAATAATAGAGATTTGAAGGAGGATTTGCTGTGAACTTACAAAGCTTAAGCACATTGGAATACGAAATGATTAAAACTGAACTTGGTCGTCATGCAGTATCTTATGTAGGGAAAAAAGCTGTAGGAGAGCTTATGCCAATGACCTCTCTGCCGACGATTCAAAGAGCAATGGAGGAAACTTCTGAAGCTAAAGAACTGCTGGAACGAGGATCGAGTGTACCCATTCCTTCATTAGAAGGCATTGAATGGATTATGTCCTTAATGGGGACTGGATATTTGTATAGTGAGCAAGATTTCACTGCGGTTGCTACATTTCTTAAGAGCTGTAGTCAACTGCGCAAATATATGGCCTCTAAAGAACAGAGTGCTCCACGGATTGCAGCATATGCATCCTCGCTGATGGAGTTAAATGACGTGAGGGAGGCTATTGATCGCTGTATCCGTTTTGGTGCGATTGACGATGGGGCAAGTAAGGGGTTAGAGCGAGTTCGTAAACGGATTGTAGTGGCTAAAGAACGTCTTCATAAAAAAATTGACGGAATTATGTCACGCCATCAATCGATTTTACAGGAGAATATCTACAGCCAGCGGGGTGGGCGTTATGTTATCCCCGTAAAACGAGAATATCATAAGCAAATAAAAGGATCTGTTCTTGATCAATCCACAAGTGGACAGACGGTGTTTATCGAACCAGACGAGATCGCTGCCCTCCAGATAGAGCTTGATTTACTATTAGGGGAAGAGGCGCGAGAAGAAGCTGTAATCCTCAGCATGCTAACTAGCTTGGTAGAACAGGAACAGACCGCACTGCAGCTTAATATTGAGGTTACGGGCACCTATGATTTTATTTTTGCCAAAGCTAAATATGCGCGAACGCTGGGGGCATCTGCTGTTACTCTGAACGCGAGAGGATTTCTTAAGATGAACGGAGGCAGACACCCCATGCTGAAGGGGATGATTCCGATCAATTTGGAGGTGGGTAAGGGCTATAAATCCCTCATTATTACAGGTCCGAATACAGGCGGCAAAACTGTAGTCCTCAAGACACTGGGGCTACTGACGATCATGGCTCAATCAGGGCTGTTAATTCCGGTCGAGGAGGGCAGCGAATTTACTGTTTTTACAGATGTGATCAGTGTAATCGGCGACGGACAAAGTTTGGCACAATCACTTAGTACGTTTTCGGCGCAAATGAAGAGTATTGAGGGGATGCTGAGAGATGCATCTAAAGGTGTGCTGCTGCTCATTGACGAGCTGGCGGCTGGTACGGATCCCGGGGAAGGCATTGCGCTCTCTATCGCGATTCTGGAAGAGCTGAGCCGTAAAGGGGCAAATATTATTGTTACCACACATTTTAATGAGTTAAAAGCCTTTGCTGCTGCAACGACTGGCTTTCAAAACGCAAGAATGGAATTCGACAAAGAAACACTACAGCCGTTGTATCGATTAACGATTGGAGAAGCGGGGGAGAGTTACGCGCTGCAAATTGCAAAGAAGCTGGGGATACAGGATAACGTTATCAAGCGATCATGGGAAATCGTAGAGGCGCAGCAACAAAGGTTGCAGAAAGGCGGCGGTGAGGCTTGGGGAAGTCTTTTTAGCAAAGAGGGAGAGAAGGGGCATGTTAAGCACGCCGTAGAGGCAAATGACAACACAGAAGAGGAGGTTACTCCATCCGTCAGCAGCAAGGAGAAGCTGGTCGTCCAATTTGAAATTGGAGATGCAGTTGTGGTAACTTCACTCGGCCGGACAGGGATCGTGTATGAGAAGAGAGATCATTTAGGAATGGTTGGCGTGATGATCCAGAAGCAAAAGCTGAGAATTAACCATAAGCGGTTGAAGCCATATCTTTCAAAAGAGGAGTTATATCCGGAGGAGTATGACTTTGATATTATTTTTGAGAGTAAAGATACTCGTAAAAAGCGCAAATTGATGCAGCGTAAACATGTTGAGGGTCTAAGGATTACGCATAGAGAGGAAGAATAAAGGAAGAATAAATGCAATGAAGATCTGTCCAAAAGACAGGTCTTTTTTTTAGATATAACGAAATATGTGAAATTCAAGCAGGAGTAAAGGCCTAGGGCTTAGAAGTTATTGTAACGCCAGAAAAACTTTGTTACAGTAAAACTATTTATATTCCATAGCTTATATGTAGATATATGTTCAACTAGAGAAGGGAAGAAACACATGAATAATAAGAAAATATGCAGGTTGTTGTTAACGCTGCTCGTGATGGCAACTTTATTGTCAGCATGTAGTAGGGCAACTTCCAGCAGTAATCCATTATCTTCGCGCCATAATTTAGTAGACGATAAGCCACAGGCTGGTGGAGTAGTTACCTACGGATTCTCCTCACCATTTACGGGTTTGTTTGAGCCTGCTTTTTATGAAGGGGAAGATGATTTTCATGTGCTGGAGTTTATTACTGAGCCGATGTTTCAGGTAAATGATGAACTAGTGACGGTTCCTAATATCGCCTCTTGGCAGGAATCTGATGATCATAAAGTATTTACCTTTAAAATTAAACCGGGCATCCGTTGGCATAATGGTGATGAATTAACGGTAGAGGATTGGAAATTCGCAATTGAAACGATTGCTAGTCCAGATTATACGGGCTCGCATTATTATAGTGTTGAAATGATTCAGGGTGCAGAAGCCTATCATGAGGGAGAAGCGAAGAGCATATCGGGATTGAAGGTCATAGATCCTTATACTTTGAAAATAACTGTAACGGCTGCACGGGTAAACACAATCGATAGTCTGTGGCCCTATCCGATGAATAAAAAATATTATACTGGAATTGCTGTTAAAGATATGCCTGAAAGTGACCAGATGCGGAAATCTCCTATAGGCATTGGTGCTTTTGAGGTTGAACATATTCAGCCTGGCCAGAGGGTAGAAATGAAACGTTTTGATCAATATTATAAGGGCAAAGCCCTATTGGATGGGATAGTGTATAAGGCATTTGACGATAAGGAAGTGACTGAACGCTTTCAAACAGGAGAAATCGATATAGAGTCAGCCCCTCGTGATGCTTATGATGATCTAAATAAACTGGAGAATGTAAACATCCTGCAAACTGCTGAGCTGGGCTATGAATATATAGGTTTTAAGTTCGGGCATTGGGATACGAAAACCGAAAAAATTGTAATGGATAACCCTAAATTTAAAGATAAAAGATTACGGCAAGCTATGTATTATGCTTTAGATCGTGAAGGAATCATTAAAGCATATTCCCACGGTCTAGCTGAGCCTATAGAGACTCCAATATCTAGCACTAGCTGGGCGAAGATTCCTGATACTGAGATTAATACTTACCTTTATAATCCTACTAAGGCTAAAGAACTGCTGGATGCTGCCGGGTTCTTGGATCTAGACGGTGATGGATTACGGGAAGACCCAAAGGGTCAGAAGCTGAAGATCCATTTTGATTCTATGCTAGGCAGTCAAACAGCAGAGCTACGTGCCAAAGCTATTTTAAGAAATTGGCGTGATGTTGGACTAGATGTACAGCTAAACGGTGGAGCATTAAAGGAATTCCACAACTTTTACGACGCAGTGGAAGCCGACGATCCGTCAATTGAACTCTTTTACGGAGTATGGGGGCTTGCGAGTGATCCCGATCCAACAGGTCTATGGAGAGAAAATGATCTATGGAACTATCCACGTTGGTCTTCAGAGCGGAATGAAGAGCTGATTCGTGAAGGCGTAAGTATGAAGGCATACGACATGGATTATCGTAAAGAAATATATTATGAGTGGCAGAAGCTGGTTAATGAAGAGGTACCTATGATCTTTTTTGCCGAACGAAAAGCCATTGTTCCAGTAAATAAGCGCCTACAGGGCGTTCGTGTGAATTCTATCAGTACGATTATAGACCCTTATAAATGGTGGATTAAGGAAGATGACGAAAAATAAAATAATAATTTTTTGTGAAAAGTGAAATCAAATTGTAGTTTCATTCGTCATATATAGTATGGAGGATGACGACGATGAAGAGACGGATAGTAGTGGGGGCAATCGCAGCTGTATTAGTCGTTGTCTTGATTGCGGTATGGAGGCCAACAGGGCTTGGTTTTAAACCGAATATTGACGCGGAATCAGCAGTGCTTCTAGATATGGATACCGGAGATATATGGGTGGATATTAATGGTGATGTACCCATGCCACCGGCCAGTGTATCTAAATTAATGACAGAAATGATTGTGCTGGATCAAATCTCCTCTGGAATGATTAGATGGGAGGATAGAGTCCCAATTAGTGCCTATGCAAGTAAAATGGGCGGCACAAGTCTCTCATTGAAGCGGGGAGAATTCTATACTATAAGGGAATTATTTGAAGGAGTCACTATATATTCTGCGAACGATGCTACTGTTGCATTGGCAGAGTATATGGCTGGTTCAGAAGCCTCTTTTGTGCTCATGATGAACGACAAGGCACGTAGTCTAGGTTTATCTACTCGCACAATATTTACTAATGCAACGGGACTATCAGGTAAGGATCTTGGTTTCACTGATCCGAATATGCATGTCAGCGGTGAGACAATGATGACAGCTCGTGATACCGCTAAACTGGCTGCCGCACTAATCTATCATCATCCGGATATTCTCAATATTTCTAGCCGTACACAAATGCATTTGAAGGATAAGGGGTTATATGTAAGTAATAGCAATTTCATGTTGCCAGCTATGGGTGGCATTTACGCTTATGAGGGTACAGATGGTTTAAAGACTGGACACAATACCCGGGCAGGATACTGCATTGCAGGCTCGGCTCAGCGGGATGGGCATAGGCTTATTGCAGTTGTTATGGGGGCAAAGACATATGAGAGCCGATTTGAAGGTGCAGCAAAATTATTTGATTACGGATTTTTTCGTGGTTTACAATCCGGAGATCGGGTTAAACATATGATGAATCCGCTCACAATTAGGAACTAAAGTCGGAGCGCCATACCAGTATTTATTACTTGGTTTGGTGCTTTTTCCCTATTCATGTCGTTATTTGTGGTTTCTTTTTATCCATTTAGTGATTACAATAGAAATATTGTTTTAGTCCACATTATTTTAGAGCCGCCAAAAACTTTTTTTCTATAATTTTGAATGACCTGAATTTCCTGAAAGGGGGGACAATAAGATAATGGAATAAGGAACAGTTGATCGCCGTGAGAAATAAAGTCATGACTGCCTGATAAAGATTCAGGAAGCATTATATATATGGCAAGCAATTATTCTACAATAAAGAAGGAATCAAAAATGAAGCAATCAAAGATGAAAAAAATAAAGAAAAGATATATCGCCCTCATTGTTCTCGTTGTTATTATAGCGGGAGGCTTTCTGTTTCGGAATTCCCTGGCTGTATTAGCCTTCGACCTCTTTTTGTCTGATCGGGTTGAAACTAAGCTAAAGGAAGAATCTTACCAGCCACTCAAGGATGATAACAAGGTTAAGCCAGAACCGGTTGTGTACAAGAGCGATCCGTTCTCAATCATGCTCTTAGGTACCGATCAACGTGATAATGAAACGGCACGTTCAGATACCATGATGTACGCTGTTGTTCGTCCTGAGGACTATAAGATCCTGCTTATTTCTATTCCGCGTGATACGTATACAGAAATTATAGGTCATAAGGATAATAAAAAGGATAAGATTACACATGCCTATGCTTTTGGGGGGCAACAGATGGCCAAGGATTCCCTAGAAGCACTGCTTGGTCATGATATTCAATATTATGCGACAATAAATTTCCAAGGACTCAAGGATGCTGTAGATGCTATTGGAGGCGTTCCGCTGCCGATTAAGAAAGACATTGTGAACAAAGGTAAGGATCATGAAAAGTTTACAATTGAAGCTAACAAGTCGCTTTATAACGGACAAGAAGCACTGAACTATACGCGTTATCGTGAGGATAGTGACTTTAACCGTACCAAACGTCAACAGGTTTTTATTGATGTCGTAGCAAATAAAATGTTATCCATCAGTCAAATTGGCAACATTCCGAAGTTGTTGGATATTATGGGAGATAATTTCAAAACTGATATAGAGCCTTCGATGATCATCAGTCTAGCCAAAAAATTCATGGGCGGAAAAGGCATGGATATCTCAAGCTTCACAGTCATGGGCGAAGGTAAACGTATGGATGGTGTTTATTATGATATCGTTGATGAAGAGGATTTGAGTGAAGCTAAGGCGATGATCGACAACTGGATGAGTGCGGCAACACCTGTAGATCAGCTAATTGAGCCGGGAAAAGCAAGTAATGCACTGGAGCCTAAATCAACAGCAGTTACGCAATAATTCTAAAGTGGAGTTCAAACTCATATAATTAATTGCAGCAGCCATTCACATTCTTATGGCTGCTGCTTACTGTCTTCATGCTATAATGTATTGGAACTATTATTAAGCTGCCACGTATTAATAATTTTGCATGGAAGTAAAAGGAAGTTAAAGAACCGTAATTCCTTCGGAACTCTTTGAGGAGGATCAAGAGATGAATATTGCATTTTTTTTACTTCCGAAACAGGAAGTCGCTTGCGTAACGATCGATTCAACGCTACGCCAAACGTTGGAGAGGATGGAGTATCACCGTTATACTGCTGTCCCTATTCTTAACCGAAATGGAGAATATGCTGGTACGGTTACAGAGGGTGATCTGCTCTGGTATATGAAGGAATCCGAGGGCAAGGTTACTTTCGAGAACGCTTCAAAATTCTTGCTTAAAGATTTGCCGTTAAGAATGAATAACAGACCTGTCTCGATTGATGCGGATATGGAAGATCTGATTAATTTGGCTAAGGTACAGAACTTTGTTCCTGTAGTCGATGATATGAACCGGTTTATTGGCATCGTTCGCCGGAGTCAAGTCATAGAATATTGTGAGAAATTTGTATCAAAACAATCACAAGAGTCATTATAGCCCAATTTATTCGCGGTAATAGAAGCATTCGGAACAAGGCCTGTATTTCCGGCGATAACGGAAAGCAGGTCTTTTTTAAAAATGTAAGAAGTACTAGTTCATCCCTTGTTGAAGCATACTTAAGGTGCGCGGGGCGCCCTTGTGTGACACGGAATTTTTTATGCTATAATTGAGAATAAAGCTTTTTGCCGGAGGTAGAGAGACGTGTCCAATGTGCCGAAGGATCTGGATGTAGCTAAACGCGCCAAGGTAATTGAATGGTTAAAAACAGAAGTGATTGACCAAGTTTCTCGGTTATTTAAAGCGTTATGGGAAGGCAGTACTACCCGTGTGGGGGACAGCCTGGCTAGTTTGATTATGAGCTCTTATATTTTGGGCCGCAGACTAGGGATTCCTTATCGGCAATTAGATGACTTGCTACTCGAGAAGCTCAGAAAGCATAAGCAGGAAGGGCATCAACTGGAAGAATGGTATCAAGATATATCTGCTTTAGAAGAACATATGCGTAAGAGGTGAATACTGTTGAAATTTCGCTGGTCATCTGTGGCTTGGAGCGTAGCGTACTTACTTTTGCTGCTAAGTTTAACGACTCCATTGCTCATCATCACTACCCTATTTATGATTGTTCCGGCAGTAGTGTTATTCACTACGCTGAACACCAAACAATTCGTTCTACATGTATTACCGGTGTTGCTGATTGTTGGTCTGATTACACCTATTTATGTGCTGATCGCGGCGTATTTCTTAATACCTGCTCTGGTTATGGGACGTTGGTATAAAAGACATGCTTCAGCAGTATCTACCGTGATTGCAGGTACAGTTACGATTCTTGGAGAATTCCTGGTACTCTTATTACTCGGTACGGCGTTATTTAATTTTGATTTGTCTACCTATGTGAACGATGTGCTGCAGATGGTTAACTCGCCTCTGTCTGATTTGGGTACCGCTAATCCACTGTTTACGGACCTTGGTTTTACGACTGAGGATGTAAACAAGCTAAGTCATATGACGGTTCAAATGATCCCAATGACTCTAATCGTAAGCTCTTTCATGATAGCTGTCATTACGCATTCTATTGTTCGTCCGATTCTGAACAGTATGAATTATGCAGTGCCTAAGATGAAGCCTGCTCGTGAATGGAGACTTTCGAGATCGTTTATTTGGTATTATTTGATTGGTGTGGTTCTTCAGCTCTTCTTCTCAGGATCAGAGAATAATTACATCCTCATGATTTCTGCCAATCTACTGCCGTTGCTGCGAATTGGCTTTATGATTCAGGCGATTGGATTTTTCTTCTTCCTGGCGCATGAACGCAAATGGAACAAGATGGTTGCCATTTTGCTAGCAATACCGGTCATTTTGCTGCCGCCGCTACGCATTATCGGTATTATTGATCTTGCTTTCCCGCTGCGGGAGTATGTGACGAAATCGAAACGATAGGGTGAGAGTTCATGCCTAAATTTCTGCAAAGACGCTGGCACGGCTATCATACCGTATGGGCGTTCATGCTGCTGTTGGCCCTTATTATAATTGTTAGTATTTATAACTGGGCTCTTGGGGTCGTCAGCCTGTTTCTGGCAGGTACATTATGCTTCTATATGCTAAAGACGGAGATTTCGTTCCGCCGCAATCTGGTGGAATATATTAATGGATTAACTTTTCGTATTAAGCGAGTGGAGGGAGAAGCAGTGAGTATGCTGCCCCTCGGTATCATTCTGTTTAGTGAAGATCGAACGGTAGAATGGAATAACCGCTACGCGGGTGATATTTTTGCACGCAAGTCTTTAGTGGGAGAACCGCTACTGGAATTGCTGCCGGATATGCAGTCTTTTTTTACGACAAATGTCTCGGGAAAACGGGATGTCCACAAAGAAGGCGTACTGCATGACACTCGCCTTGAGCTCACTGTGGATGAACGATTTTATCAAGCCGTCATTATTCCAAGTGAACGTATTCTTTACATGTATGACATCACTGAGCTTGTGGTGCTACGGGAACGTTATGAGGATGAGAAGCTGGCGATTGGCATAGTGATGATGGATAATCTAGATGAATCTGCTCAAGGAATGGATGATCAACAGCGCACTTCTCTGATCGCTAAGGTAGCGAGTGAGATCACCGAATGGAGTAAACAGTTTGAAGTTTACCTGCGGCGTCTGTCGTCTGAGCGGTATCTAATGCTACTTAATCATCGCAGTCTGCAAGCTCTGGAAGAAAGTCGTTTCGTTATTCTTGATGAGATTAGGGAAATGACGGCCGACCTTAAAGTGCCAATGACACTGAGTATTGGAATGGCTTTTGGAGCGGACTCTGCAAGCGAGCTAGGTGCCTTAGCACAATCCAGTTTGGATATGGCGCTCGGCCGAGGTGGAGATCAGGCTGCGGTAAAAGCAGGTCAGAGGTTGTCTTTTTACGGTGGAAAGAGTAATGCAGCGGAGAAGCGTACACGAGTGCGGGCACGAGTCATTGCGCATGCGCTGCGTGATTTAATGCAGGAGAGCGACCGTGTGCTGATCCTCGGTCACCGGACACCAGATATCGATGCTGTTGGTGCTGCGATAGGCCTTCTGAGAGCCGCACAGATGTATAATGTAGAGGCTAGCATTGTGATGGAGACGCCTAATCCTTCCATAACGAACATGATGGAGCAGATTCGGAAAGATGATGAATTGTATAAGTCATTCATCACAACGGAGCAGTCTTTACAAGTGATGACGGAGCATACACTGCTTATTGTTGTGGACACCCATAAGGCGTCTATGACAATGGAACCGCGGCTTGTGCAATATGCGAGTAGAATCGTGGTGGTGGATCATCACCGTAGAGGTGAAGAGTTCATCAATGATGCTGTACTTGTCTATTTAGAGCCTTATGCTTCATCAACCTGTGAGCTGGTGACAGAGTTGCTTCAATATATCCATGAGAAGGTAAAGATTAGTCCATTGGATGCTACAATGCTTTTAGCGGGAATTACTGTAGATACGAAGCACTTTGCACTGCATACAGGCTCACGTACATTTGAAGCTGCAGGGTTTCTGCGCCGAAATGGTGCGGATACCGTTCTTATTCAGCGTATGCTGAAGGAGGATTTACAGGAGTATATTTCAAAAGCCGAGATTATCAAACATGCGCGTATGATTTATGATCAAATCGCATTAGTCGTTACGGCACCAGGTATGAAGATTCCACAGCTACTTATCGCTCAGACTGCGGATACATTACTTGGGATGACAAACGTAGTTGCTTCATTTGTCATTAGCGAGCGACCAGACGGCCTGATAAGCATTAGTGCTCGATCACTTGGGCGTATGAACGTACAGGTCGTGATGGAAAAAATGGGTGGCGGTGGGCATCTATCGAACGCCGCCGTACAGCTAGAAGGAACATGTAAAGAAGCAGAAGCCAGACTGCTGCAGGTGCTGGCTGAAATCGAATCGAAAGAGGGTTTATTCGAATGAAGGTCATTTTCATAAAAGATGTTAAGGGTCAAGGTAAAAAAGGTCAGGTTAAAGAGGTATCCGAAGGTTATGCTTCGAACTTCCTATTACCACGTGGATTAGTTCGTCCGGCAACGGAAGGTAATGTGAAGACGCTTGAGAATCAAGCAGCTGCTGAACAACGCCGTAAAGATAACGAAAAAGAAGAAGCTCAGCAACTGGGCAAGAAGATAGATGAGCTTACCTTGACTATGAAAGCAAAAGCAGGTGAAGGCGGCCGTCTATTCGGCGCAATCACGAGCAAACAAATTGCTGAAACGCTAGCTGCCACGCAAAGCATTTCCATTGATAAGCGCAAGATTGAGCTAGGAGAGCCGATTCGTCATTTGGGAGTATTTCAAGTAAGTATAAAACTACACACTGAAGTAAAGGCTACCCTTAAGGTTCAGGTAACGGAGGAGTAACATGGGTGGAGATCTCTTTTTCGATCGGGTTCCCCCGCAGAATCTTGAGGCGGAGCAAGCGGTAATTGGTGCTGTTCTGTTGCAGGATGAAGCGCTCATTACTGCAATGGAACGGGTGAATACCGAAGACTTCTACGATAAAGCGCATCAAATGATTTTTGAGGCGATGGTGCAGCTCGGAGAAGAGAGCCAGCCGATTGATCTTGTTACGCTTACTTCTAGACTGCAGGACAAGGGAGAACTCGAAGATATTGGTGGTGTTAGCTACCTAGCTAAGCTGGCGCATGCTGTGCCTACTGCGGCTAACGTAGAATACTACGCGCAGATTATTGAAGAAAAGGCTATGCTACGACGTTTGATTCGTACAGCGACGCAGATCGTAAGCGAGGGTTACACCGGTGGCGAAGATGTAGCCGATATGCTGAGTGATGCAGAACGGCGAATTCTTGAAATCTCTAACCGGCGCAGTGGCAGTGGATTTATCGCAATCCGCGATGTATTGATGGAAGTATTTGATAAGGTTGAACTCCTTCATCAGAATAAAGATAAGGGCGGCATGTCAGGTATACCAACAGGATTTGTGGATTTAGACCATATGACTAATGGATTTCAGCGCAATGATTTGATCATTGTTGCAGCCCGTCCTTCTGTAGGTAAGACAGCATTCGCGCTAAATATTGCTCAGAATGTGGCCGTACGTGCCAAAGAGACGGTTGCCATATTTAGTCTGGAAATGTCTGCGCCGCAGCTAGTTCAACGGATGATTTGTGCGGAAGCTAATCTCGATGCGAATACTATGCGTACCGGTGACTTCAAGAGTGATGATGATTGGTCGAAGCTGACTATGGGCATTCAGTCCCTATCGGAGGCGGAGATTTATATCGATGATACAGCAGGGATTACTGTAACGGATATTCGTGCGAAATGCCGGAGGCTCAAGAAGGAAAAGGGCCTGGGGATGATTGTCATTGACTACTTGCAGCTCATTCAGGGCCGCGGTAAAGGCGGGGAAAACCGTCAGCAGGAAGTATCGGATATATCCCGTACACTGAAGCAGATCGCCCGTGAATTGGACGTGCCGGTTATCGCCCTGTCCCAGCTTAGCCGGGGTGTGGAACAACGTCAGGATAAACGACCGATGATGAGTGACTTGCGTGAATCCGGTTCTATCGAGCAGGATGCCGACATTGTTGCGTTCCTGTATCGTGACGACTATTACAATCAGGACACTGAGAAGAAAAATATTATTGAAATTATTATAGCTAAACAGCGTAATGGTCCCGTTGGGACGGTAGAGCTTGTCTTCCTCAAAAATTTCAACAAGTTCGTTAACTACGAGCGAGCACATGCAGAACCATTTGCTGGGTAACCTGTCATGTATGATATCCGAACGATTGCACATTTCTTTGTGTAATCGTTCGTTTTATTTGACTTTGAAAAAAACGGCTGTTACACTGAGTATTGTCCTTTAGTGGGTAAATCCGCTTGGAGTCCGGAGGGCTACGTACATAAGAATGACGTACAGGGCCCATATTATGAAAAATAATGGTGCTGGCTAGCACCTACGGAGGAATGAACATGTCAACGGTAGTCGTCGTGGGAACACAATGGGGAGACGAAGGTAAAGGGAAAATCACTGACTTTCTAGCGGAAAGTGCAGATGTGGTTGCCCGTTATCAAGGGGGCAATAATGCCGGTCACACGATTCTGATTGACGGTGAGAAGTTTAAGCTCAGCTTAATCCCTTCTGGTGTATTTTATAAAGAAAAGACTTGTGTGATTGGTAACGGGATGGTTATTAATCCAGCTGCCTTGATCCAAGAAATTAATTATATTCACGAGAACGGTTTTGACACTAAGAACTTAGTGATCAGCGATCGTGCTCATGTTATTATGCCTTATCACATGGTACTGGATGCTCTGGAAGAAGACCGCAAGGGTCCGAACAAGATTGGTACAACACGCAAAGGTATCGGTCCATGTTACATGGATAAGGCTGCACGTAACGGTATCCGTATTGCTGACCTGATGGACGCTGAGGAATTCGAATTGAGACTTCGTCACTTGATGGAAGAGAAGAACCAAGTGATTACTCAAGTATATGGCGCGGAAGCTCTTGACGTTGAAGAGATTCTGACTCAGTACCTGGAATATGCGGAAGTGCTACGTAATTATGTGACAGATACGTCGGTCATTCTTAATGAAGCTATTGATGCAGACCGCAAAGTATTGTTTGAAGGTGCACAAGGGGTAATGCTTGATATCGATCAAGGTACGTATCCGTTTGTTACTTCTTCTAACCCTTCTGCAGGTGGCGTATGCATAGGTTCTGGTGTTGGACCTTCTAAGATTAAACAGGTTATCGGGGTTGCTAAAGCCTACACTACTCGTGTTGGAGATGGCCCGTTCCCTACAGAACTGAATGATGCAACGGGTGATTATATCCGTGAAACAGGTCATGAATATGGCACAGTTACAGGACGTGCTCGTCGTGTAGGTTGGTTCGACAGTGTTGTTGTAAGTCACGCTCGTCGTGTAAGTGGAATCACAGGCTTGTCTCTTAACTCGCTGGATGTGCTGAGCGGACTTGAGACTGTGAAGATCTGCACAGGCTACAAATACCGTGGTGAAGTAATCACGCATTACCCAGCTAGCCTTAAGATGCTGGCAGAGTGTGAAGCGGTATATGAGGAGCTTCCAGGTTGGAGCGAAGATATTACTTCCGCAAAAACATTGGACGATCTGCCAGCAAATACACGCAGATATGTTGAACGTGTATCTGAGCTTACAGGGATTCCGATCGCCATCTTCTCAGTAGGCCGTAACCGTGAGCAGACGAATCAAGTAACGCCAATTTATATTTAAATAAATTTACTCATTTATAAGGGACCTCGCGAGAGGTCTCTTTTTTATGTTTACTTTTATGCGTATGTTTCCCGAAGCCGGTTCTAGTCAATACTGGAACTATAGAAAAACATGGAAAAAATATACCAGATAGACTTGGACATAGGTGAGAGGAGAGAAGAAATGAAGATCGTGAAGCGTGCACTGGGAGTATGTCTAATTGTAGTACTCGCAAGTACACTTTCAATTCTAACTACAGGCGTGGTTGTAAATGCTTATATTCAGTCGGTGCTGGCAAGCTTCGATATTAAAGTGGATAGTCCAGGCCCAGGTTTAGGCGGGATGGTCAAGAGTATTATTGGCATGGATAGCCAATCGGATACCAATAAAGTAAATAAAGAAGCGACGACAACAGGCAGCACGGTAAACAAGGATAAAGATAACAGTAAGGATACACCTGAAAAAGGGGAGCCGGTGGAGGAAAAAGCACCCGAGGATGCTTTACCGGTTATGGGCCAAGCCTCAAATGAGTCTTCTACTAACGAAAGCCAGAGCGGGAGTTCTGAGGATCAAAAATTGGTAATGACACCTGAGGCAATAGGTGACTTAAAAGATAATCTTCCTTCGGCGGAGAAGGTAAATATATTCAATATCTTGATGTCCAAGCTACCGCAGGATGAGATGCAGAAAATTTCCACAGCTATGGAGGATGGATTAACAGAGGATGAGGTTAAGGAGCTGCAACAAGTCATTGCCAAATATGTTGATCCTGATGAATACGAGAGTATAATGAAAATGCTTACACCAACTACAGGAACTCTACAGCAACCATAGTAATTGTCAATTTATAGACACAAGAAAAAGGCTAAATTTTCATATTTGCGCAAAAAACCCGCGTATTTCGTGGGTTTTTTTATGTGTACAAAGTTGAAATTTTTTGCTCAGCTATGGTACATTAGACAAGGATGTCAAAGGGTTAATTTTTTGTAACCTTTTTGAGGGTCCATTAGAAGCAGGAATTTAGAACTAGGATAAGCAGAAACATTCATGGTCGTAATCTATATAATCGAGATCGTACAACTAGCTTGGCCGTTCATATCAGATGACAGAGCGGACTGAAAGGGAGAGTTTCATGAAGGGATTTAAGTTCATGCGCCGGATGGGGAAACTGCGGGATATTGATACAGCAGAATCCGGAGCAGATGTTCAGCAGAGCCACAATTTCGATCACGACTCCACACACTTTCATCAAGAAAAAGGGACTCGTAGATTCCGGCGCTCTTGGATCTTGGGAGCTGTTGGCATGGTACTTCTAACCACTGTGTTAATCGGTGCAGAGAAAAAGTATGTAGCAGCCAATACCGAAACCTACTACCAAGTATTGGTGAAGGGGAAGGAGATCGGGAAGCTTAACGATCAGGCACAGCTTAACCAGCTGTATGATAAGAAGCAACAGGAATATCAGGATAAGTATCCGGCTTCAACGATGGTGCTTCAGACAGAAGGCATTACAATTAAACAGGAGAAAGCGTACAAGCCGGAAGTTGATAGTGAAGCAACGCTTAATAAGTTAGATGGTATGCTGAAGGCCTACGCTGTAGGTGTGGAATTAATGGTAGATGGCAAAGCCGTTGGCATTGTTAAGGATCAAGAGACCGCAAATGCGGTACTCGAAGGGGTCAAGAATCATTATGTTCCACAAACTGAAGTAGCAACAGCGAGTAAGCTCACAAGAACGGCTGCCTCAAGCTCAAGCGCTGCGAAAGCGAAAGCTGCTAAACAAGTGGAGTCCGTTAAGATTAGTGAAGAGGTCTCTATTGTTCCTGTGAAGACAGATCCTAACAAAGTGTTGGATGTGGAGGAAGCAGTCAAGACACTTACCGAGGGTAAAGAAGCGCCACTTCTTTATACCGTTCAAGAGGGCGATACGATTTCGGGGATTGCTAAACGGTTTGAAATTACACAAAAAGAGGTCTACAGTAACAACCCGGATGTGAAAGAGCTAACGTTGAAGATTGGAGATACACTGAAGCTGAAGGTACCACAGCCAGATGTTACAGTTGTTACTGTAGAGCAAGTGTCAGAGCAGGTGGTTACTGAGCCTGAAGTGATCGTACGGAAGAGCGACCAGTTACCAGCAGGCAAAAGTAAGGTCGTTCGTCCAGGACAAACGGGCCTTAAAGAAATGCAGTACCGGTTAACAAAGAAAAACGGAATGGTCGTACAAGAAGAGTGGTTGGGTCAGACCGTTATTAAATCTTCTCTTCCTGAAGTGGTTTATCGGGGTACAAAGGTAGTTGGTGAAGGAACAGGCATGTTCAGTTGGCCAGTAAGCGGAGCAACCCTTACTAGTAGTTTCGGTGAGCGCTGGAGCCGTGCTCATAAGGGTCTAGATATGGTATCTGGCAACCGGAACATTAAAGCCTCTGATGCCGGAACTGTAATCTTTGCTGGTGTGAAGAGTGGATATGGAAATGTGGTTATTGTGGATCACCGTAACGGATACGAAACCTATTATGGCCACTTAAACAGCATCTCCGTTTCTACGGGACAGCGTTTGGAGCAAGGCGCCAAAATTGGTGTAATGGGCAATACTGGACGCTCGACAGGAACACATCTGCATTTTGAGATTCGGAAGAATGGCACTGCAGTAAATCCAATGAAGTATTTGCGATAATTCATACATTAACCTCAACTGCTCGATTAAACTCGAGCGGTTTTATTTTTTTTAAATATAGGAATGACGATATAGCTGTTTCATTTTGCTGGGGAAGCCGATTCCTTATTTCGTAGGATGTGACGTTAAGACAGGTATGTTAAAATAAAGGAATGATCTTTAAGTAGGGATAGGAAGGTGAAGCTGAGACATGCAGATGGGAACGATTCTGGTAGTAGACGATGAACAGCCTATTGCTGATATATTGAAGTTTAATCTAGAAAAAGAAGGCTACGAGGTTATTTGTGCTTTTGATGGTAACAGTGCAGTAGAATTGGCATTGTCCAAAAAGCCTGATCTAATGCTGCTTGATCTTATGCTGCCTGGTAAGGACGGGATGGATGTTTGTCGTGAGGTTCGTTCTGCACATTTGGATATTCCTATCATTATGCTTACTGCCAAAGACGGAGAGATTGATAAGGTGCTTGGTCTAGAGCTTGGTGCGGATGACTATGTGACCAAACCTTTTAGTACACGTGAGCTACTCGCCAGAGTGAAAGCCCAAATGCGGAGACAGCACAAACCGTCACCGCCGGGAACGGCGAATGAACCTGCAGAGACTAGACAGGGTATTTACCATTTTGATCTATTTATTGATACAGATATGTATCTGGTATATAAGGGTGGGGAGCCGCTTGATTTGACCCATCGTGAATATGAGTTGCTCTACTATATGATTAAACATGCGGGTAAGGTAATGACCCGGGAGCATTTACTGCAGGCCGTGTGGGGATTCGAGTATTTCGGCGATGTGCGGACCGTAGACGTGACGATCCGTCGTTTAAGAGAGAAAATTGAGGAGAATCCCAGCAAGCCGGAATATATTTATACTCGGCGCGGACTTGGCTATTTGATGCATAGCCCTAAAAGCGGAGGATTGTGATGAAATGGTGGTCCTTTTTCCGGACAATTCAGGCCAAGCTTATTATTATTTATGTGCTGCTGATTCTGATAGCTATGCAGTTAATTGGAGTCTATTTTGTCAGTTCGATGAAGAACTCGTTAACGGATAACTTCACGAAGGATCTTAAAGCACGTGCGGAGATGCTGTCCATCCTGACTGCTGATAAATTTGGCAGTGAAGCTGGCACCGCGGACGAGGAAACGGCAGTAGAAAGTCTGCGCGGTATGGTTAATAATCTTTACATTAACGGGGCTGAAATTCAAGTGCTTGATGCCAGCGGCAAAATCATTACCACATCCGTGCCCTCGCAAAATGACTATGTCGGACAGCGCAATACTCAGACCGTAGTCAATCGCGCCTTGCAGGGGATCAGCGATAATGAAGAATATATTATTGCCGATGATAATGTTCGAAAAAAGGTTGTGGCCAAGCCGGTACTTTCCGGTGACAAGGTAGTAGGTGCAATCTATATTGCTGCTGACATGAAGGATTTATATGCGACTATGGGCAGGATCAACAGTGTATTCATCTCTGGTTTGCTGTTAGCCTTGGGACTGACGGTTGTCCTATGTGTTATTCTTGCACACACCATTACGCAGCCGATTAAAGAAATGACTAGGCATGCAACAGCTGTTGCTGAGGGTCGGTTCAATCGAAAAATGCCCGTACTCGGCAACGATGAAATTGGACAACTCAGTCAGGCATTCAATTATATGACCGGCAGATTGCGTGAGGCGCTCTCTCAGAATGAGGAAGAGAAAGAGAAGCTTACCTCTATTCTGACGAATATGAGCGACGGTGTGGTAGCCACGGATGAGAATGGTGTAGTCATTCTTATGAACCTTCGAGCAGCACTTATGCTGGGAACAGAAGGTCCGTTGCCGGAAGGTGCCCCCCTGGATAAATTGCTAGGTCTTGATTATGAGCAGAGCGGTTCCTTGGCTAAAGGCAATGCCCAGTCTGCAATGCTGCATCTTACACATATGGGTGGAGAAGATTCTAATATCGTGAGAGTTACGTTTACTCCGATTCATCGCCGTGAAGGCGGCATTGCCGGTACGATTGCTGTACTGCAGGATGTAACTGAGCAAGAGAACCTGGAGGAATCACGCCGAGAGTTCGTTGCGAACGTTTCGCATGAGCTAAGAACGCCACTTACAACGATTAAGAGCTATGTGGAGGCACTTGATGATGGAGCGCTTGAGGATCCGCAGTTAGCGGTTCGTTTTGTTGGGGTTATTCGTAACGAAACCGAGCGTATGATTCGTCTGGTTACAGATCTACTGCATCTTTCGCGTCTGGATTCCAAGGAGGCACTTCTCAGAATTCAGCAGACGGATATTACAGAGATGCTGGAGGATGTAGCAGACCGCTTTTCTTTTCAGATTCGGCAGAAGCGGATCGACATTAGTACAAGGGTCCGTAGGGATGTCAGCACAGCATGGCTCGATCGTGATCAAATTGATCAGGTCTTGGGGAATTTGGTCTCCAATGCATTAAAATATACGCCAGAAGGCGGTACGATTGAATTGGAAGCCATGAAAAGTGAGGATGGAATGCTCTCCATTTCTGTACGTGATTCCGGGATTGGTATTCCGAAAAAAGACATCGAGCGGATCTTTGAACGGTTTTATCGGGTGGATAAGGCGCGCTCACGGAATATGGGAGGCACCGGACTTGGCCTTTCCATTGCCCGGGAAATTGTGAAAGCCCATGGAGGCTCTATTTCCCTGCAATCCGAGCTTAATGAAGGCTCTAAGGTAACCTTTACGCTACCTCTGAATGCGCAAAGGGGGAGTGAGACATGAAGGAGAGATTGAAGTCATGGATTCTAGCCTTGCTCGTGCTGGGAAGCCTTGTTGAGAGTTACTATTTGATTTACCGCTTGCCTGGTGCAGACTCTGCGGTACTCTCCGAGAATCTATATGTGAAGACAGACAATATGGGACCGGAGGAAAAGGTCGAGAACCTGCTGTACCCTGATAAAATGATCATCCATATGGGCGAAAACAAGCATACGCTTTTTTATCCAGACTCAACGTTCTATAGCTTGATTATGAATCGGCTAAAAGGGCGTGGATTTGAAAGCTTCCAGCGGCACTCGGTACAGGATTATGACTGGGATAAGATTCGCAATGAGAATCCGGGGATTGAGCTTTCGTTCGGATCCGGCATTCCGGTAACGTTACTTCAGCGGGTTATGCAGCTGTCACCTGATTCCCTATTTGAAGGAGAAAGCATCGATCGCATTTGGATCTATAACATTAAGAATGATTCCAAAGCGCATGCCATTTTCTTCAGCACGAGAGGCGACATTATATATGAAGCAGCAAAAGCGGATTTAACTGTGCAAGACGTGCAGCAGCATGTGGATTTCGGCAAGAATTGGACGCCTTACAAGTCCGTAGATGGTGATTATTATGTGCCAGACAGCAAGATTTCTCTGGTTCAGGTTGAGATGCCCTCAGGCATGTATACCATAGAACAGATGCAGAACAATCTTTTCTTCGATGTTGGAAGCACTAGATATATTCGCGAGAAAAATGGCTCGGAGATTTATACGGATAGCAAACGGAGTCTTCAGGTCGATAAGGAACGGAATTGGATGAGCTATAGCGATCCTGCCGCGCTTCCAGCCGGAGACAGTACACCTGCCAAGGATGCGCTTGAAGCTGTAGAATTTGTGAACCAACATGGTGGATGGAATGGAACCTATCGTCTTGAAGCCACAGAGGAGGGGAGACAGGAGAGAAAGGTCTCTTTTCAACAATATTATGGCTCCTATCCATATGGTTCCTATCCGATCATGAGTAATTCGCAGCTGCAGTATGGTGTAATTAATCTGGAATTGCAGCAAGGCACCGTATCCTCTTACGAACGCTCGTTAATCTATATTGATGAGAGTAAAGCAGTGAAGAAAATCGTAGAGCTGTCTGGAGGCGTGGAGCTAGAGAATCAATTGTCTGCGGTTAGTAAAACTTCGGCAGTGAAGGATTTAACGCCTGCGTATGTACCTGTAGTGAAAGAAGAAAAGCTGCAACTACTTCCAGTCTGGAAGGTTACACTTATTGACGGCAGCGTTCTTACATTAAATTAATGTACAAGTTGTTCATATAACATTTAGGAGGTAAGGGTATGGATTGGGGAAGAGCCAAAAATGTACTAATTTGCGCCTTTTTAGGTCTAAATCTGCTGCTATGTTATCAGCTGTGGATTGATTTGCGCGATCAGGTTAGTGCCAATCTCGATTTCACTTCCCTGTCCGAAGAAACCCAGGCGGTCATGGAGCAGAAAGGGATTCGTGTGTTGTGTCCCATTCCGGCTTCTACCCCGCAGCTTCCTAATATCACTTATCGATATTCTGCTGAAGAGCAGAATGAACCACCCATTAAATTAGATGTTCCTATAGATAGCAAGCTGATCTATTCTTCCTTCACCGAGCTTAGCAAGGCGCTTGAGAGTCAAATACCGGATATCGCAAATTATCGTTTTGATTCTCAAGAAAGTGAAGTTGGGAAGTTCGTGCTTCACCCGCTAGTTCAGAATCAGTGGTCGCTATTCCGAGTTAGGTTAGAGTTGATTAATAGTGATCAGAAGATTGTAGCTTTCCGCTCACCTAAGATTGAGATAGGGGCAAGCAGTAGCGATAAGGAACAGAAGGTACTGCCGGCATCGCAAGCGCTTAGCAGTTTGATTGAAAAATATTTTCCGGCAGACTCCGTAGTGAAGGAGATTGAGCTTGGTTATTATGGTGAGTTGTTCAACTCCGAAAGTCAGGTAGCGTCACCGATGTGGCGGTTCATGCTGGAGAACGGCAATGCCTATTATGTGGATGCTATAAGTGCGGACATCATCAGTCCGAAGACAACAGATTAGAAGGAGTAAGGAAAATGGGGATTTCATTTACAGTACTGTCCAGTGGTTCTACCGGAAATGTAACGGTGGTACGGAACGGGGAGACAACACTTATGATTGACGCGGGACTAAGTGCCAAGCGGATCGATGAGCTGTTGGCCATGCGCGAGCTAACGGGTAATGAGATAGACGGGATTCTAGTCACACACGAGCATTCCGATCATATTAAAGGACTCGGGGCAATGGCCCGTAAATACGATCTTCCGATTTATGCGAACACCAATACCTGGGGAGCCATTGAAAAAGGCATTGGAAAAATACCCGACTATAACCGAATCATTATGGAATCGGGACAGCATAGGGATTTTGGCAGTATGCGTGTAGAATCGTTTGCAATTTCTCATGATGCGGCGGAGCCGGTGGGCTACAATTTTTATGATGGAAAAGAAAAGCTGTGTGTAGCTACAGACCTGGGGTATGTTAGCGACAAGGTAAGAGATGCGATTTCAGAGGCGGACGTATTGGTGCTGGAGGCGAATCATGATATTGAAATGCTGAGGATGGGACGTTATCCGTGGAATACGAAACGACGTATACTTGGCGACATGGGTCACCTTTCTAATGAAGCAGCCGGAGCGGCACTAAGTGAAATTCTCACAGGACGGACTAAACGTACCTATTTAGCGCATTTAAGCCGGGATCATAATATGATGGATTTGGCCAAAATGTCGGTGCGTTGCGCAATGGAGGATCGGGGCTGTTTCTTTAAAGATAGTGAGTTTAAGCTTTGCGATACCTATTATGACCAACCTACGCCATGGGATAAGTTGAGCCAGTTGTCATAAGCTGATCAAGCTCGGCAGTCTTTCGTTGTAATTCTTGGCGGGAGATCAGGCCTTTATCGATCATCAATTCGATCATTGCACTGAAGGCAAGGGTCATATGGTAATGTTCATCCTTTAAATCACCAAGCTTACCGATAAACTCGACCAGATCCATACTTGTGGAAAAAGAATTCATAATTATACCTCCTTATATAGGATAAGCAGAACTGGAGTTGTAAAAAATTCGCAGGCTTTTTACCTCAGGAAAATCACGAATTGACGGTTGCCTGTGATACAATTATAGACGTGATAAGCAAACTCTAAATTTAAGGAACCTTTCTATTAGTGTAGTCTTTTAAGTTACAAAATATTCCTAGTAGAGAAGATATATTGAAAGATTCTAAAATTCTTTCGATTAACTGAAACTATTGTGTGGTTAATGGATAAAGTGAAACTTTTTAGTGATTGTTGGAGTCTAAAGGATGCAGAGGTATATGCTTGGAACGTGATTGCTAGAGGTTCAGGTTTTAAATACTGTGAACGGTTGGCAATAGAAGGGGGAGATTTTCGGTGGGATTGTTTGATGACGATTTCTATTCAACTAAAGTATCACGGTCCAGAGGGGATGAAGCATCAAAGGGATCATTTGCTAACCGCAAGCATTCTGTGCGAAGATCGCGCAAGGGCTTAGCTACTTGGCAAATATCCGCCGTCTGCTCCTTAATCAGTGCTGTGGTGGCAGTGTTTTTATTCAGTATGCTTACTGGACAAATGAGTCACGAAACTACCCCGAATTCGGTAGTAACAACTGGGGAGGTTGCCCCAAGCAGTGATCCGTTTGACCGTATCATTCAAGCCGCTGCTAGAGTCCGTCCTGCAGTAGTAAGTATTATCAATCATAAAGAAGATAATAAAGAATTGAACATTCTGGATGAGTCAGCATTAGGCTCTGGAGTGATTTATAAAAAGGTAGATAATAAGGCATTTATCATTACTAATAACCATGTCATCGAAGACTCTAGCAATCTTGAAGTCGTAACAGTAGATGGCGAGACACGTAAAGCTACACTCGTTGGAACGGATAAAGTGAGTGACATTGCGGTGCTTTCAATTGACGCCAAGGGTATCAATACAATCGCAGAGCTCGGAGATTCCTCGAAGCTTCGTCTAGGTGAAACGGTCATTGCCATCGGAAACCCGTTAGGACTTGGTGACACATTAACTTCAGGTATTGTTAGCTACACTGAACGGAAGGTTCCCGTATCCTTGAATCAGGATGGCGTATATGATTGGGAGCAAGAGGTCATTCAGACCGATGCGGCAATCAATGAAGGCAATAGCGGCGGAGCGCTTGTGGATTTGGATGGTAAGGTGATCGGTATTAACACGATGAAAATCTCCGATACAGGTGTAGAAGGGCTGGGTTTTGCTATTCCAGCTAACCATGTGATAGACACCGCTAATGAACTGGCTGAGAAAGGACGGATTGCTCGTTCCTACTTAGGCGTATATTCGGTAGATTTAAACAATCCTTACGTTCCTCTCGCAGAGGACCAACGCAAGGAACTGAACCTACCGAACAATGTTAAGGATGGGGTTGTCGTTCTGGATGCTGTTGGACCTGCACAGGAAGCGGGAATACAGTTCAATGATGTGATTACGAAATTTAATGATCAACCTATTACATCTACGCTTTCCCTTCGCAAGTATTTATATAATCAGACGAAGATTGGTGAGGATCTGAAGATTACCTATTACCGAAATGGGAAAGTCAATCAAGCCACAGTTAAACTTCTTGAAAAACCAGAGGAATAATATGCTGGAAGTCGGCATATAATGATATAGCAGTAATGACAAGTAGAGCGGACTACCCCTTCAGTTGAGAAGGTAGAGCTTCCTGAAATAGCGATACTCTGTATCGCTATCGGGGATCTGTTTCTTCTAAATTTTTGATAAATATGGCAATTATAAGCTGATTTAATGAATTTTGGGCTGACTGGCAACCCTTACATTGGAAGGTAATACTTATTAGGGTAGAAACGGATATATACGGATGCCAGCTTGCCTTTGCTAATCAGGTGTGGTAATATGATATCAATCATACATTTAGTCCCTAATTTTCGCATTGAAAAGGGCTGTTATATTCGGAAATACAACCTTTTTCAATGTGTGAATTTTTTCTTTGTTTGAAGATAAAAAGAACATATTAATTTAAATTTGTGGAGGTAACACACATGCAAACAGGTACAGTTAAATGGTTCAACGCAGAAAAAGGATTCGGTTTTATCGAAGTTGAAGGCGGAAGCGACGTATTCGTTCACTTCAGCGCAATCACTGGCGACGGCTTCAAAACTTTGGACGAAGGCCAACGCGTTGAATTCAACGTTGTTCAAGGCAACCGTGGACCACAAGCCGAAAACGTTGTAAAACTGTAATAATAGAAGAAACCGTCCCAGCTTGTGAAAGTTGGGACGGTCTTTTTATATCTAGTTAGTCACTATTGACTTACAGGATGGGAGGAACGGCAATGAACTACCGGAAGAAACCTTTGGAAGAAATACCGGAAGAAAATACCGCGATTTGGGCGTGTACCAATGATGGATGCAACGGATGGATGAGGGATAATTTCGCATTTGAACATGCGCCTTCTTGCCGTCTATGTGACTCTCCAATGGTTCGCAGCACGAAGATGCTACCACAATTGCTTAATTCGAATGGCGATCTCAAATCGCTGAAGAAGGGTATTTCCATTACCTAACCAATGCCTTTATGAGTCAAGCTTGTTATAGAGCAGTGAACAACTTCAAGACGGTCAAACCGTCTTATTTTTTTTGCTTTTTTTAAGGTAAATTGTGATTTTTGTCACAAATCATTTGAATTTTACCGTTAATAGTACCCCTTTGTGTGACATATATCACAAAATAACGTCTAAATTTTTGACACAATATAATTAACGAAAAGGGGAGAAGGAAGGGACAAATATGGATACAGTAATGCTGTCGCGTATACAATTTGCGTCGACGACAATATTCCACTATTTCTTTGTACCGGTATCAATCGGACTAGCGCTCTTGATTGCGATTATGGAGACCATGTACGTTAGAAAAGGCAATGAAGAGTACAAAAGAATGGCGCAGTTCTGGGGAAAGCTGTTTCTCATCAACTTTGCAGTAGGGGTAGTTACAGGGATTTTGCAGGAATTTCAGTTCGGCATGAACTGGTCTGATTATTCACGTTTTGTGGGTGATGTATTCGGGGCTCCGCTTGCAGTTGAAGCATTGGCAGCCTTTTTTCTGGAGTCTACTTTTATTGGAATCTGGATATTCGGCTGGGACAAAGTGTCCAAGAGAGTGCACCTATTGTCCATCTGGCTGGTAGCATTCGGAACGATGTTATCTGCTTTCTGGATCCTAGCAGCGAACTCTTTTATGCAGCATCCTGTGGGTTTTGCGATTAATAATGGACGTGCAGAAATGAATGATTTCTTCGCGCTGATTACGAACGGACAATTGCTGGTTGAATTCCCGCACACGGTTCTTGCTGCGTATGCAACAGGCGCCTTCCTCGTAACGGGGATTAGTGCGTACAAGATATTGAAGAAACAAGATGTATCTTTTTTTAAGAAATCTTTTCAAATTGCAGCGATCGTAGGGATCATTTCTTCGATTGGTGTAGCAGTGGCAGGTCATGCGCAAGCACAGTATTTGGTTGAAACTCAACCTATGAAGATGGCGGCTTCCGAAGGACTGTGGGGTAAGAGTGGTGACCCAGCACCTTGGACCGTATGGGCAAATATTGATCCTGAGAAGCAAGAAAGTACAGGTGAATTTCAAATTCCGTACATGCTGAGCTTCCTTTCATACAGTAAATTTTCCGGTGAAGTTAAAGGTATGCTTGAGCTGCAGGCTGAGTATGAGCAAACCTATGGCCCCGGTGACTATATTCCACCTGTACGTACGACATTCTGGAGTTTCCGGATCATGGTTCTAGCAGGAACGTTAATGATTGTACTGGGTATGTACGCAATGTATTTAATGTGGCGCAAAAAGATGGACCGTCCTAACACTTGGTTTATGCGGTTTATGTTATGGGGACTATTGCTTCCTCCAATCGCGAATACAGCGGGGTGGGTCATGACCGAATTCGGGCGTCAGCCATGGACGGTATTCGGACTGATGACAACGGAAGACAGTGTGTCACCTAATATTACGAGTGGTCAGGTTCTATTCTCTGTTATTTCTTTTACAGCGATTTACGCCATTCTCGGATTAGTTCTGATTGGTTTGTTTATGAAAGTGATTAAAAAAGGTCCTTATGCGATGGATAACGATCACGGGGATTCGCATGATCCATATAACGAGGAGGGCGCCCAATGATTTCTCTTAATGAATTGTGGTTTGTGCTCATTGCAGTTCTGTTTATAGGGTTCTTCTTCCTGGAGGGTTTCGATTTCGGCGTAGGGATGGAAACACAAATTCTGGCTAAAAATGATACAGAGCGTCGGATTTTGATTAACTCGATCGGACCCTTCTGGGATGGAAATGAGGTATGGCTAATTACTGCTGCGGGTGCAATGTTTGCGGCTTTCCCTGAGTGGTATGCAACATTGTTTAGTGGATTCTATATTCCTTTTGTCTTTGCTTTATTAGCTTTGATTGCACGTGGTGTTGCTTTTGAATTCAGAGGCAAACGGGATTCTGTAGCTTGGAAAAAAACTTGGGATGTGTGCATCTTTTTCGGCAGCTTCCTCCCACCGTTCCTCCTTGCTGTGGTGTTCGCCAGCTTCATCAAAGGTTTGCCGATTGATGGGGATATGCAAATGTACGCAGGTTTTACTGATATCGTAAATGTGTATACCGTAGTGGCTGGTGTGACTGTTGTTCTTCTTTGCTTGGTACATGGACTAATGTTCACTACCCTGCGTACAGTAGGTGATCTACAGGCTCGTGCTCGAAAAATGGCGCAAAGATTGCTTTTGCCACTTGGAGCTTTATTGCTTGCTTTCGTGGTAATGACTTATTATATGACTGATATTTTCGAACAACGTGGTTTAGTTCTTATGATTATAGTAGCGCTAGGAATTATCGCATTCATATTATCGGGTTATTTCATGACAAAGAAGAAGGATGGCTATGCTTTTGGCATGACAGGAGCGGTAATAGCATTGTCCGTGACTTCTATCTTTGTAGGATTGTTCCCACGTGTTATGATTAGTTCAATAGATCAAGCCTTTAATTTGACAATCACTAATGCGGCTTCCGGTCATTACTCTTTAAAGGTAATGACGATTGTGGCACTGACCATCCTTCCATTCGTATTGGGATATCAGATTTGGAGTTACTTTGTCTTTCATAAACGCGTTCACGAGAAGGAGCATCTTGAATACTGATGGATAAAAATTTGCTTGGGTATAAAGGAGTTAAGCCGGTCTTTCTGATCGTTGGTCTCCTTACCCTGGTGCAAAGCTTGTCCATACTTCTGCTGGCCAAATGGCTGGCAGAAGTTATCTCTGCGCTATTTGCGGGAGAACCTCTGAAGGAACAATGGGCTACTTCGCTATTGTTCCTTCTTGCATTTCTAGTGCGCCATGCTTGCGCCATGCTGATGAGCCGTATCTCTTACCGCTTTGCGGAAGCAACGGGCAGCAATATGCGGAGGGAAATGATGGATAAGCTCTTCCAGCTCGGACCCAGAATGGTGGGCGGGCGTGGAACCGGGGATCTTGTTACACTTGTGCTGGAAGGCGTAACAAAGTTCCGCACATATCTGGAAGCGATTATCCCTAGAATGGTAGGGATGTCAATTACACCGATTTTGGTACTTATTTATATCTACAAGATGGATACTGCGAGTGGGATTATTCTTACGATTACCATGCCAATTATTATTGTTTTTATGATTTTGATCGGGATGACCGCTCGCAAGCAGATGGACCGTCAGCTGAAATCTTATCGCACATTGTCTAATCATTTTGTGGATTCCCTCCGTGGGCTAGAGACGCTGAAATTTCTGGGCCGCAGTCGTAGTCATAGCAAGAGTATTGCTACGGTCAGCGATCGATATCGCTCGGCGACGATGCGAACCCTGCGAGTAGCCTTTTTGTCCTCGTTTGCTCTGGACTTCTTTACAATGTTATCGGTTGCTTCCGTAGCGGTAAGTCTTGGGTTGCGGCTGGTGAACGATCAGATGACTCTTGTTACGGGCTTAACCATTCTGATCTTGGCGCCGGAATATTTCCTGCCTGTCAGACTGGTAGGTTCAGATTTCCATGCTACTTTGGATGGGAAGGAAGCCGCTGAAGCAATGAAGAGTATCATAGACCAGGAAGAAGTGAAGGCTGAAGTAATAGGTTCAAACGGTAATCAAACCTTGGATTCAGTATCAAAAACATCCGAAGAGATATTCACTTGGCATGAGAATAGCGTGCTCACATTAAAGGAAGTCAGTGTGAAATATGAGGAAGCGGGCCTTTCTTCGCTGGAAGCGGTGAACCTGCAATTTAAAGGAGCAAGTAAAATTGGGATTATCGGAGAGAGTGGGGCCGGTAAATCTACACTAGTCGATATCTTGGGTGGTTTCTTACACCCTACTTCAGGAAGTATCACAGTAAACGGTACAAAGGTTAGCGCATTAACGGATGAGGCTTGGCGAAAGCAGACCTCGTATATCCCGCAGCGCCCTTATATTTTTAGCGGTACATTGGCTGATAATATTCGCTTCTATTACCCTGAAGCTTCTATGGAAGCTGTGGCTGCAGCTGTGAAAGCTACCGGATTATCAGAGCTGGTGGCAACCCTTCCGAATGGTCTGGATGAGATGATCGGCGGCGGGGGTCGTTCGTTCAGTGGTGGGCAGGAGCAGCGTGTAGCCTTAGCCCGGGCCTTACTCAGCAGTCGTCCGATTATGTTATTAGACGAGCCAACGGCACATCTGGATATTGAAACCGAATATGAGCTGAAGGAGACGATGGTGCCTCTTTTTGAAGGAAAGCTGGTCTTCCTGGCTACACATCGCCTGCACTGGATGCTTGATATGGACATGATTGTAGTAATGAAGCAAGGACAAGTGGCAGAAATCGGTACCCATCAGGAGTTGCTTGCCCGCAAGGGTGCGTATTATGAATTGATTGGGTCGCAATTGGAGGGAATCCATTGAAACGTGAAGGATGGTTTGCTCCGTATGTATCGTCGTATTTTTGGCGTTTTGTGCTTATTATTGCGCTTGGGGCGTTGACGATTTTTACCGCCTCATCATTAATGTATACTTCAGGATTTCTGATCTCAAAAGCATCTACACCGGTTGAAAATATTCTAATGATCTATGTACCGATTGTGGGTGTGCGTACGTTCGGGACGAGTCGGGCTGTAATTCATTATGTGGAACGCCTAGTTGGGCATGACACGATTTTGCGAATTCTATCTAAGATGCGTGTGCGTTTGTACAATATTTTGGAGCCACAGGCTTTGTTCCTGTCGTCACGCTTCCGCACTGGGGATATTCTCGGGATGCTTGCGGATGACATTGAATATTTGCAAAATGTATATCTGCGCACCGTGTTTCCAAGCATCATTGCTTTGCTGATTTATGGAGCAGCTGTGATTGCACTGGGTACTTTTGATATCGCTTTTGCGTTATTGATGGCTCTGTATATATTGGTGTTAGTGGTGGTGCTACCGTTCTTATCTTTGTTGTTCACACAGAAGCGCCAACGTGAAGTGAAAGTAGAGCGTAATCGTCTCTATCAAAAGCTGACTGACGCCGTGCTTGGCATGGGTGATTGGGTCATTAGTGGACGGCAAAGCCAGTTCGTAGAGACGTATGAAGCAGATGAGAGAAAAGTGGCTCAAACCGATGCAGCGTTACGCAGTTGGGCACGTCTTCGCACATTCATTGGGCAAGCGGTAATTGGGGTTGGTGTGCTTTCAATGCTGTATTGGGCTGCTGGAGAATTTGCGGATGGTGCGATTGCGGGTACGTTGATTGCGGCGTTCGTATTGGTTGTTTTTCCTGTTGCAGATGCCTTTCTGCCAGTGTCCGAAGCGGTGGAGAAAATCCCACAGTACCGTAACTCCTTGGAGCGGTTGTCTGGTGTAGATGGACATGGGCAGAACATCGTGTCTAAAAAAGCATCTGTATCTGTAGTCGATGCTCTACCTCATGCGATGAAGAGTACTCACATCAGGCTCGAAAAGGTAGGTTACCATTATGGATCAGCGGATAACTGGTCGGTTCGCGATCTCAGCCTCGATATTCCACAAGGTAAAAAGATTGCGATCATCGGCCGAAGTGGTGCGGGTAAATCGACGTTATTGAAGGCGATTCAAGGTGTTATTGAACCCTCAGCAGGCTCGGTTATGATTAATGGTCTCGCTGCTGCGGCTTATGGTGAACATATTCCTTCTATTATTGCGGTGTTAAATCAGAGCCCCCACTTATTCGATACTACGGTAGCGAACAATATTCGTATGGGTGATCCGAAGGCTTCCGAACAAGCGATCAAGGAAGCTGGAGCATTAGCGAAAATGGATACGTTGATCTCCTCGTTGCCAGATGGATATGATACCTTTGTCCGTGAAGCGGGGCAACGTTTCTCGGGTGGGGAGCGCCAGCGGATAGCGTTAGCTCGTATTTTGCTGCAAAATACACCTGTCGTCATTCTCGACGAACCGACTGTAGGGCTGGACCCGCGGACGGAACGTGATCTTTTGAAGACAATGTTCGAAGCCATGAAGGGTAAGTCACTAATTTGGGTAACGCATCATTTGGTCGGTGCGGAGCAGATGGATGAAGTGATTTTTATGGAAAACGGCTCGGTAGAAATGCGTGGAACCCATGCGGAACTGATGAAAAAAGAACCACGTTACCGCAGATTGTATGAGCTGGATCGTCCGATGGAGTTTATAGGGTAGGATGGGGAGTTTTGAGATAATATGATATATAAAATAGAGAGGTATGCGTGTAGAGATTCCTTTTGCCCATTGGGGTGAGAGGAATCTTTTTTTGTAGGAGGGCAAGAATATAGACAATGGATGAACAGATCGCTGGAATCGGCAGATAGGAGTTCCTTTTTCGTGGGAAGTATGGTAGAACAATAGAAGGAGTATTAGGCCGTAGCGGCACAGAAAGGGATGCTTGGTTGAATGTATGTAGTATGTAAAGAACATGTAGAATTAGCCATCGACAAATTTGTGGACGAGTATGAGGATGCACCAGATATTGTGGACTTGAAGGAGACCGAGTTCTCGGACTGGGACCCGCCGGCCAAATGTGTGGAATGTGAGAAGAATGCGGAATATTTGGTGGTCTAAAGACCGTTAAGACTTATAAAAAACACCTTGCAGTCCCGTAATGGGCTGTAAGGTGTTTTTGCGTTTAATACTGTATGGAATTAAAGGATTAATCTTAGGCATCTGCTGCGTCTGCCATGTTGGCTGGTGAACCCCCGCGGTTGCTCTTGCGGTAGAGAATGGCTGAGATGATGGCAAGCAGTGCGGCAATCGAGAGTCCCCAGTAAATGTTGGAGTAGGCCGTCCAGAGCGGCAGCCCGCGCTGCCATTCGAGTGCGCTTGCGGCCATAGCTACGCTGAAGGCACCGCTAAAGAATTGCAGCAATTGGAACAGTCCCATTCCGGAGCCGATCTGCGAAGATGGCAGAATCCGAGAGATTTCATTGGAGACACTACTGGACAACGTCGTGAAGGCAAGACTCATAATCATATAGATGAGCATGACGGCAACCCAGGATCGCCCGGCAAAAAAAGCGAACAGTACAGTAGCGGTCAGCACTAGCAGTGGAGCAAAGCGTAAAATCCCTGCATTACCATAACGGTCGATGATTCTTCCGACGGAACGGGATACGAAAATGGCGAGCAGCGAGCCCGGAAAGATCACAAGTCCAGCATGGCTTGCGCTGAAGCCAAAGCGATGAGTCAGAATCTGTGGCAGCAGGAACAGGGTAGCGAAGCTGCACAGATAGGAGGCGATTCCGACCAGCGCCAGGACGAGATAGGAGCGGTTGCGGAAAAGCGCAGGCAGCACAAAAGGGTCTGGCGTGCTGCGGATGCGGCCAACAAATAAAGCAATGGCTACAATTCCGGCGACCAAGGCCACCCACAGCCCACTGGTTAGGAACAGCAGCAGCCCAGTGGTGCCGACGCCCAAGAGCAGCCCACCAAGGACATCGAAGGAGCCACGTGTGGGTACCTCTTTGGGCAGCAGGATAAGGAACAGCGGCACGAGAAGCAAAATTGCTGCTGTAACAGCGAACAACCAGATCCAGCCGAGATATTCGACGATGGCTCCGCCCGCTACCGGCCCAAGCCCTAGACCGAGTGAAACGGCTGACATAATCGTCGCCATCGCTTTTCCCCGACGGGCTTGTGGAATATAGCGGGTAAACAGGACAAGCGATAAGGACATGACTGCGCCCGCGCCCGACGCTTGTAGAATGCGTACGATTAGCAGAAAGACAAAGTTGGTGCTGAAAAATCCAGCAACAGCCGCAAAACCTAGCGTCAACAGCCCGATTACTAACAGGCGGCGGATCGGCAGAAAGTCAGAGAGACGACTGTACGTGATGGAGGCAATTGAGAACATAATGGAATACCCGGTAACAATCCAAGAAGCGGATGCAGCCGTAATCCCAAAGGCTTCAGTTACATCAGGCAGTGCCAGATTGAACATGGCCGTATTCATGATGACGAGAACTACAGCGATGCTGAACAGCAGAGTCAGCAAGCCTTCCCGTGGAAGAGTCGCTTCCGGAGCGGAGGCTTCATGATCCGCGTTTGCGGAAAGGTTATTTACAGAAGTCATGTGTGAAGCACTCCTTTTATTATTGTTTAATAGTTCGATTACTTACGAACAATTGAAATATAGCATGCGTTGATATAAAATGCAATTAGGAACAACAATATTTTTTTCGTATGAATTGTAGGACAAAGGGGATAATCATCCATGAAAATACTATTTCATCCGGACCGCAAGGACATTCAGCTTGCTTCCATATTGTATGCGCTCAGCGATCCGATTCGCCTTCATATCGTCTCGGATATTCACTTAAATGGAGAGCAGGCTTGCAACGGCTTCAACGTTCCAATTGCAAAGTCCACCATGTCCCACCATGCCCGTACTTTGCGTGAGTCAGGGGTAGTTTTTACGCGGGTACAAGGAACACAGCGCATACTGTCGCTGCGGACGGAAGATCTTAACGCAAGGTTCCCAGGTTTGCTGGATTCCATATTAAGTGCTTATGAAGCTGGAGAAAAACCGGATTTTGCGATGGAGGAGCGGGAGGAAGGGAAGTAACGGATTGACCTATGAGGACAGGGAATACATGAAACACAAGATATATAAGGATTGGGCGAGAGAAGGTACTTACTAAAACTATAAGGGACGCCTAGAGCGCGTCCTTTTGCTATTTCTATAGAGGACTATAATAGGAGGTATTTATGCTTATTCAACTTATTGGCGTAGGAAAATTGAAGGAAAAGTACTTGATTAGTGGCATCGCAGAGTATGCTAAACGACTGACGCCGTACCTGAAATTTCAGGTGATTGAGGTGGCAGATGAAAAAGCGCCCGACTCTCTAAGCGAAGCAGAGGTCGGTATTGTTAAGGCGCGCGAGGGGGAACGCATCCTCGCGCACATTAAGAGCGAGGCGCATGTCATTGCGCTCGCGATCGACGGCAAGCTGTGGAGCTCGGAAGAGCTTGCCGCAGAAATTGACCGGCTCGGCACCTATGGGACGAGCCATGTCGTGTTCGTCATCGGAGGGAGCCATGGGCTCTCCGACGAGGTCATGCGCCGCGCGCAGCAGCGCATGAGCTTCGGGCGCATGACGCTGCCTCATCAGCTCATGCGCCTGGTGCTGGTGGAGCAGATTTATCGCGCGGTGAAGATAAATCGGGGGGAACCGTACCATAAATGAGGCGAAAAGGGGGTGAGCTACCCACGACTGGCGGAAAAGCCGAATTAAACGGGCTGCTGCGTGTTTCTTGGAGGTACAGATAAAGGGAAAGACCGGTTCAGTCCCTTGTCGTTTTCGAATATACAGCATGGACAGTGCCCAGAGAAGCGATCAAGTTAACGAGGCTTTACTAGAGGCTAGGGTCGCTTTTTGTTCTTTCCGCAAGCTTCGTAATCGATTCAATGTCTTGATCGGTTAATTGATCCAGAAAATACTTGCGTATTGCCATTGAGACGATGGGCAGGGCCTCATCCAAAGCTGCTTTTCCTGCAGAAGTAATGATGACCTGGACACCACGATCTGCGTCTAATGGCCCCCTTTTAACAAGGCCCCGTTTTTCCATCCGCGTCAAATGATGGGATAATCTGCTCTTATCCCAGTTCATCGAGTCGGCTAGTTCCTGTTGGCGAAGCTTGCCATCTCCGAATTGGATTAACCGATCTAGTATTCCAAAGTCTCCTTCTGATAGTCCTGTACGTTCAGAAAGCTCCTTAACAACGCGACCGAAGATTCGTTTAAAGGAGCCTTTCCACATATTCCATATTCGCATTTCATCTTCGTTTACTTTGTTGATATCCATGCATGTATAATATCATGGTTGACACATCAACCACAAGGTGTTAGCCTATATTCAAGTTGATATGTCAACCTCAAAGAAAACTGTCGAGTACCAAGTTGATGTATTAACCTGTATCGAACAGTAAATCCCCACTAAAGGAGTTGTTTCTTATGCAGGATAAACCCGTGGCCTTGGTCACCGGAGCCAATAAAGGAATTGGTCTTCAAATCGCCAAAGATCTCACGGCTCACGGCTTCACTGTGCTCGTCGGCTCCCGCAATCTCGAGAAAGGGGAGACGGCCGCGAAGAGTATCGGAGCGGATGCCCATGGCCTCCAACTCGACGTTACAAAGCAGGATTCTATCTCCGCCGCGGCAGAGCGCATCCGGAGTGAGCTCGGTCGTCTCGATGTGCTCGTGAACAATGCGGGCATATCGCACCAAGGTCAGCTGGGCAGGCCTCTTGAGGAGGTCGGGAAGTCGGGGCGCCCAAGCGTAGCCTCTCTAGAAGAGGTGCGAGCAGTGTTCGAGACGAACGTGTTCGGCGTCATCGCCGTCACGCAAGCGATGCTGCCGCTCCTTCGTGAAGCGCCGACAGCGCGTATCGTCAACGTATCAAGCGGTTCGGGCTCGCTGACGTTGAACGCGAATCCGACTAATTCACATCGCGAGATGTTCGGCGCCGTTTACAGCCCTTCGAAGACGGCTCTCAATGCGATTACGCTCGCCTTTGCCATTGAACTCGAGTCGACAGGCATTAAGGTCAATGCGGTATGCCCGGGCTTCACCGCGACGGATCTCAACAACTTTGAGGGCACGGGCACCGTCGTGCAAGCCGCGCGACATCCCGTGCGCCTTGCACTCCTCAACGAGGACGGTCCGACGGGCACATTCTCAAACGAAAGACGCCAACTCCCGTGGTGACGTAGTCTCGAGTGGCACTGGCTCACGGAGATATGTGTAGATAACCTGAAGGCTTGAATGCCTTCCCAATATCCTTAAGGAGTGTGCAATCAATTGGAATATGTAAAACTTGGACGCAGCGGGTTAGAGGTCTCAAGGTTAAGTCTTGGAACCATGAGCTTCGGAGTACCTGAACGCGGCAATACCCCATGGTCTCTGGATGAGGAGCAAAGCAGACCGATCATTAAGAAGGCACTCGAATCGGGCATCAACTTTTTCAGCACCGCCAACATGTATTCCGACGGAACAAGCGAAGAAATTCTCGGGCGTGCTCTAAAGGACTTTGCTCAACGTGACGAAGTCGTCATAGCAACAAAGGTATTTGTTCCGATGCGCAAAGGTCCGAATGCTGTGGGACTTTCCCGTAAAGCTATCATGACCGAAATTGATAACAGTCTAAGACGACTCGGAACAGACTATGTCGATTTGTACCAGATCCATCGGTGGGATCCTAATACGCCAATTGAGGAGACCATGGAGGCTCTTCACGATTTAGTTAAGGCGGGCAAGGTCAGATACATCGGAGCATCCTCCATGCTGGCATGGCAGTTTGCGAAAGCTCAGCATGTCGCAGAGCGCAACGGCTGGAAACGGTTCGTTTCCATGGAGAATAGATTAAACCTGCTCTATCGGGAAGAAGAACGAGAAATGCTCCCCCTTTGCAGAGACGAGGGAGTTGGCGTCACTCCTTACCTGCCTTTGGCTGCAGGCCGGTTAACTCGGGATTGGAATGAGCAGACCGCGCGATCAGAGAAGGACCAGGTAGCAAAGGCTTTGTTTAATAAAACGGAAGAGGCTGATCGCAAAGTCGCGGAAAGAGTTGTGGAAATTGCCGCTAACCGGGGAATTTCGCGCGCACAAATTGCACTTGCATGGTTGCTGCAAAAGGAAGAGGTCACAGCGCCGATTATGGGTTCGACCAAAATCAGCCATCTGGAAGATGCGGTTTTGGCGTTGTCGATTAAATTGACTTCTGAAGAAATTACCCGTTTAGAAGAACTGTATATTCCACATCCATTTGTATAAATTTGACGCAAGTAAGGTGTGCATCTGCTAATCATGCAAAGCCTAACTCTTGTTCAATTCTATGGGAAGAACTCTTCATGCTATTTCTCATGAAGAGTTCTTTTACTTTTGTGGCGATATGGTGAACCTTATCATAAGTAAGGCGTAATTCTGGCCTGAAAGTCTTGGAGATACTGAAAGTTGCTTGTAATTGGGGCAGTGGAGTACGAGAGCACTAAGGGTTAATAGATACGATGGATTTTTTTTGCATTTTTACGTCATTGAAAAGATGGGCGACATCGCGCTTATAAAGCGGGGGTCGGTGGAAGATAGGGATGCAGCGGATAAACAACTCGTCCGTGCCACATGCATGGAATCAAAATAAAAACTCACTCTCTAATAAACTGTACCCTATGTAAAGGACATTTAAAAAAAGTCTAAGCAGATTGAAGAAGATGATCTCTGTATTGAACATTGAACAGGGGTCATCTTTTTTAAATCCCATTGATACCTGTAGTGGTTATAGTAGGTCATGTAATCCTTAATCTCCTGTTTCAACTCAATCAAAGTCAAACAAGGCTTAATGGAATCTTGATCTTTAAAATGACCAAAAAAAGATTCTTGTGGGGCATTATCCCAGCAGTTTCCCCGCCTGGACATGGATTGTTTTAATTTCATTTTCTTAAGCATTTTTGAAAATCCGGATGTGTATAATGAGATCCCTGATCAGAGTGAATGAAGGCACCGTCAGCTCGCTTAAACCTTCGGTTTTTCTTAAGTTTCAAGAGAGTATCTATCGCAAGATCCATTGTGATTCGATCTGACACATGATATGCCAGGATCTCATTGGTTGAACTATCTTTGATTGTGGATAAATAGGCTTTTTTACCCGATCCGTAAAATAAATAAGTGATTTTCTCGATGGTGGTATGAATAAAGACAAATTTCTGGCTAGATGAAAGTGCTATCCTTTGTTCTGCCTCCTTTCCATGAAACGAATCTTTTTTAACAGTTCATTCTCCGCTCGTAGCAAGGCATTCTGAGCCTCCAGTTTGGCATTCTTCTCTTCGAGCGTTAGCTCCCGTTTAAGGGGTCTTCCTGAGGCGTGGCTTCTTGTATCTTGCAAACCTAAGATTCCGTTCTCTTGGTAGCTCGCACGCCATCTCTTTCTTGAAGATTCGACTCTTTGGAGCCCGATAACGGTTACGTCAAAACCACATTCTTCAAATATTTCTCTCGGTGGATTCCCCTTATTATTCTCTGAGATAAACAATTGCTTAAACGCATCTGTATATGTAATTGCCTTTGAAGATACGGACCTCACATACGGATTATTAGATAACTGCTTGATCTCTTTATCTGTAAATATTTTCTTGCTCATATCATTCCTCTTCCCTATCTTCTTCGTTATAAACAAAAATACCCTACCGAGAGACTTTTTAAAAGTGTCTACTCGATAGGGTACAGTTTATAAAGGGTGAGTTTTTATTTTCTGTCTAAAGAAGAATATTTCTATGCATTTTCCAGGCCGTGTTTTTCGACGATTTGATCGTTTGATTGAGGCTGGCCTATACCCTCGCTAATCAAGCTTCGCAGGCTGCCATTGATGTTTAAGCCCCAGGCGTCCGAGCAGACGGCGTAGCATTCGTACGCTGGGACGAGCCCTACGTGCGTAAAGTTAACCTCCGTTTTGTCGCCCTTCTTGACGATT
The DNA here is from genome assembly GCF_002264395.1 of Paenibacillus sp. VTT E-133291. Taxonomy (GTDB): domain Bacteria; phylum Bacillota; class Bacilli; order Paenibacillales; family Paenibacillaceae; genus Paenibacillus_AQ; species Paenibacillus_AQ nitricinens. The sequence goes on from NZ_NFVA01000021.1 coordinate 61,409, forward strand.
TCAAAGATTACGTCAGTATCTTTCCATTCGCTATTGTCCTCTATGAAGTTGAAATAGTTGTCTACGATGTGCCAAACCACCTTTTTACCTGGAACGAGTTCAGTGATCTGGAGGGTGCAACGGTGGATATCCTGGTAGTGATGCTTAAATTGACCGAGCTCGTCGGTCTTGCCTTCAATTTCTTCTGACCACCATCCGCGGACATTATTAATGGCGCCGTATACCTCCTCAGGGCTCTGATCTACCATGAAAGAAGTCCTGTAACTATGATTCATGTGAGTGATCTCCTTCGCTCATTTGTTGAGTTGCAAACAGAGTATAGAATACGTACTTGTAAAATGCAAGTACAAATAGTATAATTGTGCTCATGAAAAAGCGAACTTCAACCGTTTGTCCCATCGTCTATGCGCTCGATATATGGGGAGACCCGTGGAGCCTGATCATCCTTCGTGACGTCCTAATCCATAACAAGCGGTATTACCGCGAGTTTCTTGCTTCAACAGAGCGCATCTCTACCAATATTTTGAGTGCGCGGCTCCAATCGCTCATTGAAGCAGGCCTGCTCATCAAAACAGAAGGCAAATCAAACCGCGCACAAACGATGTTTCGCCCAACGCAAAAGGCACTTGATCTGTTTCCAGTCGTATTTGCCATTATGCACTGGGGTCTTAAATACAATATCAATACCGATATGAGCATTCCAATCATGCAGGAGCTAACAACAAACGAAGAAGGGTTGAAGCAGCGCCTTTTGCGGAATTTCGACGATTGTACTTTCTAAAATTTTCGCCCTATTTATGATACGGAGATGTTTCGGGAGAAATCTGGATACCGGTGAAGAAAAAATAACGCTCTTATGCGAGCGAAATATAGGCGTTAACGAAGATGACAACTGAACAAATCTAGATTAATAAAGGGTCATCCCCAAATCCTCTGTTCGACTTAGGTATGGTTTAACTGAAAAGAGTAAGAAATAAAAAACACTAAGAATCAACTTAGTGTTTTTCGTTATACAAAGGAAAGCCTCAATTGTCCTCAAGGATCCACTTGCTTAGCTCTTTGTCAAAGATTCGAGGTTCTTCAAACATTGGGTTGTGACCACTATGCTCAAAGATCACTTTTTTGACGTGCTTATAGGTTTCATTAACAGAATTCCAAAGTGAAACAGGCGCTACCAAATAATCATACCTGCCTAAACCGATAAATACTGGTTTGTTGAAGTTATTGATTGATTGTATAAGATTCAATTCTGCGAATGCTTCTCCCCACAGATAATCGATAATTGGCATATTCGTATATACATCTTCCCACATGTAAGCTGCGTCAAATGTATAATCATAAAAGCTTTGGGCTCCCATCCGAATACACATGTGAACGAATCGCCGTTCAGGATCTTTCTGAATGTCGCTTTCTAACAAAGCAATATCCATCTCGAACTGTCTTTTTCTCTCCGGACTTGCTGTCTCATTAAAAAATGCAAAACTTTGACGCTGTCTTTCCCCGCTATTTGTAGGTGCTGAATTCAATAAGGCAACTTTTTGGACATGATAGGGATATTTTTTAGCATATTCCAAAGCCATGAAAGCATGTCCTGAATGCCCTAATAAGATGAAATTTGTTAAGTTAAGATCTTGCCTTGCCGTCTCTATATCATCTAATACTTTCTCCAATCTATAATCTTCCGGTTGCAGAGTTCGGGGCGGCTTCACAAATCCTCTATGATCAAGGAAAATAAATTGAAATGTATCATATAAATCTTCTGAGAATAATTGAGGATAATAAACACTGCTGCCTATCACCAAAATAGGTTTTCCAGTTCCTTTTACACAATAATTCAGTTCAAATCCATCACTATTTATAGCTTGGTATTTATTCATTGTCATCATCCTTTTTTCATTTTTATTTTACACATCACTCCTTCCCTTCACGGATTCCATTACATTCTCCATAGAACGCTCTAACATTCCGATCACCTCAAATTTTGTGGCTTATAATAAATATTATGGCAGCATACTTTTCACTGTTAATCGAAACCGTGCTCTTCGGAAAGAGAGCGGCTTGTCCCAGGAAGCCCAGCTCATTTGAGGAGCTAAGCCGGGCCTTTTAAAGGATACCGAGAGTCCATTAGTTTTCAAGTCGTAAAGGTCACTGCAACAAGCAATCACTTTAAACGGACGGGCTGTTGTTGTGTGACACAATGAATCATACCGCCTTCTTTATAGAGCTCCCTTACATCAATTCCAATAACTTTGCGGTCAGGGTATAGTTTTTGGATAATATCGTTTGCTGCCTTGTCATTAGGATCATTGTAATTCGGGACTAATACAACTGTATTCCCAATGTAGTAATTAATATATGAACCCTTGTACCCCAAGTTTTCACCATTATCAAGCACTACATTGTTTTTACTAATTGGTAGATACACATACTGATAAGGCTTGTCGAAGGCATTTTTAGCGCTCATTAAGGTTTGGATATCCTTATTAGTGACACCCCATTCTGCTAAGTCATTCTTTTTCATTGTCATTATTGTAGATTTTTCATGAATTTTAACGAATCCATCAATATGAAAATCCGTAATATCAAGATCTGGCACACCATCTAACCAAATAAAATTAGTAGCACCAAGATACTCGGTTATATATTCCTCAATATCAGCTTCTGCTAATTTGGGGTTTCTATTGTTATTAGTAACCGCACTACGTGTCGATAAAAATGTACCATTACCATCCAGTTCAAATGCTCCACCCTCAAGGACAACATCATTTAAATCAATGGTTTCCGTGCCAAGCTGTTTACTAAGTCTCTTCGAGATTAATGCATCATTTTTATATGGCGTTTTCTTACCCCATCCATTAAATCCCCAGTCCATGAGTTTAATATTGTTGTCTTTGTCGTATACAAAAATCGGTGCAGTATCTCTTGCCCATACGTCGTCAGTAGGAACAATGTAGAAGTCGATTTTATCCATATCTATACCTTCGTCATACAGAAGATCATAAATATAGTTCTTTTCGTATTTATCAAATGCAATAATATGAACATTTTCCCCATCGCTTAAGGCATCAGTCATTTCTATCCAAATAGGCTCAACCTTGTCCCTATAATCTTTACCGTAAGTGAAGTTATGGGGCCACTGCAACCATGTACCTTCATGTTTGCTGCTTTCATCAGGCATTGTGTATTTGCCTGCTTGCCGACCTTCTTCTGCTTTAATTTTATTACATCCCATTAAGAAAACAGCCGATAATATAACCCCTGAGCACAATACAACTAACTTATTCATTATGAAATCTCCTTATGTTCTGATTCGTTCTCTGGAAGTAGAATAAGCGTTGACATAGTGTCAAGGTCAAGCATCTATTGCCTGGCTTTTTTTGATCACAGGAAAACAGATCTGCGTCACGTACTCTTCTTCAGGACAGTCACATTCTGGACCTTTTAAGTAGGTTTCATAAGGTGGACCATCCTTTTTATAGCCGCCGCCATCTATCCATTCTTCAAGTGCCATATGAGCGTAACCGATATAGTCATAACTCCCAATATACAAGGTAGTAGCAACCAAAGTTGGCGGAAGTTTTTTTATTTGCCATTTCCTCGATGCATCGCCGTCATTCTTATGAAGGATTGGGATCATCAATTCAATATCGCTTTGGTCAGGGGTAAACGCCTCATCAAGAAAAATGACAGACGGAACACCAAGCAACTTAATATTACTTTTTTCCGCTTGTTCATATAAGGAATCAACATACTTGTCCATGTCAGCAATGTTAATTTGCAATCTTTGACTTAGGACCTCTTTCTCGTTTCTCATTCCGAGCGATATATCAAAAGATCTTCGTTCGCCTTGAATCAAATCCACTTTGATTTCAATCATCTCTTGCATTTCTGCAATGATTTGTCTATTTCGATTCATCTCACTGGATAACTCAAGTATTTTTGAATGCATCCATTCAGTCAGCAGTTCTCTATCTGATGTCTGAAGGATAGTTCTAATCTCGGGTAGGGAGAATCGATATTCTTTCAGTCTCTTAATAAGTAACGCTGTTTCTAGTTGGCTTTTTTCATAATATCTATAGCCGTTTGTAGCCTCTACATGCGCTGGTTTCAAAAGTTCTTCTTTATCATAGTGTCGCAACATACGTGCACTCATTTTGCAAAGCTGAGAAAATCTATTGATCGTGTACATATTTCTCTCTTTCTTAGTGTGATCGTATGGTTAGATCAATCACTCTGTAGTCATTGACTCAAGCTTCTATGCTTTAAAATTACAGTCTAATACGTTTGGTGCGACTGTGCAAAATTATTAGTCATAAAAAAGCCCGAAAAGTAGCACTTTTCGAGCGTGTTTTCTTTAGGGTCATTTCGTCATATCAAGGACGATTCGGCCATTGATTTTGCCTTCTAACATAAGATCGTAGATCTCATTAATATCTTCTAGTTTACGTGTCTCAATAATGGTTTTGATTTTTCCTTCTGCAGCGAATTGTAATGCTTCTTGCAAATCTTTGCGAGTGCCGACAATCGAACCAACTACCTTTGTTCCATTTAATACGGTATCAAAAATGGGAACATCCATGGATTCAGGAGGCAGCCCAACCATGACGCAGGTACCGCCGCGGCGAATGGCACGGTAGGCTTGGTCGAATGCTTTTTTCGCAACCGCTGTACAAACGACACCGTGTACTCCGCCGATTTCTTTTTGAATCCAGTCTGCCGCATCTTCTTTTAATGCGTTTACGGTTTTGTCTGCGCCAAGTTGTTTGGCAAGCTCCATCTTTTCATCCGACGTGTCGATGGCCACTACGTTCATTCCCATCACTTTTGCATATTGTACACCAAGATGCCCTAATCCTCCGACGCCGAAAATGGCTACCCACTCACCTGGCTTTACACCCGATACTTTCAAAGCTTTATAGGTAGTAACGCCTGCGCAAAATAAAGGTGCCGCTTCGATGAAGCTTAGATTATCAGGAACCTTAACTACATAATCGGCAGCTGCCACACAATATTCTGCATATCCGCCATCTACGGAATATCCGGAATTTTGCTGATCCAGACAAAGAGTCTCTCTTCCAGTAAGACAATATTCACAATGACCGCAGGCTGAGTACAGCCATGGAATTCCTACACGGTCTCCTACCTTTAAGTGTGTAACTCCTTCACCTATTTCTTCAATAATCCCAACGCCTTCATGTCCGGGAATAAGAGGGAGTTTCGGTTTGACGGGCCAATCGCCATGAGCAGCATGCAAATCAGTATGACACACTCCGCAGGCCTGAATGTGGACAAGGATTTCTTTGTGTCCGGGTTTTGGTTTAGGTACGTCTTGTAGCTCTAACTTTTCTTTGAATTTCTTTACTACAGCGGCTTTCATTAGCATACTCCTTTAGTTTTTTGCTTTTCAAAAAGTAGTATGTTCATGAGGCTAACTTTAAATTCTTGAGACTTTTATCACTGATTAACACTCACATCACAAGTAATATGTTAGAATATCAGAACAGCTTTACTGCGTTACCGCTTTATCAACTTCATAATTCACGAGCTATGATGGCTAAGGATTACACTTTAGCTGGAGCAGCTTCTGGAGAGACTGCGGAAATTCCGCGGCGCCGAAGGGTTCACAATCTCAGGCAAAAGGACAGAAGAGTACTGAATATGTATTTGTCATGCTGATCGCTATCAGCAGGGCAAATATTATTTGATATTCTTACGATCTGGGAGATTGGATGACATCCAATCTCTCTTTTTTTTATTCTAATTTATTGTACTCACAAGGGGGAACTAGGTATGGGACAACCAGAATTAAAGAGAGAGCTGGCTAATCGGCATGTTCAACTTATTGCTATTGGCGGCACCATTGGTACAGGATTATTTTTGGGATCAGGTAAGGCGATAGAGAAGGCAGGCCCATCCATTATGATCACGTATTTAATCGTGGGTATTGCTGTGTTTTTTGTGATGAGAGCACTGGGAGAACTCCTATTATCTAAAGCGGGCTATCAATCGTTTACGGATATTGCTGAAGACTACCTTGGATCACGGGTCGCATTCATTACCGGTTGGACCTATTGGTTTTGCTGGATTATGACGGCTATGGCTGATGTCATTGCTGTTGGCGTATATGTACAGTACTGGTTTGATATCCCGCAGTGGGTTCCTGCCATCGCCTGTCTAGTCGTGTTATTAGGACTTAATCTATTAACTGTAAAGAGCTTTGGGGAACTCGAATTTTGGTTTGCTTTAATTAAGGTAATTACGATTCTCGCCTTGATTGGTCTTGGGGTCATTTTACTGATCATTGGGTTTAAGACGGATGCAGGATCGGTGACGATACGAAACCTATGGGAGTATGGGGGCTTTTTTCCGAACGGTATATCAGGCTTCTTATTTTCTTTTCAAATGGTTGTATTTGCTTACGTGGGTGTGGAATTGGTCGGGGTGTCGGCAGCGGAAACAGCGGATCCGGAGAAAAATATCCCATCTGCGATTAATAAAATTCCTTTACGGATTCTATTTTTCTATGTCGGTGCGCTTTTCGTCCTGTTATGCATTAACCCTTGGACGGAGCTAAGTCCGGCAGAGAGTCCTTTTGTAAAAACCTTTACTTTAGTAGGGATTCCAATTGCCGCAGGGATTATTAATTTTGTTGTATTAACTTCAGCCGCTTCCGCTTGTAATAGTGGAATGTTCTCGACAAGCCGAATTCTCTATAATTTGAGTAGAAATAACCAGGCGTCACCTCATTTGGGCAAACTGAATAAAAACCATGTCCCAGGTAACTCGTTATTCATTTCTACAATTGTTATATCTGTGGGTGCTCTTTTGAGTAAACTTATTCCGGAGCAGGCTTTTGGAATCGTGACAACGATTAGCGCCATTTGTTTTATATGGGTGTGGGGCATTGTTCTTATCTGCCATATTAAGTATAAGAAAACCCGGCCAGACTTACAGGCGAAATCCAAATTCAAAGCACCGTTCACACCGGCTATTAATTATATTGTCTTAACCTTGTTCGCTGGAATACTGATCATCATGCTGTTCGCTGGAGAAACACGCCCGGCTTTATTGTGTACTCCGTTATGGTTTATTTTATTATTCATCTTGTATTCGATTAGAAGCAAAAAAGGGAAAAGTAATTAAGCTTGAGTGAGGGATTCACACAAAAAGCCATTCCTATACGGAATGGCTTTTCTTCATATACTGCAATTGCTAGTTACAACCAAGGTTATTCCTTGTTAACTAGGTTTGCTTTCTTTTCAATCGTGATCTTGCTTTTCATAGGCATAAATAAGGTTATAACAAACGCGGTGACGGATAAAATCATCATAAAGTAATAGGCGTCACTTGCCCCAAGAATGGATGCAAGGGATTTAAGGATCTCAGGAGTAGTAGAGGGATTGCTCTGCATCACTGTGGCCGCATGACTTGTAGCCTGCACAGTGTAAATCGTAATTACGACAGCAGTTCCGATGGCTCCGGCAATTTGGCGAACGGTATTGTTCACTGCTGTGCCATGCGTTCCTAGTTGTTTTGGCAACGCATTTAGTCCGGCTGTATTGAGTGGCATCGTAATAAAGCTTAATCCAATTCGCAAGCCAATGGTACGAATCATTAGATACATATACGTGGTCGATTCAGATAGATCAGTTACCGCCCACATAGATGGAATAATAAATAGCAGACCAATGATGAACAGCGGTTTGGCACCGAAACGGTCGTATAATTTACCGGTGACGGGCGACATGAACGCATTTACGAGCGCCCCCGGCAACAAGAGTAGTCCTGCATCAAATGCTGTAAAACCACGGCCATTTTGCAGGTAAATAGGCAATAGAATCATATCTGCGTACATCATCATGGTGATTAATACATTAATAAGAGATGTCAGCGTAAATACTTTATTTTTGAAGACAGACAGGTTTAGCAGCGGATCATCTGACTTGATTTGTCGAATACAAAATACGGCCGTTACAGCGATTCCAATGCCTAATGTCAGGATCACTATTACGTCGTCCCAGCCTTTACTGCCTGCACTACTGAAGCCGTATAAAATCAAACCAAATCCGACGGTCGATAAAAGAACACTTACTACATCCAGTTTCGACTTAGAGGTCTCAGATACATTCACTAAATATTTGAACGCCAACGCTATAACAAGGATGACAAGTGGGATAAGGCCGATAAATAACCAGCGCCAAGAGTGATATTCGACAACAAATCCCGCGAGCGTCGGTCCAATGGCAGGAGCAAATATCATTGCGAGTCCAAGCAGTCCCATAGCACTGCCACGTTTCTCAATAGGGAAGATCGCGAGTACAACGCTCATCATGAGCGGCATTATAATGCCTGCACCAGCAGCTTGGATCATCCGTCCGACTAAGAGTAGACTAAAGCTCGGCGCTGCTGCACAAATGATTGAGCCAAGTAATAAAAATGACATGGCACTTAGAAATAATTGACGTGTTGTAAAACGTTTCATTAAATAGGCTGTAATCGGAATCAATATCCCGTTGACCAGCATAAAACCCGTTGAAATCCATTGTACAGTTGTTGCCGTGACATCAAATACATCCATCAGACTACTTAAGGCGACATTTAAAAGCGTCTGATTGAGTGTAGATAAGAAACAACCAAAAATCAGGATGGTTAGTAGGATTCCTTTATTTATTTTCTTAATATCTTCTTGCATGGTGCAGGCCTCTCTTCATTGCTTTTTCGACATAGTGTCGATAAAATAAATCATATCAGCATTTAAACGGTATTCCTATTTGCAATTTTATTGAAAATGTCGACTAATCGACAGAATGGGTAAATTAGTTGATGAAATACTATATAAACGATAATAGAGGGATGAAATGTCCGAACATAAAAGAGTTGACCCACGAGCCATTCGCTCAAAAAAGATGCTGAAAAATGCTGTTTTTTCATTATTGGCCGAGAATGTGGAGATTTCTCAATTGACTGTCCAAAAAATCGCCAACCGTGCTGAGCTGAATCGTGCAACGTTTTATTTGCATTATGAGGATATTAACGACTTATTGCGCCAGATTGTACATGAAATCTTTGACGAGCTGTCCATGAAGGTTGAACCGCTATTACATGTGAAGAGTAACAACGAACATGAGCAGCTGGTCACATTTTTAAATTACTTTTATGAATACCGGACAGTGTTTGCTGTATTAATTGAGCACAAAGGTTTTAAACAGCACTTGACCAACCTGTTAAAAAATACGATCGAAAAACGAAGAAAAGCGAGAAACATAGATCCCACTAAAGAGGTAGTCTCCGTTGATATTATTGCGGCATCACTACTGGGGATTATTATGTGGTGGATTAAGGATGGAAGCCAATATAGCGCAGAATACATAGCAGGGCAAATTACCTTGATGTATAAAAGAAAGTATTTATAAGCTTATCTAAAATTTAAAGCACCGTTTATACCCTTTGTGAATTATGTTGTTCAGGCCTTGTTTGCATAGAAATCCACCACCTCATGGGGTAGTGGATTTCTATCATTATTGTGGTCAATGCTCTAGAGCGTCTTTCCCAATGTACGCATAAAAGCTTCTATATTGTTTGTTAGAAATCCACTGTTTTGAAATCCTGCCTGGGTAATCAGATCCTGGATATCTCCCACAAACCCACTCAGGCTGGAAGTGGAAGTATTTTGGAATCTGTTCTCGCTGGGGATACTGCCGATCTGTTTGTTTACATCTTCTTTATATTCCTGTATCCAATCCTTACGAGTTGCTGCATTTTTGGCGAAGTTTAGTAAGATGCTACTCCAGTCTTTTCCGTTCACAATAGCTTCCTGTAGCTTTTCCAGCGTTTTTGGCTCGAATTTTTTCATCATATAGTTTAAATCCATATAATCCTCTGGAGCTCCAACAGGTCTTTGCGGTGGTGTATCGTATTGGATTTGTTTCGTTTCAGGATCTACCGTTCTTGTTGTAGAGATCGCTCCGATCTGACGGATCGTATTCATAAATTCTGCTGCTTTATCATCCTTAATATAATTGTCAGCGATATACTTCGCTTGAGTTAGTCCCAATTCTAATAACGCTGATCTTTCCTCGTCTCCGGTTACGTCTGTAATGAAGTTGGATTGAATGATGCCGTAGACAGCTTCCTTCACTTCCGAGGGTTGATCTGCCAGCAGGCGGGTAAGTGAATCGTTGATTTGGGTAGTTCCGAAATATGTAGCCGAATGATTTACAATATCGGATGCTGCTAACTGTCTGGAAGCCGAACTGATTTCCACAGTGTCGGTCTCATGCGACAGTTCGGGTATTGTGCCATTGACTAAGGACGGTTTATCCGCGAGCTTTTTCGAACTTATGTAGGCATTTAAATCAAGCTGGGTTGAGCCTTGAATCTTCATTATTAACGCGCCCCTATCTGCTTTTTATTCCATTTATTCTCTTATATCCATAATATCGGGATATTCTTCCATGTTTTTTATATTATTGACCAAAAAAAGCGGCAGTCTAGGACGTTAATTCTCGTCCAAAGGCTGTCCGCTTTTTTAAAATCATATTATTTAAAATCAACTTTAATTTGTGCTATCTCACTGTTCGTACCAATGCGTAATGGCGGTCCCCAAGTCCCAACACCAGATGTAACGATGACGTGAGGGCTGTTTGGATTCTTCTGATAGTGTCCGTAATCTACTGTGAACATAGCATTGGTGATTAGATTTGCAGGAAATACTTGTCCTTGATGTGTATGTCCACTAAGTATCAAATCGACGTCATCTCCGTATTCAATCATATTCGTTGGTTGATGATCCATTACGATAACGGGCATAGTGGTATCAATGTTACTCATCACTTCAGAATTAACTGCTCTAGCGTTTCCTTGATCACCAATCGGGGATGAATCTCTCCTACCAACTACAACGAATTGATTATCAATAACGACATGCTCATCATTTAGAAGTTTAATGTTACTCTTGTCTATAAAGTTCACAATTTCATCGTAGGATCGTCCTGCATCATGGTTACCTAAACAAGCATAAACCCCATAGGTGGACTGAATAGTATTTAATAACTCTATTCCTTTGGAAGGATTAGAGAGGGCATAGTAGTTTCCATTAAATATATCTCCTGACATCAACACAATATCCGGCTGCATATCATTAATGCGATCAACAACCTCTGCAAGAAACTTCACATCATTTATGTAGCCTAAGTGTAAGTCACTGATTAGAACAATATTTAAATGCTCTAATGAGGTGCTTTTGTGTATTTGGATGGGATACGATACTTCTTTTATCTGATTGGCGTTATAAATCCCATAGGACACCAACCCTATGACTAAAATAAAAACTACTGATCTTGTATGGAAAATAACACGTTTTGGGGCGGGGGAGGGGATGATTTTGATCCATTTACTAATAAGTAAGATTACATCGGAAAGGAGTAACAGCAAGAACAAATAGAAATAGATCCCCATCCAATAGTCCCCGGATTGACCAATAAAATTAACAATACTTGAATCGGTCGTCATAGCTGAAGAGGGCAATAGTAGATTAATAATGATTGTTACCGCACACAAGCTGTAGATGACTCCGTATATAATCCCATTAATATTTGGAAATACATGTTGTAACCATTTAAAAATCTTTCTCGCGATGTAATAGTTACTTGCCGCGTACATAGCGAATATAAACAAAAATGCAAATACCATATGATGCACCGTCCTATTTTTTTAGATTTCAGAGAGCAATCGTTGATAATCAATAATTATGAACAAACTGGTCACATACTCAGTAAGAGTAACATATTTTGTGTGTATTTAAAGATTTCTACCTTATCTTAAAAATCATTTTAAAACAGGAGCCTGCAAAATAGGCCTATTTAAAGGCACACCTTTTCTGATTTTCGAGAGAGGTGTTTTTAATATTTAAAGCGTTTACTTATGTGATGATTATATGAAAATGTAAGTAATAACATTTTACGACATTATTCACCTTACTTTTACATGGGAGTTATGATATGTTTTGGTTGAATATGGATAATTCAAAAGATGAGAGGAAGAATGCGTATGGAAGCGCTGGTGTGGACATCCAATCATAAGCTGGAGCGCTATGAACGGGAAGAACCACAGATTGCAGCCCCGGATGAAGTTAAGATCCGGATTGAGATGACAGGCATTTGCGGAACAGATCTAGCGGTCATCACCGGTAAAGAGGAAGGAGTTCCAGGAATCATTCGCGGTCATGAGGCTGTAGGGACCGTAATCGGAATTGGCAGTAATGTTGATCGTGTTAAGGTGGGGGACCGTGTAGTTATCGATCCGAATCAAAGCTGCAATGAATGTTATTTTTGCTTGAAAGAGCAGCCGCACTTATGTATAGGACCGGATGGAAATGGGATGCGGATTGCTGGTTTGAATAGAAATGGGACATTCACTTTTTTTTACACTACTGCACAAACGTTTGCACACCTTCTGCCTGATCATATGAGCTGGGAAACGGGGGTATTAATTGAGCCGCTTGCCTGTGTGCTGCACAATTTCAAAGAAGCTAATGTCACAGCTGACGATAAGGTGCTCATTCTTGGATCGGGTCCAATGGGACTGTTAAGTCAAAGGGTGAGCAAATCAAAAGCTGCGCTCACGGTAGCGACGGAAATTAATCCCTATCGGTTGGCATTTGCTAGAGAAATCTCGGATTTTGCTCTAACACCATCCCAATTAAATCAAGCTACCGTAGATGAAATCTGTGCGGGACATAAGTTTGATGTGATTATCGATACGGTGGGCACTCAGCTCGAAGTGGCGGAGAAATGGATTGAGCGTGGAGGGCGCATCATTCCTTTTGGAATTAATGCGAAGTATCGGTACACCTTTTCCCCTACCAAATTCGTACAGCAGGCAATCAAAATTATCGCAGCGGGCGAATACCGCTACATGTTCGAGGAAGCTTTGCAATTTGCCGCTGAGAGGCCTGAACTAGAGAAACTGGTGACGAGAAAAGTTAAGCTCAATCAGCACGAAGCAGCAATAAACGAGTTGATCGGCTATGAATTGAACTCTTTGAAGGTGGTTGGGAGTGACACCGTAAAGACGGTTTTTGTTCCCTAAACGTAGAACTGCAATCAACGAGAGGTGGATCTGTTAATGAGCAAAGAAAGCAAATTTAGACTTGTTCAGGATTACTTGTCTATACACAAAGATAAAGACGTCGCGCCAATTTGGATACCTGCTGTGTGGAATGAGTGCAAATATGAGTGTGTTCTTTTCGAAAAAGACGAGGAAATTTGTGTGCATCCGTATGATTTTTTAACAGAGCATTTGAAGTATATAGACAAGCTTTCGTGGAGATATTCGCTTAAGGAACGCACGAATTTAGACGACAGCGCAATCTATTCTTCGTTAATTCGTTATTCGACGGCTTGGGATTACAACCATGATGGGACAATCCAATCTGGTACTTTTTTAAGATTCCTTATTCTTCTGCCGCTGTTAAAGAAAATGGGCATCAATATTCTGTATATGCTTCCAGTGAACCAGTACAGCAGGTTGAATCTGAAGGGAGATATCGGGTCACCTTACGCTGTGCAATCGTTATTCCACTTGGATCAGAACCTACACGATAGCCTGCTGGATGGTATGGAGCAGTTTACGATCCACGATGAGCTCAGCGCTTTGGTAGAAGCTTGTCATTTACTTGATATTAAGACTGTTGTTGATTTCATTCCCCGTGTAACGGCGAAAAACAGTGTGTTCATTACCGAACATCCTGAATGGGTGTATTGGATCAAAATGCAGGAATTAGAAGGCTTTGCACCGCCATCGATTCCTGAGCTTGGATTCTTTGAGGAGTGTACCCCTGACAAATTGGAAACGGTCTACCACAGCCAGGAAACCGCAGCATTTCTGCGGAAGTTCTCGCCGCCGCCCAATGAACTTCATCCACTCCTTTGGCAGCAGTTAAAAGAAAGAGCTGCTAAAAATGGAGATGAGCTATTAACTCTGGTGGAGCAAGAGATGGGGATAACGACCGCTCCCGCGCATTCGGATTGGATTAACGATGTGCAGCCGATTTGGACAGACATTACGTTCTTGCGTCTTTACAAGGACGTCTCTCCGCAAGTGAGACATCTTATAAGTTCGGATCAGGCACCATATGTTCTTTTTGATACGATTAAATGTAATGACTATCCAGGTGAGGAGCCGAATCTGAAGCTGTGGGATGTGTTGGAGGAGGCCGTACGGTTTAATCTCGAAAAGTATGGGATTGATGGTTTCCGTATCGACATCGGACATGTACTTCCTATTCCGCTGTTGACTCGAATTTTTGACACGATTAAAGCGTTGAATCCGAATGCGATCTTGATCAGCGAAGATTTGTTCAATCGTAATCACAAGAAGGCGGCGAGCACCGGCTACAACATTATGCTTGGCAGCGGATGGAATGTCATGACGCATATGAATAAGGACAATCTCGTTTCATTCTTAGAGGAGCTGCCTGAATTAAATATTCATGTGTTCGCCTGTGCAGAAACGGCAGATACGCCTCGGATCACGAGCCGTGGCGGTGTTGAGGTAGCTCGGATGATCGCGGTATTTAATCAATTTCTTCCGAATGCAATTCCATACGTGACGACTGGTTATGAAATGAATGAGGAGCAGCCCCTCAACTGTGGTCTTGGTGACAACACGAACGGAGAGGAGATTTCCCGCGCTTTTTTTTACGTCATGAAAATTAATTGGACTAATCCTGCACCGATGCTGCCACTGCTGACAGAGCTAAGTGAACTTAAGAAAGATTGGCCCCAGCTAGTGAAGCCAGAAAACTTTTTCGTGGCGCAGTCCCCGGAAGGTACAGTTCTGTACGGGTATATGCATGGCGAACAGACGCTGCTCTGCTGCTTTAACTTGAGTGCTGATGCTTCCTGCCAAGTTGATTTGAAGGCTGCGGTACCTGGGCGGTGCCCAATGACCGTGACGCTGGATAGTTCCTTAACGGGCAGTATCGTAGGTCAGACGATAGACAGTATACTGCTAGCACCAAATCAGGCTTTAGTGCTCGTGAACAACCATAGACAAGTTAGTTAAGGGGGAGAGGCAGCGATGGAAAAGAAAAACAAAGAAATCATGTTATGGCATGAGTTTGACGGTCCGGGAGATACCTCGATTGAGGTGTTGGAGGGAATTTGCAAGCTGTATACAGAGCGCTTCGGCGTACAAATTACGCCACAAGTGATGAACATTACGGAGTTGACTGCGCGCCTGAACCAAATTAAGGACACTCATCAAGGTCCGCATCTGGCGATGGTTCCTGCGGATATGTCCTCCTATGTTGAGAATGGCCTTTACTCTGAAGTACCAGGCTGGCAATTCGCAGATGCACTGACTGAAGGGGCACTTTCAACGATGCAACTGGATGGTGTTCAGTATGGTATCCCGGTATTACGGGGCAATCATCTGGTTCTGTATTACAATCCGGAGATATACGCCAGTGCGCCGACGACATGGGACATGTTCGAAGAGGCAGCAGAGAGGTTGTCCGCTCAAGGCATCATACCGATTGGAGCAGATTTACAGCAGGGTTATTGGTTTATTCCGTTTCTTACAGCTTTCGGTGGTTGGCCTGTTCAGGATGGAAAGCCGAATATCGTTACCCCTGAAATGAGGCAGGCGCTTCAGTTCATCCGCGACAAAATGGATCAAGGTGTGATCGTTAGTCTCGATGGCTCTACAGGACTGCTAGAGCAATTCATTGAGGGTAAGATCGGCGCTATTATTTGTGGCGAGTGGATTTATAACCATTTGGATAAGCAGATGAACAACAGGCTTGCGGTTTGCCAGCTTCCGGTCATCGAAGGGCGACAATCACTATCTATGTCTTCTTCCATCGGCCTTATCTACCCCAATCATTCGTTAACGTCTGAGGAGCGGGAAAATATTTTATCCTTCACGCATTTTATGTTGAGTGACGAGTGCCAAACCATGTGGACGC
>NZ_NFVA01000058.1 GCF_002264395.1 Paenibacillus sp. VTT E-133291
CGCGTCTGCCAATTCCGCCACGACCGCACAAAATATAAAAGAACCATGCAGTGCAGAACTAAATTATCATATATTAGCGCAAAGGGCAATACCTAATGTGAAAAGAAAAAGTGTACCGAGTCCCTATTAGGGATCATCGATACACTTTTAGAAGAACTATCGGATTATGAAGCTTGTTCAAGCATACGGTAGATAATGACTGCCGCTTGAGCGCGGTTAGCTATGCCCTTAGGTGCAAATTTACCACCCTCAACACCGTTAACAATTCCCATTTGGGTCAGTTGTGCTATAGCGTCCTGTGCGTAAGGAGCAATACTGGACTTGTCTGCAAACTTGCCCAGCGCTGCATTCTTATCAATCGGCTGTAGTTTATCCTTCAATGCATTAGCAATCATAATCGCCATCTCTTCACGAGTCACTTCACGACCCGGTTCAAATTTACCATTTCCAGAGCCTTTTACAAGTCCGGCTTTCACCGCAAGAGCGATAGAATCCGTGTACCAAACTCCTTGTTTAACATCGCTGAATGAACTGGTTGTTGCCGAACCCGTCAGATTCAATGCGCGAACCAGCATCGTAATAAACTCTGCTCTAGTCACTGTTTTGGTTGGCGCAAAAGTATTTGCATCCAATCCTTTTATAATGCCCTTAGCAGCCAATGCTTGAATAGCTTCCTGTGCCCAAGCTACCTTACCCAGATCTTTGAAGTTTGCTGCTGGAGCAGTAGTTGGCGCTGGTGTTGCTGTTGGTGCTGGTGTTGCTGTTGGTTTCACGGTTGGAGTAGGTGTTGGAGTTACAACATTAGAACTTCCATCGCCACTGCCCGATCCCGTATCAGCCTTCTCTTTGTTCGTAATACGACCTTCAATAGCTGCCTTGATCTCTTTGCGATCAAACGTCTTCACAATGTAATCGTAGAATACATCCAAATCAATAGGACCTGCCAGTGAATCACTCGCTTGAGTCAGAACCGTGTAGTTATCCCCACCCGCAGCCATAAAGTTATTCACCACTGCCGTATATTTCTGATCAGGATTAATTGGTGTACCATTAGTTAGCGTAAGACTCGTAATGCGATTTTTCACTGGTAGATTCATAATCGCTGTATATTTCAGTCCAGAAATTTGCAACGTTTTGATATCTTCTGATCCATCAGCTTTCTCTTTCCATTGTTGCTCTAGCAAGGTCTTGATCTGTGCTCCAGTTAGCGTCAGCTTCACTAGTGTGTTGCCAAATGGTTGGATTTTAGCCAAATCGCCAAAGGTTACATTACCCTTCGGAAGATCCGCACGAATACCACCCGGATTCATAAAGGCAAAATCAGCAGCCTTTACGCCATCACCAAAATCAGCAGCACGCATAGAATCAGCAATTAGGTTACCGAGGGCTGCTTCTTTGGTATAAGCATCCGTACGAGTTACGGTTCCATCAGTTGTACCCACTGGTTGGGTAAGTTCAGGATGCTTCTCAAGGTAAGCATTTACCAGTGCCACACTTTCCGGATCTGGTGTTACACCTTCATGGAAGGTGGAGGTTACCACAGCAGACTTACTCTTCACATCTCCTGTTATAGGATCAATGATCAGCTTAATATCTTCAAATGCCATGCCGTAAGAGTATGCTTGTACAATCAACTTTCCGTTTACTATTCCGTTTGCCAGCGCATGGTTATCACCAGCAACGATAACGTCAACCGGGGAATCAGCAGGAAGCGCTTTGGCCAGATCAGCAGCTTCACCTGTAGTTATGCCATCTTTAGTAGAGGCTGGATCATGCGCAAGCACGACGATCGTCTCTACACCTTTAGCTTGGAGCTCCTTGGCATATGTCTCAACAGCCGCTACTTCCTCCTCAGGAGTGAGGAAATATACACCAACTGTACCCGAAGGTGCAACTTTGCTTGGTGTAGATTTAGTTACAAGACCTATAAACCCAATCTTGACTCCACCCACTTCTTTGATCACATAAGGATTAATAATCGGTGGGCCTGGTTTATTATCTGTTTTACCATAAACAGCATTAGCATTCACATAATCAAAATCAGAACCAGCATGGATAATTTTTTCATTCTTTGGATCAGCACCACCATAAAGCTGTGTCATTAGCGCATCAACACCTTGGTCGAACTCATGGTTACCCAAGGAACCTACATCAAATTTCATCATATTCATCCAAGCATGAGTCGGCTCATCGCGCTCAAGTGAGGATACTGGTGCAGATGCTCCTACGGAGTCACCGTTATGGAAGAGCAAGGAGTTCTCGTACTTCGCACGAGCCTGTTTCAAGTAAGTCGCGAGGTAAGCTGCTGTGCCTACAGACTTATTGCTCACTGTAGAAACTGTGTCTAGTTGACCATGGAAGTCATTGATTCCAATAAGGTGAACTTCAACATCTGCAGTTGGCGCAGGAGTTTTCACACTTAGATCCAGTTCGAAAATTCCGAAGCCTTTATCATTTTGCTGACCCATATCGTATATGTTCGTTGGAAGTACACTTGCTGCTTTAGGTGTTGTAGTGAACGTTACTTTCACACTACCCTTAATAGGTGCCAAGGACCAGTTGCCATCAGCAGTAGGATCAATCGTTCCAGCTTCACTGATATAGTCCATCAAGACCTGACGATTCTCATCTTGAGAGTCCACTACCAACTCTGAGCCTTTAACACCCGGGAAGTTACCGCCACCGCTTGCACGATAATTGTTAGTGACAATAATAAAATCCTGATTCGGATCTAACGGCTGATCATTGTAAGTCACGTCCGTTACACGACTCGATGAATCATCATTAATCGCGCCTTCCGGAGTGTACTTCGCGTTTTTCGTTACATCAATTTTATATTGAATCCCATCAATTACATCAAAGTTAAAGACTTGGAATTTCGGGTTCAACAGAGACTGCGGAGTCGAGATTCCAAGTTTGATGCGGTTAAATGCACCTGCACTCATTTCCAGCCACTCTTTAACAACAGAACCCTTAACCTTGATCGCTTTGAGCGTATTGTCGTATAGATAGAGATCGCTTGCGCTACGGATAGTCAAGTTGCCTTCATCAATACTAGTGTATTCTTCTGGGCCGTTACGTCCTGCTTTAAAAGGAGCACCGACACTCAGAATTGGAAGGTCCTTATATTGAGGAATATTGGCATCAATATACTTCTGAACATACCACTTCTGTGCATACGTCACGAGCTGAACTGTAGGATCATCCTGAACCATTGCAAAATAACTGTTCATTGGAGCTGTTGTAACACCCAGCTTCTGTTCAGTATAAACAATAGTAGCATTATGCGCTGCCGCAGCAGCATCATCTACAGCTGGATCAGGTTCGACCGTTGGATAATTCACTTTATTCTCTGTCTTATAAATAGAACGAGTTAAAGCTTTTGAGCTTTTCTTATCTACTTCCCAGCCTTTATCACCGTATACAATATCCAGATCAATTAGACCTAAATAAGCACCGCCGTAGCCAGCTTGTACAGCAGGCGTACCATTAATGTGACCATTCACGTTATCGATTACAGCCTTATCGTTATTGTAAGGCTTTTTAGTATCCGGATCTTTAAACAAAGCATCCAGTGTGCTGTCATTTCCCGTTGGGAATACCTTATGGGTATGTGAGAATGTGATCGCATCAATACCCGGAACCTTACTCAGCGCATTAATGTCATTCTCGGAACCATCACCTATAACGGCATTAATATCAAAGCCAGTATGAGCCATAGCGACAATGACATTTGCTCCTTCAGCTTTCATTTTAGGAACAAATTTCTCTGCCGTTGCAGCAATATCTTCAACGACTACTTTACCCTCCAGATTAACCTTATCCCACTCCATGATTTGAGGGGTAACAAGGCCAATTAGGCCGACTTGAATCGTTTGATCTTGACCATTACTGTCTTTTATTGTTTTAGGTATAATAACAAAAGGATCAAAGGCATTCGTGCCATCTGTTTTATATATGTTCGCATTCACATAATCGAAATTTGCACCGGTAGCTAATTCATTACCATCGCTACCATTTATAGTACGATCTAAAAATTGCAAACCATAATTGAATTCATGATTGCCAAAAGTCGCAGCATCATATTCCATAACATTCATAGCCGCAATCATCGGATGAATCTCATTCGGATCTTTCAGTTCCGATTTCTTCGCCACGTACGTACCAAGCGGAGTTCCTTGAATCAAGTCACCATTATCAAGCAGGAGGTTGTCGGGTTCTTCAGCTCTCGCTTGTTTCACCAGACTTGACGTGCGGTCAAGACCGACGGTTACAGATGGTGCACCCTTAAAATAATCCCAACCATACACATTAGTGTGCACATCCGTTGTGCTCATCAAACGGAGCTCAACCTTGGCTCCAGAAGCAGGTGTAGCAGGTGTAGCAGCTACTTTGTCTGGACTCCAAACCGTACCCAAAACGACTCCACCTAGTACCTGTGCTGAAAGCACTGCAGTTGCTAGTACAGAAGCGAGAGGCTTGTTCCATCGTGTCTTCCATCCCATAAAGATTTATTCCCCCTAGTATTTTTTACATAATTTCGGTGATATTATATCACACAAACATGACGAAAAAGTATAGAATTGTAAAATTAATATAAATTCGTGTCAAATATAATAACGTGTGAAGAAAGACCTAGGTCACATTGTGTTTTTATTAGATCAAGAGTCTCTAGACATACAAAAAATACACCTTATACAGATGCACCCCAAGAAAGCGCATACATAAGGTCTAAAAGCGTCGAATCTTTATCTGACAATAACTCTCTCAAGACCCACTCATGATGGCAGTAAACCCAAAGCAAATTGCCGTGATTAAAGACAAAGGTGACATCACAAGTCTTTCTTTTTTACTCTTCGATAATATATTCATTACGGTATTGAGAATTAGATAGACTGCGAAAAAATAACATACGCTTCTATCAAAAGGTAATCCTATAGAAATCACGTTTCCTGCCTGCAACAAGTACAAGATTGCAATCGATTGTATAACAACTGAGATCGCACACGCAATCCTCATCTGTGAGGGCATGATTCTATGTTTGCCACCCATTGCAAATTCACCATAAGGTAATCCTAAAGACAGTAATCTGTAAAGAATCGCCGCTCCCGCAAAAGTAATACTCCCAATCCATGCAGATAACACCCTTCCACCCCCTTCACTAATTGTTATTCAAATCTTATAACCTCTCCTCATCAATTTTTGGACTTTATTTTCATATTAATGATGAACTCGCACAAGCAACACCGGAATATCTGAGTAATATATAATTAAATAGACCAATGAGGTGATCCACAAATGTCAAACAGAGCAAAAATTCGCAAGCGAGCTGAACAGCTCAAAGGTAGACCTGTGTGCGTTACGCTTCATGATGGACGTACGTATGTAGGATGGATAACTGGCCTCGATAAGGATGGATTGACCCTTTCCAAACCACGTAAAAATAAAAATAAAAACAAAAAATCAAAAAAACACACTTCTTCCCGCTCCCGGAAAGCGAACGTATCAGGACTCATGCCATTATTCGGCTCACTCTTCGGAATGGGAGGAGGGGCTGCTGGCGCTGCCGAGGGTGCAAGTTCAGGCGCTTCAGGATTCGGTGGAATTATGGGCTTCGTAGGGATGATCCAAAGAACAATGCCGGTTGTGAAAATGGGCTACAATATGATTAGATCTATTTCTCCATTCTTGAATGGGCTGAAGGGTTTAATGGGATAGTCTTCTAAATGAGTATACTTAGACATAAAAAGACACCCCACAAGGTGTCTTCTTTATTGTTCGTTTTAAGGACTATTGATTTCATTCGGGTCAAAGAAGGTTATAATTCATATTATTTCAAGGCTACACGCGATCCATCGCTCGTATCAGAATGCTAGCAGCATTTCCTGCAAAAGCAAATGAATTGGATAACGCATATTCAATAGGACCTGAATCATTTGCAGCTTTAAATGACCAGTCCCCCTCCATGTCTAATCTTGAATTCCACGTTTCTGGGAGTATGCCTTCATAAATTGACAACAAACTAAAGTATAACTCTATGCTTCCTGCAGCACCCAAACAGTGTCCTGTTCTTGATTTTGTAGATGATACTACGGGAAAACCACCAAAAACTTCTCTAATTGCCTTGAGCTCCATCTGGTCGTTGGCTGAAGTACCTGTGCCATGTGCATTAATATAACCTATTTCTTCTTTGCTAGCCTTAGCATCCTGTAGTGCCATTGTCATAGCCTGAATCGCTCCAGCACCTTTCGGATCAGGACTTGTAATATGGTAAGCATCGTTGGCTAAGCCGTATCCAATAATTTCACCATAACAACGTGCATTTCTTTTTTTAGCATGTTCGTATTCCTCAAAGATAAAAAAAACGCTCGCCTCACCAATGTTAATTCCATCACGCTCTGCATCAAAAGGTTTGCTAATATCTCTACTCAGTGATCTAAGGGCGTTAAATCCGAAGATGGAGAATAGAGAAATATGATCTGCCCCCCCGGTTACCACGACATCTGCTGCGCCATTGCGAATAAGATCAAAAGCTATTCCCGCACCAGCAGTTCCTGCTGCACAAGCTGAGCTTGTTGTGTAAAAACCCCCGCCTATTTTATAGGCTGCTGCCAATCTACTAATAAAAGCTCGTGTCTTCACAACCCACATCTGATCCTGTTTGCCTAAATCTAAATACTTTAGAAGATGATCTGTTCCGGCTAGTGAAGTAGACATAGAGAATGAAGCCCGTAATCCTTCCTTCTCTAAATCTTGAACCGTCAATCCAGCGTCTCTCAATGCTTCATCCAGAGCCTGCCTAGTCATTCTTTCAATCTTGTCGAGTTCATCTGGATGTTCTAGCTCTACTTGCTCAAAATTACTTATTCCTACTTTGACATACTCTAAATCGTCATAAGGACTGCACATCTCCGCCTTCTTAATTCCAGTAGTTTGATCTGCTAAAGCTTTTAACACCTCTACCTTATTATTTCCCAAAGCACATAGAATACCTATACCAGTGACTACCACTTTTCTTTCCATAGGTTTACCTTCTGCGAGCTTCATATTTTTTTGAGCACGATATATGTAATCATTGCTTCTGCAACTTTTTTCCCCTGAACAGATGCCTTTACCTTAACCTTAATAAAATCGGCAATTTTCTCAACAAATTTCCCTTCCACTATTACAGTATCACCCGGTATTACTTTGCAGATGAATTTTAAATTATCTACTCTTGATAAATAGGCATTATGTTCATTTTTGTTATGCCCGCCACCAGTGCTAAGCATAATCCCTCCTCCTTGCGCCATGGTTTCCATCATCAGGGCGCCCGGGAAAACTGCACCTTCGGGAAAATGACCTTTAACCCAAAATTCATCCTCTCTAACATGCTTTAGTACTTTGGAGTACTCTCTTGGAATTAATTCAATAATCTCATCTACGAATAGAAATGGTTCTCTATGAGGAAGTAATTCTTGGATCTCCACTTTCAATTCCTCCGATCTCATGAAATGAACTAATAACTACACAATGGTAGGGGAGAAAGCAATAGTATATATAAATCGAAGGTGGGAGAGCAGGATAGATGGAATTAATATGCAAGCCGTCATCATTAGCAAACTGAATAGCTTTATATCCGTCTTTCAACCCAACTCTAATCAGCTTTCCAATACTTTCCTTACTGCACCAAAGAAACGTTTTCAATTGCTTGCTACAATCTGTTTGTACAACTGACTGTATAGCCTCTATCTCTTCAGGACTTGCAAATACATCCAATACACAACCTCTAAGCTTTTCGTAACATTCAAGATCAATACCAATTTGAAACTGACTTACAATTACAGCAATATTGTATCCACTTGATGAATATGAGTAATTGAATTCTTCTTGGTTATCAAAACTTATTCGTCTCCGAACGAAGTCTAGCTCTACCAGGTCGCCATACTTTTTCTTTAGCATATCCAGAAGAAACTTTCGTCTGAGCTTCTTAAACTGTCTACCCGTGTATTGATACTTCAAGCCTTCAAAGTTTACAACCTGTGCCCCTAAAGACACAGGCTGCATTTTAATTAAAGTAACCCGCATATTTCACCCTTTAATAAGAACAGCCCACATTTTATAAACCGTCTGTTACGTTAATTAAGAGAGCATTGATCTCGTATGTATAAATCCACGATGTCCATCTACCAGACTTAAAAAATAATTGATAATAATTAGTTAGTGCAGCAAGCTACAGTACCAAAACCTGGAGTAATAACTTCTTCAACTTCTGGAATATCATCAAATTGAATGTCTTCGAAATGAATATCCATTTTCAATTGTTCCTTCATGCTTCTCACCTCCTTTCATATCATGATTAATTGCTAAATAGTAGAATGATTACCCGCAACATTTTTGCGATCCCCAACCAGGGGTAACGATTTCCTCAATCTCACAAACCTCGTCAAAGCTTAATTTATCAAAATCAACGCTTTTCAGCAGTTCATCAACTGATTTCATATAAATCTCACCTCCTTAAAATGTCAGAGTAAATTGTTCACATTAATAGCAGCAATAATAACTACCCCAACCTGGAGTTACAATTTCTTCGATATCCTCTACATCTGAAAACTTTAGATCTTCAAAGTTAATCGTGTTAAGCATTTCTAGCTCATCATTTTTCATTTTTTCACCTCCTTCTCTGATCAAAGTAGGCTAGGGTAGACTTAATAAATACTTTTGTCCTTCCGAAGCTAAAATCTGCTTTAAATCTTGGATCGCAGATGTCTCCAGTCGTTGAATAGATTGAAAATGCTTGACCAGCAATTCCAGCGTAGCAATCCATCCTTCAATATCCTTATTACGCTTCAATCCCATGTCGAGCTTACGCCCCAGCACCCTCCATTTTTTGGATATTCGTTCCCACTGTTTGATATTTATTGTTTTCAAAGGGTTGCTTTCATCATCGAACAGCGCATTTAGTACTTCCGCAAACTCATTTCGATAATATCCATCAGTACCCGCCAATATAAACTGTCTGAAATATCTTAATTCGACCTTCACATACTTCACAATCAACGCCTGCTGTTTCTGACTTTCTGTATTTCTAAGTGCATCAGCACATTTTTCAAACTGCTTGATAAAATGCACATATACCTGATCTCCCTCAATTCGAACTACACCATCATTAAAATCTACGTGAGTATTCTTTAAAAAAGCAGTGGCCATTTCTTCTAAAAGCTCTTTAACATCTAACTGATGAATGTTTTGAATAAATGAACACTGCTTCAATTGCTCCCGAGAAAGAATGTAAATACTCAAATTATCTTCCAAAAGCCAAGAATGAGAGTGTTCAAGTTGCAAACATACTTCTATATCAATCCAGCTAGAATTATCCTGCTCATCATCTGTCCTTAAGATGAAGCGGTTACCTTCACTATCCACGGAATGAATGGGAAGATAGGATTGTCCAAATAAAGTTAGATCTACATAATCCAGCTCTCTTACATGCAAAATTTCAGAGGAAAATGGTAAGATTGCTATATACTCTGTCTTAAAATCCTCTTCTTCTTTATATCTCTGTAAATAATCACTGACTGTTATAGCCTGATATGGAAGTCCGAACTTCTCAAATACAAACGGGCAACTAATATCTGTAAAGCCACTAGGAATAAAAAGTTTTACACTTTTATGCTGGATATAAAGTAAGCTGTTTTTTATTCCCCCTAGAATAAGGAAGACTTGCTGTAAGGTGAGATCTGCTCCTGCATGATGAAACACTTCATACATCGTCGTCATACGACATTCCCTGAATTTAATAATCCCTCATCCTCTCCGGCTTTTTTCTTTCAGTTTTAATGATTGCTCTACCAACCTACATGCCTTTTCTATTTTCTCTACAATCTCCATTAACTGATCTATTGTAGAATTTAAGGGTGGCGCAATAATTACCTTCCCTTCACCTTCATAGTAAGGAATCAATCCTTTTTTCTTCAAAAGCATCTCGATCACCCCACCCAGTTCCCACTCGAACTCATCGTCAGTACACAGGTTTGGGTTAAAATTAATCCCTAACATATATCCTTTTCCTTGTACCGACTGTACTAATGGAAAAGATTCCAGCAGCTTTAGAGATTGAAATACCTGCATTTCATGTTCCTTCACTCGATCTAATATCGATTCCTGGACGATACATTCCAAGGTAGCCAGGCCTGCAGCACATGCCAGCGGATGACCACTGGAGGTATATCCGTGAGAAAATTCTTTGGTACTATTTAATTCTCCGCAAAAATTATCATATATCTCACCGGTTACTAGCACGCCACCCATAGGGATAAGCCCATTTGTCATAGATTTAGCCATCAATACAATATCGGGTTGTACCCCCCACTCCTCATATGCAAATAAAGTGCCTGTTCGACCAAATCCCGTCGCCACTTCATCAACCATAAAAAGAATATTGTATTTATCACAAATGGATCTAAGCTTTTGAAAATACCGATCAGCAAACACAACTACTCCATTAGATAATTGAACGGGCTCAACTAGTAAAGCGGCTATTGTTTCTGGCTGCTCCGACTTAATTTTGTCTTCCATTTCACGTATGCATTCATCTACCCACGCTTCGTCCGTCATGTTGAGTGGTTTATTGCTATTATTAGGTGCCTTCACTTGTATAAAAGTGCTGAATTCCTCTCCTAAAGCACGCTTGTCATACTCATTCCCCGAAGCAGCAGTTGCAGCTATAGTTGAACCATGATAAGCCCCCTTCAGTGAAATAATTTTATTTTTTTGAAGCTGCCCTTTATTGAAGTAGTATTGCTTGGCCATTTTTATCGCAGTATCTGTAGCTTCCGAACCACTATTTGTAAAAAACAAATGCCGGAAAGTGCCTTGAATTTGAGATAACAGCTTATGGGTATATTCAATTGAAATTTTGCTAGTTGAGTATATTAAAGTGCATGAATCTAGTTGATTTAATTGTTTTGCTACTCGCTGGATTATTCGAGGATGATTATGTCCCAAATTGCTTGAGAGTAAATTAGAGGTTGCATCTATGTACTTTTTTCCTTTTTGATCGTAATAATATCCGCCTTCACTTCGTTCAAATATGATAAGCCCTTTCTCTAAGTACACCTGCATTTGTTTCCAGCCGTTCCATACCGAGTTAGCTTCAAGCTTCGTAAGAATCTTTTTCACCTCATTTAACGAATAGAATACCCACCGTCAATAATCATTGCTTGTCCAGTCATTCCTTTTTGACGAATCATATAATCAATAGCTTGAACAACCTCCTGAATAGCTACAACCTTTTGAGGAATTCCTTCTAATAAATGATACCAATTAGTATTCAGACTGCTATTCCTTACGGCCGTTTGATACATTGGCGTATTCATAAACCCCGGACATATACAGTTAACACTAATGCCACGGGGTAAGAGTTCTAAAGCCAAGTTTTGAGCCAAATGTTGCAGCGCCGCCTTAGAAGTGCTATAAGCCATCAGATCATATGCAGCTACACTACCTAGCACAGAACCTACCATAACAATGGAGCTAGATTCCTTAAGTAAGCTTACGAACTGTTGACACATAATAAACTGGCTAGTCAGATTGACATCCAAGGTATGTCTCCACAGCTCCAAGCTAGTCTGCTCAAAGGATGAAATGGGCATGATTGCCGCAGCTAAAACCATCCCGCTCAGATACAAATCTTCGTGCTCGATAGACTGTCTTAAACGGATAACTGCACTCTCATCTGTACAATCGATACAGTGATACTCAACTTCTTTAGTTGTTATAAGATCTTTAAGTTCATTTGAGAGGTCCTGATCAGGTACCCGATCGAGTGTCAACAGGTGGTAATCATGTGCAAGATGCTTACAAAGAGCTGTACCTAATCCTCCAGCTGCACCTGTAATGATGAGCGTTCGACGTTTACTCAACTAGTAAGTCCCCCATCTACAACAATGGTTTCACCAGTAATATAGCTGGATAGATCTGATAGTAAAAATAAGATTACATTAGCAATCTCTTCCGGATCAGCAGTTCGTCTCAAAGGAATTCGCGCTTTGAAGGAGTCAATAAGCTTAGGCGCCATCGACCGTATCATATTTGTTTCTACATAGCCTGGTGCAACAGCATTAACCCTGACATTTTTAGTGGCCACTTCTTTTGATAACGCTTTCGTCAACCCAATCACACCTGCCTTTGCTGCGCAGTAATTAGCCTGCCCAACTACTCCGGATACTCCTGCTACAGAAGACAGATTTACGATCGAACCTCTTTTGTGTCTCATCATGATAGGTAATACACTTTTTGTTAACAAAAAGAGCCCTTTTAAATCGGTGTCTACTACTCGATCCCAATTCTCCTCACTCATCAGCATCATATATCCATCAGAAGTAACGCCTGCGTTGTTAACTAGATAGTCTATTGTTCCAAAGTCGTTTTCGACTTCAAGAGCAACTGACTCAATACTTTTTTTATCCGTTAAGTTCATACGATACTGCTTCACATCAGACATTTCTCCGTATTGTTGTATATCTACCTCTTGCTGGTGATATGTAAAGGCAACCTTTACACCCTGACTAGACAGCAGCTTAACAATACTTTCTCCAATTCCTCGACTGCCTCCGGTAACAAGCGCTGTTCTTCCTTTCATATGTCCAAACATAAGAACCTCCTATGATACCGCTTTAATTACACAGGATGTGAAGCCTCCACTTACATCATAATGATTTACAAGAAGTACACTTATGGATGCAACCCCTAAATCTTCTCCCTGATCCAATAACAGTTCTGGGATCTTCTGCTGCTTTAAAATGGTCGCTCCAATTCCTACATTCATTCCTTCATTGGCTCCAAGGGCATCTCTAACCCTTTTTTTAGGATTAATAATTTGCACTTGATTGTTAAACAAACCACGTATCGCATCGACTTCTGCTGAATATATATCCAGATGTCCTGTAGCTGTAATAACACCGTCAATATCATCGAAATTCAGTTCCGCCTTTTGAATAACACCTCGCATAATAGACTCTATGCGACTTCGCTCACCTTGAAATAATGGAGTTATATAGGGATGCCCTCCTAAATTTCCTTCCAATGAACAGATCCACTCGCAATAGGTATGCTCATTGCTCTCATTTGCCATAACAAGCGTAACTGCATGCTCTCCCACCGGATATCCTAGCTCTATAAACTCATCAAATAAAGCCTGGTAGTACTCATCAAGTCCTCCTGCAACGACAGCTTTAGCTTTTCCCCGCTTGATTAACTCTGCACTATAACCTATATAGTTACTACACAAGAGCATAGTACTTGGCCCTTTAACCCCAAGATGAATACATACATGCCCTAGACAAGCATTGTTAACAGTCCCTGAGAACATGGTTGGACTCGCCAACTCGGGTTGTCCGTTAATAACAAATTCTCCGAAGTTTAGTGTTGTGGAGAGAGGTCCATAGATCGAATTAAACACCGTACCCACATCAAAAGGGTCATAACCCTCTATTGCCGCGTCCTCTACAGCCTTAAATGCGCCATACAATGCCATCGTTGAGAAACGGTCCATTCTTCTGAGCGCTTTACCATACTTAAAGGGAGGAATCTTAACCGCCTGCACGGGTGATTGAACATCCTCCTGATGCAAATGTTCCCATAATTCCTGTAATTCAGCTCCTACAGGTGTAAGCATACTTATTCCATTGATGTATACACTCAACTAAATTCCCCCTATATTTCCTGAAGACTCAACATTTTTCGCAAAATGATATCAGGGAAACTGAGCATCAATTCGTTATTACTGTTTAAAAACACATGCTCTGTGAACCCTTTAGCAATCAGCTGTCCAGAATCATTCTTTATTACATAATTAAAAGTTAGACTAGCTTTAGGAAGCTTATAAGACACGAGCGTCTCAATAGTATACTCTTGGCCAAATAGGACCGGTTGTTTGAACTCACATCCTAGCTTGATAACAGGTGAACGAAATTCATGTACAGTAGACAATGGCAAGTCAAGATATTCACCCATAAAATGAAACCTTGCCATTTCAAACCAGCAGAAATATTTACTGTGATGCGCGATAGAATAACTATCAATATCTGCAAAACGGGGCATAAACTTGTAAGTAAACGAATGGTTCACTTTTTTCCCCCTTTAATTTAGCGCCGCCTGTTTCTCACGAACAAAATTCGATAGTGAATTAATATTTTTGAAGATCGACATATTCGCTTCACCAACAACAATGCCAAAGGTTTCCCGCATGGCTACTACCAGCTCTAATGAATCAACTGAGTCCAGTTCAAGCCCACTACCGTCCTCATCATACGCGGAAAACAATGGAGTCTCGTAATCAATTGCATTTGGATCTACATCCTCCAATTCCAGCTTTGTAACGATCATTTCACAGATTTGCTCTTCTAATGTTTTCATTTCCTTTATCCCCCCGAATTGAATTTGTTGTTATACATCCATCTTTCATATCAATTATTTCATCGGCGAAGCTTGCAATATGTTCGTCATGAGTAACAAGAATGACCGTAATTTGATGTTCGCGTGCCATTGCAGTTAGAAGGTTCATAAACTGATCACCATTAGTACTATCTAGATTGCCCGTGGGTTCATCTGCCAATATGACTTTGGGTTGCATTAATAGACATCTGGCAATAGCTACTCTTTGTTGCTGGCCACCAGATAGTTCATGAATATAAACGTCCTTCTTCCCTTCAATGCCAAGCGACTTTAACAAGGAGGTATACCTCTTGAGATACGGCTTCACATCCTTTTTCACTAATCGAATAGGCAAAAATATATTTTCTTCAACAGTTAAAAAAGGGAGGAGATTAAAGCTCTGAAAAATATACCCCACTTTATTAAGCCTGAGCTGCCCTAATTTCTTCTCGGAGAGCTTAACCAAATTTTCGCCGTCCAGCCACACCTCTCCTGAAACAGGTCTCAATATACCTCCAATAATATTTAGCAATGTAGTCTTTCCTGAGCCAGAAGGTCCCATCACAGCGTATACTTTACCAGCAGCAAATGACTTGGTTATATTTTCTAAAATAACTTCTGGTATAGGCCCCGATTGATATTCCTGATGGACCCCTTTTAATTGAATGATATTCAAGCATATCCCTCCTATTCTTTGTACATATACTCCAATGCATTTTTCCGCAAAGCTGAGTAACCAATGATTACTGTGCTCACAAACAAAGCCAAGAAGCATACCGCCAAAGTTGCACTTAAATTAAGAACAGGAACATGTGTCTCCATAGGAACCGAAATAGAATCATTCATATACATAACTGCCCCTTTGATAAACTCCACTCCCAGTTCCCAGCCAAGAAAAGATCCTAACAGAAAAATAAGCAAGCCCTCTATACACATAGAGCCAACAAGCTTTAACTTGGACACTCCCACTATCCTGAGCATAGCAAATTGTTTCGTTCGATCTTGAAGAGATAACAAAAACATATTGATAATAAGTGATGTTGTGAATAATAAATTGATGTACAAGAATGCCTCGATCATCTCCGTACCCTTGATAGCCTGTGATTTATATTCACGTTTGAGATCTCCCATATTACTAATGGAAGCATTCTTTATTCCCAAAAAAGAGGAGATTTGCTCAGCATCTTTATCTGTACCACCAATCAAATAAACCGTATTGTATATATCATCCTGACCATACAATAGCTGAGATAAGCTTTGTCTTGATACGTAGCCTTGAAGTAGATTTAGAGGACGATAGGTTTCTTCAATTTTAACCGTTAGCTTCCTATTACCGACGTTATATTCCAGCTCATCCCCAATGTTAAAGCCCTTGTCGGCAGCCCTATTCGCTGAAAAAATTATGGGCAGAAATTCCTTCTTTTTAAAAATCTCTAATTCGTTGCCCGAATTAATATAAGACAGATCTTCAATGTTGAAATAAGTTGGATTAATTCCGGTAACTAACAAATATTTGTCTTTTTCGTTATTCGCTTCAAGTGTTAAAGCTGTTTCTACACTACGCCCCTTCCACTCCGTCTCAACATACCCTTTTAATTCACCTTCACTTTTGGTTATGGGTTGGTTCGACACAATAACATGGCTGTAGTGAATATGATCCTCTGCGAAGTTGGCAACCGAGCTCTTGGCCGAATGATAGAAACCCAGCATTCCGACAATAAGCAAGGTAGAGAACATAAATGAAACTGTCAGTGTTTTTATTTTTCGAAATGTGTACAAATTCTGTTGAACAGCCAAATGTAAAGAGGTTAGCTTAGAGGATTTTGCCCAAACCTCCAATATTTTTAGAATAATAAGAATCGTTGGACCCAGTGCTATAAATACACCAACCCAAAAAGAAATATCATTGATATTTTGAATCGCTTGGGCTCCCAAGTTTAAATTAAAAACTGTAGAAATCAATTTGCCCAAGCCCATAAAGCTGTATATAATAACGGCTACACCAACAATCAGCCAAATCCACTTTTTGATCATTTCATTTGCTTTTACGTATTGCACCGTGTTGTTTTGCTTTTGAATTTTCTTAGAGGTTGTAGTAAGTTGAAGGATACCTATTGGAAGCTGTTTTAGATTCTTATGTATAATGAAAATAAGCATTGGAATTGTGAGTGCGAGTATATAGACAATAACTTCTGAATAGATTACTTTGGATTTCATATTGTATTGATGCATGTACCAATACGATAATACCGTTCCTAATGTAGCACCGATGATCACCGATACAGTTCCAAGTATCACGATCTCGATATAGAGCATTCTTTTTATTCTTGTTCTGTACATCCCTAGTCTATTAAGTAAGGTGAACTCCTGAATACGGCCATGCAATATTACTGAATAGGTATTATTAATCATCACATAGCTGAACCCGATGAGAATGGCCATAAACATTAGAATCAAATTGGTCACAGATTCTAAGTCTTCCTTCATCGATGGAGAGGTCCAACTGCTATTAATCATGTTTGAGAAATTTAGCAGCACTTGAAGCGAGAAACTGACCAGAATTACACTAGCCACAAGCAATATAAATGTAAGCACTAGTCTCAGTTTATGTCTGTACATGCTCTTCACAATATAGGAGAACATTCCATTCCACCTTTCTTTGTCTTCCCTGCTAAGATAGGTTCATATTACGTAGTGATTTGAAAAACTTTATAACAAAGTATCCAACAGACATCAACATCGCTGCGACTGCCAGTATCGAAATAACGTTAGAATTTAGAATATGCAACCCTAAAAAGTCAACGACTAGTTTGATCCAGTAATATATACCTGCGAATGTCATTCCGTAGGACAGAAGAAAATATCCAATCATAAGCCATCCCTTCTTGCTCATGACGGGCCTTCCCTGCCCCTTTATCTGAATAATCCGACTCATCTGCTTTAGCATATTCCAACGTAAGCCTTCTACTCCAAATAAAATAGCAGCAACATGATAACCATCGCTGACTCCCAGTAAGGATAAATTGCTTATTATCGCACCTAAGTTCATGATCATTAGCACAGCAAATTTCCAATCAGATGTTAAACAAAGTAATAACCAAAATATGCTAGCTTGGATAAGGTTAAAATACACCCCTGCCATTAAAATTAGTGCCTTCTTCTTGCTAGTGGTTGCATACAGGTTTTTGTACTTAATATAGAAAACAGGACTTATCCCCATATGAATCAAAAAGTTAAATGATTTAAGCTTAATCCCAAAATAATTAGCCGTAAGTATGTGTCCTAATTCATGGATAATTACTGATAAAAAAATCCCAATTCCTACAACAACATATTCCCACAACGCTACCTCATTCCATCGAAAGCTCTTACTTTCCCTGTAGGTTTCAACTACGATTTGAGGATCTTTTATAATCAAAAACATACCGACGATTATACTAATCCAAGATAGGATCATTATAAACACTAGTGTTCTTCTGAGAAGTAATCCATACTTCTCTTGGATAGCCGCCATTGGAGCTTCAAACAGCTTTTTTCCGGATAACTCCAATTCAACCTTACTTACCGTTTTCTTCTCCGTACCATAGAAAAGTCCCTTTTGGTACAGAAATTCAATTCCCTTACTAATATCAATGGATTGCCCTAATTGATTTCTTAATTCCTCTTCAATCTGTTCCTTATTAGTTAAGCCATTGAGATAAGGAATTAACACTTTAAGATAACGATATTGCTGTTCGTCTAGTTTTAGATAGGTTTCCCTTTCATCGCTTAATAGAAAATACTTTTTTTTGCTGAATCCTGGATCCTCATACAAGGTTAAATCATCTACGACTCTCATATTCCCCAGTGATAATTCACTCATCATAGGGCCTGTTTATTGGCATTGGCTACATTATTCCAAAATCTAGTATACATATCTGTACCTTTTTTAAGATTTGCCAATGCTTTCAAACATTCTTCTACATTTGCTATTTGAAATACACAACGGCTATCTAATACCTCATACATGTCACCTGTAGACAAATATTGAATGCCCTTACACCAAAACGAGCAAACGCTTTGTGCAATGCAGACCTTGCAACGATCTCCATCCATGCGGTCAATATTGGCCTGCACATTTACCTTTTCCCGATCCATTCCACCATCTCTAACATTTCCCAATAAAAACTGATCATCATTACAGAACATATGGCATGGATATATACCCCCATCGGTATCTACAAATACTGAATGCCCTGCTGAACAACTATCGACATATTTGCCCTTGGCCAATTGAATCAGAGCCGCGATCATTCCCTTTGCCCGAATAACAGGAGTCTCTTCAAATAATTTATTTATATAGTATCGTGTTATTTCTCGTACCATCTGATCCAATACCTCAAGATGTGCTTTGTCTTTGATTTGAAGATCAGCATGATCAGTTTCGACAACAACTATGGCCAAATTCTCAGTTTCAAACTTTTCCATAATCTCAAGCCACTCGGCAGCTAAACCAGGTTTATATTGTTTTATATGATTCTGATTAATGGTCATTTGAATACTAAAACTAACTCCATGTGATTTTGTCTTTTCAATAGCTTTAATTACCGTATCATAGATACTGGCTCCTTCTTTTTGAACAATTCTAGCTATATCATTAATTTCTTTAGGACCGTCCAAGCTCATTACAATTTTAATATTATGCTGTTTAATAAATTCTAATTTTTTATTTGTTAATAGAGAGCCATTAGTGCTGATTCCTATATAAGGAACTTCTCTGCCTCTACTAATGAAATATTGTTCAAATTCGGGCACGAAACTCTCAATTTCCCTGAAGTACAAGAGTGGTTCACCACCAAAAAAACTAATACTCTTAATCCCCTCAGGATACATTTCGTCAATGGCTTTTACAGAATCGAGATATAAATCACTACTTATGTATTTAGACTTCACTTCTGAATCCCCATATTCTCCTTCCCCCGCAAAACAATATACACAACTCAAATTACAGGTTCTTGAAGACATAAATGTAATTCCGATACTTCCCTTTCCATATTCTCTATGTTTGGGTGATATGCTTACCTCTTTTAGCTTTTCGAAAGTTTGATAAATGACTTCATCGCTCATTTTTTCCATATCCGCATGCTTTGGAACCCTTGCAATTTTAGAAGAAGGTGCATGATAAAGTAAATTGTAATCCTCACCCTCTACTTCAACAGGAAAAAAGTGTTTGACTGTCATGAATATCCTCCTATTAGCACAATTATTGAACTAATCATTTATGTATTATTTTTTACAATATATTTCATTTATTACATTAATGTATTGGATGCATTAAATAATATGACATTAATCATGAAAATACATTTTATGAGATTACTATGCATATTTTCCCTAATCAAAAAGGTAGGGGCACTTGTGTTCGGAAGAGGATAGGTACATCGAGTGAGGAGGTTAAATAGCAAAAAGAGGAGCGATGCTCCCCTGATCAATACTTTGACACTTAGAATGGTGTGGCTGGAGTATTGGGTTATGAAGTAAGGTTACCTGATCAAGCGCTTCAAAAGTATCCCCGCAGATCTTACCCGTGGGCGCTTTAGATGCTCCTGTACGTAGCGATAGTCTGTCAATTCAACACTAGCATCACGAATCGCATAGGTAAAATCATCATCAAAGGGTAGACGGTATTCCCAGACTCGCTTCTCCCAATGTGGTATATTTGCAAGCATCCATGGATCGTCGATTCCGGGATGAATATAGGTTTCACTAACACCATCAGGTAGCGAATATAGCTTATCAATAATAGATTGTTTGAAACGATCGTACGTCTCACCCTCCTCTACACCAAAGGGATGCGACAACAAGTAATCAGGAATCGGAACTCCAAGTGTATCGGCCAGCCCGGATCCAAGTGCAACAGGACGTTCAATATTTTTCAGCGATCCTAACAGGGGATCCTCAGGATGGATGCATCGAAAGAACCGTGATGGCAATCCCCAGCGCGAAATTCTCCACAACGTCTGCGGAAGCAAGCTGCGTCCCGTTTCCATGCCATATAAACTTCCCATATGGTTGTCTACATGACTAATCACGATTCCGGATTGTTTCACTCTCTCATACTGCGCAACAATCTCCTTTAGCACAGCTTTTGTCTGCGCCCCCTGTTCAAACTCTTTTACCGTCTTATATTGATGCCCGCCATCGTCATGTAGTGAAGAGTCCCCCGTCAGGCTGCTCCAGCGTAAAGCCTCAAACTCACTAGTCATCGTCAAATGAAGGCCCACATTTCGTTGTTGCCTACGGCTACACCATCTAGCTGCCTCCTCGAATCCAGGGGCCACCGCCATTATCGTCGCTGAAGATACTTTTCCTTCTTCTAACAGATGCATAATCGCCTGATTCATGGCAGGGCTTTGCCCAAAATCATCACAATTGATGATTAATCTTTTGCTCATAGTCAGCATCACCTCTCAATTGCCCCGTAAATGTGAATTTAATCGTAAAAGATATGACAACAGATATGGCTAGCAGACATAACGGCACCACGCTTATTAAATACCGGAACGTTGCTTCTGGATCAGACCCTGGATCATCACCACCCTTATAACCAAAGATCATCCCTACAATAAAAAAAGCCAATGCTGATATTAATCCGCTCGAGCGAGTGATAAATCCGCTTACCGCGGTATAGATGCCTTCTCTTCTCAGACCTGTCTTCTCCGCATCCTCATCAATAATTTTGCCACCTACGATTGCCGGGGTTACTAGAAATCCTGCTAGTCCGAAACCGACAACAATACCAGCGGCTACACCACTTACAAGATCATAACCGAACCATAGCGGAATGACAGATAAAGCATATAGGATAAGCGATAGCCGCCATGCCTTGACCCCATCCATCTTACGAATAATCCAATACCACACAAACACTAATGGAATAACCGAGACAAAGACAGCTGCGAGCATAATAGACACCTGTGTTTCTGAAATATGTAGAACATATTTTGCATAAAAGGGAATCATCGAGCTTACAAGTCCATTCACCGTTTGGGCAAAAGAGTTCGAAATATTAAACACCCAGAACTTCTTATTCCGAATCGTCTCCCGAAACGCCGGAATGAGCTTCAATGGTTCGGTCTTAGTAGTCTCTTTCTTCTCTTGAACGTTCATCATGCATAAGAACATAAACACGCCGAAGACACAGGCATACACAATAGCCATATTAGAGAAGTTAATCGCTGCGAAAAGGATTGGCGTTAGAGCCGTACCGATTAACAGAGCGACCACTTGATACCCTTGCTGAATCGCCGAGGCTTTTGCCCGAATACGATCTCCACGGAAGAGCTCCGGAAGCAGCGCGCCATAGTTCACCCACAAGACCGTAGCCACAGCCTCATAGAAAATAAGCGTCACTAGAAACCAAGTGAAGAGTCCATTCTCAGATAAACCGCCGGGGGGAGAGAACACCAGCACAAACGCCAGCATAAACAAAGGGATCGATCCGAACACCCAGGGTCTACGCCGACCATAGCGGGTATTTGTCCGGTCTGACCAATATCCAAACAACGGATTATTCACCGCATCCCAGATCAGAAAGATTGTTCTGGCCAGTGTAGCAAGTCCAATGCCCAAGCCCAATTTCTCCACATAAAAATAACTGTAAAAAGAACTAAAAGCCTGACTGGGAACCATCATCGCAAACATTCCAAAAGCAAAGGTGTACGGCGAGTTCATCCATTTATGCTTCACTCACATACCTCCATATAGTAAATCATCTAGTTGTAATATATTACCACATATACTGGAAGTTTAGTGACAAATTTGCTCCAATCTAATGCGTCTCCTCATCATAAATGGAGGGATAACCGCGCATGTTTACACAGATCAAAAAAAAGTGCTCAGTAGTATAAACTACCAAGCACTTTGCTTCTGCCACTATAAAACGTCTTTCAGCTTATTCCGACTCTGAATATCCAAAGTGGAATAATCACGAATTTCGCATCTTTTTCCATTGACGTCAGTCAGAATGATGCGGTTAAGACTCGGGTATTGCATATGCTCATGCAGGTTACGCATAACGATACGAGTCTGCCCCAGATTCGTTTGCAGCTCCCAAATCCACATATCTGCCTTCTGTTTGATGGAATCAATTCGGGTCACAACGGGAAGGAAGTAGCGCAGCTGCAATTCTTTGTCCACTTCCCCCCGACTTTCCTCATCCAGCTGATCAATGTCACGAATAACACCAATCTCCTCACTCTTAGAATTCCTCACAGAAATATACTGGGTGTTGTATTGAAAAGGAAATATACGAAAAAGGATTAGCTCTTCATAAACCTTACCTTCTACTACCCCTTGAAATACCCCACCTTGACTACGGTTAAAGGAAATCAGACCCGGTTCAAAAATGTTAATTTCATAGGGATCTTTATCTTGAGCTTTCAATTCATCACTGACACTGATTGGATCACTCATGCACTTCTACCCCCTTGATCTGGGACATTTCTTTCTGTGCCTCGACCAGTTTGAAGTAAGCCCCTTCTACTGCTAGCAATTCTTCATGCGTACCCACCTCAATAATCTTACCGCGTTCCAGCACGACGAGCCGATTGGCATTTCTTAAAGTGGACAATCGATGAGCAATGGCGAATGTCGTTCTACCTTTGACCAGACGCGAGATGGCTTCTTGGATTTGCCGCTCAGTCACTGTATCCACAGAAGCCGTTGCTTCGTCCAGAATTAGAATCCGCGGATCGTGAATTATTGCTCGGGCAATAGACACTCGCTGCTTCTCCCCTCCGGATAACTTATGCCCACGTTCTCCTACCCTTGTGTCATAGCCATCAGGTAGCTGAACGATGAAGTCATGTGCATTGGCAATTTTAGCAGCACGCATAATTTCTAGCTCTGTAGCATCCGGTTTAGAATAAGCGATATTCTCAGCAATCGTGCCGTCGAACAGGAATGTCTCCTGCAGCACTACACCGATCTGACTCCGAAGGTCAGACTGGCTAATATTTCGGATATCCACTCCGTCGATGGTGATGGTGCCCTCATCTGTGTCATAGAACCGGCAAATCATATTGATGAAGGTCGACTTCCCAGCACCTGAATGTCCGACCAGACCAATCATCTCTCCTGCGCCTACTTTTAAATCCACGTTCTTGAGCACAGGGTGATGCTTTTCGTATCCATAAGTGACCTGTTTAAACTCTACCTCACCATTAACACGACCAATATCAGCTGGGTTCGTCGTATCAGGCACATCCGATGGTGTATCCATAATTTCAAAGACCCGATCTGCTGCTGAAATCGCATGGCTGGCCCAATTGATCATTTGACTTACCCACTGCAAAGGTCCGAGGAGCATCCCCAGGTAAGTAACCAAAGCGATTAGCGTACCAATAGATAATTGTCCGTCAAGCACCGTTCTGCCGCCATAATACCAAATTAAAAGCGTACCAACGCCAGCAACTAACGCAAAAGCGGGAAACATTCCCTGCCACAAGCCTTCAATCCGGATATTGTGCCGCACCAATTCCTTATTAGCGACAGTATAACGTGACATTTCCGTAGTTTCCTGACCAAATGCTTTAACCACACGAATTCCCTGCAAAGAATCGCCCACCAAAGCGTTTAGTCTAAAAATAGATCTCCACTGCTGGTACCACCGTCTGCCAATCATCGGCCATAACACAGTCGATAGAACGACCATAAGCGGCATAGGCAGCATGGCTAGCAGCGTTAGCTTCCAATCCATACTAAACATAATCGCGAAGATTGCGATCACCCTTAATGATTCACCCGAGACCCATATTACGCCATCTGTCATGAATTGCCGCATCGCCTCAGAGTCATTATTTACCCGTCCAATGAATTGCGAAGACTGTCTTCGATCGAAGAAAGATAGCGACAATTTCATCAAGGAATGATATACATCATGACGCAGATCACCCATAATTTTCGAGCCAATCCATACCCCGATAAGTCCACGTACAGTCTGCATTAGAGTAACCATCAGAGAGGTGGCAGCAAGCCCAATTACAATCCATAGTAACGTTGAACCCATGTCCTTTTTTGTTAGCACGTTATCTACAATCATTTTCGTCAAAAAAGGTGGAACAAGCTCTATCAATGTAGTGAAAATCAGCATAATTGCTGCTGCGATCATTTGGATTTTATACGGCTTCGCGTAACCTAACATTCGAAATAGAACCTTGCCGTTACTTTTACACACCGGACAGGTCTGAGAATCGTCTGGTAGCGGATTGCGGCATTTCGGACAATGTCTTGGAAATTCTTTTTCAGAAGCCGTTGGCCGCTCCTCCCCTTTAGCTACAGCAGCAATTAATTTAGACGCATATCCAAATATAGAGGTAAGCGATGCGGTATAACGTATAAGGATAATTGGACCCTCTTTAGTATCGACAAGTAACGAACCGCCACCAATCCCACCTACTACTCGAGCATCGGCTATACTCGAAACAAAAAACTTCGAAACCATTTCCCCGTCCGTTCCCCAAACGGACACTTCCTTCTCTGTCAATACAAGCCATTGCTCACCGAATTGTCCATCATTCATTAAATCAGTTCCAAAGTGGAATAACGGCTGTTCCGTAAGCTGCATTTCTATAGACTTGGGAAGTTTATCAACATATGGCATTCTTTTTCTCCCCTTTCTTTACCCACCTATTTACTCACATATATTTACAGCGGTAAAGATGAAAGAATGACTATAACTGTTTTGTATAGTCACTTGGACAACCCAAAAAAGACACCCTTAAGGGTGTCTTTTTCATTATTTTGTATGATACTGGCCATGTCTTAAAAACAAATCCAGATCGATTCATTTTTATGTATAACGGGTCAACAAATGCTCCTGCGCTAATTTCATATCTTAACCAAATCGATCGGATTCCAGAAATTCTATCGTTATTTTCGACGGCGAATATTCATGCGATTATACATCACTAAACCGGCGACGACCATGCCCAGTGTACCTATACTACTCGCTACTTCAGTCTGCATACCAAACAAAATACATACGTTAGTCACCAGGCTTCTCGTAAGCAACGCGACAATAATTAGCATGATCGGACGCCAAAAGTTATATCTTCTCATTTCAGTAACACTCCTAACCCAATTTTCTTAAGCGCTTAACCTAAATTATCTATGTGTATTATAGCATAAGTAAGTAACCGCATACATTTTACGTAATGCTAATAGCCGAAAAGGACATTATCTTCAAAGTGTCTCCGAAGGAGATTGCCGAAGAGCGTATGTAAATTCATACATTTCGATCTAGTTAGAGCATAAATCAGTAACCAACATTCGTTTTCGTTCGACTTTTGGTGTAGACTTATCAGTTTTTACGGATTATAATAACAAACATACACCAAAAGACGAACATTAAGGCGGATAATATGAATAAATATATGCAAATATTCCTAGGCACTTCATTTTCAAGTAAATCACCTAAGGAAATTCAAATTTTAAAAGATCACCTCTTCTGTATAAATAGAGATGGAATGATAGAAAGGATCGTTTCTCCAGAAGCGCCGGACTATCAACCATTACTAGATACTTACCAAGACCAAGGCAACTTCCATCGATTAGGGGACGGTCAGTTTTTCTTGCCCGGCTTTATCGACTTGCATGTTCACGCGCCCCAATGGGCTCAATCTGGAACGGCATTAGATATTCCACTCTATGACTGGTTAAATACTTACACCTTCCCATTGGAATTTAAATTTTCGGACCTGGATTTTGCTAAAAAGGTCTACGATGATGTGGTTGACACTTTACTCGCGAACGGAACGACTACAGCTCTTTATTTTGCAACGGTGCATAAAGAAGCCAGTTTACTGTTAGCCCAAATCTGTGCGGATAAAGGGCAACGCGGACTCGTTGGAAAGGTGGTAATGGATGATCCACAAGGAAATCCAGAAAGCTATCGCGATGCTGACACCCAAACGGCACTAAAAGATACGGAAGAATTTATTTTAGCTGTAAAAGAACTAGCCAAATCGACTAAGCAAGGCGTTTACCCTGTAGTGACACCTAGGTTCATTCCAAGCTGTACAGATAAGGCATTGCAAGGTTTAGGTGAATTAGCCGCTAAATACGATACTTATATTCAATCGCACTGTAGTGAAAGTGATTGGGCGCACGGTTATGTAAAAGAACGATTCCAGAAAAACGATGCTTTTGCCTTGCATGATTTCGGTCTGCTCAGTGATAAATCTGTCATGGCACATTGCAATTTTTTGGATGAGGATGATGTGGATTTATTTGCGGAGACAGGAACGGCTATTGCACATTGTCCGATCTCGAACGCTTATTTTGCCAATAGTGTCATTCCGATCGCACATTTCCATTCCAAGGGTGTGGAGATTGGTTTGGGGTCTGATATTTCCGGAGGTTTCTCACCTAGTCTATTCGATAACATAAGACAAGCTGTAATGTCTTCAAGAATGCTTGAGGATGGCGTTAATCCCTCCCTTCCTGCACAAGAGCGTGGATTACTAGGATCACGAATTACGATTGATGAATCCTTCTATCTTGCTACTGCTGGTGGCGGAGAAAGCTTAAGTTTACCTATCGGCCGGATATTAGAAGGCTATACGTGGGATGTTCAAATCATCGATACAAAAGTACCATCGGCTAGACTGCCTCTCTTTGATGGGAATGAAGATTTATACGACGTGTTTCAAAAAATGATGTATCTAGCTCGACCTGAGAATATCCGCGAGGTCTGGGTACAGGGTGAAAAGGTTTATTCACGTTAAGGACCGAAAAAACTAGAAAAGTTAAGGTGGGCATCTGAGTGGAAACACAAGCAAACGTACAAGATCAAGCACCATTAAAGTCACAACTATTAACCGTTCTACCCGATGAAAAAGTTTCATTCAGTAAATCCATCATCTTAGGCTTTCAACATGTATTGGCCATGGACGTTTATGTGGTTCCGTTCCTGATTGCAATGTTAATCGGCTTACAGCCGAATCAGTCAAGCGCGTTAATTCAATCTACCTTTATTGCTGCTGGACTTGCAACGATTGTGCAGACTTATTTCTGTATGAAGCTTCCTATCGCTCAAGGTCCTTCCTATGTTCCGCTTGGTGCGATCGTCAGTATTTATGCCGCTAGTGGCGGCGGGGAGCTGGGCTGGAGTTCCGTGTTAGGTGCCAGCTTAATCGGTGCGATTCTAGTTATTATTTTAGGCTATGTCGGGATCTTTAATAAAATCGTTAAGAACTTTATCCCACCCATTGTAGGTGGTACGATCATATTCATAGTCGGTCTTTCTTTATTACCTGTTGCTATAAGAGACAATATCTATGGAGCTTCAGGCGCTTCAATCAATCAGAACGTTTTGTT
Organism: Paenibacillus sp. VTT E-133291; assembly: GCF_002264395.1. Taxonomy (GTDB): domain Bacteria; phylum Bacillota; class Bacilli; order Paenibacillales; family Paenibacillaceae; genus Paenibacillus_AQ; species Paenibacillus_AQ nitricinens. Next base: position 27,775 of record NZ_NFVA01000058.1, read on the forward strand.
AGCCCTTATTTCAGCAGGCACACTCCTTTTATTCGTGATTCTCGGTTCTATGTTCCGTAATAAAGGATCGATCTTCCGAATTATTTCCGTCATGATGGCATTAGTAGTTGGATGTATCTCTGCTAACTTGATGGGTGTGTTAGATTTCTCAGCGATTAGCAAAGCGAACTGGTTTAGCATGCCGCGTATCGCTTTTGTAGATTTCGGATTCTCGTTCAACTTTTCGGCTATTATCACCATGGTTATTATTTATCTCGTACTGCTAGCGGAAACAACAGGTACCTGGTTTGCTGTCAGCAACGTAATCAATAAACCTTTAACAGACGATCATATTAATAAAGGGGTTATCGGTGAGGGGATTGGCTGTCTTATTGCTTCTGCACTCGGTTCAACACCTGTTACAGGCTATTCTACCAATGCGGGGATTATCTCCATCACAGGTGTTGCCTCCCGCCGGGTTTTCCTCGCTGTTGGAGGATGGTTTGTCCTCTTCGGTTGTTCTGGTAAATTAGCTGCTCTGATTTCTTCCATTCCATCCGCTGTAATCGGCGGCGTCTTCGCTATCGTCTGCGGGATCATTGCAATTAATGGTGTGCAGGTGATGAAGAACGTAACGATTGGCGAGAAAGAAATGTACATTATCGCAATACCGATGATTATCACGTTAGCTTTGGTGCTCATTCCTGGCGACTACTTGCATTCCTTACCTTCATTCGTGCAATATTTATTGGGCTCACCTATACTAGCGGCTTCATTAGCAGCGATCGTACTGAATAAACTACTGCCAAGTGGCAAATAGAACGTAAAAATGCTAGATCATAAAACGGACATCCAATGATGTCCGTTTTTTTTCTTATTTTCTCAGCTTATTGGGTAATGGAATATGCCTAATTGACTCAATGGGATGATATAGTAACATCCATGGACCTGAAAAACGCATAACCCCTTTTATTCTTTGACGATACTCCGGTTTATAACAATGAATAGGGCATTTAGCACAAGCCGTTTTCACTTCCCCGAACTTACAATAAGCTAACCTCTTCAGAGCATAATCGTTTAGATCCTGACATTCGTTGCAAAGCCCCTTATGATGATGTTTTTTCTTACAATATATACGAATCATTTTCGTGACAATATCTTGTTCTTTTTGAATTTTAGGACCTTCGTTTAATTGTCGGGTTACCTTTATTGTCATTTATGAGCCTCCTTGTAACTTGTACAATAAGATCTCATCTAATTATAGAGGAAAAGCAGTCCTTCTTTTTTTACATTTCTAAGGATTTTTATCATACTACACACCCAAGGCGTTATTTCGTTATACTCATAATATTTTTAGAAAGGCTGTAACGTTTATAGCTTTTTACGGATATATAACCTGAGGAGGTGAACGAATGCAGGACAACGAGGAATTATACAGGGAATATTCAACCCAAGTATATAAATTCGTATTTAGTTTTTGTCATAATCATTTACTGGCAGAAGAAATCACCCAAGAAACTTTTTATAGAGCTGTAAAGTCCATACACAAATATGATGGAACCTGCAAAGTATATGTATGGCTTTGTCAGATTGCTAAGCATGTATGGTATCAGGAGCTGGACAAGCAACATAAAAGGAAGTCTTATGAACTAGATGATCCTCCTGTTTCTAGCGCAAATTCAACTGAATCTCAATTCATTCTTGCACAAGACAAAATGGAATTGTTTAAACAGCTTCATTTACTTGATCCCAATACCAAGGAAGTACTGTATCTGCGTTTGACTGGAGAATTCAGCTTTCGGGAAATTGGCGAGATTCTTGGAAGAGATGAGACCTGGGCGAGAGTTACCTTTTACCGTGGAAAACAAAAACTGATGAAAGGAAGAACTACATGAAATGCGAAATCATTCAGGATTTATTACCTTCCTATATTGAAAAGCTCACCTCTTTACATAGTAACGAAGAGATTGAAAAACATCTGCAATCCTGTGAAAAATGCCTTCAATCTTATAATGAAATGACCGCAACAGCAAATCTAAGTCTGCCTATTGTTGATCAAGAGGAGGTTAAGAAACTTAATTATTTTAAAAAGGTAAAAACAAAAAATATAAAGACGCTCGTCTTTTCCCTCTTAACAGTGATCATACTGGCTACAGCCCTTGTTGGACTTTTCGTTATTGGTTTCCCTGTATCCACTAAAGATGTGGCCATTGATTATCAGAAGACAAAAACTCGTCTGGAGGTTCACCTAACTTTGGAAAACGGCAAGGACTTGGTGTTCTCAGGGAAAACTACATTTATCCGTGATGAGAATAATAATGTGATTGGTTCCGAAACTAGGTATAAGCCTAGAGGTTTGCTTCATAACCCCTTTGATAATGTTGGAACAGAGGTGATGTTGGGGACGGAGATTCATAGCGATCCGGATTTTTCGAATACATTTATCCTTGAATTTAAAGACAAAACTATGACGTTCATTAATGGTATTTTGGTGGAATAGACATTGCCGTTAAATTCGAAAAAAGACACCTATTTAGGTGTCTTTGCTGATAATCATATGGAATCATATTGGAAGATATAGTTGTTTAAGAGGAACGAAGGGCTTGCCTTCTCATCCACATCGTTGCAACCCATTTTTCACCTTTGATCACTGGTGTACCTGCATGCAGGGTAGACTCATTTAATTCATGATTATCATAAAAATATTCAAAGTAGACCGCCATACCTTTGTTAGGACTTACGGATAAATTAAGCATAGGGAAAGCTGTTTCTCCGCCTTCCTCCACATCATTCAAATACATCACTAGCGTACTAATTCGATTATTGCTACTTGCTCGACTCGTTTCTGCGAAGAAATCATAATGGGGTAGATACTCTTGGCCAGGGATATACAGCAGGACTTGCAAGCCATCACCATGCTCGACAGGAATATTCATAATTTGAGAGAAACGTTTCTCGATTCTAGTAACCGTCTCATTCTCCTCACAGAACACACCACTGCTCGTTCTAATTGGATTGACCACATGGTCTTCGCCTATTTTTGAACGTTGCAATCGTTCCCTAGAATATTCAATTAGCTCATGGCATTCCTCATCGCTAAGCACATTTCCTAGTAAGACAACTAGTGGCTCCTCATACTTGGCAATAATTCGAATCTCTCGATCTTCTGTCTTGATCGTATTTCCAGCATGATCAAATATCGTCCGTTCTTTGTCTGTACTATTCCCTATCATCCTTATGCAGCTCCTAGGTTATAACATCCATCACAAAAAACATACCATAAAATGGTTTTATTTGCTTGATTACTTCGTGACATCCAGTATCCAGCTTTATAATGTTTTTCTTTGATCCGTAGATGGCATAACCTCTTAAATCTCCATTCCTTTTTTATTCTTCCTCGACACGGAAGCACCCGTACCAAACTGATAACGGTACAGCACAACTACAGCAATAGTCACCAGGGACATAACGAGAAAAATATTACTATACACATGGGCAGTAACATTAGTATTCAGAGGATTGAACTGCACAGCGGCAGTGCCCATGTCTAGCATTTTCCCAACCACGCTCATAGCCATCGCGCCAGAAATGAAATTGATCATGGAGAGTAATCCCATGCCAACTCCTGTCTCCTCTTTTGGCAGCGTCTGCGAAATCGTATTGGACATTGAGATTTGCATGAAGGTCTGACCTACGTTTCCTAATATTAAAATAATGGCAATAAAATATGCCGATACCCCAATAAAAGTAGATAGTAGGGAGAACGCTAGAAATAACAAAACCGAAGCCACGAACACAAGTGCCAAATTGCCGCGATCATCAGCCAATCTGCCACCCTTACGTCCCATGATCGCTGAAGCAATTGCTGCTGGCACTAACACAAAACCAATGGTCGAAGGAGTCAAGCCATTCACTGCCGCTAGAAATTGTGGGGTCATGAACGTCATACTAAAGCTCATCGCTGTCGTTGTAAAAGCAAGCAGCAACCCGATCGAATAGGTTTTGTTACGGAACAATACTGGTTTAATAAAAGGCTCCTCAGCTTTCCGAATCCGAATGATGAATAAGGCCAGCAAAACAAGCCCTCCAAGGAACAACCACACTTGCATCTGAGTGATGGCAAGTAAGAGGATTGCGACTGCTGTAGCTAATAACCCGCCGCCAAGAACATCAATACTTCCTGCCTTCCCTTTCACATTATCTAAATACTTCCGAAAAAAAGGGAGTGTCAGTAGCGGAAGTAAGGAAAGAACAAACATAAGCCTCCAGCTTCCAAAGCTGGTGATGAGGCCTGCAGCGACCGGTCCCAAAGCATTACCAAGCGCTAACCCAACCGCAGAAGTTCCAAGTGCCCGCCCCCTCTTCTCGGGAACAAAATAACGAATTGGAATGATCATTGCTGTTGCAGGAAGAACGGAAGCACCGGCAGCTTGAATTACACGGCCCAGAATAATAATCCAAAACTCACTAGCAAGCAGACCTATTAATGAACCGAGAGCGAAGATAAGCAGTCCATACGTTAATAAATCCTTCAACCGATATTTATCTGCTAATTTCCCCATGACGATGGAACCTACCGCGTATACCACCATATAACTAGTCATCATCCAACTAACCTGAGAAGGAACAAGATTGAACTCTTTGCCGATCTCAGGAAGAGCTACATTGAACATCGTACCGTTCATAACTGAGAATATTAAGGTAACTACAAGTATTTTTAGCAGCTTATCTGCATTTTCTGTGGATGTATCTGACATAATCTAAACCTCTTTTCTGATTCAGAATGAATTATAAGTAAAAACATTAATAGTGAGTATCCTCAGTATTATATAATACTGAGGATACTCACTATTTTCTCTGGTGTCAAGGTATATCCTTTACTTCGAGCCTCTTGGTGCACGCTTCACCAAACTACAAACATTCTGTTTCACCGAACTATAGTTGAATACACCTTATAAGAGTATAATTTAAAGAGCACACTCATTAAGAGTATCCACATATTGACCCATCTCACGAAATTGAGAATAAAAAATTGACAATAAAGTCAAGGAGGCCCTACATCATGAACACAGATCATACCAAGGCGATAGACGTCATCCACATATTAATGAGATCAACCAACTACATTAAAACAGAGTTTCAATCCCAGTTATTAGCGCTTAATACGCCTTATCATCTCTCCGGCCCTAGATTGCGTCTGCTCTCAGTCGTCGCGGAAGCAGGCAGTATCCGCATGAATGAGTTAGCCGTTAAATTAGGGATCAAAGCACGTACTGTTACCGATTTTATTGATGCGCTTGAGCAGGATAAACTCCTTGTTCGAATTCCTGATCCAACCGACCGACGCGCTACACTGATCCAGCTTACGGAGCTTGCGCAATCCACTATTGAGCAAGTTCTTGCTTTCCAAGATACAGTCGCTGACAACATGCTGGACAATCTCTCGCTAGAGCAAAGAAAGCAATTCTATGACCTTCTATTACAGCTAACCAAAAACAAAGCAATTACTGAGCTATGTGAAGAAGCTAAGTAAGTTAGAGCCACGTCGAGGAACTTCCTCGCTAAATTTATCAATAAAATATCGGATACGCCCATTCACTTATCTCCGCTCCTACATACAATGTTTTAGCCCATTCATTAAGGAGTGACAAGATCATGTCATTTTTCCCATCTCCAAGTTTCCCAGGATTCCCAGGACAGCCTGGGCAGCCTGGACCACCAGGAATACCAGGGTCACCAGGAATACCAGGGTCACCAGGACAACCGGGACTCACGGCACCCAGCTCACCTCCGCCGCAACTCATCCCTCAACAACCTGCCATTTCGTCTTTTGCTGTCGACCCGGGAGCAATTGCTGGTTGTTTGTTTCGGAATACGTACGTATGGCTCGTAAATAGAAATCAATTCTGGTTTTTCCCGGTTTTCGTAGGACGCACCTCGGTTGCGGGTTTTCAGTGGAACGGAAGGTTTTGGATGTATACAGGCTTGAGCCTGCAGTCCATCCAATCCTTTACCTGTTTCTAAATGAACACACAGAAAAGCTCCGTTCCACGAGGAATGGAGCTTTTGGCTCTACGTTAGAATTGACCATTATTTAATCCGTAATGCCTGGCTACAGCGTGCACAGTAGCGGGTACCTTGGGGAGACATTGACCCGCAGCCTTCACAGTAAAGCTCCTGTGTCATTGACTTCACTTGATTGTCATGCAGAATTGCCTCATGCGTGGTTGGATTTAACATATTCAATACGTGGAATTCTTCTCTTCTTCCCCTGCGAAGGAGTGAGAACAATAAATAGAGGCCCATGAACCCGACTAAAGTCATAGCACCCGCCTTTATCAGACCCGATTCAAAGCGATAATTCCAAAGTGCATGCATCACCACTGCTGCCAAGAACATCTCCAATGCATGTCGCCATCTTGTCCATGGCTTGCCATTCCCCAAGTTCGAGTTCTTATGCATGCTGCTTGCATACCATATCCCCACAGTTGCAATTGCAGTCCATGTTCCATGGCCGAAGGGTGATAATAATGCTCTCATCCATAGGACCGCGAGCATCCCAAGTGAAGATGCTTCGTCTAAATGTACCCATCCATAAATAATACTTTCCACTGCTGCAAATCCCATTCCTGCTGCGGCACCAAACACCACTGCATCCATCAGAAATTGGATTTTTCGCGTTCGAACGAGTATCACACAGATTAACAATTTAGCAGTTTCTTCTATTAAAGCCACAGACAGAGGTACATAAAGCTGCGAAAAGTCAAAGGAATTTGCTTTTACTTCAAAAAGCCAAATCCGCTCTAAATACCAAGCCAGAGGGATGGCGACAATCGCGGTAGACACAAAAACTAAACCAACCCTCATCTGACGAAAGCCTACTAACTGCTGACTTCTTACAAAGGCTACGAATGCTACGGGACCCACTACACCTCCAACAATTAAGGCGGCGATCTTCCACCATTGACTATGTAAGAACAATGCCAAGAGGGATAAGACAAGAAATCCGCCTCCCAGCCACAGCAACTGGTCCATCCACTTGTCTTTGGCCTTAGGTAGCGATTCATTATCCTCGACAATAAATTCCTCACCGAAGGCAATTGTAACTTTCTCCATCAGATGGGGTGTTCGTATGTTTAGAACCTTAATGAGTTGTTGACGAACCGGAGCGTAATAATCGAGTATAGTTAAGAACTCTAACTTGCCCATAATCAGTATTTCACTATCTTCTACCGCGATCAACGTATGTGAGGAGACCGTGTCTGTTAGTAACTCTGTCTCTCCATAAAAATCCCCTTCTCGAAGGACAATCTTGCGCCGCTTTCGGCCGCGAAGCTCAATACTCCCGCTGCTAATCATGAGAAATTGATCAATTACTGCACCTTCCGCGATAATTTCTTCGCCCTTCATCACTTTCTTGATCATTGTAATCTCCGCAAGACCCCGAAGTTCAGCATCAGGTATGACCGACCAGATGGTCGCTTTTCGAAGCATACTATGAATCATTCGGATTCGTATGTTCACAAGCACACTTTCATAAAATAACGGACTCAGGTTCGCCAAATATTCGAACGATGGACGGTCTAGACGCAGCGCCCTTACTTGACCGATTGCCGTAACACTAGCCGATCTTTGTAGGTTCCGAATAAGACCGATTTCTCCTACTAATTCTCCCGGTCCAAGTTCAGCCAAGAGCAGTGCCTTCCCAACTAAGTTAACCGAGGTGACCTGCACCTTCCCTTGCCATATAATGAAACAGTCCTTAGAGGTGGACGCTTCCATAAGAAGTCGTTGTCCATCCTCTAAAGACACAAGTTTTATAGCATCAATTACATTTCGTAGCTCATCATCAGGAATGCCTCGCAATAATGGATGATCACGTAGAAAATCAACTGCAGTATTAGGTATCATAGTTTTTAACTCATCACCGCATATTTCCTATAATACTACTTCTGGAATCTTGCATTTTTTTAACAAAATTCGTCATTACATCAAAAGCTTCGTTACGTTTATTCGATAAACTTTGCAGGCGCAGCATATCCATTTGCTGACTATTGCTTGCACTATCAATCTTTGACTTGATTTGTCCCAACAGATTCTCAAGCTCTCCTTTGGTTTGCGGTATAGCCATACCCATAGCAGTAAACATGGCCCCCTTGTCATCTGCCAGCTGTACAGCAGAGCCGGCCTCAGCACCTGAAGGAAGCTTCCCCAGCTCTTCATTGATCACTCCTAGCAATTGATTCAGTTGTGAGATTGTTTCATTCTTGGCTTGTACAGCTGCGATTTGATCTTTCAGCTGCTCGTCTAACATACTTGCACGACTCGATTGTACAGCCATCATGGCTGTTTCAAGATCCATGTCCTGAATGTTAACCTGTGTCATACCACCCACTCCATTCACACTGCCTACCGAATTTTGCGTGGCATTTCCATTCAGGGCATCTTTAACGGAGTTATAAACCGAATTGTTATATAACAAAGCCCCTCCTACAATGATCCCCAGCACAAAAGTACCGGACATAGATAAAACCAATTTTTTCACACTCATTCCATTTCCTCTTTTCGTTTATGGATGGTCATTGTGTCATCACGATTCATAAAGCCAAACGAACGCGTTCTTTGTTAATAATGTTATATCATTTAGGGTGATTTACAGTCTGTAACCCCAATTACAATTCCCATATATTCAAGCTCAAATGGCGTCGAGTATATTTCTAAGTCTATCTGTGTTACACACGAGTATTTTCCTCTGATCAATCCGTATCAACTGCTCATCCTGCAATCCAAGCAATGATTTCGTCACTGTCTCACGTGCCGTTCCTGTCATATCCGCCAGATGTTGATGCGTCAGTTTCAAATCGATAAGAACACCATCATCAGAGGACACTCCATGCTGTTCCGTTAGACGCAACAACACGCGAGCAATGCGCGTACGCACATCGATAACGGTTAAGTCTGTGATTAATTTATTGGCATCACGCAGACGATCTAACGCTGTTTCCAAAATGCCGATTAGTATTTCCGGATTACTTTTTAATAAGGGAATGAAATCGCGTTTTTTCAGAATACATAAGGTGGATTTCTCGATGGTCCTTGCAGAAGCAGAGCGTGCTCTTTCATTTTGTAACAAAGCCATCTCTCCAAAGAAATCACCTTCTCTAAAAATAGAAAGGATTACATCCCTAGAGTGGTTATCTTGATAAATTTGAACAACTCCAGAGATAATAAGATAGAACTCCTCTCCCTCTTCCCCTTCAAAAAAGATGGATTCTCCTTTTATATATGTACGCTCGCTACATAGCTTGGAAATTTCAGCTAAATATTCATCATCCAGATGTTCAAAGAACGGGAAATCGCGCAACAGTTGTGGGTTCACCTTCAAGAGAGACCTCCAGTGTGAGTGAATAATTCTTTTTAGGATAAAAGTTAAAAATTCAGGACTATCCTTTATTGTAATTGTTTTAATTTAAGATAAATAGTGACAGCAGTCATCAAATTATCATATGACATTTTTACATTTTGTGGATATAAAAACAAAAAAGAATCAACCGCGCGGATCATCGAAAAGATACTCACGGCTTGATTCTCCTTTTCTACTTAAAAGCTCCTCGTAAAGCTTCAATTCTTCTCGCTACACTCTGCTGCACAATTCCGCTTTTTTCCGCTATATCGTATCCATGAATGGTTCCTTTGGTGTGATACAATTCAACCTGAACTCCACATTCTTGTAAGGCTTCTGCGTAATGAATTCCTTCGTCTCGCAAACAATCAAACTCCGTAATTTCAACATAAGCATTAGGCAAACCTTTTAATGAAGTTGCTTCCATAGGAGACGCATATTCTCTCTTGCCAGCTGCTACTCCATTCTTGAGATATAGCTTCCACATCTTCTCATTAAGCTCAGAGTTCCACAGAGGTGTGTCTGTAAACTCTTTAATGGATTCCGTAGTCTGTCTTGCATCTGTCACTGGATAGAGTAACATTTGAAAACAAATAGGAGGCGCCTGCCTATCGCGAGCCATTAGAGTCACTGCAGCAGCAAGCGCCCCACCTGCACTATCCCCACCTATAGCAATTCTACTCCTATCAATGCCTAAGGCATCCGCATGATCGCTGGCCCATTCAAATGCTGCATAGCAATCTTCAACGCCATATGGGAAAGCGTACTTCGGGGCTAATCTATAATCCACAAATATTACTTTGCAAGGTGTCTTTGAAGCATACTCACAGGCCCAATGGATATGGGAAGGTGCTGCCTTTAGGACAAAGGCTCCTCCATGAATGTAAATAAGGCAGGGAGCGTTTTGGGATATACCCTCAGGTTCAATTATTGTCAGCTGAACGCTTCCGTCTTTATAGCCTGAAATAACTTTTTTCGTTACCTTCACACCTTCAGCAGAGTTGAATTTTTTCAAACTTCTCGCTATGAGTTTATTTAAAATTGGCAATAACAATGGATTTAAGGGAAGTGTTCTCTTTTCATAGGGTTCAAAGTCGCTATGGATTTTATATTTACTCATTAGATTCCTCCTATAATCAACTCATTAAGTAAGTACATCTTATCAAATCGTACTAATATGTCCACGTATTCATAACAGAAGCTGCATATAAAAAGACATCTCTATAGGTGAGTCCGCTTCAAATATATTTCCTTGTTGTGCTTCTCCCCAGACAAAAAAAGACTGCCGGGACCTTCCCGACAGCCTGAACTCATTCTCATAATTGGCAACCCAAGTTTCTTCACCCAAAACAATCCTCTACAACCTCGGGTCGATCGCTTTCTCTTTCGTTACCTCGAATAACAAGTTTGCCGCAATTTGCTTGTAGACCTCGTTGGCAGACGAAATCTCACCCAGCTTCACTTCTAGCATTTGTCTGCCCAGCCGGTGCTCAATTAAGGACATACGAAGCTTAGGAGCGATATTCTTTTGCTTCATCAGCTTGGCATACTTATGTGGAAACTTGTAGTCGTACCCGTAGATGATCGACAAGTAGCCCGGATTGCGGACCTTCATATATGGGACTACCCCCTGCTGTTCTTGCTCCGGTTTGATTACAATTCCCTCCATATGTTTCTCTACCGTTATCTTTGCGAAATACGCCTCTGCCCTGATGTAAGCATCGGGCTCATTCAAGTCCAGAATCAGAAATTCATCATCATTTAAGAACCGGTATAGTTCGGAGGTTTTGCCGTCAGGTACCCGTTCATCGCCATTCTCCAGCACTTCCTTCAGGATTGCAAAAGGTTTGTATGCGAATTCCGCATCACCCGCATATAGCTCCAGCTGCTGCTTGTATACCCGGTAAGCTTCGTCACGCTGGTCAAGATCTACATACGATTCTCTTATGTCACGGACATGCTTAAAAGTCTGGTAAACATGAGACCCATAGTTATTGTTAAGCGCCTCTTTCGACATATGGTGCTGGTCTTGTTCAAACCCGCTTACTTCAAAATCCTGTATCAGTTTACCCAGTGACTCCTCAAATCCATATTGTCTTAGGAAATCCAGCTCTGTCTCCAGCGCCTTGCCAATCGGCTGGAACTGACGCTCAATTAACCCATCCCCAAGCGCTTTCCAAGGTAGCAGCTCGCCATCCAGTAAAAGCACACCAATCCCCTGCTCAGCCATATAGGTTCCGAATTTATGAAGCAGCTGTTCGTAGATGGGCGTTAGATCGACCGCCTGAACCTTATAGCCGTTCCGGCTAATTGCGTAACACTGCTCTATATCCCGATAAAGGTACACACTACAGCGTGATCCCATATATTTAGGCTGCAGGACGACTTCAGATATACGACGCTCGGCAAAATAATCCAACCCTTTTCGCAGAGACTCAAGCTCACCGGCAGCCACATCCTTATCCGCAGGTGACATCGTTCCGGAAATGAAGTTGACCCGGTTCTGCGAGGAATACTGCAGTCTGCGCACAGACTCATAATCAAGCTCTAACAAGGATACGGTTTGCTCAGCCCGGAACAGGATAGGTAGCTCTTCGTGCACCGTAGTCACATGCGATTTTTGACTTTTATAGAAAGGTTTAAACGACATGCGAACAGAAGTTAGTTCATTACCCTGCGCACTCCCTGTGTCGAGGTGGAGTTTGTTTTTGATCCGAAAAGTCTGCTTGGCTGCAATATGTCCGAAGAGATGAAAGGGGTGATTACTAACAGCTTCTTGCTTTAGGAAATCAAGCTGTTCCTCAAAGGAAACCTCACGATCCAGCCGAAAGTTACGCTGATGGCGTAGTGAATTCGTATCCAGCTTACCAATGTACTTATTACGGCAAGGAGCATGGGTAACATAAAAAGAAGGACCTTGCATACCGATATAGCGGTAAAAGGGCTGGGATTGCTCTACTAAAGCCGAAAATTTACTAAAAAGCGCAGCATCCTCCTTAAGCACTTGGGTGGAATCAAAGTACGTTCTTAGCAGTTCGGGATCGGTACCTTGAATCTCACCCTTTACGTACTTGTAAACAAAGTTCTCGTGATTACCCATAACAAATAGGAAATGCTCGCGGTTATCAAATAAGAACTCAATCGTCTCCCGCGTCTGCTTGCCCTTATCAATCCAGTCACCAGCAAGAATAACTCGGGTGTTACTCAGCTTATCTGTAGCGCTTAACTTCCCTTCGTGCACCCGGTAGCCGTAATTAAGTAATAGTCCCCGAAGCTCTTCGACACACTCATGAACATCCCCAACCACAATATACTCTTGTGCTTGTAGAAGTACCGTAGATGCGTAAGTATCCCAATCCTGTATAATCACCCGGTAGTCCGGGTTAGGTATATCTTCGTCCTCGAGAATAAAATCTTTAGCACGCACCTTATGAATCTTGTTGTAGCCTTCCCGTGACAGAACAGGCAGGACTTCTTTTCTCAGCCGGTTTAAATGATTGGAGATCAGCTTCTTCGAGCGCTCCGAGACGTAGTAATCCTCCCGTTTGCGGTAATCAAACAGAATAACCTCCAGATTGTAATTATTTTGCCCGGCGATCTCACGGACTTTACTACGATAATCTTCGGATAGCCCAATGGTATCCATCACCACAAACTCCGCATTAATCGGAAAAGAAGTGACTAACTTCAATCTCTCAAATAATAATTGAAAGGTATGCGAACTCGCCTCCAGCATAACCTGATCATACTTATCATAGTCGTAGCCCAATATCTCCTGGCGGATACTATCTGAGGATAAATACTGCACATTCGTACGTAAATCTTTGGAGGCATCCTCTAGTTTTAACTGCGGGATCAGAACTTCTTTAGCAAAAGTCGATTTCCCGCATTCCGTTGCTCCTACAAGCAGAAATATGGTGTGTACACGCGTTTGAATTTCCACTGTCTATTCCTCCTTTCTTCGCACAATAGCGCATTGCGTCGTACGGATCTCGCCAACCCGGTCACCAACCATCAAATATTCGACCTCGACTGCTAAACCTTGAACCGTATCCAAAACCCATTGCCCGAACGCTTGCTGTCCCATTTCCCATTTGTGATCTTCATGCCGGAATCCTTCCAGCTCATAATAACGATTGAAATCAGCATTCGGTGTGGTCACAATAAGTTGTTCAAAATTCACATTACCGACAATTTGCTGAATAAGCTCTGCGGCTTCACCTTCACTCATGTGCTCTACAACTTCTGTTAGAATCACATCAACCTGCTCCCCGTTGTACGACTCCAGAAAATGGTCCAACGAGCTAAAGGTTGCAATGTTATCAATGTCCTTAGCTTTCGCTTTCCGATTCACAACCTCCAGCAGCGCCTCGGCTATATCTACTGCATAATAGGTACTCTCTATTTTTCCGGCAAACGGTATCGCATAGAAACCTTCTCCGCAGCCGATGTCCAGAATCGGCTTATTAAATGGAAGCACACTCGAAATAAACGTACGCCGCTGCATCGCAGTACCGCCATACTCCAGCCCAATAGAATACTGGTCCGTTTGTTCAATGGAGGCTTTATATCGCTTGAACCGTTCCTTAGAGGTAAGGAAATTCCTTGCAAATAGACTTCTTATATAAAAAGGTGCATCAATGACGTTAAGGCTGCGGATATATTTATCCAAAATAGCATCCGAAATATCTATGTACTCTTCCCCAAATATGGACAAGAACAAGGACAACACACTAACAACATGCAAGAGATGATTCAAGCTTTTATGTGTGGAAATTGTCAGTGAATAGCTCTTATGCGCCTGATGCTGCAAGGAGAAGGTATAGCCCTTTAAATGCTTTTGGAAAAATTCAATATAGTGTATCCGCTCAACCTGAACCATATGGATGAAAAAAGAATGCTCATATCCTTCCACATCGCGTTCATCCTGCGCTTTGAAGGGTGTAGAGAAAAACTCATTGACCGCATTAAGCGGAAATAGAGGTGTATTAAACCGGGAGACATTTAAATACTCAAAGCTCTCACTTTCGTTCTGCTTGTAGGATATATCGTTATCTGCATCCTTAAAATAAACGTTATAAGTTCCATCGTCAGAATACCATCCATAAGCCAATCCCTGACGAACCGGACGAAGCTGCATACCTGTCACTGGATTCTTTTTAATTAAAAAAGTGAATTTTGGATTCGTTGATTTCAGTTGTACAATAGCCATACCATCTTCCTCCTATCAATCTTTCTATAAGACCCGTCCCCATACTTCCTGTAAAGCTTCTCGAAATAGAGCATCCAGCTGATGATCTCTTTTGTCCTCCTTAGCATTTAAGGACGCCGCCACCTTATCCAACACTTGGAACTGTTCTTCTAAATAATCGTTAATTGCGGTTAGCTGCGGTTCATAGTCTAGTTCCTCACCAGATTTTTTCCGGGCCAGCAATTGCTGAATCACCTGCCACAGCTCTTCATCCTTCGGAATAAGCCGCTCTACCAATATATCGAACTCCATCGGCGGCATCTCTCCATATCGGTGAGTCCATTCACAGGCTAGAACGGGACGAAGTACATACAAGTACTTTTTGATCTTGACCTGCTCGCCTTGCAGATAATCCCGGTAGTTGCCTCTTGCCATGTTTAAGTAATGGTACATACAAGACTTCGGCGAAAAGGTGTACGGGGAGATGCTTCTAAGCTTCTCTGCTATACTGTACTTTTCTGCATATTGAATGGGTGATTGCAGCCACTCCAGCAGGGATGGATTAGACTTCCGAAATAAATTCAGTGCTTTCCGCAAATCCCAGCCATTGATATCAAGCCTATTGTTAATAGGACGCTCGATCACATCCCGCTTATCAAAAATAGATAGGTACCATTCCGGTTTATGCAGATAAATAAACCTCACATCATAATCACTGTCCTGCGATGGGAATCCCCACGCCCGGCTGCCTGATTCACAGGCATACAATATTGTAACTTGCTCCTCCTGTTCAATCTGTTCCAGCTGCTCACGGATAATCTTGTTTATAGGATCCATCTTCACCCCTCCAGATCGGTTACTTCCCTATTCTCTACCCTTGTTACTATTCGAACGCCTCATCAGAATTGCTTCGGCTTCATGGATCTATCTTCGCTCATCTTCCCTGTAACGAACAGGGCGGAAGTATGGCGGTGGCCAAAAACACTTCCATTTTATTCAACTCTGGTGCTTAATATAATGAGTACTACTATTTCTAATGGATTCGCTACAGGCTGGAGGAATATAAATGGCCCGGGAAAGTTTTGACAAGGAGATTCAATTTCTTCGCATGCTCTCTTTAGCAGGGGGAGCTTACAGCAGACAACAATTCGCCGATCGTCTCGGCATTTCTGTACATACCTATGACAAAACGCTGCGCAACCTGAAGGGCATGGTAACCGTCTTACAACAAGACCTGCCTACAGAACAAGGAACAGAACTCTCTGAGTGGCTCCGCTATAACTACTATGAATCTGCCGACCCGCTGCTCCTGTTCTTGTTCCGGGCGAAGTCGCTTAAGGAAACGGAGAGCATCCGGCTTACTCTATCATTAACTGCGCTCCAGACTCAGGAGCTAACGGCTAAAGATCTACAGGATGTCTGCAGTGAGAAAATGCCAACCCATTATCCAATGCCCGATGAGAAGACCATCCGTGGAGATCTGAAATACCTTGAGGAAGTTGGCGTTATTCTTCGTGTAAACGAAGGGCGCCCTTATCGATACAAGGCTGCTAACGATCTGATTGATCAATTATCCGACGATCAGCTCTTGGATCTTTACGACTATGTTGATGTCATCGCCAACACGCAGACTCCGTCTGTGCAAGGTTACCTGCTGCGCGACACCCTAAAAAAGGTCCTGCGGATGCGGGGTTATAACCTCGAAGCTACGGAAATTCATAGATACAAATATAATTATCATTCACGTATTCTTGATGAGGCACACCTATATACGATATTTGCAGCGATTCAGCAGCGAAAAAAAATAAAATTTCTATATTTATCCCCTAAAAAGGGAAAAAACTACGCCTCTCAGAATACCAATCCTCTCTTTGAGCGGGAAACAAGGGGCGTCACAGAAACCGTTCTTCCGCTCCGCGTCATCTATGACCTTCAATATGGGCGCTGGTATTTAATCGGACATAATTCACGTATGGGCATCATGAAATTCCGAATGGAGGGCCTTACTCAGATTGAAGAGGGCGACACTGTGGAAGAAGCAGAGTTTGCTCAGAAACTCAGCAATCTGGAAGAGCAGATGACAAACAGCTGGGTTATAGATACCACCCGTGCGATTAAAGTGGTGGCGAGATTTTATAACCCCAATCGTCCAGGTGTTAATTTCATTCGGGAGCGGGTTGAAGCACAGGGACAGTGGGGAGTAATTACGGAAGAGTCCGATTCTACATTCCTTTATGAGATCACAGTGAATGGTATTTATGAAATTAAGCCGTGGTTACGAAGCTTTGGTTCGAGCTGCGAGGTATTAGAACCCCCTTGGCTGCGTAAGCAATTCATCGCGGAGTGGAAGGAGATTCACAGCTATTATGAATCCATTTGAGAAAATATTTAACTTTCAAATTAATTCCCGCCTCGACGAAGTGGGTTCATTAGCGCTGACCTCCCAGGAACGTTCTTGGCTAAAAACCATGTTAAAGCACCCGGCCTCAGAAGCAGCTTTTACACTAGACACCTTAAGTAAATTGAACTCCATATTGGAGACAGAACCGTCCACAGAAGTGAAGGAAATTATTATGGAGAAAGCCAAAAGCAAAGAGCTGCAGGTCTATCATCCAATGCTACGTACACTCCGCCGTATAATCATGCAGAATCAAGCGATCCTTATTACTTTCCGTATTAAGCATGGAGGGCAACGAACTGACCAAGCCGGGTTCCCTCACAAGCTGGAATATAATTTGTATAAGCGGGAGTGGTATCTGCAATGGTACAGTACCCGGCAGCGTTCTCTTATGTCCACCAAACTAAAAAATATTGTTTCTGTCGAAGCAGCCCCCTTCCCCGCCAAACGGATTGAAGGCTTGAAAGCAAGGATAGCGGGCTTATTAGAGGATCAAAAAGAATGTGCATGTATTCAAGTCATACCAACCTTTAATACTGAGCTGTCACGAATTCTATATGCCTTTTCCTGTTTTGATAAATCCGTGTCCTTTGATGAAAACTCGGGTATCTATCGCGTCAAAGTCATCTACATGAGAGACGACAGCGAATTTCTGTTGTCCAAAATCCGTTTTCTTGGCCTGCGCGTAAAAATCGTCGAGGGTGAGTATCTTAAACGGCGCATGCTGAAATCCGCAGCTATGGCGATTGATCGGTATGGGGAAGGAAGATGAAGTTAATATTGAATGACCGCTTTGATTATCAATTTCGATAGATTTTGACAATTTTTCTTAATTACTTAAGTCTTATAAAAAAATTCTATCGAACAAATGGAGTTTAAGTCGAATGGTTAGACCTTTTATCGAATAAGCAGACAGAAGAAAGACATCCCGCCTTGTTGGAGAGATTGTCGTTCACCACCAATATATCAATATAAAGGGGATTTTCCGTTCATAGGATAAAGCTTGCGCCAGGATGCTTCGCGTAAGCCCTTTTCAACGTATCCATCACGAGGTTATTGTTGTTGGAATGGCTTAATACCCAT
>NZ_NFVA01000070.1 GCF_002264395.1 Paenibacillus sp. VTT E-133291
TCAACGGTGATTTAACGGAAGAATGACGGAGGGCGAGCGGAGGGTACGGATAGGATCGCGGCGGCGGGGCGCATCGGTCATGTTTTATCTCTTATATTTTAAAATCCGCGCAGTTAGATATGTGTAATACAAGTTAATCCGCGCGTATTCCCTTTATATGTTCCGTATAAGGGTCGATTTGTACCCGTTACGGAGTTTATTAAGAACGGTAGTGATTAATAAACTAGATCTTAAGGTCTTAAATCTTTAGATCTTAAGTACTTTAAAGATTTATAAAATAACACAACGCCGGCCCATTGTCAACACCTATTTTATCCGCCGACTTATTTCCCGGCCTTATCGCGCATTGAATTTGCACTATTTCACACACGGAGGTATCAACGCTCATGAACGCTAGATTTCCCGATAACCCGTTACTCGGTCCGCTATCACGCGCCGACTTCATTGCCGATAATTTGCCGCTAGTCGATACGGTCGTCAATCGCCATTTTCGCTCGCAGTGCGCCACTACACGAACGCCACTAGCGGACGCAATCAGCGAAGGTTCAATCGGTCTCATTAACGCTTACGACCGCTATAACGATTCGGCTGTACCGTTCGGCGCATTCGCTTTTCCGCACATATACGGTGAGATCGCAAACGCGCTATCCCGGCGGCCGACTACCGGCATTAAGATACCGGAGTGGTTATATCCGCTTATTAAACAGATAAACGCCGCAGGTTTAACGGACGAGCAGCCGGAGGTTGTAGCGCAGGAACTCAGCATTACCGCAGATAAAGCGCGCCAGGCTCTCCGTTGTATACGGATTAAGTCTACGGATGCGCTGCCGGAAAAGGATACACGGGGCCATTCGGACGACTATACGTACCTTGACGCGGACACTTTCCTCGCGAGGTTAAAGCCGCAGCCTAAGCAGATCATCCGCATGTTGATGGCGGACTATTCGCAATCAGAAGTCGGTCGTGCGCTAGGCATGTCGCGCCAATCCGTTCGAGCAACGGTATTACGTGTCCGCGAGAATTACGAACGCTACGAAAAAATAAGCGCCTAGGCGCGCAGTATAACGAAGGAGATGACGCTATGAAATTCCGCAAGAAACCCGTACTTGTCGACGCAGTCCAGTACACGCCGGGACTCGAAGACGGCTACGCATGTTACGCAATTGACGGAGGCTTACGCGACAGCCGATTCGTCGGCTATCACGATAAATCAACGCACATACCGTTACCATTCCGCAAAGTTCCCGCGATTAAGACGCTCGAAGGATTCCACGAAATCAGCGCGGATGATTGGATTATTACCGGAGTTGCCGGCGAGCGCTACCCGTGTAAGGCAGAGATATTTGCGCAGACATACGAAGCAGCTGACGGACCGCCACACGAAGACGAAGCGCACGAAAAGATACGCGAGGCTTACGAGAGTAGCGCGGGCTTAGCGGACGACCCGTTTGATTCTTACGCGGGGTTTATTAACGGAGTGGATTACGTATTAGAAGCGCTCGGCATAAAAATCGAAGGAGTGAACGCTAATGAGCGAAGTTAAACCGGTAACAATTCCGCGTGAGGTGGCGGACGCAATTGAAGGGCTACGCTTGCGCATGTACACAAACGATATGTTAGCGTTGCTTGCTTTCCGCGAAAACGGAAGGATAGGGCGTCGGACGGACGACGCGCAGGCAATTCGGGATTATGCACAAGTAAACGTAGACGACTTCATGACTGCCCTCGTATTCGGATATGAGCGTGAGCTTGAGCCGGAGGAAGCGGTCGTCGTCCTTTACGAAGGTTTGCGTGAGTCCGAACGTATCGCGAACGGAATGTATGGTGGAGACCCGTACCAGTACGCTTTCGCTGCCCGGACTGTACAGCGAGTGCTTAACGCGCTCCGTATCGTAATCCCCGGAATTAACGACGAAAAAGGAGGCGCAGCCTAATGTTAAACGCACAGCTCACGCCAGATTACGCAATCCAATCGGACGCCACCGCTCAGAACTTCGTCATCAAACGTCGCCGCATCGTAGACCCTACGCAGGCTCCCGGATATAAACCCGTTGAAGGCGCGGAACCGCCAGCTAAACGCGAGGTATGGGACGACGTGGCGTATTATCCGGTTAACGCCGGAGGTCTACGTGCGGCGCTCGATTACGTACGCTTCAAGGCGGCAGTCAGCGCAGACACGGCGTCGCTTGCGGAGTTTATGGCGGCGCTACGTACGGAGACATTTGCGATAGAGGCGACGTTAGCTTCGCAGATTCCGTACTGGCCGGACGTTACTGTTACGAAAGGAGGTGCAGCGTAATGAAATTTACGTGCGATAAGTGCGGAGAGGTGTTCGCGTATGAAGATGAGGTGAGCCGTTACGATATTAACGGTAACCCCTCCGGAGATATCGAACAGAACGCGCAGAATCCGGATAATTGGGTTACGACATTGTGCGGAGAATGTGACGTGTAAATAGCGATTCTAGCCGTGAAATTAGCGCGGATACAGCTGCGTGAGTGTTAGCGGAAGGGCAGCGTTTAAATCGCTTTATTTCCGCCGTAAATCAGCCGTAGAGTCGGCGCTGATCGGCGGAGAGGGCGTTAATATAACGATAAGGGAGCGGATAGTATGTCGGAAGAGCAGCGTTTATCTGATCGGAAGGAAACGCTTGAGACGGAACTTGCGGAGATTAGCGCGAGGCTGGCGCACATCGAGCGCATGAAGAAACCGTATGAGGCGGTCGTTCACCATTGGTGCTGTAACAGGTCAAGCACGTTCTGGAAAACGGAGGAGCAGGCGCGCAAGAAGATGGACGAGTACTTCCGCAAGACATATTACCTTAATGGCCGCGTAGATCGCGTGCAGTTAGTTAAGTACGAGGAGAACGGAAGTACAACGGTGATTGAAGATAAGAAAAAATAACGTGAGCGTGGGATTCTGCAGGCGTGTCCCATAACTATATAGAGGGAGATGAGCGAATATGAATCGCGATGAGATTATCGCAAAGTGGGCGGGGCTTTCCGCGCGGGAAAGGGACGCGTGGGTTGCAGAAGTTGTGTTCGGATTAAACGTAGAACACGAGAACGGCGAAACTTACGTATCCGATTTCGGAATTGGACGTGTTATGGACGAGTATACAACGGACATTTCCGCAGCATGGGCGGTATGGTCCGCGATGCTTGTGAAGGGGTATGAGCCGTTGATCAATACGACAAGCGAACGTTCAGGCTCCGTAAAGGTTGGCGCGGTACCAGTCGGATGGCATCACGTGTGTCTGCATAAGAACGACGTTAACACTCACGCGGAGCTCCCGACCGCGCCGGAAGCGCTATGCCTCGCGGCACTTATCGCGAAGTTAACGGAGGATATCGCCGATGGCAGATAAAAGCGCAGCCGTATTAGTCACGAAGTTTCCCGTTACTACACCGGACGGAACGGAGTATCGCGTAAAAATCCGCGTAAGCGAACAGTCATGCGGTTGTTATGCGTTTGTCAACCTTTACGCTAAGCGTCGATACTTTGGCTTCCGCAAGGTTGACCGTGCGTGGTATGCGTCTGGAACGAACGAGTTCAACATAGGCAATCCGGATTACGTAAAGCTCGCGCATCTAGCGCTTAAGCGGTATGAGAGCTGGCAAAGAGTGTGTGCAATAAGAGCGCGTGAGAAGGCGGAAGCAGCCGCGCGTAGACAGGCCGCAGTCGACCGATTCAACGCGTGGGACGGGAAAATTGCGGAATAACGTGTGATTCTAGCGTGCTTTCCCATAACTATATAGGAGGAGGATTGCGAGGTGGAAACGAAGGTGGACGTAACGACAAACGACGGCACCCGTTATAGGGTGCGCTTTAACGAAACGAACGTTTACGGATTGCGTTACGTGTTGACCGTGGATGTCTACGTTAAGCGGCGTAAGTTCCCCGGCTACCGCCACGTAGATGAATGGCGCTTTATCAGCGGAAAGGGCGTGTATGACTGCGCCAATCCCAATTTCGTAAGAATAGCGCGTGACTGTGTATTCATCGCACACGATCGCGTAGTTGACCGTAGGCCAGGCGTAGCAGCCTTGCGCAAATGGAGCGGAAAAGTTGATGTATAGCGTGTGATTTCGTAGGCCCGCGCCATAACTATATAAGGAGGCAGCGTAAGTGAAGACGGTTAATGATATTATCGAACATTATACGAAGGGAGAACGGAGGTAATGACACGTGAACTCGGCGCAGACTTCGAGCGTCTCCTCGCAGAAGCACGCCAGAATCCGGAGGTCGCGGCGTGGCTTGACGTGGATGATTGCGCACGTTGCGGATTCAATCCAGTTGTTCCGGGCTACGAGTGGTGCGCGGAGTGTCGGCCGGAATTGGCGGAAATGAAAACGTAAGAATGGCGAAGGATGCGGAGGATATCGAGAGTTTGCCACGTTCTGTCCGCTGGAAAATCGCTGTACTACCGTGTACTACGGTTTACCTACGATTACTTAGAATTACTTAGACTTCCCTATGTTACAGCGAATAATTACCAATTTTTGCACTTGAGTAATCGAGCTAAATCGCTGAATTTGACGTTCGCCTATTCGTTCGCATCAAATATATAATCGGAGGTGTCAACGGATGACAACAAAAACTAAACGTGATTTACGCGCTGACCTGGCGTTTTGTAATAAAGACAGCGTAGTCGGCGCTTTTGTAAAAGAGGCGCGCGAAGGTTGGCCGGAAGCTTTACGGAGGGCGATCGCAGCAGAGGCGGAAGTTGAATCCCTACGTATGCAACGCGACTCGCTCGAAGCTACGGTACAACATTATCGGGGGTATGCGTAATGAGTAGCGCATGCCTATGTCACGTAGAGGGCGCGTTCTGCTTCTATTGCGAAGTTTACACGCCGGTTGTTG
The DNA here is from genome assembly GCF_002264395.1 of Paenibacillus sp. VTT E-133291. Lineage (GTDB taxonomy): Bacteria > Bacillota > Bacilli > Paenibacillales > Paenibacillaceae > Paenibacillus_AQ > Paenibacillus_AQ nitricinens. Next base: position 4,867 of record NZ_NFVA01000070.1, read on the forward strand.
CGGAGAATGAGCGCCTTTACTATGTAATCGCGGATATGCAGGCGACGATGATGCCGATTGACCATTGCGATTCCTGCGCTCATCTTAGCGTTGAGCTGGCGCAACATAAGGCGGTGCGAGAGTCGTACTTAGTGGAGAATGAACGCCTTAAAACGCTAATGGACGATTGGCGTCGGACACTCACGCTTGAAGGATCGTTATACGAATCTCTCCGCGAAATCGACACGCATATCCGCGCAACGTCCGACCCGATTCCGCACATTGTTGCGACGCTTAAACGGGTGTTGCCGGAATACACGGAAGAAAGCGGAGATCCGTTCGCAGACGAGGAGGTGGTCGAAAGTGAGGGTAAATAAACTAATCGAAATGCTGAAAACAATGCCTCAAGATATGGAGGTCGCGATGTGGCCGGTTGATTTCGTTAAGTGCGACATCGAGGATGTAGAAGAGAGTAATGGGATCGTATATATTTCGGACGTACCACGGAAAGGGTGAGCGCTGTGCCAAAGAGGATTAACGCAGAACAACGTAAAGACTGGCGTAATCTACCTCTCGCGGATTGGAATACGCTGACCTGCCATACGATGATTATCGAAATGAACGCGGAGAAGTTCGGTGTGGAAAAATACGTACCGATGCGCGGTTGGCAATTCGAGCAGGGCGTACTCAAGCGCTCATTAGCGGAGTATGGTGCGCCAGCTTTACGCGAAACGATCGAGCGTGCCTTCGCGGAACATCACATAACACCGAAGTATCCACAGCTTACCGCCGGATTTATAGTAGCGTATATGCTGCCGAGAATAATGCCGCAAGTCCTTGCGAACGGGCAACGTAAGGAACGGGTAAAGGCAGCGCAGGAACAAGCGATAGTAAATGGCGGGATGACTGCGGAGGAGCTGGCGGAGTTTTTGTAAAAATACGCAATAGGAAGTTAATTATATGACACATTATTTGGTAAATATGGTTGTGATAGAGCTCGTTTTATTCGATTTAAGCCTAAAAGCGCTAAAAATAGCTTAAATATAGGCTTGTCAAGCTACAATTTCAAACCCTATTTGTTGAATGACAGTTGTTTATATCTGAAATAAAGTAAATACAGAAGGAGGCCGCGTAATGATCCACGGATTAAAACTCGTACAACCGCATTTCGACGCTGTGTGGGATCGCCGCAAGACGTTCGAAGTACGCAAGAATGACCGCGACTATAACGTAGGTGATGAACTTGCTCTTAACGAATATGATCCGGAAACTCAAACGTATGGTGAGCGGACGGCTATACGCGAGATCACGGACATTCTAAGCGATCCAGCGTACGTAAAGGAAGGCTACGTTATTCTAGGAATCGCGTAAAGGAGGAACGCAATTGACGCACGCTAAAAACTGCATACTATCCGCGCAATGTACGCTCGCCGACACCGCCAAGTGTAACTCGCGCTGTCCGTCGTTCATCGCTTGCCACGGCGCAAATGGACTCGGAGGACGCGTAGGTGCAGCGAATATACCTGCGGACTACAAAGGTATTACGCTCGCCAATTCGCCAGCACGCGAAGCACTTGCGCGAGGTATGACGGGGGAGTACCGCGCTTATAGTGTGATCGAGCCATACGCCAGGACTTTTGCGCGGCAATTCGGTGATATGGAAGTGGGACGTATTAAATCGCTGTACTTATATAGCGAAGGGCCGGGAACAGGAAAGACGACGACGGCTTCCGCATTAGGCAACGAATGGATTATCCGACACTATATTGGCAGTATCCAGCGTGGAAAGCAGCCGTTAGAATGTCCGGTTTATTTTCTTGATGTCAACGAGTGGCAGACATTATATACGGAGTTTACGCGTCCTAAAGTTCCGGAAGATGTAGCCGGACCCGCATCGCGCGAATACTACCGCCGGATGCAAGCCGTTAAGCGCGCACCATTCGCGATCCTTGATGATATAGGCGTACGTGATGCCTCCGATGGTTTCCGCGGTGATTTACACAGCGTTATAAATCATCGGGCCGCGAACGGTCTACCGTCTGTTTATACGAGTAACGTACTCATGTCGGATTTGATCGCGGTATTCGATAAGCGGCTGCAGGACCGTATCCGCGAGCAGTGCGCAGAGATACAATTTGTGGGCGAGAGTAAGCGAGGTCTGCGCAAAACGGCGTAAATAGGCGTTAAGATGCGATTTCGGGAGAACGCATGGTATCACGCGATAATCGCGGCTATATTCGACAAATTGCGCTATGATAACGCACTGAGAATACATTAACGTACTTAATTATTTCCTAATGCCGTCCAATAATTTATAAATAATCCCAACTATGTCGAATGAATATCGTCTTATATGGGAGTTGGGTGTTAGGTTAAGCGAGAGTAAAATAGGAGGTGTACCTATGGCGGCGCACGGTCAGCAATTACTATCTAAGATCGTAGACACCGGCGATGTCCTGGCGTTAACGCGGCTCGGCATTAAGCGAACAGACTACGCCACAGAAGGCGAACAGCGCGCGCATGACTTCGTTGTTAAGTACGCGGCAGATAACGGCGGAGTAGCGCCATCGCTATCGACTTTCGTAGCGGAATTTCCAGACGAGGTGTGCGCATATATACCCGGCGTTACGGACTCATTCGATTACTTAGCGCGGGAGTTAAAGGATGCGGCGGGCAAACGTGCGACAGCGAAGCTACTAAGTGATCCGAATATGCAGCGCGATTTCGACACAAAGACCACGGAAGAATTTGTCGCATCATTGACGAAACAGCTCGAACGGATTAAACTAGAAACACGAACGAACGTTCTACGGTTTACAGATATTGCCGGGGATGCCGGTGAATATCTAGTGGAGTATCGAGCACGCAAGGCGGGAACATCGTTTAAGATTTGGCGGAGTAAATTCGCAACCATTAACGAACAGATCGGCGGCTACTTTAGCGGAAATATGTACGCATGGTACGGGAGATCCGGTCGCGGAAAATCCGTTATTGTAATGGAGGACGCGGTATTAGAAGCTGCTTTTCAGGGCGCAACCGTTCTTCCGTGGATTCTCGAAATGAATAAATACGAATGGATGGCGCGGGCCTACTCGTCGATCAGTGCGCGGATAAGTGGCACAGTTGAGCGTATTGATGGCGTCGACTATACGGTTGGCTTCGATAATCGCGCGATGCTTATGGGAAAGTTGGACGAGGGGTACGAACGCGGACTTGAACAGTTCTGCGCAGTAATAAACGATATTATTCCGGGCCGGATACTTCTACGCGCAACGGACAGCGAAGGCTTCACGGAGCGAACAGTCGCACAGCTCGAAGCGGACATAATCGAAACTGAGGCGGACATTGTCGTTGTCGATCCCGTGTATCTAATGGATTTCGAAGCGAACACGTCAAGGGTAGCAGGCGGGGACGTGGCGGAAACGTCGAAAAAACTCCGCAGGTTGGCCGGCCGCTTGAAAGTCGTAATGCACATCGTTACTCAGGCGGATGAGGACGAGAAAGAGAAGGGCGAGGACGGCGTAAGGGAAATCCGCCTACCTAAGCGCGCTGACGTTAAGAAAACGAAGGCGATACTCGAAGACGCTACGAACTTATTCGGAGTCGACACGCTAAATAACGAAGGGCGCGGAGTTATTGGCATCGGAAAGGGGCGTAATGGCGGCGAGGACGCTACGATTGAGCTCGTCTACCTTCCGAACTGGGGTCTTGTTATGGAGACGGATAAGGCGGCAGAGGCTGAGCAGTTTGTTAGTGGGTTTTAGTCTTGTTTAATTATTATTAAACATGTATTGACATAGTTAAACTACGGCGGTAATATTAGGGCATGAAAAGAAAGAGAGGTTTTCCTTTATGTTAACATTCCCTAATATTATGTCTGAATTTAGAGAAGGCGCTGGGCTAACTTTGCGGGAGTTATCCGCTATCGTAAATATAAGCGCTGGACAGCTATCAAACTATGAGAGAGGAACTAGTCGCCCAAAAAAGGAAGCAGTGATTGCGATAGCTAAAGCCATTGGACTACCAACGGACACGGCTTTGCTCGCGTCTGGCTATTCTCCACTATACTATAGTCAGGGAGACAAGGAAGCGATGCAAATTGCAGAAGAAACAGCGGTCTACTTTGGTGCGATGACTGTCTATAGTCGGGTGGCACCTCTAATACAGAAGGTAGTTAGCGGAGGCGATATGCAGAAACTAAAAACGTCCATTACAGAAGCTAATGCGGATGCAGAATTGCCTCCTTATTTAGCGGCTGCTTTAGCAAAGGCGGACATCGCAATGAAACTGCTTGAGGACGCGGCTTTCGAGATTACAAAAGCCCGTAACGATGCGGTTCACCGCTAATTAATCCGACCACACAAGCGCTATTCATTTTACAACAGAGGTGAATATATGAACGCGATCAATCACGAATTATTCCTTTCCGCAATCGAGCGTTATCCCTGGCGCAATCTCCTTTACGCACGTGGTCGCTTAATCGCATCTTCACCGTTCGGATCGCGCGCAGACAACACGCCATCTTTCTCGGTTGTTATCGACCCGGATGACGAAGCTTTCGGGGTCTGGAACGATGCGGGAGCGGTTGATCCGGAGTGGGCGCGTGGAAGTCCGTTGAAGCTTTACAGCTTTCTGCGCAACATTACGCTGCGGGAAGCGTTTGAAGAGTTAACGGTTGCCGACGTGGACGAGCGTCCGACGCTACGAATACGATTAAACGCGCCCGAACCGCAAGCTGCCATACGTAAGCCGATCGATATGTCCCCGTACATACAACGAGAAATTTCATACCTAACTAATCGAGGGATATCGCCAGTTATACAGCGGCTTTACAGATGCGGCTATGACGTCGCGAAGAATGCCGTAGTTATGCCGTGGACAAGCCCGGTCGGAACGTTTCTTAACGCAAAATTCCGTGCGACTTGGGGCAAGGCCTTCTGGTACGCGAAAGGTGGAGCGCCAGTTAAGTCGATGATATACGGAATTGACATCGCTTATCGGCGGAATATCAAACGCGCAGTCATCGGTGAGGCTGAGATCGACGCAATGACGGCGAGTACGGCGGGTACGTTCGGCTTAGCGGTCGGCGGGTCGGAGTTTACGGAAGAGAAAGCGAATCTACTACGGTGTAGTCCGATCGAGGAACTATTGATTGCGGGGGACAACGATGCCGCTGGGGAAAAGCTGCGGTGGGAAATCGAAAAGAAAATGCGCGGGTACGTGCGATTATACAACGTAGAGATTCCGAACAGCGCGAAGGACTTTAACGCGGCGGGGATTGAGGCAACGAGAGAAGCATGCGAGGCAGCAAAACGGATAGATGCGATTCGCGTGCGTTTGTGTACGTAGTTTGTCGTCAAATTTGACGACTTTGCGTCGGTACGAACGATATTAATCGTCCGTTGCCTTAACGGGAGCTTCTTCCCATTCGTACAAGTCGTACGGGGAGTCAAGACCGAGAACTTCCGCAATCGTCCGCGCTTTGTCGAGGCCCATAACGCCCACACGTTTCCGGTCGTTTATCCAATGACCGATTTGCGAACGGGAGTATCCGGTCCTGCGGCTAAGCTCAGCCTGCGATAGTTTACGTTCTTTGAGCAGCGCCCGAAGTCGGCATTCACCGACAACGTACATTTATGAGCGCCTCCGATACTTTGCGAAATGATAACTTAATTATTCTAACATATTTTTCTTGTAAAAGTGTGCGGGGCATTTGAGCATGTCGGCTTTATATATGTAAGGCAGACAAGCATTGAAATTATAAATATCTCTTGAGGAGTTGTTGAGTATTGAACTTTGAAAAATTGAATAAGCTCGCCGCTGCATATTTAGCGGAGGGCACGGACGGCGCCTTTTCCGAAATGTACAAAGAGGCGGGCGTGCTGTTCCGCCAGATTAACCGCAGTCGGATCGTGTTTTCCCGAATGGGCGACGCCAACGATGCGGACGAGCTACTGGATTCCGTTATCCTTAAGGTGATCGCCAAATCATCGGATAATTTTGGATCGCTACTGCTGAAAGCACTTCGTGAAGCGCAGTTAGATTATTTCAAGACAGAGCAGCGCCGACGGAAACGTTTCGAACTTTCCATTGATAACGAGTCGCCAAACTCGGAGGTTATGGAAAGAGACGGTGATGAGCGTCCTGTAGAAACGGCAGTTGAACTCCGTCAACGTAAAAAAAGAACCGACCAGTTGGAGCTGATCGATTCCCTTACTCGGTCCGCCAAGACCGATACCACGACGACTACAATCGTCGAAGCATATTTGTTCGCGCCGCTAGACGCAAAGCCCACGGAGATCGCAAGATCACTTGGGATACACCATGAGACAGTTAAACGTAAGCTTCGCAGACTTGCTCGCCGTTACGACGCCAATCGCTTCGGTGACGTCCGCGAATACTTAGCCGTTTAAATGATTTTCGGAACGGGCTATCGGGCATGATGTCCGTTCCAGTATTAATTATATCACAAAATTTTAAAGATATTCCGGTGGTATTAGTTACCTTATGTATAGGATTTCCTAAATATATCCATTCAATACTTCACGTTTTCAATATTACGCAAAAAATTTGCGGTTGTCAACGCTTATTTAACTGCGCCTACTATTTATTAACCGGAGGTTAACGCCATGAATCGTATAAAAAACGTTACTCATATAAATACACGCAATCCTCACGTTTCAAACAGATTGGTCGATCGCATCTATAACGGAGGCTTCGAAAACTACGAAGATACAGCGGATTATATCGATATCCGTAACATTATGAAGGGGCGTGTCATCGCATGAGCGCAGTCAAATGGGAAGTTTCCGTACATGCTACGCGCCGCATCATCGATAGATACGGAGTCGATAAGAACGCGGTCGTTAATTGGGTTAATCAGCGTATGGATCGTGCCGAGTTCGTATGTACGACCGTTGACGCAGACGGCTCGCCGGCTCGCATGTTCACGGAAAAGGGAACGCTTTTCTACGCGGCTCCGTTAGATAACGTAATTAAATCCGTTTATGAAGCGGAGGTTCGCGCTACGGCAGCCGTTGAGATTCGCGGCGTGATTATGCGCGAGATACGCAAAAAAGAGATCGCGATTCTCTTAGCGGAAGAGAACGCGCTGATTGAGCGGACACCATTAGAGCGCGAGTCTATAACACTTCGTTTATCCTTAGCGCGGACACGCTCGGAAGCACGCCGTAACGCGATTAGTGCGCGGGTCTACGGAGTTGAGCAGCGAATCCGCGAAATTAACGACGTATTAATTAAGGAAAAACGCGAGCTCACGGCATTAGCGCAAGGTTACGCATCTATTAAGTGAGGCGCTCTCCTGCGCCGGCCGCACGGTGTTAACGCGGAAGTGACCGTTAATGCCGCGCTGCGGACGCACGATTGTCCGAGGTTTGGCGGAACCTTAACCGTACAGATTACGCAAAGGAGGAAACACATGAAAAATTTTTATGAGATACGGGGAGACACTACCGCAATCTTTTTAAGCAGTCCTAAATACGGAAGTATGGAAACTTTGATAGCGACTGCTGACTTACCTCGTGCTCAGGAGTATGAAGGGACCTGGTTTCCGAACTGGAACCGTAAAACGGTTAGTTTTTATGTCAAAGGTAAGTATCGAAAACCCGACGGAACATATACCACGATTGCACTACACCGGTGGTTATTCGACCTATCTACAGGAAAAGGGAGTGTTGACCATCTCATGCACGACACTCTAGATAATTGCCGATGGGCACTCTCCGTTGGCACACAGGCGGATAATTCCAGGAACTGCAGGGTTAACAGAAGAAACAGAAGTGGGTTTTCTGGGGTTTGCTGGAATGCGCGCTTGCTGAAATGGAAGGCCCATATTCGATACAACTATGAGTTGAGACATTTGGGTTACTTCGATTCCAAAGAGGAAGCGATATCAGCGAGACGTATGGCCGAAAAAGAACTTTTCGGTGGAAACACTAAAATAGCCTAAAGGAGTGTTGCACTAATGTCAATGTTCACAAAAGTTGGAGCAGAAGCCGTAGCCGCAGGTAATAACGAAGGAGGAGCAAAGGATAGCCCGATTACTTCGTTTAAATCTGGCGCGGTTTATAAAGTTGGCGTAAAGTCGATTAACGACGTCGCGGAGTATTATGGATATGGAATGTTCGGGAAAGTTAACACGCACGTTCCGAAGAATCCGCCAGTACGTAACGCAAAAGGCTTCGTTCAAAGTAATCCGTGCGTATGGGACAAGGCGTCCGAATTACTGTACGCGGATGCTAAAGCCGCGATGGATAGTGGCGCGAGTGAGGCGGAGGTAAAGCCGATTAAGGATGAAGCTTACCTGTTTAAAGGGAAAAAGCGTTATCTACGCGCATTCCACGACCTAACGACTGGTAAGGATATCGTAGTCGACTTATCTCCGAATCAAGAGAAGATCATTAAATCCGTGATCGAAGAGAATATCGACGACCTTGACGTAATCGCGTTTAAACTTTCGAAGAAAGGTTCCGGACAGAGCGCAGCGGTTTCGCTCAACGCCATCGTTAAAATGGACCGCGATTTAACCGAAGAAGAACGCGCTAACTTCGCTAAGCTCGGCGCGGCTCCGTTCGACTTAGCTGATTTCGAAACGTGCTTATACGTAGCCGATGACGCCGAGCAAACGAAGAATCTCGTAATTGCGGGATTTGATATCGGACGACTCGGATTGTCGATCGGGGCTAACGCGGGAACTAGTACGCAGACTCCGCCGCCAGCCGACGCCGACACACCGCTTGAAATTACGGAGGAGGAATTGCCCTTCTAATGCGGAGTCTACGGCGTTATCTCAAACGAATATTCCGGAGGTGTCCGCTAGCATGTGCGTAGCAACTTTAGAACGGACGCAGCTCTTAGCGTCAGGTAACAACGGTAATAAACCGCCGGTCTGCGTGTTGGTTGCGCTGGCTGGCGAAGATTATAACGAGAGAGGACGTGGTTCAGACGGCACATATTTCAGAAATCGTCGGTAAGTATTCGGAGCTCGCCGCAAGATTAGCGTTATTGGCGAACGGATGGACTGTACACCAATCGGAGACAGATGAAGCATACGATGTCCTGGCGCAAGATCCCGTAAGCGGATATTATGCGCGGATTCAAGTGAAGACGATTAGGCAACGTATGGATCGCGGCGGCGACCTCGTAGTCTACGCGAAGAAAGGCAACGGAACTATCTACGACCTAGCCGACGCTGATTACATTATTGGCGTATGGGTGATCGCGGGCGAAGTGCCTCGCGTGTATATGTTCGAGAATCGTCTTCTTGGGGAGTACTGGTGTAGCGAGGCGAAAGCGTCTGAGCGTTGGGTGGAACTGCCTCTCGCGCTGAACCGTGATATTCATACGGAAGAAGTACCGTTATCTATCGCTGCCTAGTACGGATTATTCGCAAGATTAAACGCAAGTGGGGCGGAGGTTCCTCGCGAACAGTCCCAACGAAGGAGACCCGTATAAATGACGAAATTAAACGTAGTAATTCCGGCTGTAAACGTAACTGTAGACGGAGTATAGTTCCGCAAAGTTGACCGGAAGGCGCAGGCGGGCGATATCGTTAAGGCGCTCGTTAGTAGTTTGGACGTTGAGGCCGGCGCTTTCTACGAGATAGTATTCGGCAAGCATGGTGCGGCGGATTTTCTTGACGATGAGGGGGACGTGAATGGGCGTGCGGACTCCGACGGATATCCGGAAGAGTTCGAAGTCTACGCGCCGGTATCCGCCGTGACCACCGAACTACCCTCCGCCGCTGAAATCACGTTCGACAACGCACAATACCGTAAAGTCGACCGCTCAGCCCGCGAAGGTGACGTTATCATCCTATGCTCGGCACCGTTTGAAGAGTACGACATTACGCAGGGAACTCCGTACGAAGTAACTCGCGTTGACTCTTCGGATGATCCGCATATTAAGGACGACGAAGGTAATGATTACGATACGTGTGACGACGTGTTCGACGTATACGAAAAGGTAAGCGTAGAAACTCCGGCGGTAGAAAGCGGAGAGTACCACGAGGTTAAGCGCTGGGCGGAGAAGGGCGAGCGTATCCGGATCGTTGACCGCGATAGTGGCGAACTCAGCTACGAACAAGGCGCTGAGTTCGTTGTTAACAACGTAGACGGCGACGGAGATGTACGTGTTACAGCGGGCGGCAGCGATTATAAACTCGTATTTCTGAGCGAATACGTCGTACTGGAGCCCATTGCATCACCAGCTCCAACATACCGCGAAGTCAAACGTAAGGCCGTCATAGGTGAGCGTATCAAGATTACGAAGAATGGGATTGCCTTTAAGGAGGGCGACATTATCATAGTCCATGAACGCGCCGTCGTCCGAGATAATATTATCCGATTCGTGGACGGAACGTATGGAACCGGCGGGTGTGAATACGTCGTACTTGAACCGGTCAACGCGCAAGCTAAAGCGGAACCTGAACGTCTGACGGTCGGAGATTACGCAAAGATTATTGCAGACGCCGCAGGTCTTGCGAAAATCGGCGCGATCATTAAGATTACGAAGGACCGCGTAGATAATTCAGCGCCATATGATGGTGAATATGCGGACGGAACGACAACTCCGGTATACTTCCGCGAGTCTGAGCTTGAAGCCGCAACCGAAGCGGAGTTCCTTGCGCAACGTAAGCCGGCGGAACCTGTACGTTTGAATGGGGGAGACTACGCGAAGGTAACGCAAAGCGGTCACGAATCATACGGCTCCGTCGTAGTTATCACGAGCAATAATCGCGCAGGTAGATATATCTACTCTACGAAGAATATTGACGGAACGCCTGCGGACGTCTTCGCACTCGACGGTGTAACGCCAGCAACCGCCGAAGGGGTAGCGGAAGCGCAGGAAATCGCTAAATGGAACGCAATCGGACGTAAGGTCGGCGAGTTTAAACGCGGGGATATCGTAAGCTTTACGCGCACTGACGGGGAGAAAGGCGTAGGGACCGTTGAGGATGGCGGCGACTTAAGTAGCGCGATTGGCGTTAGGATGGGCGCCACGATTTACGATGGGTCTGCGTACTTTGCCGTTTCATTCAGAAATGGCGCGACCGCAACGTTAATCACTCCGGTCGAACAGCGCTTCGATACGGAACAGGCGGCAGCATAGCGCGAAGCCTAACGAAAGGAGTGAGCGGATATAGACGTTAAATTAACGCTTAATCTACGTAGTCCGACCGCAGCCGAAGCGCCGGAAGACGTAGCTGACCGTATAGCCAGCGCCACCAAACGTAAGAAGGCGGCGGAGGAAACGATAGGGGATGCTTGGATTCGCATATTAGCGCTAAAGAATACGGATGCCGATCGCGAAAAGTTAATCGTGGTAAAAGACGCAATGGACACGGGTGTGACGGGCAGACACCCGTCCAGCGTCGGTAAACGTTTCAGCAAGGCGGAAGCTATGCGGATTTACGAGGACTTGCGCGTTTCAATCCGCGAGGAAAGATTACGCAACATGGTCGCGAAGACTCCGGCGAATTACTTCCTCATCGACAATGAGCGGCTACTGGCGCGGCTCAACGATAGACTGCGCAAGGAAACGGAAGTTGCGGTCGATACGGAGACTACGGGAGTTGACGTTTATACCGACGTGATTGTCGGTATCTCGCTAACGTTGCCTTCCGTAAGTATTCCGCCGTTAGCCGAAAAGGGAATGCACGTATACATTCCGGTTGCGCACGATGAGGGTGAACAACTAACGCGAGATTACGTGCTTTCGGAACTGCGCTGGTTCCTGTATAGCGCGGATATCGGCAAGGTACTGCATAACGCAATATTTGATATCGCGATGTTCCGGCGGCACGGCTCGGATCTGCGCGGGGTAACGTGGGATACGATGATCGCGATGCACCTACTCAACGAGAATGAGCAGTCGTTCCGCCTCAAGGACTTAGCGCCGAAATACCTCGGAGTAGAGTCGGATACGTTCGCGGAACTATTCGGCAAGACGCCATTTAACGAAATTACGCTCGACATTGCGCTGGCATACGCAGCAAAAGATACCGACCTGACCTGGCGGATGTATCAGTTCCAGCGCAAGCACTTCGATACCCTGCCGACCGTGCTCGAATATTTCGAAACGGTTGAGGTTCCGCTGCTTTACGTAATCGTTGACTTGGAGGCGAACGGATATATCCTCGACTTAGATTTCGCGAAAGAATACGGTGAGCAACTGAGCGCTCGCGCCAAAGAGCTGCACACGAAGCTGATCGGAGTCCTGGCGAAACATCACGAAGGTGACGGCGAGCTTAATCTCAATTCTACGCCGCAGATGAAGGCGGTTCTCTCGAAAGAAATCGGCCGCGACATTCCGAATATGGACGCGAAGAAGACGCTCAAACCGCTGGGCCGTGAGTTCGAAATAATCGCGGACTTACTCGAATACCGCAAGATAACGAAGCTCAGCGGAACTTACATTGACGCGCTGCCGACGAAGCAGAATCCGACGACTAAGCGCTGGCACTCGCGGTTCAATCCGATGGGAACCGTCACTGGCCGATTCAGTTCCGGCAAGGACGAAGATGCTGCGGATTCAAACCAGTTCAACGTTCAAAATCAGCCGGAAGACGCGCGTAAGATGTTCGTAGCACCTGCGGGGAAAGTCTTAGTATCCGCGGACTTTAAGGCGCAGGAGATACGCTGTACCGCGTACATGTCCGGCGAGCCCGTCCTAATCGAAGCGTTCGAGAAGGGAATCGATCCATACGCTAACATGGCGAGCATGTATTACAAGCGCCCGTACCACGAAGTTAATAAGCTGCCGAACGGGGAAGATACGCCGGAACGCAAAGCGATGAAGGTCGTATGGCTGGCGACATTGTACGGGATGAGCGACTTTTCACTCGCGGAGATGCTCAAGCTAAAGAAACCGGAAGCGACCGCGTTCAAAGAAGAGCTGTTCGGTGGGATGCCGAAATTATCCGCCTGGCTCAAGGCTAACGAGGAGCACGTCGCCAAGTACGGTTTCGTATGGGCGGATAAGCAGCAACGTAAACGGCGCTTGCCCGACGGAACACTTAGGCGTAAGGAGATTCCGTATGGTAAGTGGAATGATCCGAAGTACGAAGAGTGGCGCAAGCACAACGGAAAGATTAACCGGGCTATGCGCCAGGGTACGAATGCTCGCGTTCAGGGGAGTTCCGCCGTTCAAACGAAAGTAACGATGATTAAAGCGCACGAAGCGTGTGAGGAACGCGAAGGCTGGGCGCTGTGGGGAACGATTCATGACGAATTGGTGTTCGAGATTCCGGAGGAATTTACGCGGGAGGACATCGCCGTTATTGAGCGCATTATGACGCAGTCGTATTCGTGGGGCAACGTAGCCAACGGAACGGATATCGCGATTATGCTGCGCTGGGGTAAAGGCGTAACGCCAGACGAATGGTTCAAAAATAAGGAGGCTGCGTAATTATGGCGATATCACAAGCGAAGAAACTCGAACTTATCACGAAGCACGCGAAGAAGTTTACGGTTAAGCCGGGTGGAGGCACTCCCGTACTAGAGGGCGTACGTTACCTCGATGATGGATCCGTAGTCGCAACGGATCGCCACACGTTACTAAGGATAGGCGGCGCGCATAACTTTGCGGAGGCATTTACGTCTCACGCTAAGACCGGCGCGCCCGTTGACGGTCAGTATCCGGACACATCGCGCTTAATTCCGCAGGACTTTACGTCACAGATTACGCTTATCGAAACGGTTACGCGGGCGGATTTAAAGGACGCGATTGCCTGCGTAAAGGTGGCGTTAGAGACCGCTAAACTGGCGACCGGCGACAAGCGTAACATCGCGCTACTTCAATACGCGGACGAATCAGCAACCCTATCCGTTACGAGCGATACGCCTGCGCTGACATTTAGCGCCGGAATCAACGCAGATTTAAGCGGACCGGACATGGCGGTAGCATTTAACGCGGAGTATCTACTTAACGCGCTGAACGTGTTCAAGGACGCGGGCTCTCGGCGCGTAACTATCGGACTGAGCGGTAATCTGCAGCCGATCGTACTCCGCGATGAGGATAACTCTATTGACGTAATTGTGCTTCCGTATCGGATCGCGTCATGAGGGCGCCGTTACTCACCGAAGACGACTACGCCGACCTCCGCGCAGCCGTCCACCAATACGTAAGCTGCGCGATTGATAACGGAGATTACCCGGAGTATCCGGATGAGGCGGCGGAAACATTTTGCGCAGACTATCGCGTGGATTACGCACGGCTCGGCGATATGGTCGAGCGGATAATAAACGAGGAGGTTATACGTTATGGAAAACGTTATTGATAAGCTGCGCGAGTTAGAGGCGAAGGCTTCCAGCTACTATAGAATGGTCGGGGATGATGACTGGCGCGAGATTGACGATATTCTCGACGCCTACAAGCCGGAAGGCTACGAGATAGACGAAGTAGAATCGCGGCAAGGCGAGGGAGGCCGTTGGACTACGCGAGAAATTACTACGTACAAGATTACGCAGACTGACGGGAAGGTTGCGCACTTTAAAATCGACCGCGAGTGTCCGGCTACGGAAATGCAGGAAGGCGGAGACTTTGCGTTCGAAATATGGGAAGTAGTTCCGCGCGAAGTCACCGTTACAAAATACATTCCGGGGAGGGCTGCGTAATGGCATATCGAAAGATTAAGGTTCCCGTTTGCCCGCAGTGTGGCACAGAGATTGTAAACGGATATTGCTACGATTGTCGTTGCTTATGTCAGATGGTTAAACGAGACCGATGCCAAGCGTCTGGAAATTTTACAGTAGTCGACTGGTTTTCATCACGATCGAGTGCTGGTCTTATCTTAGAAGATACGGACGGTAACCGATATCCGATCTATATGTCTGATGTGTTTATGCATTTGAACGGTACGGATTTCGGAAGCCTGACGCTTGAGGAGACTAAAAAGGGATCCGCGTACGGATGGAAGATAATTACGAAGGAGGCGGCTTAATATTACGCAATCAATCGCTAATCAAATCGCGCAAGACTTTACGGACTACCTTAATCGGTGGCACTCCGCACCGGAAGTATACGACGACGCACTCGATGCGCAGATTCACAAGTGGTATAGCGACGTCCTAACGGATAAATCGCGCAAGGTATGGCCGCCGCGTAATGTTCCGTACTTCTCTCCGTCGTCAGCGGGTTCTGATCCGCGCGGTCTCTACGAAAAGATTCGCGGCGCCAAACGTGAATCAACGGATCGCCCTCCGCATCAAGGACGATGGGTCCGCATAGGAACCGCGATCGGCGACGTCATCCAGCGTGATATCCTGTTCGCGGAGAAACATTACGCGGCTTATGCCAGAGTTAAACCGCCGTTCACATTCGAGCGGAATACGTATGGCGAGCCGGTATTCGAAGACTTCGCGAAGGTGGGCGCAATCATCGAGCATACCGGTAAGAAATTCGCGCTCTACGGGACTTGCGATGGTATTATGCGCTATGAGTCTGCAGACGGCGAAGTGCTGCGTGTCGGCCTCGAAATTAAATCGAAGCAGGGAACGTTCTCCGCGACCTCCGAATATTCAACGCGGAATGGTCCGAAAGAAGACCACGTTAAACAGTGTGTATGTTATTCGAAAATGTACGGAACGGCAGAGGCGCCTATCAATTATTACGTAATCCTCTACGTGAACGCGTCGAAAAAAGCGTGGGGAATGACGCCGGAGGACTTCGCCAAGAGTCCGGATATCGCGGTGTTTGGCCTTCACATTACGGATGAAATGCGCGGAGACATACTCGATCACTTTGCGCAGATTATGGACGCGGCGGAAACGGGCAATCCCCCGCAGACTAACCTCGATCAATGGACGTTCAACGATTTCAAACGTGTAATCGCGCTATCTCTAACGGACGCCGAACTCTCGGATCTCGAACGCCAGGTAAGCGCGCTATCGCGTTCGTCACTTCCGGATTATAAAAAGCGAGGCCCTATCGAAGCGCTAGCGGATATTCAACGGATACGTTACGAAGCAACCGTAGAGGGGGCCGCCTAATTTGCAGACACCGCAATCATACGTTATTGAATCTATACACAATCTCGACGGAACAACGCATGAACGCGGAGCCCGACGCAAAGGTCAGCGCGTAGAAATCTTACGCTGCGAGGTCGGCGCGCCTATGCTCGTATGTTACCGCGATGACGGAAACAAGATCCTGCGGACGTCATTCGTACGTTCGATCGCGGATAGCGACGGAGTAGTTTCCGTTGTTACGAGTAATACCGTTTACACATTCGGAAAGGAGGCGGCGTAATGACTAAACGTATTATTAACGGAATCCTCTACGTGTTACTTATTGGCGCGCTAATGGTCGGCGGCCTGGTGTGGTTCTCGCTATTAACGTGCGGACTATTGTACGTCAGCGTTATATCTGCGCTTCTCATCGTTTGGTCGTTCATACTCGGATTTATATCGGAAGGAGGCGGAAGCGATCACGAAACAGACGAAGAAACCCGCGCTTCCTAACTTCCGTGTTCTCGGACTCGACTTATCGCTAAGTCCCGGAATCGCTGTGGTAGAAGTCCGTAATAGAACCCCGTACCTTATCGCATGTGACTCCGTAGCGACTTCGACGGCCGATACGGACGCCGTACGCAACTACACGGTCGAAACGTTTGTCGGTCACTTCGTTCGGGAGCATCGTCCGTTCGATATCGTAGTTCGCGAAGACTTTACGTCCGGACGGAATAAACGCGCGACTCAAACGATATTCAGCGCATGGGCAGCGGCAGACAGAGCGCTCGCGGCGTACGGATATTACGCGGAGGACTTGAAGCCCGCGCTTGCCCCAACGTCGGTTAAGAAATACGTAACCGGCAACGGGAAAGCGGAGAAATCGGAAGTCGCGGAGGGCGTGCGGAGATATTTGCGGTTAGATCCCGCGTATAAATTCCGGACGGGATACGATGACAGCGATGCGTTAGCGGTTTGCCTGGCGTACTTATTACGCGAAAATCTAATCGATGAAATCGGAGGGGTTGCGGCATGAGGGAATACGTAGGTTATTCACACGTTTCGGATTATACACCAGAGTTTGCAGAAAAAGCCAACACATCGATAAGGCACTGGGCCGATCTGGGATATGACGTAGAGATACATTACGCACAGTCGACGGAACCTTGCGGACGCGTATTATTCTCCGTCATGGTTACAGCATGGACCGCGCAAACATGACGCGCGAACCTGACCGCCTAACCACGCAACTCGAACGCGCCCAGCTCGCTGAGATCGCGGAACTCGAACGTGCGGTCGAAGTGTTTAGCGGACTGGCGGCGAAGTATGAACGGAAACTAGCGGAGGCTCAGCGCCGCCTTAAACGGAGTGTTAGCGATTAATTTCGCCGACTCTCCGTTTTTTTTCATTAAAAGTGTGCGAAGTGTGGAGCGGCGGCACCATACGTTATGTAAGGCGCGGACGACGAAAAAAAGTTTCCGTAAAAGTGTGCGGGACTTCCGAGCACGTCGGCTTTATCTATGTAAGACGCAGATGACGCGCAATATAAACGAGGAGGCGGTTTATTAATGGCAACGCAACAATATCGCGAAGTTAAACGTAAGGCAGCGGTGGGGGAACGGATTAAGATCGTAGCGGCGAGTTACACGATGGGACGCTACGACAACGGGGATGAATTCACGGTGAATCACGTAGACAGAGACGACGACGTTTACGTGAGCATCGACGGAAAAGATCGTCTCATCTGCTTGTCGGAGTTCGTAGTCCTTGAACCAATCGCGCAGCCTAGCGCACCGTCACCGCTCTCTGCGGATCCCCTCTACGCAGCCTTCCTCCAGTTTGTCGCGGACAATACCACTGAGATTCGCGCGATCCTGCCGCAAGTTGAGGGGCTTTACAGCCCGAAGGAGCCGCAGTTAAGCGTTGAGCCTCCGTTTAGAGTAGCGCCGATAAAGTTTACCCGCGCGGAGGTTATCGCGAAGGCGACCGCCGACGTTGCGGAGTTGCTGGCGCGGAACTATCCGCTCGGCGAGGGTTATTCGCCTAGCGCTTACTTTTCGCAAAAGGACGGATACGCCGTGACGGACGAGTGTAAATTCGTCGTTAATCGCGAAAAACGAACGGTAGTAGCGTTGATTTCCGTAATTGGCAGCACACGTATCGACCGCAAGGGAACCGCAAAATGTTCGCCAGCTGACGTATTCCACGCGGATCTCGGCAAAGCGATCGCGCTACGTAAGGCGCTTGGGTTAGCGGTACCGACCGAATATACGGACGCGCCGCAACCGGATGGTAGATACGCGAATATGATCGTTAGATACGAAAGGAAAACGCGGAAACTCGTTCCGTCAAACTTAGCGGTAATTCACGGTGAGACCGCACATACTGGTTCGATTATCGGTAAGCGCGGAGTAATCCTCGACGACACCTATGTTGACTATAGCGCTGTCTCCGCGAAAGGAGTTGCCGCCTAATGGACGTGCTGAATACGTATGGTGGCGGGATCGTCCGGTCGGTAGCGTGGTGGGGCTGGGCGCTTATTGTTCTCGCGTTGATTGGTGTTGCAGCCCTTCGCGCAGCTCTTGACGATGCCAGCGGAGCACCCGTGTTGTGTGGTATCGTCCTAATCGCTCCGTTAATTATCGTTGGATTCACGAGTGGTATCCGCCATGACACGGAAAAAGTTACGCCAGTACGCCACGAAGTCACACTCCGTCCGGGCGGCGTTATCGATGCGCGTAAATACGATATCATCGAACAGCGCGGCGCGATTTACGTAATTGAAGAACGGGAGGTAGCGCAATGAAAATATTAACCGCAGTAATCGCCGTGTATTGGTCGCTGGCCTTCGTCGGCTACGTAGTCGGCACGTATCAGCCTAGTAAGCTCATAGTCGGCGCGTTGCTTTTGTACGTAGCGGTAGATTTCGTATGTACCGCGCTTAAAGCGCAAGACCTCGAATGACAGCGCATCGCATAATCGACCGCACGCAATCCGAAATCATAGCGGAGCGCCGCGCTAAACGTACGGAAATACTTGATAAATTACGAAGGGGTGAACGGATGAAAACAACGCATGAAATAACGGTAAGCACTGGACAGCGTATGACAATTACGGACGGTATCGGACCGGTAGCGTTCATCGACGGACCTGCGCAGATTATCGTTAAGGAGGACGCGAATGAGCGACGTAATTAACGTAAAGATCACGCTAATGCCGTGCGCATCCGTTCCGCAATATGCGCGTCCTGGAGATTCGGGCTTCGATTTAGTGGCGCAAGAAGATTACGTAGTTGAGCCGGGCGCTACCGTTCTCGTCCGGACGGGAATCGCGCTGGAACTTCCGGAAGGCTACGAAGTCCAAGTACGGCCGCGTTCGGGTGTCACGTTGTGGACGAAATTACGCGTAAATCTCGGAACTATTGACGCAGGCTTCCGCGGCGAGATTGGAGTAATCGTTGATAATATCGCGCAGGTTGAGTACGACACGGAGCGTGATTACGAAACTAACGCGGTTACCGCTGTTGAAGTGGCGCAGTCGGGATCAGCGGGGACGTTGGACGGTAGCTACGTGCTCGGGTACTTTCCGCAAGGTACGTACATCATCCGCAAAGGCGAAAGGATCGCGCAAGCTGTAATCGCGCCAGTCTCACGCGCTAACTTCGTAGTCGTCGCGGAATTATCGGAGACTGAGCGCGGTAGTGGGGCGTTCGGACATACGGGGGTGAACGCAGAATGATCGTACTTAACATATATCTTACGGTCGGATTACTAATCGCGCTGGCTTTCGCTATTTACGGAGAGGTCGAGGATGAACGGTTGCATGACATTAGTGTACGAATTGTAATCCTCGTATTTATCACGCTATTCTGGTTGCCAGCGTTAGTCTTCGGGGGAATTGGCGTATCCCTTAAGAGGGGGTCGCGTAAATGAAGCGCCTACGATACGTATTCATCGCGCTATGGCTCGCGATAATCACCGGTTGCACGGCGTTTTGGTACGCGGTATTTACACTATCACTACGATAAGGAGGCGTTAATATGTCAAAACGAGAAATGATCGAATCAGCCGCGTATGTTTTCATACCGCACGAAGATTCTGGCTACGTTTGTTATAAGTCGCGCTACGAGTTCAACGCACACCGCGGCGCAGTTTATTCCGGCGAGTATGTCGCAAGTCTCGCGGATACTGGACAGACCGTGTTAATCGTAAGGGAGGCGTAATATGGCGGAAATTATTCCGTTTCCTAACGCAGTCGCCGACGCACTCGAATCGCTCGCCAAACTAGCGCGAGCCGGCCGCATAACTGGCGTCATGTTTGCGGCAACAGGACCGGACGAGCCGGCGGTATTAACCGGATGGCAAGGCGTAGATTTAACGGAGCGCGCCGTAATGTTAACACATATGCAATTCGATTTGATCGCGGGATTTATCGACGAGAATTACGGAGAGACGTAACGGGCAAACGCCTTTCCGTACGCAATAAGCCGCCGCGCTAATCATCACGCCAGCGGTGAGATGAACGGTGGATGAACGTTAAATTAAACGATAAGGGAGACGATTATTAATGACGAAAACAACGAAGTATTTGCGGTGTCACACGGCGGCAACAAAACGCGATATCACGGAAGGCAAGCGTTATGAGATCGTTGACACGGCGGAATTTCTTGGCTACGAATGCTACGTAATTATTGATGACGCTAATGATCGAAGCGCCTGGCCTATCGAAATCGACGGTGAGGGCGAAAGTTACCGTGATTGGTTCACGCTAGAAACGGACGCCGACAGCGCCGCCATTACGCTACTCCCCGACGAATCACTCGACGGTGTCTCACGTGAATATCGCGAGGTTAAGCGGAAGGCGTGCGTAGGTGAGCGGGTTAAGATCGTGGCTGCCGAATATAATACGGACTACGGAAATGGAGACGTTTTTACCGCGTTGTCTGTTGACGGAGAGGGCGACGTATTCTTCACGGATAACGCTGGCGATAGAGAGTGCGCATACTTACGGGAGTATACGGTCCTCGAACCTACGGAAATCCTCGTATTCAATTCGGAGCGCTTCCGCATGGTCGACCGTAAGGCTGCGGTGGGCGAGCGCGTGATTGTTACGGAAGACCGCGCATACTTCCGCGCAGGTCAAACGTTCGTAGTTGAGCGTACGGATTACGGGATTCCTGCGGTCGGGCTGGACGGACGCGGTAACGTTCTTGAAGCGTATTACCGCGTACTCGAACCGCTAACCTCCGCGGAACTAGCGCCGACTCCAACGCCATTATCCGCGCTACCCCTCGCCGACCAATACGCGGAGAACATTACGGTGCTCACACGTAAGATTGCGCAATTGGAGGTCGACCTGCGTGTAGCACGCGAGGATATCGTTCTCATCGAAGAAGGCGTATGCGATGATATCAAAGCGCTAGAAAAGCGCGTCCTCGCGATAGAAACGGACAGCGCGCCGACTATCGTCCCTTCTTACGTAAAAGTCGCGTCTGGTCCCGTTGATAATGCGCTGCCGTCGTTCGCGAAATCCGTAGCTCAAGGCGTTGTCGACGCGATAAATACTCCGGAAGAGACTGCGCGCAAGTTATTCGGTGAGCGTAAGTCGCCTCAACAGCTCCGCGACGAAATCGTTGAGCGTGCGAAGGCTGACGTTGAAAGAATATTAGACGAATGCTGGGCGGCGGTTCGCGTTGGGTAACTGCATAGGAGGTTTTAGGATATCCGACGAGGACTTAGAGGGGCTGTTTATCGATCATTTCCTTGTTCACGGCAAGGCACCGTCCTCCTCGGATATTAGGAGGCTCGGACTGCCGTCCATTAAAACTATCAAAGTGAGGACAGGAAAGTCCTATAACGAGTATCTACTTTATCTAGGTATCCCTACTAACAAGAGGAGTACCCCTACTAAATCGGATGAGGAAATGCTAGCCGACATTGTTGCCCTCGCGGAGGAACTGGGTAGGACGCCGATCGCCTCCGATCTCACAGGTAGAGCCGGCGTGTGTGGCAAAGGTACTTATAACAAGCGTTTCGGGACGTGGACAAACGCCCTTAAAGCCGGCGGACTAAAGCCTACTTGGTGTCCAGTTAGCGATGAAGAGCTGCTCTCTGAGTTGCGTAGGTTCAGGATAGAAACAGGCAGGAGCCCTTCTACTCGGGACCAACTCGCTTACGGGTGGGCAACGTTTCAAGTGCGCTTCGGGGGCTGGAATAACGCTTTAACTAAAGCAGGGCTTCCCCTAAACGAGAATATCTATGGAAATAAAACATACGGGAAAGACGGGTTGTTATACGACAGCATCTCCGAATCTATAGTCGCGGATTGGCTGTACGATAACGGGGTCCATTACCAGGCTCACGTTCCGTACTTTGGGAAGTTAATCGCTGACTTTAAGGTCGGTCCCTACTACATTGAGTTCTTTGGTCTTCCGAAGCTACCTGAGTACGCGGACAGGATGAAGTTAAAAAGAAGTCTGTGCTTACGTCGCGGCTACTTGCTGATTGAGCTTTTCAGTGAGGACTTAACTAACCTGGATGTAAAGCTCGGATTTCTAAAATCGAAAGGGGTTGATTATTCTGATGTTGCCTAACATCGCACTTACGGGCAAACTTCGCGCAGGGAAGTCGTTAGTTGGCGATTACCTCGCGTCAAAATACGGATATACGCAATTTGCGTTCGGCGACGAGCTTAAGCGTTATGCTCACGAATTGTTCGGAGAGCCTTCACCGGGAACGAAGCCGCGTGCGCTATATCAAGCGTTTGGACAAGCGTGCCGCGCGATAGATGATGGAATATGGATACGTAAATGTTTCGACGCGATTGCGTATATGACCGAAGATGCCGCGGCTTACAACGCGTCACTCCTCCGATATGCACCGCATATACCTCGGCGAGCATCCCACGCAGTCGTCACGGATTGCAGGCAGTTAAACGAAGCCGAAGCGCTCGCCGCACGTTCCTACGTCCTCATCCGCGTAGAAGCACCGGACGGCCTCCGCATCCAGCGCGCCGTCAACTCGGGGGATACGTTCAATTACGCGGATCTCATGCACGGAACGGAAACGGCGCTCGACAGATATACATCGGATTTTACCGTAATGAATGACGAGGGGCTGGCGGAGTTGTATGCGCAGATTGACGAGATTATTGAGTCGCTACGCTCCTCTCGGGAGGCGGCGTAATGTCAACGGATGATTACCGCGCAGGTTACGAAGCCGGCTATATGAGTGGCCGGATTGACGCGATTAAAGCGGAGCCTTACGACGATCGGACTCCGCTGGCGAAGCGGGAGAATACGGAGGTGAGTGCGGATGATAGACGAACGCTTTTCACCGCCGATTGAGCCGCGTGTCTCCGCACTATGCATGTACTGCGGCGGTGATATTTACGTAGGAGATGAGATTACGTGGTATTCGAACGGAGACGTCACGCACGAAGGCGATTGTGAGAATGGGTATGTGGCGGCTGAACTCGGTATAATGCGGACGATTGCGGAGTGATATTCTCAAGTTTCAGCGTTAGAATATTTCACAATAGCGGAGGCTACTACGTGCGGAATCGTTCATATAACGTAGGGCTGACGCTCGAATACGGATAAAGGGGCGGGTTATATGTTTAATGCTGACGTTATGTTCTCGTCAAAAACAGACCTTCATGCAACTCCTATCGATTTTTTTAACGTACTAAACGCGGAGTTTTTCTTCGAAACGGACGTGTGCGCGCTCGCTGATAATGCTAAGTGCGCTAATTACTTCACTCCGGAAATGGACGGGCTTGCACAAGAATGGCGGGGCGTCTGCTGGATGAACCCGCCTTATGGCCGGACGATAGGCGAGTGGGTGCGCAAAGCCTACGAATCAGCGCAAGCAGGCGCAACAATTGTCGGTTTACTCCCCGCACGCACAGATACGAAGTGGTTTCACGATTACGTTTATGGAAAAGCGGAGACACGCTTCGTTCGTGGGCGCTTAAAATTCGGAGATGCTAAAAACTCCGCGCCATTTCCTTCGGTAGTCGTCGTATGGCGTCCGGAAGTTTCAAACGTTAAGGAGGCGGCGTAATGGGCTCGGTAAAAATCGACGTAGAAAAAGGCGCACGCACATACGAAGTTAAATATACGCTCTCGGACGCAGCCGGCGTCAAAAAGCTCCTCCGCGATCGCCACCACGTAAGCAGCGCACGTTTTCTCGGCGATTATAACGCTGCAGATACGCTTATCGACTTAAACTCCGCCATCAACAGCGCCGGCCTTACGGAGCGCCAGGCGGAATCCATCGCGTGGGTTTATGGCGTTGACCTGACGCAATCAGAGGCGGCGAAAGCGATGGGCATAGCGCAGCAGACCGTTAAGCAATCCGTAGACGAGGCGGCGGGCAAGATCGCGGCGGTTTATCGCAAGTGGGAATACGGAGAAATTACGGTTGCCTACGTATTGACGGACGAAGACGATAACGAAATGGAGGCGGCTTAGACGATGGGACAAACGTATATTGAACGCACGACAGCCGCAATTGAGGCACTAGAATCCGCGCTCCGTACGCACTTTAAGGCGGAGGAGCCACGCGCCATTACGTTCACATATAACGGCGCTACTTACGATGTCCGCGATCGAGAAACGCGCATGTTACTTGTAGCCGCGATCCAGGACGCTTATTACCGCGAGCACGGCGAATATAACCAACGGAAGCTCGATGAATGGTACGCGGAACAGGCGGACGGCTCACGAAATAAAGCGCGCCAACGCCCGTCGCCAGTTAAAGCGGATTCTACGCTAATGGACCGCTTGACCGACGCCGTGCTCTACGAAGAGATCACGGACCCGAATCCGCATAAGATCGCACATACGGAATATCCGTTTATGTCCGAACGGCAGCTCGATCTCCGGCGCGACCGTGAGACGTCCGATACGGCGGCGGAAGCACACGGAGTTGATGGGCGCGATCACCGGACGCCGACGAAACGGGCGCGTACGCCGTATGAACGGAGAATGGTCGATGCTGGCGCGAAAATACGGAATGCGGCGAGGGCTGCGCGATATAAGCGGGATACAGCGCCGGGGCGAGTAGTAGCATATAATCTGCGCGATACTTGCGGTGAGCTTACGGAGCCATTTACGCAGAAAGCCGGAATAGGTGCGCGGTGGTTGGCGGATATGAGCGCGGTTAACGACGTGACGGTAGAGAGCGCGGATGAATATGCAAGGGAGGCGGCGTAATGGGGAAAGCGGACCGTGCGCGATGGGACGGAAATGTACGCTCGATGGCAATTGTTGCGAAACGTGACGAAGACATTACGCCAGAAGACGTACAGTTTCTACGCGATAATTATACGTCAACTGGCGGACTTTTACCGAACGCATACGCAGGTGGCGCTTTCTATACGCCGCCTCACGTAGCGCGGTTTATTACGGAAGCATTGCGGGGCTTGAGCGGAGGTTCATTTCCGCAAGGCTCCCGTTTTCTTGAGCCGAGTGCAGGTTCCGGTGTGTTTATTGAACACTTACCCTCTGACGCGGAGATAACAGCGCTTGAACTCGACGAGACTTCTGCGCGGGTAACTTCGCTTATCTATCCGCAGGTCAGCGTAATCCAGGGCGACGCGTTTCTTCATAGCCGACGCGATTACTACGATTACATTATCGGTAATCCTCCGTATGGGGTGAGTATCGATGTAGCTGCAGCGGAATTGCATGACACGTTTGAAACGTTGAAAGTGGCGAAGGGGCGCGCGAAAGGTAAGTCTGAATCAGCGTTTATCGAGCTCGCGATTAAAGCGGCCAAGCCCGGCGGTTACATTGCGTTTGTATTGCCGCTGGGTTTATCGTTCGCCAACTATGCGGAGACAGTACGGAAGCTTCTGTACCGTACGTGTTGGCACGTTGCGACGATCGGACTTCCAGGCGAGACATTTGCACTGACAGGTACGACGATTGAGACGCAGATACTTATCGTACGTAAAGCGCCGCCTGGCACTCCGCTAATTCCTTCCGTAGAAACGCGTTGGGGATCGAACTTTAAACGCGGAGGTTACGAAGACATCACGGAGTTTGGCGCTAAGTTTCTCGCGGGACAGCCGCCGGCATACTTCGCGAAGATAACGGATATTGGCTACGATAAGGACGGCCGCTCTACGGATAAATGGGGCGATGGGCTAACGCAGCTCGATGAGTTGCTGGCGGACTTTACAGACGATTACCTTACGCGCTCGAACCTGTATCCTCATATTCCTTCGTGGCATAGCATTAAGGACGTCAGCGCGTTTATGTTCTCGCACGCAAACGGTTCTTGCGACGGGTATAGAGACGCGAGCCGAACGTATGGACACGGTACGAAAGCGCAGGCCACCGGACCTTACCGCTGGAATGAGTTGACGCTCGGAGCCGGTACGGAAATAACGTGGGGTGGCGCGGAGGTTAGTACGTTCGACTTTACGTGGCAGGATCGGATAGTCGACGATTATTATGCAGCGCCAGTATACGAAGAAAAGGCCGCAGCTTAATCGCGCGGCTCTTTTTCTAATTCGAGTATATCCGTTATCTCAACGTCCAACACTTCGCACATTTTAGCGAGGTTTTCTAACGGTAGCCGCACCGTTTTGTTAGCGCACATCTCTCCGATAGACGGGTGGCGGATTCCGGTCATGCGCGCGAATTCACGTTGGCTGATGCCGCGTTCTTCGAGGATGGCGGCGAGTTTAATGCGGACTGTATACATAGGTGGCACCTCCTGCGTTTAGTATAGCGCAACTTTCGGTACGGTAAAAGTAACACTGACGTATTGACACGTTAAACGTAACGGTGTATATTTACGTTATAAGTGGTACGCTAAACGTATCGATAACGGAGGAACCCCGCTATGAAAACCGCCGACGACCGCCTCGTTTACTATATCCGCAAGCTCGATAGATATGGAGAACGCCTTCGCCTCGATCCGGAATATGACCGCTGGGGCTGGCGGCGTTATCGTTTGTTATCGTATAGGAATCACGTGTTCAAACTGTGTAACCGCGAGTCTGCGAGGAAAGTTCGGAAGGAGTTGCGCTAATATGGAATACTACGAAAATCACCTCGCACATTTGCGTGAGCTGGACGCTAAATATGGATCGGATATGGTTAGCGCGGTTCATGCCCGAATAGTTAGCGCGAAGTTGCGTGAGTCGTGGCATACAGACACGGAGGTGCTGGCGATAGTACGTGAGCTAGACCGCGCGTACCGCGAGATTATCGTTACGTCTAACTCGCGTACGTAAATAGGACGCAGTGAGGCCAGATGCTTTCTGGTCTTTTCGCATTCCATAACTTACCGCACCAGTCACCTCTAACCACGCGCTATAATTAGCGTAGAGGTGGTAATATGTTTATTTCTCCGATGTTACTAGAAACAGCGGCGGCCCCGTTCTCTGACTCGCGCTATATCTACGAGCCGAAAATCGACGGTCACCGCTTAATATATTCGCAAGAAGGCGGAGTTGTCCGCTTATACACGCGTCATAACAACGAATGCACGCTCCAGTATCCCGAAATAGCTAACGCAGTTTTTCCGCATGATATCGTACTGGACGGCGAAGTTGCCTGTATTGATCCGGCAACCGGCGCAATCAACTTTGAATCCGTCATGTCGCGTTTTCAAGCGCGGCGCTCCGATAAGATACGGCAGCTAACGCAGACTCTTCCGGTTACTTACGTTGTGTTCGATATTCTGCGCTATAAGGGCGAGGACTTGCGTAATCGTCCGCTAATGGAGCGTAAGGGAATACTCGCAGGCTTGGCGCTTCCTAACGAACATTTCGGTGTGACTCCGTATATTGAGGGCGCCGGCGAAGCGTTATTTGCGCAAATGCAGGCGCGAGCTATGGAGGGCGTCGTTGCCAAGCGGAAGAATAGCGTGTATGAAACCGGACGGCGATCCGCTCAGTGGCAAAAGATCATTAACTGGACGTATGCCGACGTTTATTTGAGCGGATACAAAAAGGCGGAGTTCGGATGGCTCGCGTCTGTGCCTACGGATAGCGGTAAAATGCGTGCGGCTGGCGTTATCGAGTTTGGCGTATCACCTACGCATAAAAAGGCGTTCTATGGCGTGAGTAAGGCGCTGATTACCGGCGAGGATAGCGACTTCGTGTACGTGGAGCCGCGGATTAGAGCGCGCGTGAAAATACGAAATTGGACTCGCGCGGGCATGCTGCGGAGTCCGGTATTTACGGAGTTTATCGTATAGACGCTGGCTCCGCGCTATCTTTCCAGTCTTGCGCTACTACCGCACCAAATTCCGCTATATACTGCGCCATTCTCGTGCGCATATCATCGCGCAGAACCTCGCGGGCAACCGCATATGTCTCCGGCTGCGAATGCCCTTTCCGCGTAAATTCAACGTGGATCAACCCGTTAAGCTCCGCGCTTCTTAATATCCGCAGGCCCGCGCGATTTAGCGCCAGGCGGTTCTCGCGCAGGTCGGCCGTAATCTTCTGTTTAATATACGTGCCGGATGCGGCATACGCACGATTGAGAACGTTGTGCGCGTGTTCAAGTTCGTCAAGGCCGCGCTGTACGGTGGCCGTAAGCTGCGGGTATAGTACGTAATCGCGTAATAGTGCGTTATCTTCTGACATAGCGTGAGACCTCCGTAAATAAGAACGTATGTACGTATTATATGCGATAGGGCGCACGTTATCAATAGTAATTCGCCTAGCTTGCGTATTTGAACGTGCAGATCTCGCGCAAATAATACTCGCCGCGTACCTTTACGGAGGCCAGCGTAATATCTTCGATTACTCCGCTGCCTACGAGTTCTTCCGCGATAAAGACTACGATAGGCGAGCGTTCAAGCTGCGCGGTGTAAAGGTGAACGTTAGAGGTTAGCGGCTTCATAAATCGACTCATTAGCGCAGTCCTTTCGTGTGAGATTCCGTACTATTTCGACAAATTAGCGCCAGTTCCTTTCAAGGAGGTGGCGTTTTTATTTGCGGAAAGAAGCTGCCGATACCTGTAAAAAGCGTGATTTCACGGCTATACATATGTAAGGAATTTTTTTTACGGGGATAGGCTGACGGGCCGAAAGCGAGATACTCCGACACTCGCCTCCCCATTATTATTTTTAGTCGGAAAATACGCAAAGGAGAGCGATGATATGGGAATCACAGTTACACTACCAGAAAGTGTTTCGCACACTAAGGAAGAGTTTGAGAGGCACCGGTTATGGCTATCCGGAGTTTCCGGAGTGTATGTACTTCGGGATATTGAGGGCGCGTGTCTGTATGTGGGAAAGTCAACAAACCTTTGGACACGGGTCAGTAGCCACATCAAGGGCCATCAGGACTCCATCCGTTTCTATAAACAAATACACTCTATAACCTTATATCAGTCAGGTAGTCAATTTGAGGTCGATATTTATGAGACGTATCTGATAAATGAGCTAATGCCGAAGTACAACAGGGATAAGATGTTCTTCGCGGGACACATTGGAGAACTTTCGGATGCCCTGGAACTAATAGACGAGAGACTACACTACCTTAGAGAAGACCGCGCTGGATTGTTATTAGCGATTGCAAGATCGGAAGACTTCGCTGAAGATGAGTTCGGGGATGAGCGCGTGATCCGTTTCGAGGAGGCTGCTAACGCCTCACAGCTTCGGGAGGTTGAGCGGAAGATACATAACCTTACTGAGGAACGCTGGCGTACAAGGGGTAAACTCACGATCGCGGGAGGTGTTTCCGCATGAATAACGCAGACATCCACGTTTATTACGACGAAGCGCTCGGCCAATACCGCGAGAGCTATCCGGTAGACGGCTACGTACACGAAACTGTCGAAGAACGCCAGCGCAAGCGTGATCATGCGCAACGTGAGGACGCAAGAACGCGTAACACACGCCATTATGTAACGTCGTACCACGAACCTGTACGTGAGCTAGCGTTAATGCTTGAGATAAACGAGCTAGGCGCGATTATGAAGCTCATTCCGTATATGAGGCGCGATAAAAGCGGCGATTTATTCGTAGAGAGTAAGCGTATGGGTATCGCGGAGATTGCGAAGGCGGTCGGCAAGGCTCAGCGGTGGACAGAAGGCGTAGTTAAGACGCTTACCACTTGCGGAGTTCTTACGGAGAAGAAAGACGGCAGGCGGAAGGTATACGGAGTTAATCCGGCTTATCATACGATGGGTGAAACGGTGCCAGGTGCACGCTACACGAAAGTATACCAAGTAAAAACGAGATCGGACGTTAAGAACCTTTCGGTTCAAGCGGCCGGTCTTTTATATTGCATGATTCCGCACATACACTACGAGCGCCTCTACCTCGTGCACAATCCGGATGAGCGTGACTACGACGCGCTGGATCACATGAGGCAGGCGGATCTTGCGCGAGCTATCGGCGTTGAAGAGCAGACGGTTACGCGTGCGATGAAGGAGCTTAGTCGCTTCGGCTTCGTGATGCGATCGGAAGCTTACGGGGCTATCGTCATTAAGATGAATCCGGACGTGATGTACCGTAAGAAGTATGATGACGATGAGTATACGCAGGGCATACGCTACGAGTTCGAGCAGAACGCGAAGGCAGCGGAGTCGTTCGGACTGCTTGACGATGAGCTTCCGTACTAAAACGTTCCATATACTGCGGAGTTAGGGCAATTTCGTTCCATATACTGCGGAGTTCAAAAGTGGCTTCGACCTTAGAGCAGCGCGGGTTTGAGGCTGTTTTGGGGTCGGGGCAACTCTTATCTTATATACTGCGTAATAAGACGCCTAAAGATTACGGAGAAGAGCACTCCGACACTTCGGCGAAAACCGTGCCTTGTGTAACTATTATCTAACCTCGCCGATCTTTAATAAAAGCTTGGGCGCATTTAAATAACATGTTCCGAAGACGCGACAGCGACAAGGTGTGAAGCCGACTTTTGGCTGAACAGGCACTATGCTGAAACCTTTGTCTGATAGATACATGAAGCTTACTCATCGAAGTATCTCATGTAGACAACACAAAGAATAACGCGGATGTTAAAGCGGTAGCGAACGTA
>NZ_NFVA01000249.1 GCF_002264395.1 Paenibacillus sp. VTT E-133291
GAGATCGGCCGCGCACTTGCGGATTATCTCACGTCTGAAACGGAGGCGGCTTCGTAATGGACGGAACACTTTGGGCGGAAGTCGCTAAGAATGGAATATTTGCGGTAGCAGCCGCAGTTATCGCGTGGACTCTATGGAAAGAGATGCGCCGAATGTCCGACGAAGCTCGCGCGCGTGAAGAACGCATAAGTACGGAAGCCAAAACGGAACGCGAGCGGATGCACACGGAGTCCCTCGCGCGTGAGGATCGCTTGATGCGCTTAGCGGAGGGGTTAACCGCGCGGTTCGAAGCGCTCGCGGGTCAATACGAAGGGCTGGCGCAAGACGTTCACGAAATTAAATCGAGTATTAACGGAAAGGATGCTGCGTAAATATGGGCGA
>NZ_NFVA01000163.1 GCF_002264395.1 Paenibacillus sp. VTT E-133291
AGTTATGCGGAATTTCTCCCTATAATACGGAGGATTTTCTAAAAGACAGCGATATCCGCTGGAATACAGGGAGAAATTCCCTATATTCCACCTGTTCAACCCTAAAACACAAAATTTATAGGGAAGAATTCCCTATTCCATTGTAGATCTATCTCACAGTTATTTAGTGCGCGCTATATACGATTATATAAATTCAAAGGATTGCTTATTCTCTGGAGTACACCTGTAACTCTTGAATAGACCAATAATTTCCGCCGGCTCCGGTCTGTACAATTTTGATATACCGTGTCTTTACCTTAGAAAAGGATATCTTCGTAAGCTCTTTTGTGCCTTTTCCAGAGGTGAGTTTGTTCCAGTTTTGAGCATCGTCAGAAATATAAACTACATATTCTCTTGGATAATCAAAAGGAGATAGCGTGCTATCCAAATCTATTCTTTCAATTTCATGTGCTACACCCAGATCAATCTGAAAATACTCTCCAGAAACCTGATGTTTTCCAGTGTCCCAGCGCGTACGCCGATCCCCATCGATGGCAAGGCTTGGAGCCGATGCCACCATATTTACATTTGAGGATACCTTCCATTTAGTACGATCCAGAGGAACCAGTCCGGTGGCTGTGATCTGAACTTTATCGGACAGTAAATTGGAGCCGGATACCCTTACCGCGTAGGTATATAAAGTTCCTTCATGTAAATTATGATCCGTGTACTCTGTTAGCTTCACATCAGTAGCGATCACTTTCATTTCCCCACCGCTACCATCAGCTCTAAGTAACTCGTAGCTTGCTCCTGGTGCCTCCAACCAATGTAATTTTACAGATAAACCTTTTGTTGCTGCGGCTTTGAATCCTTTAGGTGCCGACGGCTTTACTTCAGAGGAGAGCTGCAAAATGTACTGCACAGCCTCTCCTGGAGCAAGTGTCTCCGTAAAGGTTAACGTGGGAGTAGCCTTTTTCCCTGTTATATAACTTCTTGCTTTTTCATACGTATCCCCGTTTCCAAAACGCTCCCCTTCATACACACCGTTTTTCGGCATAGTCACATTTACACTCACGGTCTGTGGGGTAGACTCAAAGTTAACGAAATTAACCAATATCTTATTTGAGGTCGCTCCGCTACCCGCAAGAGGTTTTAATGTAGAAGTATCCACGGCGCGAACATAAACCAGCTTGTCGGCTAACACATCCTTGTTTGCAACTTGGTAAGTTAATGGAGCTCCATGCGTAGCATAAGCAAGACTGAGCCTTCTCATAATGCTGACACGTGAATCCTCGTTCTCTTTTGTATAGTAAATCTCTGTGGTTGCCGGATCATGCTCTTCTAAATTAAACCCGTATTTGAATAAACTGAAATCTTTAAAAAAAGCAGCATGTTGCACAAACATATCCGCATAACCAATATGCGCACGCATGATCCGGTCGAATACAGCCGCTGTCCGCTCCGTTGCCCCGTATTGATAGGCATCCACATGACTGTCCGAGGTACCAAATTCAGTGGTCAGCATTTTTTTGCCGAGCCCATTGTCTGCACCATCGAAGGTCTTCAAATTCTCAGTAAAGCTTCCCCCATTGCTAAAAATATAAGAGTCGCCGTAGGAATGTCCATTGGTCAAATCCGTGACCTTCTCCAGCTCCATACGCTGCTCTGGATCTCGTTCCCAGCCATCCGGATCTCCACATTCCTTCCCAGTTCCCTTCTGATTACCACAGGAATCCTCACTGTAGCTCGGCCAATACGCCCAGCCTGGAGCAACTGTTTGTAAATGGGGCGCGATTTGCTTGCCCTTTTTATTTAGCCAGTCCGCAATCGCCAAGTTAACTGCCTTAGAACGATTGAATAATCCTGGCTCATTATCTACCTCATAATATTGAAAATAGGGGCTATATTGCTCAAAATAATCTGTCAGCTTTTTCTCCGCATCAGCAGGCAACGAGCCATCTGCCTTAAGCTTAATATCACCAGTATGCAAATACAGCGCAACCGCCTGCATGTTGTAATCCTGCAATACCTTGTAATATTCCATCATATCTGAGCAGGATCTCCCGACATCACTGGCACAGCTAGTACGCATCACATTACCGCTATAAGCCATCCCTAACCATTTGATAACATAAGGCAAATGCGTAACCGCACCTTCATCAAAATAAAATTGCTTATTATTCACTACTGTGCCGGTCAGTGTATAGCTGCCATGAATAGGCTCGGAAATTGGAGCGTTAAGAGATTCTAAACGGAGATTATCCCAAGTCCACCAAGAATATTCGTCTTCTTTGTCACTGCAATATAAACAGCGAACCGTTTGCAGCTTCAATTCGTTCGTTCCCAGCTTCAATTGCTCCTTGGGAATGTATAATTCATAGGACTTTTGAAAGCTATATTCACTTTCTGTGCCCGATACGCCAGCAATTTGAATGATCCCCGACAATTGATGATTGGAAAACACACTCATTTGCGGCACGGATTTATAAGCATTCAGAATACCTACGCTAAATAAGACCCCATTCTCCGGGATCTTATTTAGCTGATAAGTGATCGTTAATTCCGGCTGGGTCTTTCCATTCAAGCCTGCAGGCAAGCTCTGAAGAGCCGATAGTTTGAGTGCTGAAGAAGGAACATTAAATACCTTCTTACTGCCGGAAGTGCCACTCGCAGCGAATTCAGCTGCTGAGCCATCATGTTGTCCCAGATTCCAGATCACAGTACCATCCGGTATTTCTGCTGCAGCATCAGTTCCTGTAGATAGTCTCGGTATATTGGCACCTACCTTATAATCATTCGTCTTATTCGTTCCGAAAACTGAGACAGACAACAGAAACAAGACGGTTAATGCGGCGAATTTCAGTAATAACAGTAATGGTTTGTTTGTAGATATTCTATTTTTTCCATTAGATATTCTCCTCGTTATTCCCATCCATAGGTCCTCTCTTTCTTCCGGAATGTCTAACCCTATCATTTCATTAGATTAAGGAAGGAACAATGCTCCTTGTGGAATTACCTGCTGCTTCTGGCTTGAACTCTCCCACAGTAAACGAAGATTGGCATCT
The DNA here is from genome assembly GCF_002264395.1 of Paenibacillus sp. VTT E-133291. Lineage (GTDB taxonomy): Bacteria > Bacillota > Bacilli > Paenibacillales > Paenibacillaceae > Paenibacillus_AQ > Paenibacillus_AQ nitricinens. The sequence goes on from NZ_NFVA01000163.1 coordinate 3,045, forward strand.
CCTTCATTCTCATAATATTCAATTTGGATATCATAAAGCGTTCCAGCTGTGAGCGGGATACTTCCTTTATGAAGGGTTGCACTTTGATTGTTCCAATTGTCGATGATCAGCTTTCCGTCAATCCAGACACGGACTCCATCATCAGAGGATGCCGAAATCGTATATTTTTCACTGAATTTAGGCTTGAGCTTCCCTTTCCAGCGTACAGAAAAACGATCTTCATTTATCTCCGGGGCAGGTGACCCGCCATGCCAATTAAAATCAATCTTACGGTCATCGCGGATAAGTACCGCTTCTCCCTCTAAATCAGTATTGTTATAGTATTCTCCAGTTAAACCCGTTGGCGTTACCGGGGTTACCGGTGCTGTCGAAGGGCCTCCTGATGTGAGAACGTAATCCTCTCTCGATACTATAAACGAGTCATTCATAAAGCTTTTAATTGACTGTAGCGTATTATTTTCTGTCAGTAATTTTCCCCAAGTCATCATATAGACCCATTTATTTTGTTTCTCGGTTAATATTTCCGGGTTCGGCAGCTGTCCGCTCTCCCCGATTCCGATAGGTTTACCTTCAGCAAGTGCAAGCAGATCCTCATAGTAGGACTGCTTATAATCGTTATTGTAGATATCCGCAGCCAGAACATCGAGTTTATCCGCATCGGGATAATATGCAGCATATGGATCTGCCCATTCATTCGGTGCATTTGGATTCCACACCCACAGTAGATTATTTAGCTTGTGTGTGTTTACAAAACGATCATAGACAATATTCCAAAGCGCTGAAAAATTGTCCTTTTTCCCCCACCAAAACCAACCGCCGTTCATTTCATGGTAAGGTCGCCATAAGACTGGAACTCCGGCATCACGCAGCTGTTCTAAATATCCAGCGATCTCGTCTAGATCAGAAATAAGACGCTTATACTGAGCCGTCCCAGGCGTAACATACGCATTAAACTTTTCTTGACTGAGACTTCTGTTTACATTGGACCATTCTGGAGATGTCCCCGGCAAACTCTGATGGAATGTCATGGCTACAATGCCACCCTCTTGATGCCACTCAATTGCACTGTCAATAACAGCTTGCCGCTGTTCTGCGATCGTCCCCTTGGATTGATTATTAATCGCCCCTAATTCATAACCATGTAAAACGGCATTCTGTCCCGAAGTATTTTTCAGCTTATGAACCAGTTCATCTGGGCTTTCTAGATAATCATGCTGGCCGGACAGGATTCCTTTGCCACGTAGATTCACCAAATTACTCAGCAGTTGCTTGGCTTCTTCAGAAGCTGATGGATTGCTTGGTATAGCCGGAGGTAGAGAGGAAGAAACACTCATAGCCTTCGGAAGACTCCTAACCTCTCCCCAAGGCAGCAAGGAAAAAATAATAAACACCGGTAATATAGTAAACAACAATCTGTTTTGCTTATAATATTTACGCAAATAAATCCTCCTTTCGGTAGCTGTACTGCCTCCACAGGTAATAAATGAACATACCTGTTATCGGACAATCGTCTTCTGACCTAATGAGGACTATAGCTTAGTAGCTCTGCAATAACGCAGAGCTACTAAGGATCGACCTTTAATTTTCATCAATCAGGAGACATCCGGAAGAAAAAGTGCACTTGCTGGAACTGTCTCTTTAGCTTGACTAGCACTTTCCCACATCAAGCGGACTCTCGCATCGCCTTCATTCTCGTAATACTCCACCTTGATATCGTATAGCTGGCCAGCCGTCAGCGTTATGGTGCCCTTACGCTCAGTACCACTTTGCTTAGTCCAGCTATCAATCACAGATTCCCCATTCACCCAGACACGGATGCCATCATCTGAGGTAGTGTAAAATGTATATTGCTCTTCATATAATGGCTTAATTTTACCGCTCCAACGTATGGAGAAACGATCAATCCCGAGGGCGGCATCCGGCGATCCTAGCCGCCAATTGAAATCGATCATCGCATCTGTTCTAGTAAGAGCTGCTGCTCCCGACAGCTGGATGTTGTTATAATATTCTCCTGCAAGCCCCTTCGCAAGAGGAATTGCTGCCTCTCCCTCTTCTTCGGAAGGTGCCGGCGCTGGTGCAGCGCTAGGCTTCGGTACCAGACTAGTATTTAATTTATCTCTAGTCAGGGTATAGTTGCTATTCATAAAAGTTTTGATTGTGTCTGCACTGTTATTATCGTAAAGCATTTTTCCCCAGCTCATCATATACGTCCATTTACTTTGCGATTGCTGTAGCTTCTCCAGATTAGGCACTTCACCATTCTCCCCGATCGCAATCGGTTTGCCAGCGGCTAGACTCAACAAGCTATCATAGTATTTTTGCTGGTAATCATTTTCGTATATATCTGCTGCCAGAATATCTACTTTATCTGCTCCTGGATAAGTTGACGCATAAGGATCTGACCAAACATTCGGAGCATTCGGACTCCATACCCATAACAAATTATTTAATTTATGAACGTTAACAAAACGGTCATACATAACATTCCAAAGTTTTGAAAAGTTGTTTTTCTTCCCCCACCAGAACCAGTTTCCGTTCATTTCATGATAGGGTCTCCAAAGTACCGGAACGTTGGCATCACGTAAGCTCTTTAGGGAGACTGCTACCTTATCAAGTTCAGCGATCAGACTGTTATATTGCTTGGTACCCGGTGTAACGTAACTATCGAACTCACTTTGGCTAAGCGTTTTTTTCACATTACCCCAGTCATAAGCGGTGCCTGGCAGGTTAGCATGAAAAGTCATAGCTACGATCCCGCCCGCTTTATTCCAGTTGATGGCGCTGTTCACCACATTTTGACGCTGCCAGGCCATCGTTCCTTCGGACTGGCCACTGATCGCGCCCAGTTCATAACCGTGAAGAGCTGCGTACTGTCCGCTTGTTCCCTTCAGCATATTGTTAATTTCATCTGGACTTTCTAAATAGTCATGTTGACCAGCAATAATACCTTTTCCTGAAATCGAGTAAAGATAGTTAAGCAGCTTTACGGCTTCGGGTGAGGCTCCTGGGGTAACTGGGGTACCAGAATTTGAAGCAGCTATGACAACAGACGGCGAAATTCCAACAGTAAGCGGAAGTGCAGTCAGAAACAGGACGAGTGACAGAAATGCGCCAAATAATCGATACGTACGGTAAGCTTTCAAAATAATCTCCCTTTCGGTAGCCAGGCTGCCACTCTTTCGAAGGCCCTATAGCTTTGCGTCCCTACCTTTCGATAGGTT
>NZ_NFVA01000178.1 GCF_002264395.1 Paenibacillus sp. VTT E-133291
CCTCAGTTTCTACCTTCTTTCAATCTTCTCAGTGCTGAAAACCGTACTTTTTGAACTCGCACTATAAGATGAAACTATTTTATCATATTAAAGGGGGACCCGCCCATAGAATGGATTAAGAGCACATGGACAGGCAACGTTTATAGATGCCTCGTCCGGGAAGGGGCCTTTATGAGCATTTTTATGAGCAAAGCGATCCTCGATTTCTTTATCGCCTTCGGCATCGTACTTGGCGGAGCTATGGTCGGCGGAATCGGCGCCGTAGTATCCCTGCAACCACCGACGCAAACGATGCTAGATGTAGCAGACCGGATTAAAATATGGGCACTTGCCGCCGCTGTAGGGGGTACTATGGACCCTTTACGGGTCATTGAAAGCAACATGATTGGAGGCAACCTCTCCCCCGCCATCAAGCAAATCATGTATCTTGCCTTCGCTTTTCTCGGCGCTCATATGGGCAGCGAGCTAGTAAAATGGGTGTGCGGCAGGGGGTAACGCCAGTGAGAGTTCCACCATTCAGTCGTTTTCGTAGATTCACCCAAATTTCCGCTATATTCATGCTGGGGATCGTCGTAGGAGCCGTCATATACAACGCTATATACCATGTTGGATTTAACGTGTTATGGCTGAATAATGCAGACCTGCGTGTACAGATCGAGCAATATCAAGAGGATATTAAAACACTCAAAAAATACAATAATACCTCTACCGTAATCAGAGAAATCAAAATTCGATCAGAGGAAAGCAAAGCAGAAGGCTCAACCTCAGTTGATCCCGTAACTTTAAAATTAATACTTAGTGAAATACGATCTGATCTGGAGCCCATGCGTGGCCGCAGCATGTTCGATATTGACACAGACAGTAAACTGGTTAGGCTGCTGCTGGATGGCAAACTTTACATTGTGCGTGATAAGGAATACTCTGTCAAAATCCGGACGATGCTCGTCATGGAAGGCGTTCTGCAAATCTGGGTGGAAATCAATCCTTTTAAGCGCAACTAACAACAATCGTGTGATACAATAATGGACAGACAAAAGTGGAAATTACTTCAAGGCTTTTGCACGACATGATAAAGGAGCTGGCTGTCCATGGTTTTATTTATCAAGTACTTATTGTTCATCCTGCTGGTGATCTTTGTAATCGGCGCTGCTGTGTACAGCTTATCCTCTCGCCGTGCCTTAAATCCCCAAGATAAGGGGCTAAAACGCTCCGTCATGAATGTGATGCTGGGCGCTATGCTCGTAACGCTCTCCCTGATTTCCATGTTTCTATTTCGCGGCTCCACCATTAATATCATTGTTGAAGCTGCCTTTCTTCTAATCGGTGTATTTAACATCTTCTCAGGAATACGCAGCTATAGTTACTACAGCCGTAGCCAGGAACAACACCAGTCGAAAGCCTAGACTATCCCTCTGATAGGATTACAAGAATAAAATAGACTGCCCTCACGATCATCGATGAGGGCAGTCTATTTAACATTTTATGACAAGGTAAATCTCAGTCATATTAGCCGTGATCAATGGATTGCAGCATCAGGACAGCTTTCGCTACCAGAGTATCTGAATAGCTGATCTCTATTTCAAGCTTACATGTACGGCGACTAATCTCGAGCAGTCTCGGCATTACAATAATGGCGTGTTCAATCTGTACCGGCCGGATAAAATAGGTGGACATATTATCTAATACATAGTCATTTCCTGTAATATCCTTAGCGGCCTTAAACGCAGAGAGCGTCATTAGCGTAGACAATATACCTTCAGAAATGGTACCAAGGTCTGTGGCCATCTGAGGCGTAATAAAACCATGGAAAAACAATCGGCCCTCTTCATCCCGCTCATCCGCAAAACCGTTCCAGATGAGATGATCGAAGGTCTCCCCAAGCTGTGGAGTGTTACGGACATCCCGCAGACTTTGCAGCACCTCTTTACGGGTTAGGGAGCCCACCAATTTGCGGTTACGGTCTACAATGGGTAGGAAATCGACGCCTTCCCACATCATGATCTGCGCAGCTGAAGCTAGTGAGGTATGCAGTGCGGCGGTAACCGGACTCCGAACCATAGCCTTTTCAATACTTTGCCCTTCTGTAAGGTCCTCTACTTCACGTCGGCCGATAATACCAATCACTCGGTTCCATTCATCTGTAACGGGAAAACGTTGCTCTCCAGTTTCCTCTGAAATCTGTCGTAGCTCACCTACGGTGCTTGAAATTTTTAACGTAATCATACGCGGTTTGCTGTCGACAATATCTTCTACCAGCATAATTTTTTTCTTAATCAATCTATCAAAAATCGCACGGTTAATCATTGATGCCACGGTAAACGTGTCATGTCTTGATGAAATAATGGGGAGATCCAGTTCGTCGGCTAATGCCTTCACTTCACGGCTCGTCCCAAAGCCACCTGTAACCAGAACTCCGGCACCCTGCTCTAGTGCCAAGGAGTGAACATCATCGCGGTTACCTACAATGAGCAGACTGTCTGCGTCGATATAACGAATCATCGCGTCGACCTTCATCGCACCGATTACATATTTATGTAGATGTTTACTCAGTCCGCTAGCCCCGCCGAGAACATGACCTTCCACAATATCAACCACATCACCAAATGTCAGCTGTTCAGAAATATTACGAGGCTTCTTTTCTACACGTACTGTACCAATCCGTTCCTTCGTAATGACAATCCCAAGATTCTCGGCTTCCTTAACGGCACGATAAGCCGTTCCCTCACTGACCAGCATTTCTTTTGCAAGCTTACGAACAGATATTTTGGAGCCTACCTTAAGACTTTCAATATGCTGCAGCAGTTGCTCATGTTTAGTAATTGCATCGCCTTGACCTTCCAACTGTTACACCCCCGTACTCCGATCTGTACTATACTGTACTCATTATACACGGAGAGAATAGCACAGTACAACCGATTCATAAGCATCGAATTCGAATTTAATTGCCCGTTATTTAGCAACCTTTTCCTCTTTTTTATAGTCTGAGAGTTAAAGAAAGAGGAAAGGAGTATTATGGATATGAATAAGAACATGTTTATAATATTTACCATTACTTTACTTTTCATAGGACTGATCGGCTGTGGAAATACGAGAACTGAAGTAAAACAATCAAGCCAAATAGAGCTGGATGCACAAAAAATAGTTTCTATTAACTTAATAGAAAAAGACCAGCCGGTGACGACTATTTCTGAAGCATCATCCTTGGAACGTTTCGTTCAAGCCATAACTACTGCAGAATATGATAAAGGACAATTAGATATTGCTCCAAGTGATTACAGAACAACCGTAAACATGAAGGGTGGCATAAGCTATGAGTTCTCTTTTTGGATCGTCGGAAACAACAGTGGGTTACTCATTAAATCGGGACAAATGGGCCACTACCGTCTGTCAGATATCAGCAAAAAAGATCTGTTGGACTTATTCCAATCGACCACTAAAGAAGATAAAAATAATCCGGCAGATGCTACCGAGCTACAGCCCCCAAGCGTTCAAGTTACTGTCGGCGGTGAGCAGTTCGATGCCATTCAAGGCTCTTATTGCTGGAATGACAATGGCAAAGGCGTCTGTGTAGATATGGCTTATTACGATCAATTAGTTACCAAACAGAAGGTACATCCCAAAGCCATCAGCCGTGACCAGGTAGAACTCAAATTCTCATCTGCACCCAAGGAGATAGAGGTTATAGCTTCATTTCCTGGTGATGAACGACCGGACGAAGCTCTTTCCGTAGAAAATAACAGTTTTCAACTCGCAGCAGGTAGCGGCAGACATCTGTATATGATCCAAGCAAGATGGCCTCAGGGGAGCGCCAGTTATGTATTTGAAGTAGAATGCTCGGTCAGTAAAAAGTAATTCTTTTGTTAAACAAACCGTTCTAGATGAACAGAGAACAGACCCTTAATAAAAAAGGAAAAATATGTTATTCTGTTAAGGTGAAAGGGGATGACCTTATGCAATTTCTTTTTATACTCGCGTTTATTGTTCCTGCAGTGTGGTACTACGCTGCTCTAGGTAAACGGATATCTGCCGAAGAAAAGAAAGCTGGAAAAGATCTCTCGGATGAGATCAATCCTTTTACAGGTGCAAGATAACATTAATCTCCCTGCTTTGCGGGGCAATTTTAAAGCCCACCGGCTTAAGCTAGTGGGCTTTTCTGTGAATCTAGGGGATTTATACCCCTCTTTTAAC
>NZ_NFVA01000171.1 GCF_002264395.1 Paenibacillus sp. VTT E-133291
GGTGTTGGTGTTGGTGTTGGTGTTGGTGTTACTGTTGGTATTGGTGTTACTGTTGGCGTTGGTGTCGGTGTTACTGTTGGTGTTGGTGTTGGTGTTGGTGTCACTGGCCCACCCGATGTAATACTTCCTGTTGGCGTATAAGTCCAGGTTCCAGTACCGAATAGATAGTTGCTCCCCCCGTTACTGTCCCATGTGCCACTGCCGTTGTTAAAGCATGCTTCAAGCTGGCTGGCGGAGCCGATATTAATCGTTATTTTGTTGTATCCGGCTACATCAGATACAGGTATAGCCACACCCGGAGATGTCGTCCATGTACCTCCTACTGGGCGATAATGAATATAAGGCGAGGTATAACCTTGCTTATAGTAAATCGTGACACTGTTCCCTGCTGGTGTTGTAATAGACGCAATCGCACTAAGAAGAGATAGATTGCCTGCGGCATCAAATGCTTTTACCGTGTAGTTATAGGTAGTACTAGCGGATAAACCATTGTCCGTATAGGAAGTAGTCGCCGTTGTGCCTACCTTAACACCATTACGATAAACTTCATAACCAGTTACACCTACGTTGTCGGTAGATGCCGTCCAGCTGATCAAAGCGCTAGATGCATTCTGAACAGTTGCCGTTACATTGGTCGGAGTAGTTGGAGGAACTGTTTCTGAAGGTTGTTGTTGTTTTGCATAGATTTTGGCTGAATTTGCACCTACAGTTACAGTAATTTGCTTTCCAGTTACTCCGCCTGATTGTACAGTCACTGTATCTGCAGTATTCAGCTGATTATATAAAACTGTCCCTGCGGTCAAACTACTCTCGGCGCGCAGCGGGATGGTTACCGTTTGCGAACCACTAGATTGATTACTAAATACAGAAATAGCTTCTTGACCTTGATTAGTTCCAGTGTCGATACGACGTGAGAAGGCATATAAGTTCTGCGCAGCCCACATTTCACGTTGAGTACCTGTACGTAGTGCTGGGTTATTTTTACGAATCTCATTAAGTTTGGCTACGTGCTTGTAGGTGCTGGCACTTTCATTAAAATAGTTCTCAATTACGTTTCCGCTTGCATCCCGTTTCACCATAGACCAACGGTTCCAAGTATCAGCAATACCGCCTGTCATGATCTGACTGTTGCCGTTGCCTTTGTTCTGCTCTGTTCCTTGGAAGACCACTGGTGTTCCACGAACTGTAAAAATAAAGGTTAAAGCATTCTGCAGCTTATCAACGCTTCCCCCGGCTTCCGTTAGAAAACGGTTGCGGTCATGATTGTCGATAAAGGTAACCATGTGATTGGCATTCCCATTGTAGTAGGAATCCTGTGCCAAGGTGCTTTTGATATTGGACTCAAAAGACTGCCCATAAGCAAAGCTGTTAAGTACGGAGAAGAACATTGGGAAATCGAGCATACCCCATTCCTTGTTGTTTCCGACCCAACGTGAGACAAATTCAACATTTCCGTCGAAATTCTCGCCAAATGTATTAACGCCCAGATAATTTTGTAGTTCACCGATATCTGTTGGCTTCATCAGCTTGGCAGCATCCACACGCGCACCGTCAGCGCCTGTATAATCAAACCAGCCTTTGATGGAATCGAATATCGCCTGCTTAGCCGCAGGAACATCGAAATCAATGTCATCTAGCCCGCCCAAATCATGATTCTCTAAGTAATCCTGCGCCCACTGATCATATCTTCCATCCGCCAGAGACCAGTTAATATCTCCATTATGGTGGTACCATGCTGGATTATTGAACGGAGCCACTGGCTGCAATGATGGGATATCATAATAGGCTTGGGAACCTAGCATATAATCACCGACGTGGTTTGGCACAACGTCAATCACTACTTTGATGCCAAGTGCATGTGCGGAGTCCACAAGCTCCTTCAGCTTCTCCTTCGTTCCGAAGTATGGATTGGCAGCGTTAGGGTTCTTAACGTTGTATCCGTGATAGGCTGTATTTTTTCCGGAACCGTTGTTTTCCCGGTTAGTCATTTGTGGCTCAGCCACTGGGGAAATCCAAATCGCGGTATAGCCCATATTTTTAATATATGATAGCTTATCGATAATCCCCTGCCAGTCTCCGCCTTTCATATAACGGAAATCTTCCTCAGAGTTTTCTCCATAGCGAATTGCCGCACCCGTAGCATTGTTGGAAGTATCTCCATCATTAAATCGGTCAACCATAATCTGATAAATAGTGTCGTTCTCATTAATCGTGCCGATGCTTGCCGCTTCAGCTTTTTGCGGTGTTAAGACAAACAAATTAATCACGGTAGAAAGAAGAATAGATGTAATTAGAACGGGTACATACCATAACCTACGTTTCATTGCGTGCATCTCCCTCTCTTATTAAAGCGTATTCAAAACATTCTAAAACCTACTTCTTTGATTAAAAACCAAGCCCGCCCAGTGATATCTCTAATGTTTTTAATATCTTTAACACAAAAAACAAATAATTTTAGGGAAACCGGTTTCCCTACTAAAAATTACCATGATTATGAATACGTTGTCAAGCTATAAAAAATAAAATTCCCAAGAAAAAGAGCCTCCTTATTAGGGGCTCTTTGGAGTTCATTATTCACCTTATATGCTTAGCTTCCTACACTCTGAATAAAATGCAATACTTCATTCATTATCCGGTCCTTATCTTCACAATGACAAACCATATGACCACTGTTATCCACCATTATCACTTGTTTTTGGGCTGTAGGAATCGTATGTTGCAGGAAGTCAGCGCTTCGAGTCTTCACCAGATGATCTCGCTTCCCCTGCACGATCAAGGTTGGAGTCTCAATATGAGGATAGATTGAAAAACTCTCCCGGACCAATCGTTGAAACTCTCTCGTCGCCCTTGGGGGCGTTGAAGTGAATTTATTAATATACGTTTTTAGCATGGAAAAGCTCCCAAGAGTCTTAAGAATCTCCACAGGATTCAGCGGAAATACGGGAGTGGACAATAAAGTAAGGGATTTGATCCAGGGTTTATACCGTACAGAAAGATGTGAAGCAATAAGGGCACCGGTAGAAAAGCCAATCAGATGAACACCTTCATCCGTCTTTAACAGCTCTGTCAATTCATCTTCAGCACTCTGTTGCCAATCATGTCGATCCGAATGCAATAAATCATTCCTGCTCCCCCCATGCCCTTTCAGGGTAAACGTTCTGGAACGGTAATTATGCTGCTCCATAAACTGGGACAAGGGAGAGATCTCATGCTCACCTCCGGTAAAGCCATGAATAAATAAACAACTTTCCATAATTGTCCCTCTTTTCACATACCAATCTGATATACAACTTTATTGTATAATGCCAATCCCCTTTATTTTCTATACATTCCATCCTTTTATGTAAAACCTCAACCCAAGTGATGTTAAGGTTCAGCTCTGTGAATGGTTCGCAGCAAGAACGCTATTGCTCCCACCAAAGAAGACCCAACGCTGAGGTAATCGTTAAACCTACGGCGGAGCTGGATGAGGTTACGTTAGCACAAATAGCAGTCCCCGGCGGGACAATGATGCTGCCCGTAAAGTTCTGTGAGAATGCCCCCGGTGCCAATTGATAATTGAAAAGCGTCGTTCCCCCGCTAATGGCTGCTGTGGAAGACTGAACGGTCATCGCACTCGTCGCCGAGCTGCCCAAATTATTATTCGTTGGCGTTAATGTTGTAGGTGAAGTTACCGTCCCTCCTTTTACAATTGTAAAGCTACCCGACATTGCTGATAGTAGGGAAGAACCGCCAATACTGCCGCTTATACGTGAGATATACACAGTTTTTCCACTGCCTGAAGCATTACTAATCCGAATAGAAGCGATTGCGGAGATTAGACTAAGTACGACCAAACTAGACGCAGATGTGTTAGTTGAATATAAGACTGCAGCCTGCGAAGCGCTTATTTCAGGCGGTGCGCTAATATCTGGCGCTTGGAAGGTATTCACCATATCCACATAAAGAGGCTGATCGTTGTCATTAAATACAAATTGATTAGGCATATTTATCCCTCCTGCTTCTAATATTCCCACCAGCTGATAGACGTTGTCGCCGCCGAGGACCCCGATGCAATCGTAATGGAGGTAGTAATGGAATTTCCGGGGGGAACTACAATTTGCCCTGTAAAATCAACAATGATCGGACCGACCGCCAGCAATAGAGATACTAGCGTGGCTGGACTTCCAGTAGGGGCTGCAGTTGAGGTTCTAGCCGTCATAACACTAGTTAACGCACTTCCAAAATTATAATTAATCGGTGTGACGGTAGTCCCGGTGACCGTAGCGTTCCGAAGTAATGATAAAGTAACAGCCGCCGTCGCTGAGCTGGCAGTCACACGGGATACATACAAGGTACGTCCGCTTCCTGCCGGATTACTAATCTGAATTACTAAGGGGGCAGTCGTCGTTACCGTAGAAGTAAAGGGGATTCCAAACAATAGCCCCGCCTTGGCTGCTCCCCCCTCAGGAGCTGAATCTATACCAGGTGCAACATACGTGTTAACTTGCTCTGTAAAAAGTGGCTGGCTGCTCTGATTGAATACTGAGTCGTTAGGCATGAGATATCCTCCCCGTACTTATGCTTCTTCTCATTTTATGCCGATCTCAGTAACAGGTTGTGGGAATGTGCGTAATTTTGCTTTTCCTGCCCAGTCACCCCCTTTTTCCCACCATATATTAATATCACACCATTCGAATGGCTAAGGATTGTCCCTATCGGTTTGCGGCTTATTGGACTGCGGTTTATTTAGGCTCAGGGCTCAAACGACGGTTTGGGCCTTTTCATGGATTGAGCACCAGAAATCCCGTAGGAAGTGAATGAAATCCGTATTGGCCTGGAGCTTAAAAAGCGCAGCAAGAGAAAACATAAAAAAGCGTAACTAAAACGATTCTCTCTTATTCAGTTAAGAATGAGGGAGCTCACTCTGTTAGTCTCCGCTTGAAGATCAGCCAGAATCGATTTGATTGTTTTATAGATTCAAAAGAGATTGTTGCTTTAAAAGAAATGAGAATGCTAGTGGACTCGAACCACCGCCTCCACGCTACATTCAACGGGTGTAGGCAAGATTGTGTATACGTCCAAGCCCAGTATTTAAGTATCACTTGATCATTTTATAAGGAAGGGACGAGGAACTTTGCCTAACTATAGCTCTTTTCAAGCGAATCCTGATAATCTACGAACACTTATATTTGGCCGGGATGCTACCCTGGTTGATCATCCGCTCACTACAGATCCCAGCGGAAATCTAACGACGATTATCCTAGATGGTACGATTTCCAGCGTGCTTGGCGCTACGATCACTGCGG
>NZ_NFVA01000095.1 GCF_002264395.1 Paenibacillus sp. VTT E-133291
TTATGTGCATGTTTTTTTAGGCGATTAATTAAATAAGTGTTATCTATCAATACTTATCTTAATTTTATTCTAGAAGATGGATTCTTTAATTCACTCAGCTACTCAATAATTTACATATAAAGCTATTGGATGTCAGATGATATTCCTGTTTTATTCCTGTTTGATTTCTACTTTCTTATTGAAATTAGTGTTCTTTGTTTAATAAAAATCACCTCTGAGTTTTGAACTTTGTTTTAAATGTACAATCTTCTTTTTTTATAAATACTACAAATATTTATCCCATCGGAATTTGTAGTTGCCCCAGGTAAGAGATTAATCGTTGAGCATTAAGAGCAAGTATTGTACCTTCTGCTAAAAGTTTATTAACAGATTTGAGTTTCTCCAAAGTTCTACAAATCAAACCTTTTTTGCTGTTCCCCATTTTGCGTGGCATCAACAATATCCGTTAAATCATCTAAAAAATCTTCTTGTAGTTCAGCTTCACCAACTGGATTCGCCTTTAATTCTGCAATAAGTGTTTGAATAATTTCTAATAATTCATCATTGCTAGTTGCAGTGTTTTTTTGAGTTGCTTGTACATCTCGGGTAATTGATTTCTAAAATCAAAAGATTGCGATAGACTGAATTAGAAAGTATTAATTAAAATAACTATTGTATGGAAATACTATAATTTGTAATACTGTTTTACTTTAATCAATCTGTGGTTGCATTTAAAAGGAGGAATAACTATGTCTGATATTTTTAATCGTGGATATATTGAGATAAATGATGCTCAAGAAAATAATCTTAAACATGTCAATGTTAAAATACCAAAATATAAAACAACTGTCTTTGCTGGACTATCAGGTGCAGGTAAAAGTTCTTTGGTATTTGATACCTTAGCTGCGGTATCTCGCCGAGAATTAAATCAAACATTTCCAAGTTTTACTCAACAATATTTACCTAAATATGGACAACCTGAAGTGGATAGTATCGAACATTTACCCGTGGCAATTGTAGTTGAACAAAAAACAATAGGACGAAACGCACGATCTACTTTAGCTACATACACTGGAATTTATTCCATAATGCGATTACTCTTTTCTCGAGTAGGTAACCCTTGGGTAGGATATTCAGAATGGTTTTCATTTAATCTCCCACAAGGAATGTGTCCACATTGTGCAGGACTGGGTTTTGTAGATGAGATTGATGAAACGAAACTTATTGATCCTGAAAAATCCTTAAATGAAGGCGCACTCACTTTTGTTGGTTTTAGACCTGGAACATGGCGATGGAAAGAATATAGTGATGCGGGACTATTTGACTTAGATAAGAAGATTAAAGACTACTCTGATGAAGAATATCAACTGCTGATGAATGCACCCCGACAAAAATTAACTGATCCACCGGAATCATGGCCTAAAACTGCATTGTATGAGGGATTAGTTCCTCGAATAATGAGATCAATAGTACACAGTGCTTCAGGAAGAAGGCATCAAGCAGCCGTTGACGAAATTGTTACTAATAAAGTATGTCCAACTTGTCATGGTGCACGATTGAACAATGAAGCCCTAACGTGTTTAATCAATGGTAAAAATATTGCTGAAGTTTGTGCAATGGATCTTGTGACAGCTTTAGAATTTTTACAAGAAATTAAAGATCCAATCGCTCAATCAATGGTGACCGAGTTATCAAATAAAATAACTGCACTTATTGATATTGGATTAGGATATTTATCACTAAATCGTGGTACAGACACTTTATCTGGAGGAGAAGCCCAACGTATAAAAATTGCTAAATATTTAATTAGTTCTCTCACTGATTTAGTATATATTTTAGATGAACCTAGTGTAGGTTTACATCCTCATGATATTAAATTAATTATAGATTCATTAAACAAGCTAAAAGAACGAGGAAACACGGTAGTTTTAGTTGATCATAATCCTGGTATTATTTCTATGGCTGACTATGTAATTGAAATAGGACCTGAAGCCGGAATAAACGGAGGTCACGTGACTTTTACTGGTACCTATAATGAATTATTAGAATCCGACACAATTACAGGAAAAATGTTGAATCAAACGTTAAAATTCCGATCTCCATGTAGAGAACCAAAAGATTGGATTACAGTTGAGCATGTAACTGAACATACGCTTAAAGATGTTAGTGCCAAGGTACCAACAGGTATAATGACTGTTATTTCAGGACCTGCTGGATCTGGAAAAAGTACATTGGTTTCTGCAATTAAACGTAGAGTGGCAGACCAAGACTACGTTGATCTCAGTCAAGATGCTGTAGGTATTAATATTCGATCTACTCCTGCAACTTATCTTGATATTTTAAACCCAATTCGTCGATTATTTGGAAAGGCAAATGACGTTACAACACGCTTGTTTAGCTATAATGGCTTAGGCGCATGCCCTAGATGTAAAGGGAAAGGGGTTATGATAACAGAAATGGCTTTCATGGACCCAGTTATTCAAGAATGCGAGCTGTGCCATGGTAAACGATATAATCAAGAAGCTTTACAGTATAAGTATAAAGAGAAGAATATTTCTGAAGTTTTAAATATGACACTTGCAGATACGCTCAACTTCTTTAAATATGAGGATAATATCTATAAGAAAGTTCAAACATTGGTTAAAGTGGGACTAGGCTATTTGACACTTAATCAATCCATGACTACTCTGTCTGGTGGAGAAGTTCAAAGAGTTAAATTGGCCCTTGAATTAAATCATACGGGTAGTATTTATTTTTTAGATGAGCCAACTACTGGGCTACACCTTCGTGATACTGAAAATTTGATTGCATTATTTGAGGATTTAGTTGATCAAGGAAATACTCTAATTTTGATTGAACATAATCTACATTTAATTAGTCAAGCAGATTGGCTAATTGATATGGGACCTGATGCAGGTAAGTATGGAGGGCAAGTATGTTATGTTGGAAAACCAGAAGAAAGTCAATATGATGCTAACTCACGAACAGGTAAAGCTATAAAAGATTATTTAGAACAAGATAGTTTTAATAACAAGAATATTTCGGATTTGCGCTAATATAAATAATTTCTGTCAACTAAGTTCATCACCAATATGACTTTAGATGGCAGAAATTTCTTATCAAAAATGTGCTAACAATCAATTTGACGAAAATTGACTGTTAGCACATTTTAGTTTTTAATCATTACCCTTATCATGGCTTATCGTTTTCTATTAACTCACAAAAGAATTTTGTATAGTGTCCACAGCCATATTTAATTTATATCATAATCCCACAACCCTAATTTTCCTTTGGCTGGTATATAGTTCACTAACAGTTCTTTATTAGAAACTTCCCACACATAATTCCCTACTCTAAAATCCCCCAAAAAATAGTTATTCCCTGAAACGATACGCCCATCTTCTAATACTGCACTAACGTGATTATTTTCGATGACCTTGAAGCAATTTATAAGAGTACACACACCGATAATCTGACCAGTTGGTAGATTACTTTTGTCCAATCCATGTTTTCTGAGCAGAGGCTGAATTGTATTATCATTACAAGCAGCACTATCTAACTTTTTACTGGTGTGAATCGCTAATGGACCACGATATTTAGTATTCCATGTCCTTGTTTCATATTGAACTTCATTAGAAAGAAAGAGGCTTGCCCAAGGTTGAATCATTGAAAGTACCTTCATGTAAGTAATCCTACTTCCCTTAATATAGTTGAATGATAAAGGAAAGCCGTATTCAAAAGAGTACGGCTTTGTTTCATGTTTATGGTTTTAGAATAACTTTCGTGCACTCATCCTCATGGTCATTAAAAATTCGATACGCTTCGCTTGCTTGATCCAATGGAATTGTGTGACTAATGATTTGAGTTGGATCAAGTTCGCCAGATATAATTTTATCAAATAGCATTGGCATAAGATGGATAACGGGTGCCTGTCCCATTTTTAGATTAATGTTTCTTTCCCATATACCACCGAGTGGGAATTGATTGTATTTGGAGCCATAAACACCAGTAATCTGAATTGTCCCACATTTGCGAACTGCATCGG
Source organism: Paenibacillus sp. VTT E-133291 (assembly GCF_002264395.1). GTDB lineage: Bacteria > Bacillota > Bacilli > Paenibacillales > Paenibacillaceae > Paenibacillus_AQ > Paenibacillus_AQ nitricinens. The sequence goes on from NZ_NFVA01000095.1 coordinate 4,025, forward strand.
AGGCAATTTTAAGAGGGCTTAATGTACCTCCAATCATCTTCATACTTTGTTCAATAGCTTCAAGTGTTGTTTTTTTGCCATCCATACCTACACAATCAATAACCACATCCGCCCCACCTTGTGTTAGTTCACGGATATGCAGTCCAGTATCAACGATTTCTTCGAAGTTAATTGTTTCCACATTGTTCATTTGTTTTGCTTTTTGTAATCTGTATGGTAGACGATCAACAGCAATCACACGTTTAGCTCCATGCATCCAAGCAAACTTTTGTGCCATTAAGCCGATTGGACCACAACCTAGAATAACGACCGTATCACCTTTTTTTACTCCACCATGTACGACGCTCCAATAAGCTGTTGGTAATACATCAGATAGAAATAATACTGATTCATCAGGTAGCTCACATGATTCAGGAATAACAAAGGGAATATTGTTTCCATAAGGCACACGTAATAATTCTGCTTGACCTCCGATATATCCACCATATCGGTCTGTAAACCCGAAATACCCACCAGTATCTATGTTATAAGGATTAGGGTCAGTATTGGCATTATCACATTGACTTTCCATACCATGCTGGCAATAGTGACAATGACCACAAGCAATGTTAAAAGGTAATACAATTCTGTCACCTTTTTTGACACGTGTAACCTCTGGTCCAACTTCCTCAACAATTCCCATCGGTTCATGACCGACTACATAATCTTTTTGAGCTGGTAATGATCCTTGATAAATATGGAGATCGGAACCACAGATTGCAGTTGATGTGATTCTTACAATAATATCGTCGTTTTTTATTAAAACTGGGTCTGGTACTTCTTTAACCTGCATATTTCTAATCCCTTGGTACGTGACTGCTTTCATTTATTTACCCCCTAGTTTGTCAATGAATTTCAGTATCGCCCAATGAATTAAAATGTATACAGTTTGCTTTCTTTCAATGTGTTCCAAAGAACTTCTTTCTTGAATTGGAGTTCTTCCAAATGTTATACTTATAAATTTGATACATGTATTTTATTGCAAAATGAAATTGATACTTGAGAATTTTTTTAATTCAAAAACCACAAAATGCTATATACTGACATTTTGTGGTTTTACTCATTTATATGTTTCGATACATTGATAACAAAAGGTACAAAATTTTGAATTTAAAATGCTTGTATTTATATGCCAAAAATATCTCATACTAGAACTGATTTAGATTACCATTAGCTTCATTCCTCCAGTTCTTTATCAGTTGTGTTGTCTACAAACTTACTAAAACTATCTCCCCAATCACATATGGCAGTTACTACGTGTTCTAAACGATGCCCAATTTCACTAAGTTCATAATCAACCTTTGGAGGGACTACTGGATAGACACATCTGGTAATTATTTTATCGTCTTCTAATTCTCTTAATTGTCTAATTAACATGCGCTGGTTCACATCAGGAAGCTTTTTTTGTATTTCACTTAATCTCAATGGGGATTGATTCAACAAACACCATATAATAGATATTTTCCATCGACCTCCTATTACGGATAGAGCTAAATCTTTCCCAGTGAAAAATTCCTTGTCTTTATAATGAATAACCATAAAATTTGTGGTCCCTTCTGCAAAAAAAAGTTTATAATGACAAATATGTCAGTATTGTAATGTTTATTATAAAGAGTATTCTTAGTGGTGTAAACAATAAAAACAGAAAGAAGGTATATTATTTTATGACAAAAGTTTTACTTCATCCAAGATTAGATAGCGAATATCACTATCAACAAGACTCAAATTTTTCGGGTGGAACATTAAAATGCTTATGTGAAAATAACCCTGTAGAAGTAGCTGTGACAGCCCAAACAATGCATAACCATGCATGTGGTTGTTCTAAATGCTGGAAACCAGAGGGAGCTATTTTCTCACTTGTTGCCGTTGTAGGTAAAGATAATGTTAAGGTATTAAGCAATGAAGATAAATTACAAGTGATCGATGAATCAGCAGTAATTCAACGCCATGCTTGTAAAGATTGTGGTACCCATTTATTTGGAAGAATTAGAAATGAAGACCATGCATTTTATGGATTAGATTTTGTACACACAGAATTATCTAATGAAAATGGCTGGTCGGCGCCTCAATTCGCAGCATTTGTTTCTTCGGTAATTGAAACAGGAACACCAGCTTCAAAAATGAGTGATGTTAGAAATGCTTTACACAATATAGGTTTACCTACCTATGATTGTTTGTCACCTGAGTTAATGGATGTGCTTTCAATCCAAACAGCTAAATTAAAAGGGACATACAGGGATTAGACCATAGTAAATATTAGAAGTACCTCATTCAGAAAAAGAATATTTCTGGATGAGGTACTTTTCACCCCATCTTATAGATATAAATTGCTCATCTTTCTAAATAGTGTTCGATATAAAATAATGTCTATAGTGACAAAAACGTCAGTATTCCATTGTGTATTATAGTATGTAATCATGGGAAAAGTAAAGATTATAAAAAAGAAAGAAGGGATTCATTTGAAAAGTAGAGCTGCTGTTGCATTTAATCCAGGAGAACCACTTCAAATTGTAGAAATCGATGTAGAAGAGCCAAAAGCGAAGGAGGTATTAGTAAAAATTCTGTATACTTCTGTCTGTCATACAGATGCTTTTACCTTATCAGGTAATGATCCAGAGGGCGTATTTCCTGCCGTACTAGGTCATGAAGGTGCTGGTGTAGTCGTTGCTGTAGGAGATGAAGTGACTTTAGTAAAACCGGGAGATCATGTTATTCCACTATACACGGCTGAATGTGGAGAATGTAAATTCTGTCGTTCTGGTAAAACAAACTTATGTAGTGCTGTACGAGAAACGCAAGGTAAAGGTTTAATGCCTGATGGAACGACTCGCTTTTCTTATAATGGAGAGCCTATTTATCATTACATGGGCACTAGTACATTTAGTGAATATACAGTCGTTCCCGAAATTTCTTTGGCTAAAATTGACAAAGAAGCACCACTTGATAAAGTTGGACTATTTGGATGCGGCGTGACTACAGGGATTGGTGCTGTACACAACACTGCAAAAGTAGAAGAAGGAGCTGTGACAGCCGTATTTGGTTTAGGTGCCATTGGCTTAGCCGCTATTCAAGGATTGGTTCAAGCAAAAGCAAGCCGAATTATTGCTGTAGATTTAAATGAGGATAAGTTTGAATTAGCGAAAAAAATGGGCGCAACTGATTTTGTAAATCCTTCTAAATTTGATAAACCAATTCAAGAAGTCATTGTTGAAATGACAGATGGAGGCGTAGATTACAGTTTCGAATGTATTGGTAATGTAGAGGTAATGAAGTCAGCTTTGGAAGCATGTCATAAAGGTTGGGGCGAAAGTGTTATTATCGGTGTAGCTGGCGCTGGTAAAGAAATTCATACTCGCCCATTCCAATTAGTAACAGGTCGAGTATGGCGTGGTTCTGCCTTTGGTGGCGTAAAAGGAAGAACACAACTTCCAGGAATGGTGGAAGATTATATGAACGGTAAAATCGATATCGATTCATTTATCACACACCATTTAAACTTTACAGACATCAATGAGGCATTTGAGTTGCTTCATAAGGGTGAGTCCATCCGTACGATGTTAACATATGGAGAGTGAGAAAAGTGAGTTTTAAACTTATTGAAAAACATCACTCTTTCGGCGGAGAACAATGTAAGTACCGCCATTATTCAGAAACCTTACAATGTGATATGACCTTTAGCATCTTCTTACCATCCAATAAAGAAGAGAAAAAAATCCCTCTTATTTGGTGGTTATCTGGCTTAACATGTACAGATGATAATTTTAGTCAAAAAAGTGGCTTCCAAAGATTGGCTGAAAAATATCAAATAGCTGTTATGATTCCAGATACTTCACCACGTGGAGAGCATGTAGCAAATGATGCAGGCTATGACCTCGGTCAAGGTGCCAGCTTCTATGTTAATGCTACACAAGAGCCATGGGCAAAGCATTATAAAATGTATTCATATATTGTAGATGAATTAGCACAAATAGCGGCATCTTTAGTTCCTCATTTTTCTGGTGAAGAAAGTATTATGGGGCACTCTATGGGCGGTCATGGTGCTTTAGTAATTGGGTTGAAAAATACAGAAAGATTCAAAGCGATTTCTGCTTTTTCACCAATATTAAGTCCAAGTCAAGTCCCCTGGGGAATTAAAGCCTTCTCAGCATATTTAGGTGAAGACCAAGCTACTTGGAAACAATGGGATACTTCAGAACTAATCAAGGAAATCAGTATGCCACCTATTCTCATTACGCAAGGTACTCAAGATGAGTTTTATTTAGAACAATTAGACGAAACGTTTTTCCTAAAGGTGGCTCAGGAAAATAATAAACCAGTAAATTACAAAAAAATGGAGGGCTATGATCATAGTTATTTCTTCATAGCTACTTTCTTAGAGGAACATTTCGCCTTTCATATGAAGTATTTAAGATAACCTTTTTTGAAAAAATATCCACATTATCATTAAATGTGGATATTTTTCGATGGCTACATGTTGTTATATTTCTCAGGTTATTAACTAAAAAATGATCGGGGGTATCGTTAAATTGGATTATAAAAAAATGTTAGTCAATGAATGTGTTAAACCATACTTATTAAAAGCCCGATATGGGATTGAAAAAGAAAGTAAACGTGTTGATTTATTAGGGAATTTAGCTAAAACAGATCATCCTAAAAGTATTTCGTTGCGAGATGATCATCCGTATATTCAGCGAGATTTTTCAGAATTACAGATGGAAATAATCACACCTGTTACCGAAACACTGGAGGAACTATTTGATTACTTGGCAGCGATTCATGATGTTGCTTATCGGTCTATGGGTGAAGATGAAATGCTTTGGCCTTTAAGTATGCCGCCACAGCTACCAGAAAAAGATGAAGATATTGTAATTGCGAAATTAAAAAAGGAAGAAAATATTCGATATCGTCAATATTTATCAGATTTTTATGGTCGTCGTAAACAAATGCTTTGTGGTGTTCATTTTAACTTTGAATTTGGAGATGAGTTAATTCAATCGTTATTTAAAGCACAATCAGAGATTAAAGATTATCAACATTTTAAAACAGAGATATATCTAAAAGCCACAAGAAACTATTTACACTATCGCTGGTTAGTCACTTACTTTTATGGAGCTTCTCCTAGCAGTGAAAAGAATTTTTTTGAAGAAGATTCGTTGAAAGATGTAGTAAGAAGTATTAGAAGTAGTAAATATGGTTATACAAATTCCGACGATGTTCAAGTTTCATATAGCAGTATACAGAACTATGTATCAGATCTCTCTTTGATGGTAAAAAAGGGACTTCTTTCAGCAGATAGAGAATTTTATTCACCTGTTCGTTTAAGAGGTGGATATCATGTTTCTGACCTAGAAAATCACGGCATTAGTTATATTGAATTGCGAAATATAGATTTAAATCCATTTGAAGCGCATGGAATTAGCTACGAGCAAGCAGAATTTTTCCATCTTTTCTTAATTTATTTATTATGGAAAGATGAAGGGCAAGATTGTGATGAGTGGGTAAAAATGGGGAATATTCACAATGATATAGTGGCTCTTGAGCACCCATTAAATCATACACAATTTGAAACAGAAGCTAAAAACATGATCGATGAAATGGAACATTTAGCAGCAACTTTAAATTTAGCTACTTCTGAAACGTTATTTGTTCATCTGAGAGAAATGATAATGGACCCAAGCAAGACTTTAGCTGGAAGACTTTATAAAGAAAGTGAAAAAAACAGTCAAGGTCAAGTGGCAACGTTGATTGCTAAAGCAAATTATAAAAAATCATGGGATAAGCCTTATCAATTAACAGGATTTACTGACATGGAATTGTCTACTCAGATTTTAATGTTTGATGCAATACAACAAGGAATCCAAGTGGAAATCTTGGATCGACAAGATCAATTTTTAAAGTTGAAATTAAAAGATCATGTTGAATATGTAAAAAATGGAAATATGACAAGTAAAGATACTTATGTATCCACTTTAATTATGGAAAATAAAACAGTAACAAAGAAAATTCTTCAACAACATGGATTCCGTGTGCCAAAAGGTGAGGAATTTCATACAATTGAACAGGCTTTACGTTCCTATGCTCTCTTTTCTACTAGGCCTTTTGTTGTGAAGCCAAAAACAACAAACTATGGATTAGGAATATCGATTTTCAAAGAAGGTGCCAATTACGAAGATTATCAAAAGGCTATTGCACTGGCATTCCAAGAAGACTCTTCCATATTAGTAGAAGAGTTTCTTAATGGAACAGAATATCGATTTTTTGTATTAAATAATCAAGTTCAGGCTGTTTTATTAAGAGTTCCTGCGAATGTTAAAGGTGACGGTAAACATACAATCGAAGAGTTAGTTATGCAAAAGAATCGTGATACATTAAGAGGTAAAGACCATAGGACCCCTTTAGAAATCATACAATTAGGTGAATTGGAGAACCTTATGCTAAAAGCCCAAGGATGTCGAATGGATTCAATTCCAAAGAATGATGAAATTATCTATTTGCGTGAAAACTCTAATATTAGTACAGGGGGAGATTCGATTGATGTGACAGATCAAATTCCTGATGATTATAAAAAAGTAGCAGTGGATGCGGTAGCAGCACTTGGAGTTAAAATTTGCGGTATTGATTTGATTATTGAAAATACCGAAATTCCCGCTGCTAATAAAAATGCTTATGGAATTATTGAAGCAAACTTTAATCCATCCATGTATATGCACATTTATCCATATAAAGGTGAGTCACGACGTTTAACTATGCATATCATACACTACTTATTCCCCGAACTATTACAGTCAAATTAAGGACGCCACTATTGGAATTTGAAGATACAATGTTAGGCTATTGAATGACAAGAAAGCATTAACTATTCAAATCTCAACCATGTATAACCCCGTCCTGATTAGGGCGGGGTTAAAATACTATTGTTTAAATTCTGTATTACTATATAAACATCATGCTTATTTGAATAGGTTGTGACTGCGTTTATTTTCTTTAGCGTAAATCTAATCATAAGAAAAGCATCTCTAATTGTTGGGCGACGCCTAACAATTAAGGGTTGTTGTTGTATTGAATGTCTTTAATTTAGAACATATTTTTTAGTATAATATTTAGGTAGCATTGTTAGCCCTCCTGATTAGAAATAACTTTTCTAACCTCACACTATCATAAGGAAATTCTTTTCAAGTTAGATGTGTAATTTTTGTATATTGAAATAATAAATTTAAGTGCCTATTGATTATTTGCTTTTTATGACCTATTTATGAACTTTAGACAAAAGGTATCTAGAAGAGCATTCTCGATACCTTTTGTCATTTTTATTTCTCTCATTATGTTTGAAAATGTTATTTAATTTTTAAACCCCACATAAGTGTTCACTGTACGAAATTCCGCTGCCTAGAAGAAAATACTTCCATCAATTGTTTGAAGAATCCCTGCATTTTCTTTATGAATATCGAACATTAAACAATAAACAGCTGTTCTCCTTTGTATTCTATATCTTCTTTCTTTTCACCGAATGTGATAATATCCATAATTTAATCTCCCCCGTCCATTTTTCGATTTTAACATAAATATCCAATATTCATTTATGAGTTATTCCACAATCTGGACTGCTTCCTTAAACAAAGAAATATGTAAGGGTGGTAAAAAAGCCTAACATATACTATATATTCATCTATTTTTTCTTCGTAAGTTAGTTTTCATAGCCTTTAAACAGAATTCTTACCCTATTATGAAAAGTTTTACATATTTCGATTGGTGATAAAAGGACAGCTCATTTGTTTACTTGACAGCGGTAGATTATGCTTTTAGTACCTACCCTTATTTTATTTCCAAAAATTTAATATTGCCAAAAAGCAAACGTTTGTTCTAATATATGTATACAAACAAATGTTCTTACATATGCTAGGTAAAGGGAAAAATCATTGTGGCAAAAAAATATCAATAATATACAGTTATTATTTAGGAAATTTCAAGAGATAGAAAGAGGAAACTAAGATGAGAGAGCGACTGATTAAAGTTATGCAACAGTGCAATCAATTAGTGAACATTATGTATGTAGAAAAAGAGGGTTCCTTAACCAAATGGAATGTAAAAGTTATTGGAATTTTGGTTATTTAACTTTTTGATCAGTAATGTTCCCGTCATTATTCCTTTTGTTTATAAGGAGCATTCCTGTTAGAAGGATTTTCAGGGGCTTGAAATCAGAAAAGCCCTCTTGTATGATGCATGAGTGTCAACAGCCATTGACCCACTATCACACAGGAGGACTCCTTTTATGAATTCTAATAGGAACCAAAAGATTAATCAAGTCTCTGAAAAAAGACTCGTCATCGGTATCGATATTGCCAAGCGTACACATTATGCATGCGCGGTTGATGAAAGAGGACGCGTGCTCCATAAATCGTTCCCTTTCTCGCAAACAAGAGAAGGTTTCGATGCTTTTTATGAAAGATTACTGGCTTTACGTGCTACCCATGAAAAAAGTGAAATTCTTGTCGGTTTCGAGCCCACAGGTCACTACTGGATGAATCTCGCTGCCTATCTTCAAGCACATGGAATTCCATTTATCATGGTGAATCCTCATCATGTCAATCGTTCCAAAGAGCTAGATGACAATCTTCAAACAAAGAATGACCAAAAGGATGCGCTCGTCATTGCACGTTTAATGCGAGATGGACGATTTAGTTACCCACGTATTCTAGAAGGCGTGGAAGCTGAATTGCGTAATGGTACAACCTTGCGTGCCAAAATCCAAGAAGATGTAAATGCCTTACAAAATCGAATGATCCGTTGGTTAGATCGCTTTTTTCCTGAGTTTACACAGGTATTTAAAAACTTCGGGAAAATGGCGTATGCGGCGCTTGAAAAGACACCACTGCCGATGGACATTCAAGGGAAAACGCCAGAAGAATTATTATTTTTATACCGCCAAGTAGATGGGATGAAAAGTCCACAGCTACCAAAGGCAAAACAATTAGTCGAGGTGGCACAAAGCTCGATTGGACTGACAGAAGGCTTAGTGATGGCACGCATTGAAATCGCTACACTACTTTCCCAGTATCAATTGATGCAAGCTCAGCTTGATGAATTAACAGTCCAGCTTATAGAACTGGCAAAACAAATGACGGATTATGCGTATTTAGCATCAGTACCTGGAATCGGAGACGTAACAATTGTCGAGCTGCTTTCCGAAGTTGGTTCTCTTACACAATATGAGCATCCACGCCAATTAATCAAACTAGCGGGACTCACATTACGTGAAAACTCTTCTGGACAGCATAAAGGACAAAAACGGATTTCTAAGCGTGGTAGAAGAAAACTTCGAGCTCTTTTATTCCGTGTCATGATACCGTTAATTCGTCATAATGAGGCCTTTAAGCAATTACATGATTATTACACTACACGCACCATCAATCCACTTCGAAAGAAACAATCGATTGTCGTGCTCTGTGGAAAGTTACTGAAGATTTTACACACCTTGTGCAAGAAGAAAGTACATTTTGATGTGAGCCAAATGATGAAAGACCTTTATTGTCTCGGAGAGGCAGCCTAAGCAATCAGAACTCGACCTCTAACAGAAGGATGACACGGAGAAGCCGGCATTATTTTCACCATAAGACTACGAGTCCCTTAAGGAGCATCGCCAGCCTCTGCCTTATGAATAGACCGAACGAAGGAATGTATGCGCTAGACGCCAAGAGACATGGGAGGGTGAGTCGTCATAAGCATCGCAGAGATCCATTAGTGCATCATATAGTGGAATTAAAAGTTAATTTTTTTCAATTAACTTTAGCGAAGCGTACTCACCAAATGACAATGAATTGAAGAACTAGAAAAGACTATATGTACTATGCGGTGAAAAAATATTTTCATCACTTTAAAAACGGGTCAGACCGTTGATATATCAACATTTATAGAGGGAGCGTGAAGTTGTATGAATTATGAGGGTATGCCAAATAAACCTATTATGTGTATCGATATGAAATGTTTTTACGCAAGCTGCGTGGCAATGTTACATGGACTAGATATTTTAAAAATTCCAATTGCAGTAGTAGCAAACTTTGACCACCCAGGCAGCATAGTGCTTGCTGTATCACCTTTGATGAGGGAGAAGTTCAAAATCAAAACTAGCAGTCGACGTTGGGAAATACCTAAACATCCTGACATTAGATTATTTGAGCCTAAAATGAGTTTCTTTATTCAAATGTCGATGACAATTACCAAATTGATTTCTAATTACGTACCAGTCGAGGCTATACATGTGTATAGTGTGGACGAAAGCTTTGTTGATTTAACTGGTACTGAGAAGCTATGGGGCTCGCCTGAGGAAACTGCTAAGGAAATACAAAGAGCTATTCTGGATCAATTTAATGTACCAAGTGCAGTAGGGATGGGACCAAACATGTTAATAGCTAAATTAGCGTTAGACCTTGATGCAAAGAGAACAGGTTTTGCCCAATGGACGTACGAGGATATTCCAAAGAAATTATGGCCTGTACGGCCTTTATCTGAAATGTGGGGCATAGGGAAACGAATGGAAGCAAATCTAAATGCTATGGGAATACAAACTGTTGGTGGTTTGGCAAATGCAGATTTAGCAGAATTAGAAAAGCGCTTTGGCATAATTGGCAATCAACTCTATTACCATGCATGGGGAATAGATTTATCAAAATTAGGGGAACCGTTAATAACAAACGGAGCTTTAAGTTTTGGTAAGGGTCAAATGCTGATGAGGGATTATCACACACGAAAAGAGATTTCTGTAGTGCTTCTAGAAATGTGTGAAGACGTAATGAAACGCGCACGTGATGCAGGGTTTGTTGGCCGTACAATCAGCTTAGGACTTTCATATAGTCATAATGCCATGACCAAAGGGTTTCATCGTTCTAAAACAATTGCAGTGCCAACAAGTGAAACGCTTGTGATGTATAAAACTTGTATTGAATTACTGGATGAGCACTTTGCTGGAGAGCCAGCAAGACAATTATCAGTCAGAATATCCAACCTAGAGAAAGAACATAGCATTCAATTGGATTTATTTGATGAACGTAAGCCACAACGTCAGATAATCGGTCCTACAATGGATGCAATACGTAACAGGTTTGGAGCTACCTCAATATTAAGAGCAGTTTCTTATACAAAAGCTGGTACAGCTATTAAACGAGATCGCTTAGTTGGTGGCCATTTGGCATAGGAGTGATTGGAATGATAAAGGATAGAGGGAATATTAAATGGGCATCGATGATGTTGCCAGAACATTTAGAGCTTCTCAGAGAGTACAAAGAAGAGTATACGGAACAGCCGAGAGCATTGACTGAATGGGAGATGGAAGAACTACAAAAAACAATTAATCAAGCTTTTAATCAGCAATTGGCAGTTACTTTAGAAGTGTGGAAGGACCATAAAATCACACAATGGACTGGAATAGTTAAATCGATGAATACTAATGAACTCATACTTGAAACACTACTTAAAACGGAAAGCATTCCAATCCAAAATATTCAATCAGCCCAACTGGATGCTAGTTACTATGATTAAAGCCGACGAAAGACAGTTACTTCATAAGTATCTTTTATTAGAATTAGCAGTTAAATCATTACAGGTTGATTATTGTAAATTAGAGCAGTTTAAAATGAAAACAGTATTTCTTCCAATGATGGATTCATTGCTAAAGGATCTAAGGCAAGAATATTTTAATCTCAAACGAAAACTTGCACAAAAAAGTATACGAGTAGTAGGTTGGCAACCAGTTGATGAATATTTTAGTGATGTGCAAGTTGCCACTGCAGGTAATGATGTAGTACTCCGTTATGCAAATCAAGCTCTTAAATCACAGGTGGAAAAGCTGTTGATTAATCATATTAGAAGTAACAAATGAAAGGTATTAGATCTATTTCCTTAACCCACTAGTATATCATGGCAACTATAGTTAACCTCTTTATATCACCATTAATATTTTTGATAAACAAAATAAATAAGACCCTTGTTTCAACTTACTTGAAACAGGGTCTTATTTTTCGTATTAAGAATATGATTAATTTCTTAATCTTTTCCAGTTTGCTAATACAATATTGTCTTTTTTGTTAATGTCAGTGTCTTTAACATCATCTTTTATAGAATTATTATTTTGCTCTGACTTAGGTTCGAGGAAAGAATGAAGGTTATCTAAATTATCAAAAGCATCAAGATTTTCTGAAGTTGATATTTGGTTTACTAACCCATATTTTTTTCTATATTTGTCTATACCACTATGATGTGCCATCTCTAAATTCATTTTTTGATATTTCTTTATGGTTTCCTCAAGTTCATTTACATTAAGCTTTAATGAAATAATATGGTGTTCCAATTCACTATTTCGTTCGGCTAAACTGATATTCTTAGCTAAAGATTCATGCAAAAAATTCTCAGAAGGTAAAAGATGTTCTAATAATTTAGTTTTATCATGAGAATATTTTTCGACAATGTCAGAAAAGTTGGGTATTTCAATCTTTAAACCTGTTTCCGACTCAATTTTTATAGTAATTGGTTCATTTGCTATTTTAATGAATTCCTTTCCCCAAGTAGACCAAACATCTTTCTTGTATATTGTTGGAAATTCATCTGGATTTATCTTATTCATTTCCTCAGAGAATCTTACCATATCGGCCATTTTGATTATTCCAGAAGGATGTTTTTCTCTATACAGATAAACTAAGTTCTTTAATCTAGTTTGTTCTTCTGGATTATCATATTTTCTTTTCCTTCCGGCTCCTTTGGGATTTCTTGTTTTAATCATTAATTTCACTCTTTCTCTTTAAAGATATTTGTAATAAGCGTGGCATAATCATGGATATCACCTATCGTTAACTTGGATTCTCTGGCCAATTCCTCCAGGTCGATAGGGCTAATCCTACAATTTTTATATTCTACTTTGATGTCTTTGTAAATTCTTTTAAGTGTATCGGATCTATTTTTAAGTTTCTTCTTTAATCCCGTTTTTAGTTCAATAATCTCCTTGAGATTTTTTTCTATTTCTTCACGGGGAATCCAATTTTTTGAGCAGAGAAGGCAAATTCTAGATTCGCATCTTTTTAATTTGTCTGTACAAAAGCCGATTTCAACCTCATCTTTGAAGTCAAATAATTCTTCAGGTGCAAGTGATTTAAGAACAATATCTTTTATGGCTAGAGTGGAGTCGAAGCTACCAGTATCATTTTTATTTATTAACCGATTTTCTATAATTGTCCCATATGCATTAGAATCAATAAAAAATTCAATGTGTTTTTGATAATGATATTGAGATTCTAAATGTTGATGACCCGCCATCCGTGCAATAGTAAGTGGATTAAAACCTTGAATCATCATACTGCAAATGGCATAGTGTCTGGTATCATTGGGTTGTATTTTTATAATCTGTTTATCAGTAATAAATTCATTTAATTCTTGATCGATATTCATTTTTTTATTATATTTCTTTTTAATCCAGTTTATTTTTTTTATTGGTTCAAGACTAAAAGTTGCATTTATGACCTCGTTATAAAATGAATTTAATAGATTATTTAACATATATAGAACAAAATAATTTGGATTAAATTTTCTTTTTCTGACTTGTGATGGAAACTGTATCATAGTACTTCGATAGACTGAAGCAGAGATAAGTGTACTGGTTTCACCAAAAGGTTCAGATATAATAAGGTACCTTTGTATAAGGTTGTAAATTTCTTGAGATATTGGTAATGTATCAATTACCTCAAAAGTTTTTGTTGTGGCTTTTTGTTTTTGTCTAGGCAATGTTATGTAATAGGAATTCCCTTTGACAGACAGACAGTTTCTTTTAATTGAACAAAATTCAGAAGGTCTCATTGGTATAATCGAAGTTAATTTCCACCATATCAAAACTGGTGAAAACTTCAATTCGTGCTTTGCATCCCATATTCTAGCGTATGATGTAAGTATATAACTAAATCTGATAATGTCCTTAAATGGAGGTAAGTCTCTTGTGTTATAAGAACGAGTAAACTTTGCGGACAATAAACGTAATTGGTTTAAAAATAATTCAATATAGGAATCCGCGTTTCTACTACTGTATATATAGTCAATGAAATTTACACCGGATAACAAAATAGGGTGTCGGATTGAGGAATCTAAATTATTTAAAGAAAATTCAATCTCTTCGATATCTTGAAGTAATAAATTATTGGTGATTGTTAAAAACTCTTTTAAATTATGTAAATAAATTGCGCCTGAACTTGGTTTTATTTTTAGTAAATAATTTAAAATCCAGCATTTAACTTTAATTTTTATTACAGAGTCAGTAATATCGTTAAAAGTGAAATATTTCTGAATGTTTATTTCCTTGTTATCTACCAATGTCCAATTATCTTCATCAAATTCTCCGTTGATTAGAACATGATTAATTTTTAACTCTACAATTATTTCTTTAGCTATTTCTATGGATTGGTTAGTTATAAATTCATCATCTGAATATTCCTCTATATCATCGTAATTGTCGGATTTTGCGATAATTTGCGACAAATTTGCTCACTCCTCTAAAAGCGCTAATTTTTGCGTGAATAAATTTTCTCCACCATCGTAAAAACTAAATACATAATCCTCTCCAAATTTTTCTATTGTTTTTATAAGGAGGTTTTGGATTTTTATTATGGTGTTTTGTTCTCTTTGTTTTACGCCTTTTTTGTTTGAGTTTTTATACCTCTGTATACTATCTTCAAATTCATTAAAGATTGAAGTTAAGGCATAAACATTATGAACAGCAAATAGACACTGATTACAGCTATATTGGTTTGAAGGTCTATGACAATTAGGATAAATTAGACATTGAGTGTTTGGATTTTTTGCTGGCATTTGTCCTAGATACATATTTCGTATATGCTCTAATGCATCATCGGGTGATAAAGATAAAAGTTGGTCCATTAAATTTTGTTCTTGCTCACTCATTACTTTTGAAAAGAAGTTAAAAAGATTTTCAACTTCAAATGGTTCAAAAAATTGTTTTACATATGAAATTTCTGTTGTTCTTTCTTGTAATGAACTTTCTTTAACTTCTGTTAAAAGTTCTATTAATTGTTCGTATAAAAAGCCAAATTCACCTCGGTTAAATAAATGAATTGAAATTTGGTTCTCACCATAGCCGATATATTCTTTTGTTACCTCAGTTTTATGTTTGCGAAGTTTCATAACCAATTCAAATGCTGAATTACCTTTCCCCTTTTTTTCTTGTATAGAATAGAAAAGATGTTCCATAAGTGAACGATTAGCAATTAATGGCGAAAATTTGATGTGTTTTAAATCATCACTTTTCTTGAAAAATAAGTTAAACTGACTTGCTCGAATCCTATTTTTCTTTTTGGTTTCGCTAGTAAAATCAATTATTGATGAGGAATTATTTTTACGTCTATGAAATTCACAAATACACAATGCAGTTACCATAGGTATAACTAGATCAAGGTTACATGTGAAATCTCTAGGCATGCCATTTTTGGCTGTAACTAAGTTATAACTTCTGATGATATTAATAATTTTTTGAGCCTGAGGTTTAGTAAGTTTATAAATTTTAAACCATTCTATATTTGGCACTCCAATTAGTTCGGGTTGAATAGGGGGAATGCGAAATACATCGCTAGGTCTCCAAGCGTTAGTTAAAAGGATCATTATGAATAACCATAAATTTGCATACTGTTTATCAACAATAGCGTGATTTAAGTGATTATCGAGTTTTAAGCAATAATTGTATATATTAATCCAATCCTCAAAACTAATCTTTTCATTTTCTTTATAAGAGCGTTTTATTCTTGGGTTAGGCAATTCTTCAAGTGAATATTTACATAACCTTTCGTTTTTTATAAAAAGCAAAATTTCCCAAATGTAGATTTTTCGACTTGTTGTTGGACAATTATTGATTAATAATTGGACTTCTGCATTGTCATAGTTAAAAAGTTCTTTTTTTAGATTGTAATTAATTAAATATTCAATCGATAATAAGTACTGTCGTTTATATTTTTCTGAGGTATCAGGATTAGCTTGTTTTGAAGATAGAGACTTTTCTGCAAAAGATTTTAATAGTTCTACAGTTTTCTCTAGATGTACAGGCATATCTCTTACCTCTATATAATTTTTAATATAATCGCTTAATTCAAGATGTAATTGCTCGAAAACGAGTGAAAATAATTCCTTTTTCTCTAAAAAACGTAAAGTATCTTGCTTATCATATAAGTATTCCCCAGTTAAGTTTGTGAAAAATTTCATATATAAAGGCATTTCAATAGCAGTTATTGGGATATATCTAAAAGTTTTCTGTAGATTTAATTTATCTAGTAGTTCGGGGCGTGTATAATATTTTCTTCTTAAATCGTTGATCATTTCTAAATAGTCATCTACTTCTTTTTTATTAATTTTCCAATATCCTTCAGTGTCGTTAGGTTCAACAAAATCTTTAAATAAGTTTTTATATTCAGATTTTTGTAATAGGCTATATAAACTTTTTTCTCTTCTTAAGGAGAGTTTATTAATACTTTTAAAAATATAATAATTTTGTTCTTCATAGGGAAAGCAGCTTTCGGGAATAATATCTAAATCGGGGGTACTATCTAAATTAGGAATACTATCTAAATAGTATTTCTTTATAAATTGTAATGCATTATCTTTCTTTACATATGTCTGTTTACTAATAATAAGTTTGTCTTCAACTGAGAATTTATTTTTTAAGTAATTGCGTGTAAGTTTTAATTCGTCAACTATATAGTCTAGTTTAATGTAGTCATTTTCCAAAGACTCTATAAATAAGTGAAGAGAGTCTTTGGTTATCCATGATTTATTAGAGCTAACACCATTACTTTCCAATCCGAAATCTGTTTTGTGAAATTTTAAATAGCCTGCTTTAACTAATTCCATAATTGAAGATGTACTACCTTCTGAATAACCAAGTAATTTTTTTACATCACTAACTGAATAGTGTCGTTCTAGAAATTTTTTTTCCTCAGCTACAACTGTTTCTACTTCTTCTATTGGAAAGTATAAACCTTGCTCTTTAAATCCAGTAGGCGCATTTATTGGATTAAGTTTTCTAATCTCTGTATAATATTTTAATCTTTTAAATCCTAATCCATATTTTCTATTAAGGTTATTTGTAGAAATATGGGTTTTGAATATTGCCCTTTTTCTATCCAAAGTAACCTTAAAATCGATAGCTGAATTTTTAGTAATATAAACGTATTTCCCATTAATAGGGGAAGTTAGTTTTATTATATTAAGAAGGGGAAACTCATCAGGGAAATGCAATTCGATATTATGGAGTCCAGTATATTTAGGTATTCCTACTATTGTTATAAATTCATTTAAATCGCAACAATCATTCAATATTTTTAGTTCATAATTCATATATTGCTTTACGGTACCTTCGTTATAATGTTTACCATCAAATTCGATTACTTTTAGCTCAGCTAATCTTTTAACTTTATCTGGACTAAAGCCTGTTAAATCTACAACTTCTTTTTGCATTAGTTTTCTATCCAAAAGTTAAAACATCCTTTCTGGAAAATGATTCTACTATTCCTTCACAGTATTTTTGTGATAAATTTACTGTTTCCACATCCAAATCATCACATGAATTAATACTCTCTTGATACATTTCTTGCAAGCCATCTTGGATTTCATGAAGAATAGCTTCTTTACTCATATAGGCAAGTGCGGATGCCAGATTCTTATCTCCTCGAAGAAGGGCCAATTCAGATGGTCCATTAACTACCTTTGCCATCATATTTGTATAGATACGACGACCGATATGAGTGTTCCAGGAATTAGTTGATAAAATTGAGTAATAAGCTGGCATTTCTTTTTTTACAGTTTTTAAAAATTGTTCTTTAACTTTTTTAAACCTTGCATCATATGTATCACCACTCATTGGATTACCTTCGTTATCAATAAATAACGCATTATGTTTATTAATTTTTTGTAAAGTTTCCAATCTACTTTTTAGATTTTTTAATAATGTTATCGAGAGGCTTGGTATAACTTGAATTGGTTGTATTGGGAATATTTTGGTATCCCTTTTTACTGAACAGGATGAAATATCGTTCAGCCTCTCCCATAAATAAGGTTTGTATCCTATCCTAACAGATAAGCCAAACTCTCCGTTAGGACCAATCTCACGTAGGTCACTTCTTAAAACATTTACCACTTCACCTCTACGCAATCCTCCAAATATTTGAAGATAAATACCAAATGCAATTTCTGGTGCCACTGAATCTGCTACTTCCAATAATAAAGTAATTAATCTATTGTGAGGGAAATGCTCTAGTCTTAATTCATATCTTGTTACATTTTTAGCTGGTAGTGAAAATCCATTTCCAATAAAGATAGAACCGATTGTTTCTTTGTTATTTTTTAATTTGTATGTATTATCATCAATAATTTCTGCCAACTGACCTTGAATAATTTTTTTATCTTTTAAGAATTTGAAGAAGTATTTTAGATACATATCAGCGTGTTCTAATGTTCCTCTAGATCTATATCTACCTTTTTCATCTTTGTTTTTCTTGTACTTAGTTGTTTTTAGATGTGTTAAAAAGTCAATACCATGCGAAAGGGTTAGATCTTTTAAGGAGTTTAATTTGTAGATTTCATAGTTATCAATAATCAACCAATTTAAGAACTGTACAACGACGTCTGCAGCTCTTTTTTGTGTATTGTAATTGTGATCTGTTTTTCCATAGCGGTGTTTAATAAAATTTGTAACAGGGTGCACTTTAAAAAAGTTAGTTTTTGTATCTTCCACAACTATAGTTGCATATTCCACTTTATAGTCCAAATCTAAATCTACACTTGCTTTTTTTACACTAAATTTAATACTCTCATAATTGCGATCCATATTTTTCCCCCTCCTTAAAAATCTAATAGGCTTCTTCCAATTTGAAAACTCTTAAAAGTATTAAAATGTTCCTGGAAATATTAATCTCTAAAAATATAATTATGAGATAAATTAATTTTATGTCATAAATACCGGTAAAACAATCTTAATATTGAGAATTTTCTTTACGAAAATAGTTATCAGAAAAACCACCCACATAA
>NZ_NFVA01000015.1 GCF_002264395.1 Paenibacillus sp. VTT E-133291
GAGTGCTCTACCAACTGAGCTATCAGGGAACATTAGAAGTAAATTAGAAGTGAACATGAATTAATTTATCATGATTTCAAGGTCTAGTCAAGCAAGTAAAATAATTTTTGTGATCGTTTTCAAATTCATACATTATTTCTGCCTGTAGGTAGATTTAAGAGGGGATTACTCCCCCTTTGTTTATACGTAACACCATTCTCCATCTTCCGGAAGCTGTACTCGATCCTGTAGTTCCTCCTTCTCCAAGTGAGCTTTTAGCTTATCCCGGGTAACAAGGCAATGATTGATGGCGTTCATGTGTATTGCAAACACTTTAGTAGAAGGAGCATATTCACATAAGTCTACGACATCCTGCTCATTCATTGTAATATGGTATCCGCTTAAAAACTGTGCGCCACCAGCATTAACAATTGTCACCTCAGGATTAAAAGCATCCAATGCTATCTTTACCTTATCACACCAAATCGTATCACCTGCCACATATAGAACAGGTTCGCCTTCGGCCTGAAACACAAACCCGGATACCTTACCCATAAGTTTACCAGTCACTCCAGTGCCATGCCGTCCATCAGTACGTGTTATAGTTATTCCATTGAATGTCAGAGAATCGCTAATTTCCGTGGTATGCTCAAACCCCTGCTTCGATAATTTATCCCCATCTCCTTCCTGACATAATAGTGGCAGATTATGCGACAACAAAGAAATGGCAGCGGCATCCCAATGATCTGGATGAAGATGCGTGACAAGAATTGCATTAGGACTCAACCATTGTTCTACTGCTCCCGGCAAAGGAACGAGTGGATTGCGACGATCATTTTCCGTATTAAAAATGGGAGGATTAACACCCTCCTCACTCAGCATAGGATCAATCAAAAATGTACTTCCCCCATACTCCAGCCATAAAGTTGCGTTGCGAATATGCTGTATTTTCATCATAAGCCCTTCTTTCTTTCAGATCTCTTCTGCTACAATTCATTATAGAAGGACCTTGAAACAGAATACATTGAGATTGGAAAGAGATTGGCCTGTTCTACTTTCACGCAGAAAGGATTTTTGATAATGATGAGTTCTTATTCTATAGATGATGTGGATTTCCGCATCCTGCAGCTTCTAATTAAAGATTCCACGATCAGTCACAGAGACATTGGGCAGCTAGACTGGCCAAGCCGTGGGCGCGCGTATTCGCAAAATGCAGGATACTGGAGTGATTGAAGGCTACACCGTCCGCTGGAATCCAGATAAGGTTGGGGAAGCGATCCATGCCTTTATTACTGTTTTTTTGAATTCAAATATGGTCCATCCAGCCTTTCAGACATTCGCACAACAACATGCCAGTGTAAAAGAAATGCATCGGGTCAGTGGAGAAGGCTTCTATTGGATACGTGTCCGTACTGGAAGCCAAGAGGATTTGAATCTCTTTCTCGACGAGTTTCTGAAGTTCGGAAATTACAGAGTTAATCTATCGATGGGAAAGCTGAAGTAAAACTACATCGTATATGAGGTCGCTATCGGACCCAGTTGTCCTTATAAGCAGCATAATCGAATATTTGGTATACTTACGGACCCTCTAGTCGCGATTGGCATTGAAAATCATCAAATATGTTTGTCCAAAAAAAACGTAGAGCAGCGATTCTCCAATTACTCGAGAATCGCTGCTCTTTTAGTAGAATATTGTAGCTTTTATAACGAAAACTAATTTAATAATCCAGCAGTTTTAAGTAATCTCGCTAAGATCACAGCGGCCTCTGCACGGCTAGTATCACTGTCAGGTGCAAAGCTGTGTGCGGATTGGCCTTTCATGATTCCTTTTGCGGTTAAGGCATTCACCGCCTCTTTAGCCCAAGAAGAAATCGATGAAGCATCTGTGAAAACATTTGTAGCCGCATTTGCTCCAGATTCTTCACCTCTAAGGTTCAACAGCTTCAGTGCTCTAGCTGCCATAACAGCCATTTGCTCCCGTGTAATAGGAGCATTCGGACGGAAGGTTCCATCCTCATAGCCTTGAACCAGTCCTAAGGCTGCAGCGCCTCTGGCATCTGCTGCATACCATGATAAATCGGACACATCGCTGAAAGTCTTCGTTGTGTTCGCAGCGACTAGCCCTAGTGAACGAATCAGCATGGCTGCGAAATCGGCACGACTGACAGATTTCTGAGGTGCAAACATATCTGTGGATTGTCCGGTCAAGATCAATCGACTGGCAAGCATCTCGATCTCATTCTTCGCCCAGTGTGAAGAGAGATCTCCAAAGGTCACAGGGTGCAGCGCAGCGACGAATATACCACTCGCACTACTGCTCTTAACAGTAACCTTGGTCATCCCACCTACGAGCTCGAACAATGCAGGTACATAACGGAAGGAACCCGTCAGTTCATCGTAAATAAGGACTACTCCATTCTTAGCGTCTATGGACTCCTTAATGATAAATGTACGTTCCACATATGTGGTACCGAACCCATTTGCAAGTACAATGGTTTTACCATCTGTGACCTTTAAGGTGACACTTGCCGGAGTTCCTTGCACCATAAAGCCTTGTTGCTTAGCCTTGGCAAGCAGTTGTTCCAGTCCTTTTCCACTTAGCGGACTTAGTTGGAACTCCAGTGTGCCCACTGGCATCTGTGCAGCTTTCAGTACACTCTCTACAAGTCCCAATGGGAAGCGATAGCTCATATCGCCACTTCCAATGACAAGCACCGCATTCGGGCTGAGTGCTGCCGCATTGCGTAAAGCTTCTGCACTAAAGCGGGCTATACCGTCGCCGTTAGCTGAAATCTCGATAACCGTCTGCCCAGCAGTCGCCTTAGCTTTTAGCTGCACATCATAATTAGCAGCTGGTGTAGGCGTTGGAGTAGCAACAGGTGCAACAGGATTTACTGACCCCGTAGAGTCTGTCGGACTAGGAGTACTTGTTGGTTCCACCGGATCTGTTCCACCATTTGGTCCTACCACCTCAAGTGTATACATTCTCATCTCGTTGCCAAAAGTTACCGTGAAATCTGTACTTCCCACTTTAGTTCCACTAAGACTGTCGTTTGTAAATGTAGCAATATCACTGTTCATAATCTTAAAGGTAGCTTGTGTAGTAATATCCGTTCCTTCTTTGTCCAGTACCTGAAGGGTAGCAGACTTACCCTGCTCTAATACTACAGGTCCGCTCTGTCCATCTGCTAGCTTGATGGAGAAAGGTTTAACAGCTGTGGCTATTCCTTGGTTTTGTTCTATAATGCTTAATTCAGGAGATGCATTAGTCAGGAGGTTCATCCGTTCGCCACGAATAATCAAGTTGTCGACGAGCAGGTTACCTTTCAGATTTTTCGTAACTTCTATACCACTTGTGCCTGCCCCGTCTAAGACATTATTCGTCAGCACAACTCCATCAATCGTCGTGAGCGCTTCTCCCTCAAGATTACCGTGGGCAATCAGGCCAGAATAGGTGCTGTCGAGCGCCGTATTGTTACGGATGAACACTTTTCCTTTCAGATCACTCTCACCAGCGTACAGCCATAACGCACCGAGATTCACCCCATAACCGGAATCATAACTACCTGTGCGAAGCAATGTATTCCGCTCCACGATAGTCGTTCCTTGGAACGGCTCTGCGGAGAAACGGGTAGATACAGCGATCCCGGCTCCGTTAGTCACAGTGTCTTTTACCACGTTATCTTGAATTCTGTTATCTTTACCACCGAAGACCACAATGTTATCGGCCAACCACGGTAATGAGACGTTATTAAAGCGTGCCGTATTGTTATAACTCAGTGTACGTTCCGTACCATTCATATCATTCAATTTGGCATCTGTGAACGACCACATCGCAATTCCATCATCCCCTGGATAGCGGATGTCACTTTGTTCCATCATGCTGTTGCCAGTGCCTACGGCAAAGTTAATTCCGTCCGCCATCAGATTGCGGATTCGAAGACCTGCCATATACAGACCATTCGTGCGAGCCTTCTCACCAATCGGTTGTGTTAACCACAAGCCTGCTTTGGTATGTTCAATCCATACATTCTGAATGACCGAGCCTTGACCAAAAGCACCATGGAAAGCGTTCGTGAACGCCTCATCATCCCGTACATTAATGCCCCCTTCAATCAGCAGATCGTATACGCCAATCATGCCGCCGTGACCGTAGAATTTGGCTCCATTCAGCACGGTATACCACATGCCGGCTCCTCGGATTTCAGCCTTATCCAGATCGAGCAGACCCTCTCCAACATTAAAGGTACCCGCTGGGAACCACACCCCTTTTCCTGTCGCATTCGCTTCGGCAAGGGCTGCCTTGAAGGCTGCGGTATCATCACCCTCATCATTCGCTACCGCGCCAAAATCCGTTACCGAAATAAAGCCGTCAGGACGAGTTAACTCAGGAGCTACCTGCTCCATATCCACCAGATCGATGACATAAGAAGCTGCATGGTCTCCTGTTCCCTTTTCTAAACGAATAGTCGCTCCAGCAGGAGCATCGCCAATCAGAGCATGGATTTCGTCAAAGAAGCGATGTCCACTACCTTGGCGTGGATCATTTGACCATGGGTAGCTGCCATATTCCCAAGCGTATTTTGAAGTTAGATTCAGCTGTTTCTTAACTCCATCTACAAATAGGGTCAAAGTTTCCTCCCCACCAGCACCATCCGGACTATCCGGAATGGAATAGCGAAGAACAATAGAATTTGCTGCTTCTGCAAGCTTGAACTCTATATAGTCCCCAGTATTCTTCAAGGCGACGGCTTGTCGTCCAGAAGCCTCAGAAGCCATAGTGCGATATTTCCGCGAAGGACCGATTAGTGTTCCGTTAGTCACTGCATCCTCAGCTTCATAGCTAATATAAGGAACTGTTGCCCCGCGGTAAACTTTGTTCACGCTATTTTTTACTGTCAGGCTATCAATGTTTACTTTATTCCAATCGATATTGTCGTTGCTTAGAGAAACGGTGTTGATTCCTGCACGCAGCTTCAGTTTCACCTGTTCAGTCTTCCAAGAGGAAGTATTGACCACATTCACATTAGCCGCTTCCTTCAGGCCGTTCACCTCAAGCAGCAGATCCGTTACATTACTGGAATTATTCTTGTAACGAACAACGGCATCATATTGTCCAGCCTGCTGAGCATTGACTGCAAACCGTATAACATGATCGCCTTGGAATGCTTCTCCTCCTGCATAAATTGCATCTGTAGGGATAGGCAAGAAGCTCCAAAGAACGCTGTCAGTACCCACAGCAGAACCCAGTTGAACAGCCGATGCGTCATGAGTAAGGAAGCCCGTTTTATCCGCACTTCTCAGGAGATTGTAGCCTAACTTCTCTTCCAGGGTCCACTGGGAACGTTCTGTTTCCCCAGAAGCTAACAAGACGGCTTGGTCTGCTTCATTTAAAGAAAGATATTGTTTGGTCTGAACATTCAATATGCGTTTACGTCCATTTACATCTTGGACGATCCATTGGGAGTGAGCCGCCGTGTTGGAGGCTTCTGCATATACGAGTGCCCCTTCTTGTTCAGCCAATACTTTGCCAGTCAGCCCTTTCGGCACGATCGTTATCATGTTGGTATCATTCTGAACTGGAGTTGTTGTATCGTTATTGCGCAGTTCTCCAGACGGAGTAGTAAACTCCTGCTGAGCCGCTTCAAGTGTCCATTGCGCTAAGCCGTCACTCTCTAGTAGGAGCGCACGTTCTGCATATCCCGTCTTATTCGCAATGTTTATTAATTCATCGTCGTATTCTCCATAGAGACTACGAATAGTGTAGTGCGTATAATCGGAAGCCAAGCTTACTTCCCAAGCAGATGCTCCGTCTATAGCCGGTTCCGCGATACTGCTCTCCAAGTATGAATAATCTCCATTCAATGTTAAATAATGTCCTGTTGCTCGATTGATAATCGTCTGTTTACCATCCTCCAAAGATATATTCCAATGTGAGAATCCATTGTCTGCTGACGGCTGTCCGTACAGAACAACGCCGTGCTCATTCTCGTATAAATACTCCCCACTGCTTGCATTCTTAAATCTTACAGGGTAAGCAGGGATCGGTGGCGCAATCGCTTCAACGGCTTCGGCGGTAAAGTGTGCACTTTTCCGATCCACTGCATCTGCTGCTTTACTGATTCGTAGAATAGGATTGCCATTGTCACCCGGAGCACCGTAGATATAATGACCCGCCCACGAGCTCATAATGGTAGTCACACCGGATGCCTGCGTATCCACCTTCCACTTAATGCTGGCCCATACATCGTATACAGTTTGTAATGTCTGAACGCTTACGTTAGGCTCAATTTCATCTACAGCCCCACCTATATGCTCCAGGGAGAGATAACGTCCGGTACCTTTATTTTTAATCTTCACAGATCCATTGCTGCCAGCTATTTCTTGCAGCTGCCAGACAAAGGTATCGTCATTCATATCAAGTGAACCATAAGTAGCCTGACCTACTGTTACATCCTCGTTCGCAGGAGTTAAAGCTACAGGATTTGGATCAGCGGTTACAGATTCCGGCTTATCCTGCGGCACCACTACTTCAGTAGCCTGCGAATCATAGACAGCTTCGGTGACAGTCTTAGATGCTAGCAATTTCTCTAGTACATCTGGAGAAGTCAACAAAGGACCATCCTTAAGATATTGATCCTCACCATTTACAGCGTCTAGCTTGAAGCGGAACAAGTCCGGCTTTTTCTCAGTAACGGTAACAAATCGCCACTGTGGGCTGCCCCAGCCTGGATTGATCACACCATACTCAGCGTATTTCGTAAGATTCTGGAGGGAGATAAACTTTTCAGGGAATTTATTAGGTTCCTTGTCGAGAACACTGCTGATTACGTATGTGTTGTCGCCAATATTTTTGCCTGTCCAGATATATTCTCGTTCCACATTATTCCTGTCTGGAAGCTCAGTGACCTGGATATGGCCATCTGGCATATTCATCGTGTTAATGTAGTGGCCTGTTTTCTTGTTCTTGAATAACTTACGGCCATTATATTTCTCAATCAGCCATTGATCTGAGCCATCCTTCTGTATATTTCCATATTTCAAGAGGCCGTCAGCAGACTCATACCAATAAAAAGACTTCCAGCCATTCTGAATACGATAATATGGAATGGTGCCATCCGTTGGTGTATTAGGATCTAGAAGCTGCCACTGGGCGCTCAATGAAGACGCATCCCCGATTGCTCCAGCACTGTCTCCACCCAAGGTAGATAGATAGATGCCTTTGCTCTCTACATTTTCTAGTGTCAGATAATCATCATAATCATCAGAATCTTTAAAATTCCATTGATCCGATGGTTGGCTTCCACTGATCTGCTCAGCCTTGGCTGTGCCATCACTATATGAAAGATAATGATTAGTAGCTGCATTACGGATACGTTTATTGCCGTCATAATCCTCTATATACCATAGATAATCGGATGAATCAGCAGGATCTGGAGCAATTAATCCGTGCTTAAGCGCGCCATTTGTGGATTCATACAAGAAATCTGTAGCTACTTGTGCATCTGTATAAGTGGCCAAGCGTATAGGCTGCAACTCGGAAATAGGTACGATTTTCCACTGAGCATTATGACTGGTTGCTTCACCCGGCCAACTGTTAGAGCGCACGTTATTGTCTTCATCAAACTGAGGATTCAGCCATAAAGGTGTAGCTCCGTCGGTTAATCCTTTATTACTTAAGGTAATGAAACCCGCTCCATCCTCGCCTGGTGCATCTTCTTTCACCCATTCACTTAGCTTTACGTTCTCCGCATCGATTTCTTGCGAAAAAACACCTGCCCAAGTCACTTCATTTTGCTTAATATAATGGCCCGTCTCACGGTTTCGAATCATCAGTGTTCCATCGTCCGTTCCCGGCTCAAGAAACCACTGGGCTGCCTCATTCTTTAAAGGCTGTTTGCCGTAAAGTACATTTCCTTTTTCCTCATACATCACCTCACCGGGACGCATCCGGCTTTCCAACCGTACAGGCACTGTTCCTGCATTAGGGTCGATAAAAGCCCACTGTGGACTCTCAAACGTAATATTGATATCCGAGCTTACTTGCGCATAACCAAGCTGATTCTCCTCGTGGATCACCAGCTTACTCTCAGGCACGCTCGCGCTTCGGATGATCATGTATCCGTTTCTATTGGAAGTATCGATCAACCACTCATCCTTAACACTTCCCGCTCCTTGGAGATCTGCCGCCTTAAGCGTATCCTCTTTGCCGTTATTACCAGCCAGTGTAATGTAGTGACCGGTCTTCACATTCTTAATGCGTGACAGACCATTCACCGTCTCCACTGTCCAATGCGATGATGTGTCCGCTGGATTGGTCATGCCATAACGCACGATTCCGTCAGAAGTTTCATATAAAAAGTTATTTTTCCACTTATTCTTGATGAGTACCGTCCCTGATGGAATTAGCCCTGCGCCTGTTCCGTTGGCCCCTTCTGCTCCTACGGAACCGCTACCGATTCCCCTCACAGGCAAGCTTGAGAAAATCAGCAGCATCGCGAGCAGACCCGCCATCGCGGACCTGAATCGTTTCATAAATGTGCCCCCTCTTCCTAATATGGACTTCCCTTCCATCTTAGTTTGACAACGCTTACAAAACGATGTGTGATTTTATCCAGAAAAAGGTGTATTTGTACGTATCTCCCGCAAGACCTTAGCGCATATGAAAATTGACAAATCTGCTAAACCCTATGATAGTTAATTTAATTAGAAACAAGCATTCATTAAATGGAGGTACATATGAAATTCAAAATGGATTCACCTAAAATAACTGATCCAGAAGCTCTACTCCCTGAGCAAATATACTCACTACAAACTAAAGATGAATTCAGTCGTTGCAGCATAAGCGATACAGTTTTTGATAATCAAGAGGCTAATAAGGTCAGCTTTGATCAGGTAATTTTTAAAAATGTAACGATTATCGAGTCCTCCTTAACGGGTATTGAGCTGATGGATGTGATTTTTGAGCGATGCGATCTATCCAATGTGGATTTTACGAATGCGATTATTCATCGAACCGAGTTTAGAAACTGTAAGCTCATCGGTACGGACTTTACAAGAGGCAGATTCCAGAATGTTCGCGTGGTAGATTGTATCGGGGATTTCGCAACCTTTCGATTGGCTAATCTGAAACAGGTTGCTTTTGAGAATAGTTCATTGATGAGCTCTGATTACTACCAATCGAATTTTCAGAAGGTCAGCTTCAGCGAATGTAATATTGATCAAGCCACAATGTCAGGATCAAAGCTTAACGGGATCGATCTTAGTGACTGCGAGTTCAGTGGCTTGATCGTGGATATACAAGATTTAGAGGGATGCATCATTTCGCCTCAGCAAGCTGTTTCCTTTGTAGGATTGATGGGTTTGGTTATAAAATAACACCCTTGCCTGCTTACTGGACTTCCAGTGCCAGCAGCTTCAGCTTACCCGAACATTTGCCGCATCGGTAGCGCTTTGGGTCTACTTTTCGCTTACGCGGATACTCCATGGCACACGCTGTACAGATCAGCTTGTACCGATAAGGCAGTGACTTCCGTGCTTTGGCACCCGGCAATGTCTGACAATAGCGACTCCCGCCGACTTGTGCCAGCAGTCTTTTGAAATCCGTGTCACGATGCATATACCCTCGCTTCGCCAAATGCAGATGATAATGGCAAAGCTCGTGTTTTATAATTTTCTCCGTCTCTTCTCTACCGAACATAGCAAGCTGATGGGGATTAATCTCTATATTATGGCTCTTGGTAAAATATCGACCACCTGTTGAAGATAATCGGCTGTTAAAGCTTGCCTTGTGCCTAAAGGGTACGCCAAAGCTGTCCCGTGATACCTGCTCAATCCACAGCTGCAGCTCTTCGTTGCTCATCGTTTCCATAGCGTTCTATCACAAGTCCTTT
Source organism: Paenibacillus sp. VTT E-133291 (assembly GCF_002264395.1). GTDB lineage: Bacteria > Bacillota > Bacilli > Paenibacillales > Paenibacillaceae > Paenibacillus_AQ > Paenibacillus_AQ nitricinens. The sequence goes on from NZ_NFVA01000015.1 coordinate 9,873, forward strand.
CCACGGGAATTAAGATCTCTACTTGAATTGTAACTTGTGCATAGGCTAAACTGTCAAGAAGGAAGACAAGTACGGAGGGAGAATGACCAATGCCGAAAATGCGGTATGTAATTTTGCAACAACATCAACAATTGCAATTCGTGGAAATGCCCGAGGAATATGCGTACCAGCTAAGTGCGCTCAATTTACGTCTAAACAAAGAAATCGACAAGCTGACAGCCGATAATGTACCGGATCTGCCCTTAGCCATTGCTGAGTGCGATTCCCTGGATCTGCTGCGTGAGGACTACTCCCTGGAGTCTGGCCTGGATTATATCAATAGATTGGAACAGGCCTTTGCCTCTGTTCAGGAGCAGAAGAACTATCCGCTCATTTCCCTGCTGACCGAGATTCGGGCGCTGCAAGCTCAATTAGAGCAGTGGTATGAAGAGGAAGCAGAAAGCATTCTGTAAATCGTCACCTTTAGGCTCATTTCTCCATATGCTAACTTACGTAAGCAGTTAGAGGAGTGATACCCTTGCCACAGTGGCTCTGCCATCAACTGATGAAAGCCTATTACAAAAAAGACCGCCGTCAGATCAAGCTGCTGAACGAGTGCTGGTTCTTTTATCGTAATTCTGCGGAATCACCGGATTCCATCCAGAGAAATTTATAGGATTCGTTACATTCAAAAATCCATCCCGCTTCCTACAGGGGATGGATTTTTGTATAGGATTCGTTGTGTTCCCAATTAGAACATAGGGAATACATATCTGACCAAGAAGAAAAGTGCTCCGAAAAAAATAATAATATAAGCTGCATATTTAATAAAGGTAGATGCGACAACACTGGAATCCGATTTCCTTTGCACCTCTGTATGCTCCACTTCAACGCTTCTATCTTTATAGCCCGGTTCCATCATCAATCTCTCCTTTCGAATATAGGCTGGTAGATAGTCTCCATTAACCCGGGGCTTTCAGAGTTGAAACAAAATTCCAAATCGAACCAGTTATTATCCGGCATCATGAAACTGCTCTATTTCTTTTACGCTTTCAAGCACATCGCCTTGTGCTATAGGGATGCAGGACTCCCATTACTTCTCTAGATTGTTCAAAAAATAATGGGCTGCTCACCGATTCCATATCACAGCATCCCAAAAGGTTAACATCAAGAAAAGCCACACAACCGCTACACCAGGTAAACCAGTATAGAGGAGTGTGGCTTATATTTTCATTGTAGAGGTTCTAATTAAAACTACGGTTGGAAACCCAGGAACCTTGCAGTTTACGAAGCATAATAATTTGTCCAGTGTGGTATGAATCATGCAGGATAAGACTCATTACCTCTTCCCCTGGGGCATGACCCGATCCACCCCAATCATATGCGCCTTCTTCCAATGCCTCAATGATTTCTCTAAGAGCAGCATGCATGTCCTTCAGCTCTGCAACGGTCTTCGCCCATGCTTCTTCCCCTTCCGTTGTTACAGTGAAGGTATCATCGTTGCTTTCAGCATCAGGTTGTTTGGGCAACCCTTTTAACTTTCGCAGCAACCGTACCTTATAATATGTTAGATGGTTGACCGTCTCCCAGATGGAATTGATTGTACTCCCCTCTGGCTTCCAAAGCGCTTGATTGCTGTCCACACCTTCCAAAGCATCACTTAACGGCGGAGCCCAATCCTCGACATCCATGCAATAATCCCAATTTTGCAGCAAAACCTCACTGATTTTATTTTGCATGTTAACCTCCTAATACAAGCTGAATTATGTAACTACTTAAACCAACATATAGTGGTTACAAAAGAAATGTAGCATAATTCCACCATCCTTTCAAGTAACTAGCTAATCTTATTTTTAAGTGTTACAATTAATGTTATAGAGCGTTGTGCGGAAAGGATGAACCGAACGTGTTGTGGGAGGATTTCATTAACAGTTACTGGCGGGATTGGCGAACAGGGAATAAAAATAACGATCAGGATAAGCTCGAAGATCCGGAGTGGCTAGCAGAACAGTTGAAGAAGTATACTCTACTAGAAACAGAAATGCCAAATACTATAGAACTGAAGAAGCTCAAAGCGCTTCGTTCCCTACTATGGGGATGGGTACAGGCTATTGTACAAGGAAAATCGTCGATGGATGGAGAAATGGTGAAGCAGCTCAATGTCTATATGGACAAGGGTCCTGTTACGCGACGAATTGTATGGTATAGCGACGATCAAGCGGAGATTTCATTATTACCACTATATAGCGGCTGGGAGCAGGTAATGGCGGAGATAGCGGCGTCTTTTGCGGAGGCATTGCTTGAAAAAGAGCCCTCTCGATTCCGCATCTGCGATAATCCTGATTGCCTTTGGGTGTATTACGATGATACACGTAACCGTTCTAAGCGTTACTGCGATGACAAGGCCTGCGGCAATCTCATGAAGGTAAGACGGTTCCGTGCGCGAAAGAAGGCTGAGTCTGAGGGGGAATAAAAAGTCGCTTTGATGAGGGGTCCGATATATGACCTAGCTGAGCTGTTGTCCTCTAGCAGCATTTTCTAGCAATTAAACGATCCCTATTACTAAAACATTCAGGCAACGCTTCTCCGATTATTTATCTGTGGAATAGCTGTATTTCATACACTTATTCCGTTTGTATATGGACTTATGGTGACTTTAACTGTATTCTATACACTTAAAAACCTGAGATTAGGCCCAGAACGAAATAAATCACCAAAATAGGTGTATGAAATACAGCTATTTCCTTTGGAGAGCTATTCGCAAGGGGAATAGTTGTACAAAGTACATCTAAAAGCTTATATACCTCGCTCTGTCGGCTTTTTGTGCCTGTATTCCGGATGTTGAGGTAGCTCTGTCGGCTTTCTTTGCCTATAATTCCGGATGCTGAGGGAGTTCCGTCGGCTTTCATCCTTTTGATATGAGGAGCTCCATCCGAGCTAAAAGTCCCGTCTATTAGGTTTGCTTATCTACCCACAAGCCCAATATCTCTCCACCCCATCATGATCTCTTCAACCATCTCATTTCCAATTTCCACTTCCTTCGTCGCAACAGATTCACCACCCACTTTGTGGTAAAAATGAATCGCCGGATTGCCCACTAGCACCCAAGTCATGAACGAGCTATAACTTTTCTCCATTAAATGCTGTGCTACGCTTCTAATAAGCAGCTTCCCTAAACCTTGTCCTTGGTATTCCTTAAGTAAATAAAGGGCGTATAGCTCTGCATCGTACATATCGGGCACTCTTCGGGCTCCTCCATTTCCAAATCCAATAATCGTCCCCGCCTCATCTTCAGCTACATACATAACCTCGTCTTTATGGAGATTTTCAAAATTCAGAATCCAACGTTTCTTTCTAGCTTCCACGGTGATTTTATCAAGAAACTCGTCCGATATTAGCCCTTTATAGGTGGTTTTCCAACTCATAGCGTGGACGAATGCGATCCCGTCTATATCCCTAGATGTTGCTTCTCTGATCTTCAATTCATAATCCCCCTTTAGATATCGGATATAAGCTTTAGCTAGTCCAGCATTGACATTACTTACTTATGAGTAATAACTACTTAACGATTCTCTGAAGACATCAATTGGCTCATTATAGTCAATAGGTTTGTATATAATAGTGTTCAGCCACTTATTCCGCTCCAATAAGTTGAAATCACTTTGAGCTACCGAGTTGTATAATGTTATTTCATTCATGGTTCCAAGAACACTTTTATTGTTTGTACGAGAGATAGTTATTTCTCCGGCCTCTAATAAATACTGATTAATAAGCTGCTTCTTGAAACCCTCCTGCAACAAATACTCCTTAAGTTCTATTCTAAACTTCTCTACCAGCTTATTAGCTTGGCCACTTCTTATTCCATCCAGTAATATACATAGCCGACTTGCATCATGCACAAATAAAATATGTTTTTTTCTAAGCTGCAGTATATTCACATGCCAACTAAAAAATGTGGAGACATCTTCCACTTCTACTGGAGCTACTTTCATATCTTTTAATAATTTCTGCGTATATCTTAGTACTAACATCACTGCCACTCTCCTTAGTTCTTTCATTCTGCCTGTTAATTCTTTCTCAACTTACCCCTGCAACGCCTTACGCACGCCTAATATATATTTCGCCTGATCCAGCGGATTCACACCCCGGCGGGTGCGCTCAGCAGATACGTCAGGTGGACATTCTTCATAGCCGGCAAAAAAAGAAGTGAATGTGCTGCGCCCCTTCGTGTAGGAGCTTAAAGTAACGGGATAATCAAGCGACGTTGCCAGCGGCAAACGCCCTTCGATGATCATCCGCTCGCCTTGCAGCACAGGTGGCTCGAAGGTGCCGCGCATCTGAACCAAGTCGTTCATCACTCGGCCGCCATTCTCCTCAGGGACAACGATACGAACCTGAAGAATCGGCTCCAGCAGCTTAGTGCCTACCCGTGCGAGTCCATCCATAATCCCCATCGGAGTCGCTACGGCAAAATCCAGCGGATGGGTATGCCATACATGATGCTGTCCCTCAATCAAGGTCACTTTAAGATCGGTAACCTCCCAGCCGTACAAGCCCTGCTGCAACGCTTCCGGCACACGGCGTGCGGTCTCGCTCTGATATTGCGGCAGTAGATCGGAGCTCCGCACTATCGAATCATAGACTAAACCGCTGCCAGGAGGTCCAGGCTCAATCTGAAACCGCAGAATCGCCCAGCATGGCTTAGGCATCGTATATGCTATAAAACCTTCCCCAACAGAGGCTGGCGTTTCTTTATAAATGACAGAGGGCTGGCCAAAGGTGACCTTGAGGCCATATCGCTCCTCCAGAACACTGTTCAGAATCTCCAGCTGGATAGGCCCCATTACTTTGATATGCAGCTCCCGCTCATCCTGCAGCCACTGCGTATCCAAGAGCGGATCTTCATCCGCCAGCTCCTGCAATGCTCCGATAACCTTATGGTCATCCATATCGGTTCCCCAGAATACGCGCACCGTTAGCAGCGGTACAGCGAGCTTCGCTTCCGCCGGTATCGCCTCCGGATGACCAAGCACATCTCCGATCCGCACCCCCGATAGACCATAGAGTACAGCGATATCGCCCGCTTCAAGCGCTCCGACATCCTCAGTACGGCCGCCCTCGACCTTGCGGATCTGGGTCACTTTCCCCTGAATATCCTGTGTGTAGTTCATCACCGTATCGCGGTTACGGATCATCCCTTCATAAAGGCGGACAAACGCCATTCGCCCCATGCTTTTATCACGTTGAATGTTGTAAACGATACCTGACACCGCACCCTCAACATTCCCACCAGCCCGCGGGAAATACTCAACCATCGCGTCCAGCAATGCAGTAATGCCAAGCCCCTTGGCGGCAACACCATAAACCATTGGGAAGAAGCGTCCTGAAGCGGAAGCTGTTTTCATATTTTTTTTCCAGGCTGCAAGATCAATCGGACTGCCTGACATATACGTCTCCAGCAGGTCTTCATCCCGCTCAGCCAATGCCTCTAATAATTCTGTCTGTATAGCAGGATCAGCATCCCTTCCCCATAAATCAATAGCTTCTATGTACTCCTGCTCTTTGCCTATCGGTTGCTGAACAGGAATGATATCACTAGATAAATAATTTCTCGCTTGTGCCAGCACAGCCTCAGGGTCTGCACCTACACGATCCATTTTGTTCATAAAAATAAGCGTCGGTATTCCCAGCTTCCTCAACGCGTTCCAGATCATCTCACTTTGAGCCTGCACACCCTCTACTGCCGACAAAATTAACACCGCACAATCCATCACTCGCAAAGACCGTTCAACCTCTGACAAAAAATCGACGTGTCCCGGTGTATCAACGAGGTTGATTTGCACGCCTTGCCAAGCAAAAGAAGCCAATGCCGCCCGAACGGATATTCCTCGTTGCCGCTCCACATCCATAGAATCTGTCAATGCTGTCCCCGTGTCTACGCTGCCAAGCGCTTTAATGCGACCGCTTTCATACAAGATATGCTCTGTTGTTGTCGTCTTGCCGGCATCTACGTGGGCAAAGATCCCCACATTAATCCGCTCTGCTCCTTGCTGCTGAATCATCTATAGTTCCCCTATCATGAGCTAGATTGGTCTGAATTTATATTGTACAAGTCCTTATGTCTCATAGTAATACATCCCTCCTTGTTGTTCCACCCTCATGCTAAATTGGTTAAATTCAGCTATGCCGGGTATGTAATTACTATTAAGAGATCTAACGTCGAGGAGGAATTTCATCATGACAGAGAAACGTTTGCAAAATAAAGTTGCAGTAGTCACAGGCGCAGGTTCTGGTATCGGAAAAACTACCGCCATACGGTTCGCCCAGCACGGAGCTAAGGTGTATATGCTTGATCGCACCCCTGAGGAATCCTACGAAACTAAACGTGAAATTGAATCCATTGGGGGTACAGCTACAGTTATCGAATGCGATGTTTCCAATCCAGGTCTTGTCGAAGAAAGTATTCGTAAGGTTGCGGATGATACTCAAAAGATTGATATTATTTTTGCGAATGCCGGCATTAATGGTACATGGGCTCCAATCGAAACACTAGAAATCGAAGATTGGGACCAAACGTTAGATACCAACCTACGCAGTACCTTTGCCACGGTAAAATATGCTATCCCCCATATGAAAGAAAATGGCGGGAGCATCATTATCACTAGCTCTATTAACGGAAATCGAGTGTTCTCGAACATTGGTGCTGCTGCGTACTCCTCTTCCAAGGCTGGACAAGTCGCTTTTATGAAAATGGCTGCGTTAGAGCTGGCGCAATACGGTATCCGCGTAAATGCGGTTTGTCCTGGATCGATCGACACTCAAATTGGAGATAATACGGATAAGAGCGATGATCTTCAAGAAGTGAAGATTCCTGTGGAATATCCGAAAGGCAATCATCCTCTGGAAGATGCGCCCGGTAAACCTGAACAAGTAGCCAATCTAGTATTATTTCTCGCCTCGGATGAGTCTTTCCATGTCACAGGAACTGAGATCTATGTAGATGGTGCCGAGTCACTCCTTCGCGGATAACATTTTACTTGAATCTTCATAATATTTTAAATAACCTGCAACATTTTGGTCTAATCTACCATCTAAGGGTATGGAGGTGACGCATAATGAAGAAATCATTATTCATAAGTAATGTCAAAACAATGACGATAGCCTGCGGTATTCTAGCAGCAAGCCTGTCATTTGGAGCATCCGCTTTTGCTTTTTCGGATTTGAAAGGTGATCCTGCGGAAGCAAAAATTAACTCCCTGCATAAAGAGGGAATTATAAATGGAGTAGACAGAGATAAGTTCGCGCCTAAATCTAAAGTAAGCTTTGCCCAAGGCATTCAGTTCATCGTTGGTGGTCTGAATCTGTCTCCGAAGCCAGAGGCGGGTAACAGCTCATCCAAAGCCAGTGATTATTTTGATAAGGTGAACGACAAATCCTGGTATGCTTCAGCCTTCCTGACTGCTAAGCAAAATGGTCTTTCACTTGATCGAACAGTAGATCCTAACGGAACCATCACCCGTGCTCAGTTCGCTCACTTATTGACGCAAGCACTGCAAAGTAAAGGTAACTTCCCGGTTACACTGATGTATGTAGACATTAAGGATGGCGATAAACTTTCTACAGAGGTTATAAATAGTCTCCAGATCCTGCTGAATACGCATATCGCCACACTCGATAAGAACGGTAATTTCCGGCCAAATGATGCCATTACCCGCTCGGAAGCAGCCGTTCTAACCTACGATGCAGCTGCTTTTGCCAAACGCGTAATTGTGTCTAATGGCAACCCTACTACTCCAACCTATGAAACTGAGGTTACATTAACCAAAGCGGGTGAAGGAGTAAATAAGGCTACACTGACCGTTAACAACTTACCGCATCCAGGATATGGACTAGTGATTGAGCGAATCGAATTTGGCAAAGACAAGACCGCTGTCATTTATTTTAATGTGACTGCTCCTGAACCAGGAAAAATGTACGCACAGGTGATCTCAAAAGCATCTGTTGTCACTTATCTGCCAGAGGGCTATAAAGCAATCGCTAAACCTGTAACCGGCTCTGCATCTTATTCGCCTTCCAGTGCGGCACAATAATATAGATTGAACTTGAGGTTTTTAGAATTAAGGTTCAGTCGCAGCTGCGGTGAATATTTGGCTTCTTGCTGCCGTCAATGACGGCTGAAATACGTAGAAGCTTATGCTTATGAAGATCTTACAGTTCCAAAGTTCCCCTTCGCCTCTCTTCCCTTTCCTCAGGTTTCTAAGTTCATTTTTATAAGCAAATAAGGGGTGCCTCAAAAGCCATCCTATGGCTGCTGAAGCATCCCTTGTTTGTTGTTCCTTTCTCCCTATATCCTAACTCCAAACTCTGATTGATTAGGTAACGACTATCGGAACCTGTTTTGAGTCAACCCGGCAAACCCTTGCTGTGCTTGAGAAAAAAAGAAAAACTGCAAAAATTCTTGATTCTATAAGGATTTGATAATTCCCTAATGACCGAATTACTTACGCGATTCAGGTTCGAGTGGCAGCAATATCGTGGAAGTTCGAGTCCTCTCGACCGCATCATTTACAATCAAAGATCTCTCAACTGCTTCGAGAGCAGTTGAGAGATCTTTTTGTTTTATAAGTTCAAATAAGTGAAAATCTGTTTGACAAAATAATTAATTAGATATATTGTGGATATTCGAAGTCTATTATTTATCCTAATTATAGATATAATAGATCTATAATAGATTTAATTAATCTTGAAAGGATGATTCATAATGGCAATTCTCCATGCGGAAGATGCTACTTTTGCACAACTCATTCAATCGAAAGGGACAACTGTAGTCAACTTCTGGGCGCCCTGGTGTGGACCATGCCGGATGTTTACACCTGTGCTTGAAGAGTTTGAGCGGGAGTCGGATGAAACAATAACTGTAGTGAAGGTCAACGTGGATGACAACCCGAAGACGACTGGGAACTACCACGTGATGAGTATACCGGCCACCCTCATATTCAAGGATGGACAACCACGGCAACAAGAGGTGGGAATGCTATCCATACATGCCTTGCAGCAGCTCGTTGCATCCGAATAGTTCCTCTGAAAGCGGTGAAGATAGCTTGACTAATAAACCCAGCATTATTGTTGCCTCCCTGGTGGTTGCCAATTTTCTAGCTCAATTAATGCAAACGATGTTAAATACGGCATTGCCGCGTGTCATGCAGGATCTTGCCATTCATGAGAATCAAGCGCAGTGGCTGATTACGGTATACTACCTGATGATAGGTATAACTGTACCTGTTGCCGGATTTTTGATCGGAAAGTTTACTACGAGGGCCTTGTTCATGGCCTCTGTCGGAGCGTTCACAGCAGGAACACTGATTGCTGGGATCGCCTGGAGTTTCCCTTTAGTCCTGACAGGGCGTTTGGTTCAAGGCATCGGTGCGGGCCTGCTGTTTCCTCTGTTTCAGACGACGATACTCAGAGTCTTTCCGAAGGAGAAAATCGGTGCAGCGATGGGAGTAGTCGGTTTAGTTCTGGGGTTGGCTCCTGCACTTGGGCCTACTCTGTCTGGGTTCGTAGTTCAGAACCATTCATGGAGACTGTTGTTTTACGCTGTAGCGCTGCTTGCAGCCGCCAATTTATTCTTAGCTCATTTCACGCTGCGGAACGTAGGAGAGACTCATCACACCAAGCTCGATACCAGGTCCATTATCTACTCTTCACTCGGCTTCGCTGGCATATTGTATGGATTTAGCATTGTCGGAGAAGAAAAGGGGAATCTCGTTGTCGCTGGGGTCGTCCTTCTGGCCGGATTCCTGATCGTGGCGCTGTTTATTAAAAGACAGCTAAAGCTCACGGCACCTTTGCTCGATTTCAAGCTGTTTCGGCACCGCTCCTTTACCCGTTCTTCTATTGTGGGGGTGATCTTGTTTGCGGTGATGGTGGGAGTTGAACTCCTTCTTCCTCTGTATGCACAGACGATAAGAGACTTAACACCAAGGGAGTCTGGGCTTATGCTGTTGCCAGGTGCACTGCTGATTGGTGTCTCTGGTCTGATCTCAGGCAGATTATATGATCGTTTTGGGGTTAGCCGTGTAACCCAGGGAGGATTTCTGCTCATTGTGATCATGGCAGTGGCTCTTGCCCTCACGTTATCAACAAAGACATCCTTTAATCTACTGGTTATAATGTATGCCCTGCTTATGTTTGGAGTAGGGGCAGTAATGGCCCCAATTACAGCCTATGCCATGGCAAGTATCCCAAACACCATGGTTGCTCATGCTTCTCCAATGACGATCACGCTGCGCTCGCTCAGCGGTTCAATAGGAGGAGCCTTGCTTGTAACGATAATGACTTCTACTGCGAGTGCCAGTTCCTTATCCTTTCCACTGAATATGCTCGAAGGGGTCCACATTGCATTCTGGACGTTGACGGTTCTTGCCGGATTAGGATTGTACTTATCTTTTCATCTGCAAGAAGCGAGAAAGCTCAAGCCTGCTAATATTTAATTTCTTAATCTATCCTGTATTACCCGGCAGAATTCTCTGCCGGTTTTTTTGGTGTGGCTTCCGGGGCAGGGCAATCCTGAAGCGAACTTGAGACTTCATGCTTAAAGCATACTTTCCGAAAAAAAGTTGTACTGAATATAATTTTCGCCCCACGTTTACAGCGGAGGCTCCACCAGGGTCTGACACATATTTAAGCAAGGGGTAGTACGAGGAATGGCTGGACACCTTGCGGTTTAGCGATGGTTGTCACCGAATGACGCCCATACCCAGACACCGCTCATTCAGGCACTTCAAGCCCTTCGGGATATCGCTGTCCTAACGGCAACAACACTGGTCTCGGAGATGGTCAGTAACGCGGTTTGCCAGCGCCGCCTCGTTTATGAGTTACTGCGGTCTGGTGCCAAGCGAACATTCCGGTAGGGAGGGAAGCATTCAAGGGAAATAGACCAAGACTGGCAATACCCATTTACGGAGAATACTCGTTGAATCCGATCTAAAGGCTAAAACATATAAATAACGTTGGCAGATACGGTAGATGGTGTGGATACGGTAGACGCAGTGGATATGGTGAACATAGCGGATAAGACTAATAAAAAAACCTCTACTTCTCAGGGAGTCCATTGATCATGAATAATGCCTACTAGAGCATGATCCTCTCCAATCTTCTCAAAAACTAGGCGCAAGCTGCGCCAGTCCATCCCCTCCACTGAAGGATCGATGCCAGCAATATGATACTCGACGAAATCGTATTGATCCTTGGGATACACTTCGTTTAGGTTATTGATTGTCGCCCCTTGCCCAAGTCCCTTATTCACAGCAGTCTCAGCCATCTGCATAAAGTCCGCATCGTAGACAAATCGCTTGTAGTAATCTGCAAATGTCATCTCAATTAAATCACCCGTGCCAGCAAATGTCCGCCACACCCTTTTGGTGGAATCATTCATTAATCCTTCTACTTCATCCCTGGTGAATACAAGATCCTTCTTCGTATCCACATGTGCGTATGGAGAAAAGCGTAATCCTTTCTCCCCATGAACCCAGGCCGCCAACTGCTTCATATCCTTATTTTTAATTGACCTTATGACTGTCGTCGCAGCTTCCTCTACAGTTGGCGGAAGTCCCTCCTGATCCAGTGGCTGATCCGTGCTTGATGGCTCCGTCTCCTGTAGTGGCTCCGTAGTAGCCGCTGGTTGTGCAGCTTGCGTCTGCTCTGGCGTTTGCTCTGGCATCTGCATTTGCGTCTGCTCGGGGGTCATCTTCGGTTCCGTTCCCGCTTCCGGCGTTCCACTGCATGCTGCAAGCCATAGCATAGCTGCTATCAGCGCGAGCCCACCTATATTTCTTGCGAAGTACATTAGATCCCTCCTTATCATTGATCCTCTATTCTTCAGACTGATTTGAACTAATGAAGGTTGCAAGCTTATACTAAGACTATTAATAAGATCTGGATTGACGGAGGGGTTACTATCGATTTATCAGAGAAACTAAAGAGCCTTCCCCTGACTCTCGGCGTGTATCTCATGAAGGATGGCCTCGGCCATATTATATATGTGGGTAAGGCGAAACAGCTGAAACGAAGAGTAAAATCCTATTTTCAAAACTCGAAGTCTCATTCCCCAAAGGTAAAACAGCTCGTTCGCCATATTAAAGATTTGGATATTATCCTTACAGATACCGAATTTGAGGCTTTTATGCTGGAGTGCAAATTAATTAAAGAAATAAAGCCCATGTACAATAGAAAAATGAAAAATCCACAGGCCTATACGTATATTGTAATAGGAACGGATGATAAAATGCCTTCGTTAGATATAACTTATGATCCTGCTGTCCATAAAGGTAACCATATTTGGGGTCCCTACACAAGTAGAAGTACCGTGGAAAGAGCCGTGCAAGGCATCAAGGAAAGCTCAAAAATCCTTTGCAGCAATCCAAGCTTCAAAAATTCTTTATGCCTAAATCATTCGCTTGGCTTATGTATAGGGATGTGTGCAGGCGGCGATGCTGCCGTTCAATATAATACAATCATTGATAAAGTCATTGCCCTACTAAACGGAACAGATTCCAGCCTCCTTGTGGAGATGGAGCAGCAGATGACTGAAGCTGCAGAGCAATTTGACTTCGAAACCGCCGCCAAATATAGGGATTACATCGGAGCCATCAGCTTCCTGAATCATAAAGAGAAGGTTATTGAATTCGCTGCAGAGAATCAGAATATCGCAATCCTTGAAGCCATGGATGAACAAACGCTTAAACTCATATTGCTCAAAGGCAATCGCATCCTGGCGCATACTAAGCTTGAATACGATCAACCCGATATTACTCACCTGCAAGCCGTTACAACATCAGCGATTGTAGATACTTTCCGCGGTGAACTTAACCAGGCCCCGGCAGCAATTACTCGCCATGAAATTGACGAAGCACAAATTATATACAGCTATTTAAAAAGCAACTCCTGCAGCTATATCATCGTGCAAGAGAATTGGCTTGCAGCCGAAAGTCCTTCCCGTCTAGACATTGCGGTGGACGAGCTGTTGCGTATCTTTTTAAATGCTGCTCCAGCCCATTTGTATAATTTTTAATTCTAGATATGGGTCTTGACTACGACAAAGGCGGGCGTTAACGCCTTAAACGACAAAACAGGTTTCTCCCCCCATGTACGGAGCGGAAGAAACCTGTTTTGAAGCTTGCCTATCTCTCAGCTATATTTACTTAATCCTTCATCCAGAAGATTAATTGCAAAAGTTAATTGCACTTCAGACACAATAAGCGGAGGATGCCAAGTGATGCAGTTCCCTCCAGCTAATTTAAAAGAAAGCCCATTCTCCAAGCAATAATACAGGACTCGCTCAGCTAATTCCTCATTCTTCTCTTTAGTGTCTCTGGACCTCACAAGTTCAATGGAGATCAGCAGTCCAGCGATTCGGATATCGCCTATGCAAGCATGTTTAGACCCTAGAGCCTCAAGCTTTCCTCTTACGAATTCAGACCGGTTGATGCATTGTTCCTGCAGCTTCATGTCATCCATGTAATTGATGGTGGCACAGATCGCCGCACTTCCTAACGCGGGTTTCTCATGGGTATAGTGACCCAAAGAAATATCCGCCGCACAATCATATTGCGTTCTGGTAAGCACCGCCGCTTGCGGGATCACCCCTCCACCTAACCCTTTTCCGAGCACGAGAATATCCGGTTCGATCTCGAAATTCTGATGGACGTAGAACCTTCCGCTTCGCATTAGCGCTGTTGGAATTTCATCAAAAATCAATAGGATTCCATATTCATCACATATTTTTCTTAATCTTGTGAAATAAGATATAGGCGGGATATGCGTATCCGTCGCCCGAATAGGCTCAAGTAAGATCGCTCCAATCTCTCCTTCATGCTGAATCATATACTCCAGATAGTCGAGGCAGAAGGTAGAAACTATTTCATGAGAATGACTTCCCAGCAGGTTACGGTATGCATTAAAAGGAATGGCTTTCAGCATTCCCGGCATTTGCGGGCCCATGTCCTTTTTAAACACGTATTCTCCTCCGGCAGCGATCGTGTCCAGCCCCGCGCCATGAAAGGACTCCCACATGGAGATGACCTTATGCTTCCCTGTCCATTTGCGAGCAATCTTAAGGGCCAGACCTACAGCAGCACTTCCGGAAGGCGTAAATAATACTTTATAGTCCTTTGAGGTCGTTTTGTTGATTAAAGCTTCCGCAGCTTTCACCGCAATATCTGCCGTAAATCTTCTTGGAATGAACGGTAGATCGTCGAGCTGTTTTTTCACAGCTTCAGTTACGTAAGGATTCTTATAGCCAATCTGATGAATGCTATTTCCATGAAAATCAAGATATTTGCGTCCATTCACATCTGTGATATAACATCCCTCTGCATCTACGATACTGTTCAAGCACGGCGTTGACATGGATTGACGCATATATGCACGCTCGTCCGCTTCGATCCTGTCTACACTCACAGCGCTTAACTGGTTCATCCACTCTTTCCGCAAGGGGCTAAAGTTAATGTCACCTTCTCTTTGTAGCTCATGATTATCTCGCATAAGGTCTGATTCCTTGAGAAATCAGGACATTGATTCGCCCAATCAGCTGAGGCAGCTCACTCATCGATTGAATCGTAAAGTCTGCCCCGTTTTGTATAAAAGAGGTCTGTGTCGCAGAGATCACCGTCTCCTTCTCCACATCTGAAAGTGCATTAAATTCATCCTCGCTTAACCCCATTTCAGAGCTTCCAATGATTACACCTACGGACCAGACGCCTGCATTAACACCTTCTTGAATATCTGAAATCGTATCGCCTACCTTAACAACCTTCCATGCTGCCGATAACTTTAAAGCTTCCATATTATGATAAATCATATACGGGTAAGGTCTTCCCAGTGAATGTGTTCCATCCGGAGTGATTACATAATCAGGCTGATAGCCCTTTCGAGCGGCATTCGGAATCACAACATCCATCATGGACTCTGTATATCCAGTGGTCGAGCCAATCTTCAGCCCTTGATTTCTCAAGACTTGAATAGTTTCAATGACCTCCGGAATCGGATCAGTATATTCGGATAAGGATGCCATCAGGGCCGGTTCGAATTCAGCATACAGGTTCTCTACATCCTGTTCAGTAAAAGCTCTGCCATACTTTTCTTCCCACATGGCACCTACTCTTGGCATGGATAACATCGCACGTATATGATCTATTTTCAGCATCCCCATAGGGGCTCTAGCTTCCTGCATCGTAACTTCAATCCCAGCTTCCCGAAAAATATCAAGGAACACATTCACCGGTGCAAAGCAGCCAAAATCTACCGCTGTTCCTGCCCAGTCCAGAATTACGCCTTCGACTTGATTCATTGTGTCATTCCTCCCATGTATGCTTCGATAATATTACATAAGTTCTGAATATCTTCTTCGTAAATCTCACCAATATTCCCAATCCGGAAGGTGTCGTGCTCCGTTAATTTGCCTGGGTAGAGGACGTAGCCTTTTTCTTTCACATATTCATAGAAATCTTCAAAGCTGAATGTCTCATTCGGAAAAAGAAAGGTGGTTATAATAGGAGACTGCTTATCGTCTGTGATATACGCCTCTATTCCTATTCTCGCAAGTCTTTCTCTCAGTACGCGGTTATTATTCTGGTATCTTGCTGCCCTTGCAGGAATACCGCCTTCTTCAATGAGTTCTTCAATCGCTTTCGAAAATGCAGCCACTACATGGGTCGGAGATGTATAGCGCCATTTCCCATCCGCATCCATCGCCTTCCATTGATCGTATAGATCTAGTGATAGACTACGTGCATTCCCTTTACAGGTGAGCAGCTTATCCAGCTTGGCAATGACAAACCCAAATCCCGGAACACCCTGAATACATTTATTGGCGCTGCTGATTAAATAGTCAATTCCAAGCCCAGGTACATCAATCTCTATTCCACCGAAGCTGCTCATCGCGTCGATAATTAAAGTTTTATCGTACGCTTTTGCCAGTTGTGAAATCATCTCAAGCGGGTTTAGAATCCCTGTCGTTGTCTCGCAATGCACCATCACGATATGGGTAACGGCTGGATCCTCTTCAAGAATCCCTCTAATCTCTGCTTCTAGGGGGAATTCATTATATAGGGCACTATGCGCACGATAATGAAGTCCAATATATTCAGCCATTTGCACGATACGTTCCCCGTAGGCACCATTTGTAATAATCAGAAGCTTATCATCGGCTGATACCGCCGTAGTCAGCACGGATTCCACTGCAAATGTTCCGCTGCCTTGCATAAGAACAGCTGTGTATTCTTGGTTCGTTGCACCTGCCAAATCCAGTAGGCTCGATCTGATCTGTTGCGTAATGTTCTTATAGTCCTGGTCCCAAGTACAACGGTCAAAGAGCATTTGCTCTTTGACCGTGTTAGTAGTTGTCAATGGACCGGGTGTCAGCAATTTATAGTTGTTCATGGCCCTTCACTCCTTGTTCTAATCTTAATTATTTCGCTTCTTTAAAGAATTGCTGATGTTGTTCCAGCAGTTCCACAGTCAACGGCTTAACAAATTTCATACTGTGTGCAGGTTTATGGATATCACTAACCGTTTCATCTTTATAAAGAGCTACTGGGTAATTTGTAATTAAGTCTTTTCTAGCATCTTTAATAATCGTTTCTGCCATTCTCATAGCCAGCTCTGTCGTTGCATCGTCTTTTTTCACCACGGCTACGGATTCTGTAAGTGAGAAGTTGCCTTCTGTCGGATCTACATAGTCAATGGGTGCGCCTTCTTCTTTAGCTAGTACTGCCTGATGACGAAGTCCAAATCCTGCAGCTACTTCTCCTGCTTTTACCTTTTTAATCGGACCGGAACCGGAGCTTTCCAGATGTGGGCCTACATTAGCAACTAAATCATGCAGAACCGTTTTACCTTCTTCTTCCCCGTATTGCGAAATAATCGCCTGAACCAACAACCATCCTGTCGAAGAGTCCATAATGTTCGGAACAGATACCAAGCCTTTAAATTCTGGTTTTGTTAAATCCTTAATGGACGTTGGCATCGCCAAGCCCTTATCTTTAAGCACCGCTGTGTTTACAAAAATAGCACCGGTATTCGCCAAGATTGGCGTATAGTAAGCTGGATAGGAGTCTAGCGCATTCGTCGTAAACGATAGATCTTTAAACATCTTGTGTTTCTCTTGCGCACTTTCTACAAAATAAGAGCTCATCGTGATCAGGTTAGCCTCAATTTTGTCTCCCTCTGCCATCAGCTTTCCACCCAGCTCAGAAGTACCCAAGGATTGAAAGAGATATTGCCCCTCGTACCCCGCACCTTTTAGCGCAGACTCCATAGAGGCTACAGCTTCTTCATCCGCATTGGTCAAAATCACTACTTTACTCGCATCACCCGATGCTTTATTTCCGCAGCCTGCTAATGTAAACACCAAACTCAAAGCCACAATAGACAACATGATTCCCTTGATTCCCTTAATTCTCTTAGACATAAATTCTCCCTCACTTTAACTGGTTTTTTTTATATAAAAATCGTTAATCAACGAGAGTTTGATTGCCGTTTCTGGAGATAGTCACCTAGGAGCTTAATGATCAGGTTGGTGCAAAAGATCAGGATGGATAGGACAAACACCTCATTAAATTTGGCGAAATGCTGCAGCTCTTTTATTTTGCTCGCAACTACCGAGGTTTGGGCAGTCACTAGAAAGATAATTCCGCTAATCGTCACCATCGCATTGATAAAATAGTAGCTGACCATCTCTATCACCGTGGATGCAGAGTTCGGTAGAATAACCCGGCGGATCGTTTTCAGCCAACTATCACCTAGTAATTCAGCAGTGGTCTCCCATGATGGGTTCATTTTTGCCAAAGAATTCTTAGCCATTAAATATGGCGTTGTAAAATAATGGACAAGCGTGCAGAGCACAAGAATCGTAAAAGTCCCCTTGAGACTGCTGTTATTAAACAGAAGTAAATACGATAGACCAAGGACCATACCTGGCACCGTGTTCGTCACCATCGATAGGATGTCGAATGTCGCTTTCCCTTTTACGGGCGTACGCACATTGATAATAGCCGCCGCATAAGCCACGATCGTACCTACAATTGCCGTCAATACTGCTACCAGCAAGGAATTTTTATATACATTGATCAAATCGCTTGATTGAAAAACATCCACAAAATGTTTGAACGTAAATGTTAGATCATAAGGATAGCCATTCATCAGCGGGGCAACGAACATGACAGCGAATACCGCCAGCAGCCCGATTAGAATCACGGATGAGATTAGTCCAAGAACCGAATCTCTGCCTTTATTCGGGATCATCTCGATTTCAGTCACCTTGTCATAATGGAAATTGAATTTTTCAAGATACGTTAACAACACAACCCCGAACGCCGCCGGTATTAACATCAGTACAGCAATAACTGCCCCATTGTTGAAATCCGGTATAGCCCCAAGCATGACCTGATACAGCTGAGTAGCAACCACGTTATACGTCCCCCCCACCGATGCAGGGATCCCAAAATCCGTGAAACTTAGGATAAAAGAAAGTACAAACGCCCCTCCCAACGTGCCCCACAAAGGCCGAACGATGGTGTTCATGAAGCTTCGCAGCGTCCCATCCCCCATAAGCTTGGATACGACGATGAACTTTTTATCAATGTACTTGAACGAATTATGAATCAGCAGGAAAGCAGAAGGTAAGGTATAAATTACGTAGCCTATCAATAGACCATTAAATCCATAAATCTCGAATAAATTCCGTCCGAAGATTCTAGTAATCAGCCCCTGGTTGCCAAAAGAGTACATGATCGCAAATCCATAAGTAATCGTAGGCAGCAGCATCGGGATTAGAATTCCAGTTCTAATAATGCTTTTTAACGGGCGATAGATTCTTGTACAGTGGATAGAATAGGCTAGGATAAAGGCTAGAACCGTTGTGATCATTGCCGTAACACCAGAGACCTTCATACTATTTCCGATGGACTCTCGAATCTCTTGATCTGCCAGAATGGTGAGATAATTGGATACCGAATAGCCTTGACCCGTCTCAAACGAGCGGATGAATAACACAGTCAGCGGCAAAATCAGAAAAACAACAAATAACAATACAATGGGGATAAAAATGATCCGCATTTCCGGTTTGGCTTTAGGCATAATGCTCACCGAACAGGTTATAAATATTTTTCCGTTTCACTTGCAGTTGCCCCAGAATAAATTCTTTCACAAAATCATTGCTAGGCTGTTGAATGATCTCTTGAGGCGTTCCGAATTGGGCAATATGACCTTGATTAATGATGAGAATTTTATCCGACAGGGTTAACGCCTCTTCAGGGTCATGGGTGACGATAATCGTAGTAAGCTTATATTCTCTGGCGATGGATTTAATCCGGGCTTTAATAGATTCCTTGATGATTCCATCCAGTGCGCTTAGAGGTTCATCGAGCAGTAATAATTTGGGCTTCATTACGAGCGTTCTTGCCAAAGCCACCCTTTGCTTCTGCCCACCCGATAGAGCGCCGATCTTCTTCGTTAAATGCGGCTTTAATTCCAGAAACTCGATATACTCCTGAAGCTCATGCTCCGACGTTAATCCTTTTTTATTTTTTAGACCATAAACGATATTCTCGTAAGCATTTAAGTTAGGGAAGAGCGCATAATCCTGGAACACTATATTAAATCCGCGTTTCTTCATGGGTACATTGCTTAAATCTTGATCATTAAAAATGATTTGCCCCTGCTCCATCTTAGCCAATCCCAAGATGATGTTTAGCAAGGTGGTTTTGCCACTCCCGCTGGGGCCGAGTAAGGAGACAATTTCCCCTGCTTGGATGTCTAGACTAATATCCTCTAGAACAACCTTGTTATCGTAATGCTTGCTTATGTTTTGTAATTTAAGCAAAGGTTCCACCTCCTCAAGTACAACCTCAGTATAAAAAGGTTTTGTTTTTGAGGATAAACAGTTACGTAAAATGTATGTAAACTTTAAATAAGTTGTGACTACATTATAATCATATTATGACTAACTTACAAAGGAGTTGTTGCCACCCTATACTAATCCCTTTATACTTCAACTATCGAAAGCGATATAAACTTTGAATGGGTGATTACATGTTTCCACTGGAAAGACAAAAGAAAATCATAGAAATCTTAATGTTCAAAAAGGTTCAGAAGCTGCCGGAGCTAGCAGAAGAGCTTAATATTTCTATCGATACCCTTCGCAGAGATATCAACCTGCTGGACAAGCAAGGGAAGATCAAGAAGATTTATGGTGGAATTAAACTGGTGGAATCGGAGTTTGCTGAATCTCCAATGGATGCGCGAATGGTCGGTCACTTAGAGGAAAAGAAAATGATCGCCCAAAAGTGCAGCGAATATATCAACGATGGGGATTGCATCTATCTGGACAGCGGCTCTACCACCTATCAGATCGCCAAATATATCAAGAATAAAAAGAATCTCACGGTCATTACGAACTCCGTTCCTGTGGTAAACGAGCTGATGAACAGTGGGGTTGAGCTTATTATCATTGGCGGAAAGGTCCGACTAAATGAGCAGTCTGTTATTGCATATGATTATCTGTTTAATTTCAGTGAATTAA
Organism: Paenibacillus sp. VTT E-133291; assembly: GCF_002264395.1. Classification (GTDB taxonomy): domain Bacteria; phylum Bacillota; class Bacilli; order Paenibacillales; family Paenibacillaceae; genus Paenibacillus_AQ; species Paenibacillus_AQ nitricinens. Next base: position 30,433 of record NZ_NFVA01000015.1, read on the forward strand.
ATATCCTTAAGGCTTTTATTTGCGCAAGCGGCATTACCCTTGAAAAAGGCATCTCCGACTATAATCTGGAGGAAGCCCAAACGCGCAAAAAAATTATCGATCTCTCCAAAGAAGTTTATGTTGCCGCTGACCATACTAAATTCGGGAAAGATGTGACCATCGGTATCGCCTCACTCGATAAAATTGGGTACATTATTACCGACCGTAATATAGATCGAAGCTTCCTGCAGAAGTTTAAACCTAAACGCACGAGCTTGATTATTGCGGAATAATAGCTTTATCATTCTGACGATCACAAACGTACGTAAATAACGCTTCTCCCGATATTCGAGAAGCGTTATTTTGCATGTTTGCTCAAGCATCATTTTCTCCATGCCGCGAAACACACTCTCCGATTCAGAAAACCGATACCCTCATAGACCATTAGGGAAAATGTCCCTATAATTCAGTAATTTCTGCGCTGCAGACTACTAATTAGGGAGAACCTCCCTATAATTCAGCAGATTCGTTAGCAAATTTAGAAATCACCCCAATTTTTAGGGACGAATTCCCTTATTCCATTGATTTTATGCAATTATCGGCTATTTTCAGGGAGGTTTTCCCTAATTACTCTTCCAGACATTATTTTCTGAACATCTTTGAACTTAACATCATAGACATCATTTCGTGAATCTCTTAAACTAAAAAATCAGAAGTACTATTACATTATGGAGTGTGAATATGCCCTTGAATCAGATGTCCGAGTTACACAAGAGAAACAAATTAATTCTTTACTTGTTTTGGGGCTGTTTGTTGTTCGGTTCAATTTCGCTTTACAGATTTCCACAAACAATCATGGCGATTATATCAGCAGCGGTACCCCTTGGATTATTGTGTACGATACTAATCTGGAAACGTGTGGCTACACCCTATATTATGTACATAACAGCTATTGGCTTTAATATCATTACATACTTCTACATCGATGCAGGGGCAAACATCATTAGTACGTTAATTCTATATTGGGGTCTAGGCATCGTATCCCTTTATCACAACTATCGCCCCTTACTCCTTAATGGAGTGATAGCTTGCATCTTACTCAACTATTTTCTGATGACCAAACCGGCTTTTGAATCCGTTGATGCCTTAAGTGTTAACGTTTTTCTCATCATGATGATACTGGTTCTGATCTATCAGAGTCAGATTGGTGCGAAAATGTTCAAAAATATGTCTAAGAGCAGCATCGAAGCTGAACATGCCAGAGCGGAAATGGAGACCATTCTTACAGGCGTTACTGAATCCGTAGGAGTTCTGAGTCAATCTAGTAACCTAATGCATAACAACGTACTGACAACAGATCGAATTTCCAAAGAAGTCGTAACCGCCTTCCAAGAGATAGCTAGTGGAGTTGAATCACAAGCACAGAGTGTTAGCGATATCTCAAATGCTATGCAGCAGTTAAACGAATCAGCTATGCAGGCAAATGCTGCCTCCGTCTCCATGAGTAATAGAAGCCGTGAAACGGTTCAAATTACACAAGAGGGGCAAGATGAAATCATTCGCTTAACTGGAACTATGTCTGAAGTTACAGAAATCGTGACGAGTACTGCTGGCTTGATGACACAAATGAATGAAGAAAATCAGAAGATTGAATCGATTGTTTCCAGCATCGTAGGCATTGCTGAGCAGACGAATCTTTTGTCTCTAAATGCTTCCATTGAAGCCGCTCATGCGGGGGAACACGGCAAAGGTTTCGCAGTCGTATCCAATGAAATCCGAAAATTGGCACAGAGCTCCCACAATGCATCCGCGGACATTGCCCAGATTCTCAGAAGCATTCAAAATAATATTACGCGGGTTGGTGATATGGTTTCTAACGGGTTGCTAGTTGTAGAATCAGGTAGAAATTCCACTGGTGATATCGCTCGATTATTCGAGGGCATTCGAAATAATACACACCAGGTGCTTGAACAAGCAGAAGACCTGAAGGACAGGAGCGTTCATATCAGGCACGCATCCAACGTTGTACTGGGCGAAGTTAATTCAGTGGCTGCAATTACCGAAGAGAATACCGCAGCTATTGAACAAGTCCTCGCTAGCGCTGAGGTCCAGCAACAACATGTTTCTGAAACGGTGATTAGCATCAGCAATCTAAATGAGTTAGCTATTAAGTTAGACGATTTAACGAGATCTTCATAGATGCAGCTGTTTGTTTCCATACCCTACAATCAAAAGAAAGCCATCTACTCCTCACTGAAGTAGATGGCTTCCTTTGTTTAGTTCGTTAGCTAAGACTCCCTGCCTCAACACGCGGCGGACGCATGGTCAGGCTCACCCGGCCCTTCTTCAGGTCAACACCCATCACCCAGACGGTGACATTATCTCCTACGGAGACAACGTCCATCGGGTGCTTCACAAAGCTGCCGCTGAGCTGGGATATATGCACCAGCCCATCATTCTTGATCCCGATATCGACGAATGCGCCGAAATCGATCACGTTGCGGACGGTTCCCTGCATTTCCATGCCGGGAACCAGATCCTCGATCTTCAGCACGTCGGTGCGGAAGACCGGCAACGGCAGCTCCTCGCGCGGATCACGGCCCGGACGCTGCAAGCTCTCCAGGATGTCGCGAAGCGTAGGCACGCCGACATCCAGCTTCACAGCCAGCTCCTCGGCATTTTGTGCCTCCAGCTGTGAAGCCACTTCTTTGCTGCCCAGCTTATTTACATCAAGGCTTAGCTCGCGGAACAAGCGATCCACCACCGGGTATGACTCGGGGTGAATGGGTGTGCGATCCAAGGTATTGTCTCCACCTGGAATCCGCAGGAAGCCGATACATTGCTCATAGGACTTCGCACCCAGACGAGGGACCTTTTGCAGCTGCTTCCGAGTCGTGAACTTACCGTTCTCTTCACGATATTTAACGATATTTTTAGCAATCGTACCGTTAACGCCAGCCACATAAGAGAGCAAGGCAGGAGATGCCGTATTTACATCCACGCCCACATGGTTAACCGCCGATTCTACGACAGCCTTAAGACTCTCTTCCAAATGCTTCTGGGAGACGTCATGCTGATACTGACCCACACCGATAGCTTTCGGATCGATCTTCACCAGCTCCGCCAGCGGGTCCTGCACACGGCGGGCGATAGAAGCTGCACTGCGCTCTGCCACATCCAGATCCGGGAACTCCTCCTGCGCCAGCTTAGAAGCAGAATAGACACTCGCACCAGCCTCATTAACGATCAGGTAAGCCAGCTCTGGATCGCCAATTTCGGCGATCACTTCTGCCGTAAATTGTTCGGTCTCACGAGAGCCTGTCCCATTCCCGATCACGATGAGCTGAATGCCATATTTAGCGATTAGTTCTTTAAACTTAGCAGCAGCTTCAATTTTCTTGTTGTTCGGCGGCGTAGGATAGGTCACGGCTACTTCAAGCAGCTTACCAGTATCGTCTACGACGGCCAGCTTACAGCCGGTACGGTAGGCAGGGTCAACACCCAGCACACAGCGTCCCTTAACAGGCGGTTGAAGCAGCAAGCTGCGTAGATTACCAGAGAAGATCGAGATCGCTTGATTCTCGCCCCGCTCGGTCATCTCCCCACGAACCTCACGCTCCACAGAGGGAGAAATCAGACGTTTGTAGGCATCCTCTGACACTGCTTCTAGCAGTTCCTTCACTGGGGATGGGCCTTTAATGATTCTCCGCGCAATGTAAGCATGTATTTTGTCAGTGACCACTTCAATGCCTACCTTGAGTATATTCTCCCGTTCACCGCGGTTAATCGCGAGTATACGGTGAGGTGGCATTTTGTGTACAGGTTCACGGTAGCTATAGTAGTTCTCATATACAGATTCCTGCTCGGCATCCTTAGCTTCAGACACAAGGATACCTTGACTTGCCGTATACTGGCGAACCCAAGAGCGGATCGCAGGATCATCGGCAATGTTCTCGGCGATGATATCCAATGCGCCTTGCAGCGCTTGATCTGCGGACTCCACTCCTTTTTCAACATCTATATATTGGGTAGCCTCGGTTTGTGGGTCCCTTTGTCTCTGCTGCTCCATGATCCAGTTCGCAAGCGGCTCTAAGCCTCTTTCCTTCGCAACACTAGCACGAGTCTTACGCTTTTGCTTGAAGGGACGATACAAATCCTCCACTTCCTGCAGCTTGACCGCATTGGTGATTTGATCATGAAGTTCCTTGGTCAGCTTGCCCTGCTCTTCAATATTGCGGATAACGTCTTTCTTACGTTCGCCCAAATTGCGAAGATAAGCCAGGCGTTCTTCAATATCACGCAGCGCATTCTCGTCCAGCTCACCCGTCATTTCCTTGCGGTATCTGGCGATGAACGGGATCGTATTCCCCTCATCCAGCAGTCCAACCGTTGTACGCACCTGCTTCAGGCTAATGTTCAATTCCTTGGCAATCGCTACAGTAATCAATTCCTGCTCCCGCTGTGCGGCCGCCTCATCCGTAATGACTCCCGTATTGCTGTTATCTACCGTCATTAGTATCCCTCTTCCCGTACACAATCTGCTTATACAATTCTTGTTCTCATAACTAAAATAGTATCACAGATCGGCTCTGTTCCAAAGTCCAGCCTAGAGAGGAGGCAGATTGGGTAGTTTACGCGCGTTGTCCCATTCCCCTTTTTCCAGAACTAAGTGACAGCACAAAACATAACGCTAGAACAACCGCCGCTGCCACATATGGAAAGTTAATACTTAGATCAAAAAGATATCCTGCAACGATTGGCCCTGCGATATTTCCAAGACTCGTATAAGCAGAGTTCATCCCTGCTACGAAGCCTTGCTGCGTTTCCCCCGCCATTTTGGATAGCTGGGTGCCTACCGCTGGTCGAAGAATATCCATAGCCAAGAATACGACAAAGGTAATCGCACAGATCGCCCAGAAGCCACTTACAAACAGGGTCAACAGAATAAACATTGCAGCAGTTATAAGGCAAGTGGAGATAACCTTATTCTCTCCGAATTTATTCAGAATCCAGCCAAATGCGGATACCTGCACCACAGCACCGGCGATCGAGCCAAAGGTAATCACAAAAGCAATATCTTTAGGGGTAAAGCCAAATTTATGATCCACGAACAATCCGAACACTGTTTCATAATTAGCCAACCCAAAAGCCATAACAAATACAATAATTAACCCGAAAAAGTAAGGTTCACGATAGGAACGCATCAATTGCGTGAAGAAGCTCTCCTGATTATTTTTCGATTGCTTCGCTTCCATCCGTTTCTCTACAGATAGAGACTCAGGCAAGATTAAAACTGTGATTAGAGCTGCGATCCCAGCCGCACCAGCCGCACAGAAAAAGGGTACCCGCATGCCAAGCTCAGCAAGATAACCTCCAATCCCTGGACCGATAATAAATCCGGTAGTAATGGCTGCATTAATAAGCCCCATACCTTTCGCTCTCTCTTCAAAAGAGGTCGTGTCCGCTACATAAGCCATAACCGCTGGCATAATTAACGCAGCGCCTACACCACCGAGCAATCTTGAAACGAACAAGAGCCAGGACACATTCGCCAGACCAAAGAGCAGCTCTGAAAAAGCAAACACGATCAGACCTGCAACGATCACTTTTTTTCTGCCAATTCTATCGGATAACCTGCCCGCGAATGGCGATACTAATAATTGGGCAAGGGAGAATGAAGCCACTAACAGCCCAACGGTACTTCCGGTGATCCCAAGTTCATTCATGTAAGTAGGCATGATAGGGACTACAAGTCCGATCCCTGTAAAAGCAAGAAAAATGTTAAGCATAACAAGCAGCATAGCGCCCCTGTTTCTAAGTAGTAATGACATTGTGTTAACCTCCGTAGCTTCTAAAGCCAAGTCTTCAAATAGTTTCCCTGTAGAGACCGACCATCCGGTCTAAATTATAGCCAAAAAATATTCCTTCCATTTCCGGTGCCTTCAAGAAGCTTCAGCCTTCATGATTCCTGAATGTAAAGCTTCTTTCATGCCCCCATATATGTTACCCCGTATATATCCCTTGTAATAACAATCGTACTGATTCCCGGTAATATTTTTTGATATCATCCGGAGTCTTTTCATGAGTGGAGTATTCGGAAACTCTTCCGATCCCTTCAAGCATGCCATTTACAATAATCACATAATCCTCTAAGTCACCTTTTATAAAATACCCAGTGTCCATGCCTTCCTTCAGTAGGTCGCGACACGCATGCGAGGCAGCCTCATATAAAAGAACAAGCCGCTTAGTGATATCCTCCGGATGAGCTCTACTTCTTGAGAATTCCTCAAGCGCCCGAATCAACGGATTCTGAAAATCATTTGCGTAGTGCTCGGCTAAAGCATATAAACGCTCCTGAACACCAAAGATTTCCTTCTTCTTATCTTCCCACGCCTGTAACCACTGCGCCGTATCCTCTTCTACTACAAATAGAAAAAGTTCATCCTTGCTCGGAAAATGATGATATAAGCTGCCTTTACTAACATTCGAAGCTACGCAAACCTCATTCATCGTTACAGCTGCATACCCCTTCTGAACAAACAGCTGTGTGGCTTTAAGTACAATTCGTTTCTTTGTTTCTTCTCCGTCTGAACGTCCTCTGATTCTAAGCACCTCCTAAACCGACCGTACGGTCTAATGTTATCAGAACATTTTGTAAAAGTGAACCCCTAATCCTTTTTTACCATGAGTTCGTAAAAATGCACATCAAAAGACGCCCGGATTCGTACCCGAGCGCCTATCTCATGGATTATCTATAACCCTAGGATGATTAAAAATCAATCAGTCCAAGGCTGATTTGCAGCGAATCATCCACCTTCTTCATAGTTTCATCATCAAGGTGGGTGATCTTGTCAGTTAAGCGTTGTTTGTCAATCGTCCTAACCTGCTCTAGCAGTATAACAGAATCTCTGTCAAAGCCATGAGCTGCTGCGTCAATTTCCACATGCGTAGGTAATTTAGCCTTCTGGATTTGGGCCGTGATTGCGGCCACAATTACCGTCGGGCTAAAGCGATTGCCAATATCATTCTGGATTACCAGTACTGGCCTTACTCCGCCTTGCTCAGAACCTACAACCGGCGAAAGATCAGCAAAAAAAACATCGCCACGTTTAACGATCAATGTCTACACCCCGCTTACTAAGCGGCCAAGAGTGCTGTCTGCATCTTCCTCCGCGAGGAACGCCTCGCATGCCATGGTCAAGTTGATCTTAGCCATTTCCATGTAGCCGCGCTGCATGGACTCCCGGATAGAACGTTTCCTCCGTTCGCTCAAATACAGCTTCATGGCCTGCCTAATCAATTCACTCCGGTTGGAATTCTCCAATTGAACAATTCCGTCCACTTCCTGCAAGAGATGATCGGGCAAGCTGATCATGATTCTTTTGGTGTTCTGCAAATTGGCCACCTTCTCTTCCACCCCCACAAACCTTCTGCCCTTGTGTTCCAGTGTTGCAATATACAAGGAATTTTATACAAGGAATATATGCCGCCAGTATATCAAGTATGCTGCATCCCATTATAAACTAGAAATGGCGGTTCGTATAGGCTTTTAGTCATATCTCCTAAAACGATACAATTCCTTCTATTTTCTCCCTTGAATAACATCACTGTCAAGAACTTTAAGATTGTAACAGAGCATTTACTAATTTAGGAAGTGTGCCTTCACGGATATAAACGCGCGGCACCCGATGAGCCAGCATGCAAATTACCTCGTAGTGAATCGTTCCAAGATGGAGAGCCAACTCGTCTGCCGTGACCATCACGTCAGCTTGACGGCCGATGAGTACAACTTCTTCGCCTGCTTTAATTTGTTCCGCTTCTTCAGCGAAAGATTTGAGTGATACCATACACTGATCCATGCAGATTGTTCCGACGACAGGAACGCGGCGTCCACGTATTAACACCTCCGCTTTGCCAGTTAGCATGCGGGAATATCCATCTGCGTACCCCACAGGTAACGTTGCGATAATCTCCTCGCTGTCTGTGAAGTACCGAGTGCCGTAGCTGACGCCCCAATGAGGAGGCAGGCTCTTCACATATACAACCTGCGTCTTCAGCGTCATTACCGGATGTAGTTCTACCAGCTGACGGTTTACCTCAGTTGAGGGATAGAATCCGTACAAGCTGATGCCTACCCGCACCATGTTGCTGGATAAATAAGGTGAATCAATGGCCGTAGCGCTATTGCCCGTATGTATGATCGGGATCTGAATGTTCTGCTCCCGCAGCGTTTCCGCCACGCTCATGAACCGTCGATGCTGTTCCAGTGTATAGCTTTTGTCTAGTTCGTCTGCCTTGGCAAAATGGGTAAACATACCCTCCAGCTCCGCCTGCGCAACAGACTGCACTTCAGAGATAAATGCAGGTGCGTCAGCTGGTAAAAGACCCAGTCGCCCCATCCCGCTATCAATCTTGATATGCACCTTCAGCCGATGTTCCGGATCTCTAGGAAGCTGTCTAATAGCCTCTAATACTTCCGGTGTGAACAGTGTTACAGTTACATGGTTCTCCCAGGCAACGGCTATTCCTTCAGGAGAAGTGTAGCCAAGCACCAGTATAGGAATCAGTATTCCCGCCTGACGCAGCTCCAATGCTTCATCCAAAAAAGCCACACTAACATAATCTGCTCCGAGTCTTTCCAGTTCCCGTGTCACTTCCACTGCTCCATGGCCGTACGCATTTCCTTTGACGCATCCCATAAACTTTGTCTCTGCCGGCAAGTAGCGGCGAAAGGCTTCGTAATTGGCACGCAATTCATCCAGATTAATTTCGGCTACTGTCGGTCGATAGCTTGCTTGCACTTCAAAGTCACCTTCTTACGTTGTAGTAAAACGTCATAGCTGTAATGATCATTGTCTTAGTACTCATGGTAATGCTACGGAAGGTGGCTGTCAATGTGAGCTCCAGTTATCTTTTCGCTTCAGTTCAAAGCGGCTGGAGCGCTGGCAAATATAGAAAGGCGGATACTACGTTGTAGAGGAAAGAATCCCACAAAACGCAGTATCCGCCTACTTTATATTATTTACCCGATTGTGCCTCCATAGAAGCGGCAATTTGCATCATTTCGTTAACAGGAAGATTAGCACTTGTAATTCGATACTCTATACCCTCAGACATCCAAGTCAAAGTCTGCTGCTCATCACCACTCAGAAGTCCTGCGGTAAAACCAAGATCTATCAGCGTTCCAGGAGCCAATGCTACTGCACGATCCAATGGACGGGCTTCCATAATGGTGTATTGATAAACCCCGTCATACCGGATGAGAACAGCATGATCCTTGTTCCCCTCCATTTTATGGGAGTCCTTCAACTCGACACCTGCCGGAACGTACCCCGGTTCGATAATACCAAAGTCACCCAGCTCAGCAGCGACAGGTTGCCCCTCTTGCTCCTGACCCTCAGGAACTACAACCGGATTTCCATTTTCGTCAACCTGAGCTACTGTACTTTCTGAAGCAGCACCTGTAGTCATATTCTTTTGCATATCAAAGGAATCCTTAGTGAAATCTGTATCGAATTTAAAGGTGTCAAACTTCACGTCAACAACTTCCTTAGCTTCAGAATCAGAGACTTGAACCTGTTTAGGCTCATAAGTCTTTTTATCCAGCCAAATCTTCTGCCGCACAAGCGCATTGCTCTGATAATTCGCAGCTACCTCGAACACATAGTTATCTCCATCTTCCACAAATTGACGATTGTTATCTGAGACGATGCCACGAACTAGTGTCTGATACAAATAAACCTGACCTTGATTGTCCGGCCAATCACTCTGGAAGCGGAAGCTCTTATTCATACTTGGTGTAAGTACGAACACTCCCTCATCATTACGAAGCACGATCTGCGTAATATCCTTCTGAACATTTGCCAAGCTGATCCGGTAATAAGAAGGGTTCTTGTACCATACCTCAACCTTATACTCCTGCGGCTGCTCGCCGGTGAATAGGGTCATAATGCCTGAAGCTTGGTACGTTCCCTGCTTGCTCTCCAACTTGTCGGCCACATTGTTCAAATCCTTGACCACGGAAGCGGCATCCTTCTTCCCGCACCCCGTCATCACCAGGGCCACGCTCATAATGATCGCGAGTACCCATATTGTCCGGCGCATGACATCATCCCCTTAACCTGTTTTGAATGCATTGATTAGTACATGTCTATGAAGGACTTGGCCGCAATATGCAGACGGGCATGACAAGCTGGGAGTTAGATTTATTTTTTAGGAACATACAAACAAAAAAAGCCCACGCATAGCGCCGGCTTTATGTTTTATACAGAAATGTGATAACATTATGTAGGTTTTATCTTTTGAATAGAGAGAAAATTATACGATCAGTTTCTTGTTTCAACCCTCATCATCATTATGTATGGCTTTATTGTACTCATTGATTAATTCATCCAACCTCATCGACTGTCGAATCACATCGGGATGTAACAATCCGCCGTATTCCCTTTCCATTAAATAAAGTTTGGCTCTAGCACCCTCTATTCTTTTTTGGATAATTTCTGGATTATTCATTACACTACCTCCTCAAATTAATATACTAGAGGTATATGTCAAATTCTAAATTTTACAAAAAAGTGCAGTACTATAAATAAATGATTCCAAGAAATACTAAAAGGGCAGTATTAATTACATTACTATGCACTGCCAACAACAAAAACATTTCTCTTTTCGTTGATTCGCTGGACCTTACTAATTAGGTTTTGGTATTCTTTTTGCGTTTCTAAAGATACCGTATGTCGAAGCTCTTCAAACATTCCAACACATTTTATAATGCATGATTCGTTATTAACTTTTACTGAATAATCCAAACCCTCCATTATATACTTTATACTAATCTCATATTTATTTCTTCTTATATAATAAAACGCTATCTCAGCCATCAAGTTGGTATATCTATCTATGAAGATTTGTTGATGGTTATAGGATCTAATCTCTAGCTGATGATCTCTACAATCTAATATTTTCCCCTCAAACCGCAGAAGGATATCATCCACGTTAAATTGATAGTAATTAGCTGCTTGAAGGATTTTGATTAGACCCGAGAGGATCTCTTCCTCCCTTTGTTCCATGTATGCCACATAGTCCGGCAGCACTGTTATATCCCCTTTTAAAATTTGTAGCAAATAAATATGAGCACGGGCCCACTCCATACATTGGCTCATATGCTGCAAAGCTTCTTCCGTGTCTTCCCGAATCCAGTTGATATCCATATACATGTTAACATATTGTAAAGCTCTATCATAATCTCCTAGCTCTCTATAAACTACTGAACGTAACAAGTAAGAGTATTGAATATATGAGAAAAGGGGGATTTCAGGTTCCTTTTGAAGCCTGCTTTTTCTAGCACGGTCATATTTGGCATGATATTGAATGGTTGCTTTATCCCCCATTTCCTTAGCCATTGCCATTACCTTGTCCCAATGTCGTAAAGCACAATATGTATACGCCAAATCTTTCAACGCAGCAAGCTGGTCCACCTCATCAAGCCGGTTAACAAATCCTTCAAATTGCACAGCTGCGCGCAAATTAGCATCCTGATCTTCACCCAAAGCGATCGTGAACAGCCTGTATTGACAAAGGGCCAGCCGTTCTGAATGCTGATACTTCTCACTCTCAGCCACACTCTGATATAACATCGCTGCTGCTTTGTGTTTCCCTAGCGTAAAAAAATCCTCTGCAGTATCAAATAACGAGGGCGTATAAGATAAGCTGTCCATCATGATCCCAACTACCCGTGCAATACATTCCAGCTTATCCAGCTCTGCACAGCGATATAGAAATGGTCGAAGACGTCTCCAATTCGGATTAGAGTGAACAAAGCATTCATCCACATACAAATCATAGTAGCAGCCTTCTTCTAATCCCATACCTTCTGTAATCCGATCTAATTGTTGCATGGCTATCGGGCGATTCCCATTGATGATATTACTGATTGTGCCTGAATTTACCTTAGACACCTCTGCGAACTGATTAATCGTTGTCCCATGTTTCTTGAGATAGTCCGCCAGTTCTGCACGAATGGTCATCTGCTTCATGTTCAAAGCCACCTTCCGCCAACATAATTCATAGATAAACAAATAGCATTTTAATAAATATATGTCTAATTATTCCAGTGGTCAAATACTTTTTTTTCTATTCCTTTTCATTATGCAATTATTCGGTGATCAATGTATAGACTTTAGATTAGCAAAAGAAAAAAACACCAGAATACAAGGTGTAATAGACCTTTTCTGATGGTTTTCCTTATGATATTGCTATCAATAGTTATTCAATACATGCATTTAAATTCAACTAAGAGCTAGGTTTAATCATCATATCCAGCTTTTTAATATAAGGGTCTAGCGTTTTGATTAACTTCTCTTGGTTTTGTATCTCTTCTTTCGAAAGCCGATCCATATGAACACTGCCATCTGCATCAAATACCTTCGCATCATAGCTTTGTAAGTCTATGATTAATCGTTCGATTTCCTCAAACTCTTTTTTAGTAAGCCTCTGTTCAGCTTTTTCAAGCAAGCCATTCCAGAAAGCATCACGATCTACGGATTGCACTGATTTGTTTGATGTTTTCGCTTCATTTATTTGTTCAAAATAAGGTTCAAGCTTTGCGTGTAGCTCTTTATATGCCTGCTGGTCCTTCGCACCTAACCGTTCTAGGTGAAAGACGCCTTCAGCATCGGTCATTTGCAGATGATAAGATCCCAATTCCTCTAGTAAGGACATCAGCTTTGTGAATTCCTCTTCGTCAAAGCTTTGCTTCGCGTTTTCCAGTTTCGCCTCAAGCCTGTCATATTGTTGTTGGGTTACTCCTATCGTAGCAGCAGTTGCAGAGGACCCATACATGTTGTCTGCCAAATAATGATATCCGGCATAAGCTCCAGTAGGAATTAATAGTGCAGCCGCCATAATACTTGCTACAAACCATTTCTTCATACGTCTTCCCCCTTGTTTGGCTGCGGCCCTATTTAGAATTTGCTCCATCAGTTCCGGTGGGGCACTTATATTTCTCGCCTCTTCCTGCAGAACTGTCCGTAACTCTTCATTAAAATTCATGCAGGTCCTCCACCTTTCCCTTAAAAAGAGTATGATTGTCTGGCTTCTGACGAAGCTTCTGTAGTGCAGCGTGAATACGGGATTTCACGGTTCCGAGCGGAATACCCAGTATCGCAGCACTTTCTTCCTGTGAATATTCATTTAAATAATGCAGAATAATCACTTGCTTCAGCTTAAAAGGAAGACGCTCTACACTTGCTAGCAGGCGGCGGTTAGATAACCTGTCCACAACATCACTCGTGAAATCATGCTCCAGCATTAGATCTGTTTGTTCTACTTTTTTAACCATTCGGAGATGCTTCCATCTCTTTCTTCGATAGGCATGAATTTGCCGCATGACCACTCCCATCAGCCAAGGCTTAAAGGGACGGTTCACGTCAAATTGTTCAAGAGAACGGTGCACCTGAATGTAAATATCCTGAACGATATCATCCACATCGGAGGCTTCGCGAACGAGGAAATGAACGGTCTGATACACATCCCGGATCGTTGCTTCATATAGCTCACCATACGCTTCACGACTGCCGGCTATCGTAAGCGCAATGAGCTGAGAATATTCATTTGGATGTTTCATCCCTCTCAATCCCTCCTTCGGTCTTACACTATATATTGGTAAATCAAAGAGATATCGTTCGAATTATTTTAAGGAGACAACCAGACAGTGACTCTCCAGTTGTTGAAGTATCGCTGTCTGGTGTTTTTACTCTGCCGAAGCTTGTTTGATGATCTTCCCAGTCCAACACTTTAACATTAACCAATACATCATCAACTCCCTTGACAAGCTTATTATAGCTTCTATATATTTTAGGAACTAAAGTAAATTGGAGTGTGGCTATGAGCACAGAGCAAGATAAACACTATGCTATCCATAAGGTTATGGAATCCATGGCAAATGTGCAGCAGAAATCCCAGTTCTTCATTGATATGATCACCAAGCAGGAGACCCTGACTCACAATCAGATCCTACTGTTGTTCCAGCTCAGGCTTATAGGCAGCTTGAACATTACTGACATCTCCGAACGATTCGTTATTACACCCGGAGCCGCTTCCTCGATGTGCGATAAGTTGGAAGATGCCGGTCTTATCGAACGTGTGCGGACGAAGGAGGATCGCAGAGTCGTCAACATTGTTCTTACAGAACAAGGGCATCAGCGGATTCTCCAGATCTTTGAAGCCTTTCCTACCTCTGATTTGGATAAAATTTCAGGAACCTTAGAACAAATAAATGTGCTAATGGATAAAATGATGAACTAAAAGCTTTTGGGTTATATATGCTGCCTGTCAGGAAACTGACGGCAGTTTTTTTATGTTCAAAATACTATATTGACTATATATTATAATAATTATATATTTTAATCATTAAAATATATTTCGAAAGGCGGCCCCTATAAATGTCCAATGCTAATGATCCTTTTGAATGCCAAGAAATGATCGGTCCACCGCTGAAAGTAAGAGGTTCACTGACCCTCAAAGAAGATGTTCGTGCGGATACCATCGATGTTGTCGGCCATTTAAGTGCAAAGAACAATGTTACTACCGCAAAGTTAAAAGTATCTGGTGATTGTTCGATTGGAGGTCATTGTAGAGCCGAACAGGTTATCAATCTGGGAGGTCTCCGTGTTCAACACATCCAAGCTGACAGACTGCAATCGTCTGGATACTTTTCTGCAGCACAAAATGCTGCAGTCGAAACCTTTTATGCCGAAGGTGCTGTGAAGATCCATAGGTTAACTGCTGAATCCTCCATTGAGCTACGTTTAGGAAACAGAAGCACAATCGATGTCATAAAATCTAGCGGTACCATTACTGTTAAGCCATCTTTGAAGCTAATGAATGCGCTAATCCCCTACTTCCGGAAGCTTACCTGCGAAACGATTGAAGGAACTAGCATCATGTTATATCGAACGACAGCAGAACTCGTCTGCGGTGAAGATATTGTCATCGGACCGGGTTGTTCTATTGGGGAGATCCGCTATAGCAAAAGTCTAACGGTAGACTCTAAATCACAAGTTGCTCGGACCGTATTTTTAAATAAATAGCAAACGTAACAACCTTGTCTCCGCTTTGTTTACAGAAAGTGACCTACTACGCGCTGATTTAATCTATACTTAAGAGGACTGGACTTAATCCTCGGAGGTAATTATGAATAAAATCATCGTAATCGGAGCTATCACGCTCTTTTTAGCCGGATGCGGAGCATCGGCATCTATAGATATGGATACAACAATGGCAATTAACCAAACACAAACTACCGAAGCACCACTGAAGCTAATCGTTGATGGAGAAACCGTTCTTCCTTCTCTCCCACCTTTTTTCTCAGGTGATAAGGTCTATGTACCTGCAAAAGTACTCATGGAGTACTACTCATCTGAACAACAATGGGATAATGCTACGAAAACCTTAACTATCTCTGATGGAAGCAGTAAATATGTTTTGAAGCCAGGCAATGAGTATATGCAAGGTGACGGTTATCAAAATGAGCTGGGGGGACCTGCAATTCTACGAAATGGTATTTTTTATATTCCGGCAGACTCTCTAAACTCTCTCTCTGGTGCCACTGCGCAGCTGAATGCCTCGCAAAATGAAGTTTCCATTACATCAGGGGATGTTAGTACTACCGTAAGAACACCCAGCGAACCTCTCGCGATTGCTACAGAAAATGACCAAGTTAAGCTGTATACTGCCCTCAAAAATGGCGGTACCTACGAAGGATTTGTTGTAGAGGTGAACGGTAACAAGCATACGTTTAATTGGGAAGCACCAAGATTGTTAGATTACACTCCTGAGATTCATTATGCCGATATAGATCAGGACGGGCAGGAAGAAGTGGTAGTCATACTGTGGCTAGGAACAGGTACGGGCATGTCTATGCAGGAGCTTCACGTCATTAAGCCTAACCAGTGGAAAGAAATGAATGTACCTTCCGCGGATAAAGCTGCCTCAGCATTTGTTACCTCAAAAATCTCCAATGAAAAAGGCGATGCCTTAATTCAAATTCAGGTAAAAGGTTCAACTCCATCTATAGTTACTATGCGTTATCCGGATCGTGGCGAAGATGGCAATCTTGGCGAAAAAGCCGGGATTGGTGCTGTGACTTACTACATGGTGGAAGAAGGCAAGCTGAAAGCTGAAACCAATGTTTATATCGGATTTTTGGAGAGTATTGGCACACTAACCTTTTCCTACAAATCAGGAAATGATGGAATGGAACCTGAATCCATACGCTTTGCGCCTCATGAAGAGTATGCCTCTTATGTGGTGGGTAAGCAGTTATGATGGATGCCCATATACATTTAGAGCAATATGAACTTGAGGTTTCACAACAAATGTTGAGTGAGCTTCCTAACTTGGGGATCGAAGCCCTGATTGCTGTCTCCATGAATTTAGACTCTTGCGTTCGCACTCAAAAGCTTGCTGTTACCTATCCCGGAGTGGTACACCCAGCTTATGGTTTTCATCCAGAGCAACCCATACCGCAGAAAGCTGAATTATCCTCTTTGCTGGAATGGATTGAGCGTCAAGCCCGGGAGGATTTCATCGCTGTAGGTGAAATTGGACTGCCTTATTATTCGCGTGCTGAAGCACAGGAGCGCGGCGAAGCTTTTGATATGGAGCCTTACATTCAGCTTCTTGATCAGTTGCTTGAGCTTGCCGCCCGTATAGATAAACCAGTGGTCCTGCACGCTGTTTATGAGGATGCGCTGATTGCCTGTGATCTATTAGAGAAACATGGTATAAAGCGTGCCCACTTCCACTGGTTTAAGGGACCCGAAAAAGCCATTGCCCGTATGATTAAGAATGGATACTACATCTCTTTCACCCCTGATATCCTTTATGAGACGGAGATCCTAGAGCTCGCCCGCCGCTATCCCCCAGAGCTTGTCATGGCGGAGACCGATGGTCCTTGGCCATTTGAAGGATCTTTTGCGGGCAGAGTCACGCATCCATCTATGATTCGAGAGGTTGCTGCCGCTTGGGGAGCTCTACATGGCTACACTTCCAGCCATGCAGAAGAGATACTGACTGCGAATACTAAGCGATTTTATAGCTTGTAAATAAACAAAAGGATGGTTCCTAGCGAATGCCAGGCCATCCTTTTGAATAATCACAGCTTTATCCCAATTTGGGAGTTCACAACCTTTCCACACCCACTAACGCTGCGCCTGTGAATTCCATTTTATAAATATCCGGCTTTGTGGTTTGAAGTAGAAAATCCAGATCATATTTAGCGTCAAAATAATTCATCATAAGTGTCATGACTGCACCGTGAGTTCCAATCGCAACCTTTTGCCCACTGTGTTGTTTCAGTATATCCTGCAGCACGCTAACTGATCGCTTCTGACACGCATGAATGGACTCTCCACCAACCGGAACAAAATCCGTATCAGCAAACATTGTTGCCAGTAATGGATATAGCTGCTGGTCAGGCATGATCCTATTTCCATCCGAAAAATGAATTTCCCGAAGATCTTCAATACTTTGAATCTCTGCCCCTAACTCCTGCGCCAATCCAGTAATCGTATGTATAGCCCGAAGATACGGACTTGAATAAAAGACTTCAATTCCTTCGAAACGTAATTTCTCCGTTATCTTACGGGCATCCGCCTCTCCCTTCGCTGTTAATCCACGTGATCTCTCAGTTCCTCCGGGCAGCTTGGGTGACTCTCCATGCCTTACCATATAAATAAAAGTTGCCATTCTTCCCCCTCCTCTACCTCTACAATTTCTCGTGTTCTATCCGAACTCCTTCATAAAAAGCCCTTATGGGCAAGAATCGATCCTAGCGAGCTAGAAAGTCTCTTAATTGCACTCTATACAACTGTTAAGCGTAAAAAGGGGTCTGCTGAGCAAATAAGTGTAGTTTCTGCAACTAAAAACCATCATTTCTACCCCAAAAGAGAAAAAATCAAATTATAGCTGCACTAAATACAACTAAAGTTCGCTTTGAACGATGGAACAGCATTTAATTGCAGATTCTGCTACTAAATGCTAGGTAAGCCTGCTAGGTAGTCAGTCTACTCAAGCTCTCTAGTCAGGCTAGTTTGCCTGACCTTCACTATCAGCTGCCTTAAGTTTCCATCACTTTAACCTTCCCCGGTTGCTCCGTTGAGCTATCACTTTTCTCCTTCTGCACAGGCCACAGCACGCGGCCAAATAATATCCCAAGCACACCTATCAAAGCGATTACGATCCCAAAGTTAAAAAAGATACGGCTAGGCCCAGCGGCCTGAACCAACATTCCACCGAGGAGTGGAGCACCAATCATAACTCCGCTAAGAATAGTACTCTGAATACCGAATACACGCCCTGTCATGTGCGGGGGAGTTTCTTTTTGCAGGCAATAATTGAACGTGATAATAAAAATTCCATTCCCAATACCTAGTAAGAATCCTAATAGCAATACAGAAATACTGGAAGTTCCTGGCTGAAGCAGTCCAAGTCCCCCGACCGATAAACCCATCAACACATAACTTGTTCCAAGCTTCCAGCCATAACCTGTTCCGCGATTCATTTTGTTCATGACCATAATGATGAATACAGCACCGCCTCCGGATGCCGCCACGAGCCAGCCCAGTAAAGATTCATTAGAGGGTGCAAGTACCCTAAAGAGACTGGTGAATTGAAAATCAATCATCTGAATCGCCATTGAACAGACTATGCCAAACAGCATGGTATTTAGCAACAACCTGCTGCGCAGCATAAAACTCCAGCCTTCCATCCACATCGTGCGGAGGGAAACATGCTCCTCTTGATCCCCCTTGCCTTCTGTGCCAACTTGTTCTACTTCACTCTTCTTAACTGTAAGTAGGAGCAAATAGGAACAGCCTCTGAGACAAGCATTGATCAATATACACCACTGCGGTGTCAGCACGGATAACGCAAAACCACCAAGTAAAGGTCCCGCGATTTTGGAGCCTTGATTCACAAGCCCATTTAGTGAGGTGGCTTGAAGCAGTTGGTCTTCTCTAACCATAGTGCGGGTCATCGACTGCTGGGCAGGCACATTTAACGTCGAGATGGCAGCACGCAGCATCAGTAACGGGAGTAGCCACACCATATTGGGAGCAAAAAGTACTAGTACTGTTAATAATGCCGTGAGCAGATCACACATTCGCATTAGCTTTAGCTTATTCACTCGGTCAGCCGCTACCCCCGCCACGGAGCCAAGCAGAATCCCAGGTAAAGCTATGGAGACTGGAATCAAAGCCAGCATTAACGGACTGGCGTGCCAACGGTACCCTACGAGCACTTGAATCGCCAGTGCATCGAACCAATCCCCAAAAGTGGCTGTCGCATATGCGCTGTACACACGCATATACACTTTGTTTTTTAGCAGACTCGTTCCTGCTTGTGATGAAGCATTCATCGGACATTCCTCCAAGTTACGATTAAGAACTAGAACATATGAAGCATGATCTTAATGTAACGGAGAATTGTCAGAGAATTATCAGAGAGCTGTCACGATATTCATAAGCACGTGTTCCAAGGATTGCTCCAAACGATGGAATCCCCGCTCTTCCTTCTCTCGTTCAAATAAATCTGCATATTTGTGCTGCAAAGCTGGTTGGGGTGGAAACTCGTTACAATAGTGAACAATTCGATATAACGCATATATACGCATCGGTACAAACCCCGACATCTCCAGCACTTGAAGCGCATCATCCAATAGTCGCTCTGCTTCACGCCAAGACCTACGCCGTAGAAACCACAAGCCCCTCGCAACTTTATAACTCCCAATCTCGCGTAAGTAAGGCATCTCCTGCAAAAGCGTTTCAATGTCTTTCGCCATCCGTTCTATTACGTGATCTTCTGTTCCCATCCACAAGTGTAGAAGCATTTCTGAGGTCGCCGTTATAGGAATGAAACTCTCATACCCCGGCTCTTTAATCACTTCATACGTTAGCTTTAGCCGTTCCAGTGCTTTTTCCGTTTGCCCTGCCAGCGTGTACAAATCCAGAATATTAAGGATTTCCAATTCGCGATGCTGAGGCGGCAAAAGAAGCTTTTTCTCAAGGACTAACTCGCAGAACGCTAATTTTTTCTTAGGATCACCTAAAAGAACATAACAGATCAACAAAGAATAAAACCGTTCCTCGATCTCAACCTCCGTTGTGTTCAGCAGCCATTCCACATCTCCCTGCACAAAATGAATATATACCGAATAAAACGGGTCCATCGCATAACCCAAAACATCCTGTTGGCGTGCGAGGATTAACATTGAGCGCCCTTGACCATATAGGTGATATTTCTTGAATACCTCACGCATCGTCTTCTGCATCTCTAAATCATATGTAGTCGGATTGGTCATGGCCGCTGAAGGCTCTTGTATAATCAGACTATAACCAAATCCCCTAACAGTCTTAATATCAAGACCCTGTAGCTTGCCAAGCTTTTTACGAATGCGATAAATATGATCATCTACCGTTCGCTCTACCGGATATTCCAAGGGCCAGACCTTATCCAGCAACTGTTCTCGGCTGAACGTACGCCCTCTATTTTTGTACAAGAACTGAAAAAGCGTAAACTCTTTTGGGAATAATTCGATCGTTATCCCATCTCCGGTCACTTTGTATTCACTTTCGATTAATTCCAACTGCATGATAGAACCTCTCTTTCCCCCGAATCCGCTCATAGGTTACATTATATCAGTCCGTCCAAGGCGTACTCCAGATCAAAAATAAACATCAAAAAGAGCAACCCGCAGATTTCTCTGCATTGATTGCTCCTTGTACCCATTGCTCGTCTTATCCAGCCATATTATTAATGGAATCCTGTTCACTAAAAACGGAGATATGGCCCACCTTACCCGTCGAGTTTGGAATAATGAATTTCAACTGGAATTGATCATTGGCTTGGTAAGTGTAGATCTTATCCTCACCATTTACTTTGGTATCGTCCGGCTTGCCCAGTGTGGACTCGATCTGTTTCAGTGTCAGCTTTTGCAGCGCAGTATCACTGGAACGAACATCGAAGATTAGGCTCCCTTTATTGAATCCGAATACGATATGTTCATCAGTGTAGGTAGCATAAATCCCTTTTCCCGCTGGCTCTTGTTGATCAGGTTTACCCCAATCGGCTTCTACCTCATCAATTAGTCCGGTATGAGCAGCATATTCAACACCGGGCACCTTCCCTTTTTTAGCAAGCTCAAGTAATTCTTGAAGTTGTTTGTCACTATTCTGCGGATTCGCCTTGGCTGTATCTTTATTAGTCTCCGTTGCTGCGGTTTCTGCAGGAGTGGATGACGGGCTAACTTCCGGTCCCGAAGTTGCTGTTATAGCTGTTTCTGTTGGGGTATTTGTAGGGGATTCAGAATTAGCCGCCTCATTGTTCGAACTGCAACCAGCAAGCCCGATCATTCCAATGAGCAGGATAGTGGCTGCTAGAAACTTAATCTGTGCTGACATGATGTCATCTCCTTAGTAGGTTGCTCAAAGCCATCTTGCAAAAAAATGGAACTGAACATATAGACGATACTGAAACGAAAAAGTTTCCTTAGACAAGGAAGATTAGGCATAGCCTAACTATCATTTACCCAAATCTGCCTAACATCAATTAATTACCTGATTAATTCTCACCATCGGAGGATTTCATTGCAGAACATGCAATAGATCGGGGCAGTTTGCTTCGAAAAAAGCAATGCATTGCACTTTGTGCAATAGAATCCGAAAAAAACCCCTAATTAGGCGTTTCTTAGCTATTTTGAATGTACAAAGTGCAACAGAATTCATCTTCTCCCGCTTCAGGACAAATTCTATTGCACATAGTGCAATTGGAGTCCCCTCAGTAAAAATATTCCACACAAACGCAACCTTAATCCTCTGAGCCGCATCTTATTTAGTAAAGGGAGGGGAGCTTCATCTGAATATTATAGACAGAATCAAAGCAAAGGATGAGTCAGCTCTCAGCCTGTTGATGGACGATTATGGCGATATGCTGCTCCGAACCGCTTGCTTATTGCTCAAAGATCGACACAGTGCCGAAGAGGCGGTGCAAGATACTTTTATTCAAGCCTTTGCCAAAATGAATCAATTGCAGGAACCGGAACGGTTAAAGGCTTGGCTCATTCGCATCGTGATCAACCGCTGCCGCATGAAGCAACGGACTTGGAGCTGGCGTAATATTTCCCCCTCAGGCGATGCAGAGCTCCAAGCCAGTGATGATGCGGGCTTCACTGCCGGGGCAGAAGAGCTTTTTATGGTGGAATGGCATAATGTTAGACTCGCTGAGTCCATCAGAACTCTCGATTATGTATACCGCGAATGTCTGACGTTATATTACTTTCATGAGATGAGCATCCGTGAAATTTCTGAGCAATTGAATACGCCGGAGAATACGATTAAATCCCGGTTAGTTAGAGGACGGACACTCTTAAAAAAGATATTGGAGAAGGAGGGACATTTCTTATGAATACGGGGAGCACAGAGAATACGAAACGCGAAGTGATCAAGCATCAGCTAGATGAAGAACTACAACCCATACACTTCGAAGGACATGAGCGCGTCCTCAAGATGACCCACCCTCCAACCTTTGGAGCCCGACTCATGGCTTTCTGGAATAAAGAAATCGAGATCCCCGTGAAACCTTTAGGCGCGATTGGTGCCATTATTCTAGTCGTATCATTGACACTGCATCAACCAGAGGTTAAACATCAACCCCAACAAAACGTCCAGCAGCATCCAAACCGTGAACTTATTGAGGCTGGGGGCAATACGTACTGGAAAGATATCTATGATCAGGCGGTGAAGAGACATGCGAATTAAGATCAGAGTCAAACATCTAGTGTCATTCGTGCTACTCCCAGCCTTCCTGCTCATTCTTCTATTTAACTTTCTGCCCTCCTCAAAGGCACAAATGGAGGAAAGCCCAGCTATTCAATTTAACCTGGCCCGTACAGAACTTCTGCAAAAGCTAGAGTCTACAACTGGCAGTAAACGTATGGAGCTTATTCAAACAAATATCATTGATAAGGAGCACGCCTACGATCCCTATAGATATGACGTAAATATTGGTCCCTCTATGAGTCAGTGGAATCATGATGAACCGAGTATTTCCGACTTGCTGCCAGAGGATAAAATCGCTTTGTTAGAAGAATACATCCTTGATGGGCCAGCGAATAATACACGTATATTTGCGGTAAAGCTGCTTGCCTACGAATATGATGCTCTTGGCCGTAAGGAAGACGGCGATCAAGCGCTAATAACGGCCACTAAACAACTAGCCAGCAATTCTCACGTGGCACAAGAGCTGACGCTCCTTCGTGCAGAACGAGCCCTGAATCGTGGGGACATAACAACCGCTGAAGCTATTCTTGAACAAACCACATTGTTATCTGAGAATCAGCAGGATTTAGATGCGCAAAAAGCATGGCTTACCGGGCGTCTGCTCTTCACAAAAGGTAAAGCACAAGAAGCACTTGCCGTAGTAGACAATGGCTTGGAGAGCTACCAAAAATTCTGGCAGGATATTCATAAACAAATGAGTCTTACCACTAGCAACTCAGATAAAGACACCGCAGACAAGGATGCAGCGGGATCAGCGTCAATTTCACCACCAACGATTGGAACTTCAGAGACCGAATTGCAGTTGGAGGCACTCCGGATTGCCATTCAGTCCGCTGTCGATATGGGGAACAACTCGACTGCCGTCGTATCCGGAACACTTACTCGTAGCGATGGTACTCCGGTCTCGCGTGCAGGTATTTTTCTCCGTGCTGAAAGCGAGGTTCATCACAGCATTACATCTGCTGATTCCTACCGAATCGTTACAGACGATGAAGGACGTTTCGAATTCTACGGTGTGATTCCGGGCTTCTATCAACTGCAGCTTGGACTTAGCTATGATCAGATCGATGGCTGGGCTTGGCCTATACAGTATGACGATTGGATTGAAGTTAAACCGGGTGACCTGTTGAAGGAGAGTGTTGTTCTGCAACCTCTCATTGAGCTTCAGTCTCCTATTAATCAGGAGACACTAACTGGAAAGACCGTAGATTTCCGCTGGAAAGCTGTTAAGGGTGCAGCTTATTATCGTTTAAGCGGTGGGGTCTCGATGGTGGGGAGCTCCTTCAGTTCGCAGATTCGGGACCATATCACGGACAATCAAGTCTCTATTCCAGTAGATGAACTCTATTACAACAGTGGTTTCTCCTACGGCAGTGGCGGAGAGGGCTTTGAATCGATTGATCCTCTATCTTTTCTTGTGTTCATGAATCCTGAAGCACGCTTTTCTTGGAATATCGAGGCATTTGATGCGGATGGACATCTGCTTACCCGCAGTAGTGGCTACAGATTGAACGAAGAGACTGTAGGTAATCTGCCCTTCTTCTATCTCAAGGAACGAGAACTAACCACAGCCGATAGACTATTGCTAAATAAGAAACCTGATCAAGCCATAGAAATGTACCAACAGAATGTTGCAGATGATCCAGAGGATGCTCATGCTCTACACATGCTTGTGAAGCTGATGCTCGCTAAATCCTCCCTGACGAAGGATGACTCATTAGAAGATCAGGCGATTCCGCTACTCCAAAAGCTCATACAGTTGCATCCTTATTCTAATTATGCCTTCACGTTGACGCAGTACTATTTTGACCATAAGGACTGGAAATCATATAACGAGTATTATTCCCGCTACATTGAGCTGAGTCAAACTATGGGGGATGACTATGACCGCTCGATTAATGCTACAGCTCTCATGCATCAAGGCAAGCTTACAGAAGCTCGGGAGCAATTTTCTATCGCCTTAGAGCATGATGACAGCCATCGTTTTGTTGGCAGCTATTTGGCGGCAGAATTATACGTTGGTGAGTCGCTTTCTTCTGTCTTAACACTGGCTGAGCGTTACCCCGAACACAGCTTTGGTCTTAATGGGTATCGTTGGTCACAAATGATTAAACAGCTCATAGCCGAACGAACAAAACAACCTGATAACTTTGACCAAGAGCTGAAGGAAAAACTCGGATGGTATATGGATGGTCAGACAGATGTTTTGAAACAATGGATGGATAGCACAAAATCCTCAGCACTGAAAACCTTTATACAGGCTGTTTTAGCGGTAAGCTAATTTAGCCTAACTCACTTATACAAACAAAAATCCGGTCCCGCTCATTGAACACGAGCTTAGAACCGGATTTTTTAATTACGCTTGAATTTATTTACCTTTAGCTTCCATCATGTAATTCTGGAAGTCCGTAATACTAGGGTTGGACATATAGTGACCACCCTCTACTTCTATTGTTTGTCCGGTGATGAATTTAGATTCATCCGATGCCAGGAACAATACTGTGTTTCCGATATCATCCGCTTCCCCATGGTAAGGGAGGGCATTGAACTTCTGGAAAATATCCAGCACAGCTGGCGGCATATTTCTTGCAGCCGCAGGTGTTAGAATTAGGCCTGGAGCCACTCCGTTACAACGAATCTTATCCTTACCATATTGTGTAGCGATATAACGTGTAAGGTTCACAACAGCTGCCTTAGAGGAACCATAAGCCGTGCGCAATGAATCTCCTGCAAATGCTGACATCGAAGCGGTGTTAATAATAGAACCTCCGCCCGCTTTAATCATATGTGGAATAGCAAATCGGCTGCCTAATAGAACACTTTTGGTGTTCACGTTCATCAGGCGATCCCATTCTTCCAAATCTATGTTGACCACATCAAGGTCTTTTTGCAGATTAGTTAGACCTACGTTGTTGAACAAAACTGTAATGGTGCCATACTGAGCGACTGTGAAATCAACAGCTTCCTTGATCGAATCTGCTTGGGATGCATCCAGGAAAAGACCTTCTGCCTCTCCACCCTCACTTTTAATCTTAGCCGCTGCTTCCTTGGCAGCCTCTACATTAAAATCGGCGATGACAACTTTGGCTCCTTCTCTAGCCATTAGAGTAGCGGCTGATAAGCCAATACCTGAAGCGCCTCCAGTGACTAATGCAACCTTACCTTGAACTCTTCCCATATCCATACCCCTTTATAATGTGATTAAGATTCTTAGATGACTTCATTTATGTTTCAGAGCTATCAAAGCTCGTTAACAACTTTTCATAAATTTTCAAGAATTGCTGCAGTTCTTCTTCATCGAGCTTCAGAAATATTTCAGCTCGGAGCTCCTGTCCTTTTAGCTGTGCTTCCTTCAGTACATCCTTACCTTTGTCCGTGATCGAGAGCAGTACATTTCGGCGATCATCTTCATTATATTTACGCTCGGCCATTTCCTGTTTAATTAAGCGATTGGCAATGTTCGTCATCGCCCCCGGCGTATAACCTAATTTTTTAGCCAAAGTAGTTTGCTTCTGCGGACCCTTTTTATTCAATTCTCCCAAGACGAGAACGGGTGATATCCCAATATTATGGTCAAAAGCATTCATCCACCGAACAATAATTTCATCCGTGAATAATTCAACTGCATGTATGAGTCTAAAAAAATCTGGGTTTTCCAAGTACATCCTCCTATAACGCTCATGATCATTGGGTGCTTCTGTATTTATTTTAACACTAAAATATTTAATAGTAAACTATTTAACGATAAACTATTAATAATCAAAAAAAAAGAATGCTCAGCAAGCATCCTTTAAATTGCAGATTTATCAATAACATAAGTACCGGCCATCATATCGTGAAGCGCACGTTTACGGGGAGTAAATGCGACAAATAGATAATCCACAAGCATGATAAAGCCAAGTATTTTACTGAGATCATTAGCCAATGGTGCCCATAAGGCAAGGTTGGTGGAAATCGCAGTGAGGTCGTAGAGACTGACACCAACAATCATTGAAAAAATTGTACTAATGATTCGGAAAATATTTCGAACTAGAGCTTCCTTCAGCGTTGGATAACTCCCTTGATCATTAACAATCTTTATCTTTAAAATCAGCTTCCCGGGTGATCCGCCAAATCTAACGATCATAAAAATATCAAACACGATGAAGATAATATACTCAAGGATAATAGGAATCTCCGAGTGCAAGGAAACAGCTAATGAGTTGAATAGCATGTAAACAATAACCGCAGGGATCAGAATGACAAGGAGATCAAGAATGGTAGCCAGTACTCTTTTCCAAAATCCTATGAAATCCTCCTGTTCCAAACGCTCCACTTTATAGTTATTCATATCAGGGCCCCCGCTCTCTATGCTTAACTGTATTCATTCAGCCTTTTGATCCGCTCTTCAATAATGGATTCCAGTTCCTTATTATGTTTTAGAATCACCCGTATATCAGAAAGTTTATCTGTTAATTTAATAATTCTATGAATGTCTTCCCAATTATATCCACGGTTCCATTTAAAAATCATCACAGGCTCCAATGATTCTAATTTACATAGGCTCAGCTGAGCCCGATCGGCAGGAGGATAAGCCCTAGCGATATAACAGTTATAATTCTTGTAGTGAGGAGGGTTAGCTTGACATTTTTTTCTGATTTGTACCAACCTTTAAACTGAAAATGATTCCGATACAGCATAAAAAATATCAATACATTTCCAAACGCCATACTCCAGTTATATACGGGCTGACCAAATATAGATTGATATACGAATCGCTCTGCCCCGCCTAAAATAAACAAGGTCAACACAAGTAATATACATAATCGAAATAATTCCAGAATAAAGGAAGCGAATTTCATCATTTTATAACCGTCCTTTCAAGATCTGCCTATCCCAAATTACATCCATATTCCTCCAAATTATACACCTTACATCTAATAACTCCTATCTGAATATTCGATTCCGTATATATTTTTCACGCTAAAAAACAACCCAGCCCTAGATAAATTGTATCCTGAGCTGGGTGATTTTGACTCTCTTTTTAGAAGAGTGTAGTTTCATCCTTATCTCTTAGTTCCTGAATCTGTAACCGCAGATTAACTATGTCCGCCATTAGCGCCTCATTCTCAGCCTCTGTATCCCTACTTCCACTTTGGATCAATTGATTCAGACGGAGCGTCAGAAGGACAAGCTCGTCCTCCCGCGCCTGTTCTTTTTGGGTAAGCACACGACTTCTATCTTTGGAAATGTATTCATTATAGGAACCCTGGAAAAACTTCGGTGTCTGAGCCGGCTCTAAGATTACCAGACGATTAGCTACATTAGTGTGCAGATATCGGTCATGCGAGACCATCACAAGCCCTCCCGGATATACCCTTAACGCTTCTTCTACACGCTCCCTAGTGTCAATGTCCAGATAATTGGTGGGTTCGTCCAGTACTAATAGGTTAGCTTTTCCAAAGTACAGTTTAAGGAAAGCTACACGACATTTCTCTCCCAGACTTAAATCACCAATTCGTTTAAAGACATCCTCCCGCGAAAATAAAAAGCAGCCTAGAATCGTTCGTGCCTCCGTTTGGGTCATACCCGGCAGTTCAAGCAAGCTATCCAGAATCGTGGATGACACCGCTAGATTATCGAGCTCTTGGGCAAAATAACCAATCTTCGTCCGTGGATGCAGCCGTACTTCACCTTGGGTGGGTTTATGAATACCCGCAATCAACTTCAGCAAAGAAGACTTCCCAACCCCATTGGGCCCCAGAATAGCAAGACGATCTCCTCGATTCAAGGACAAACTGAAATTTTTCAATACAGGCGCACTATCCTTATAAGCAAAATCAATCTCGCGGAGTGACAGCAAAGTGTCCGCCATTAATGCTTCCGTCTCCAGCTTCATCTTCAGCTTGCTTGTCTCGCGCGGCAATTCCACACGGTTCTTATTTAAGCGTTCGAGTGCAGCTTCCTTCGCATGAAGACGAGACACGTTCTTCTTAGATTTCGCACGCAGGAAATCATGCTGTCCGGCAGCACGGTGTGCCTGCTGGAACCACTCCGAATACCTTCTGATGCTCTCCAGTATTTTCTCCTTTTCCTGTTCCTGCTTCTTATATTGTCCCTCTAGCGTTCGTGCCTCTATCGCTTTCTGCTCCCGATACTGCGTATATCCACCCCAATACCGGCTACATCCCCCTGGACTAAGTTCCAGTAAAGCTGTCGCCGTTCGATCGATGAACGTACGATCATGCGAAACATAAAGTACGGTTCCAGGGTAGGTGTGCACCCAATGTTCCAACCACTCCATCGTCTCTCCATCTAAGTGATTTGTCGGCTCATCTAGAATCAACAGCTTTGGCTGCTGGGCCAGTAATGCTGCTAATTGGACACGTGTCTTTTGCCCTCCGCTTAGCGATGGGTATGGCAAATCCCAAACTGAGCGTTCTAGCTTAAGCTGTTTCAAGCACTTTTCCGCTTTAGCCTCCCAGTCATATCCATTAAGCTGCAGGTATCGTTCGTACACTTCGGCGTATTCAGTAAGTCCAGCTTCACTCTCGTCGTTCACTTCCTGCAACCTCTGACCAAGGAGTTGAAGCCGGCGCTTTAATTGGGGTAGCTCTGCCGATCCGGCGAGAACGTAATCCAAGGCGCTTACTTCTTCTGATACTTCTAACTGCTGATCCAGCACGCCCCATTCTTCAGGAGGTAAGCCGTGATAAATACTCCCTTCCTCAAAGTTGAGGCGACCGATCAGTCCCTTAAGCAGTGTGGTTTTGCCGATTCCATTACGGCCGAACAAGAGCACACGCTCTCCTTCCGATATCTCAAAGGACACCTTCTCAAATAACAGGGTCCCGCTCCATTCTTTACGTAAATTCTTTGCTTTTATTAGGGTCATATTCCATTCCTCCGATTATATTGCAAATAAAAAACCGCAGCCAGCGGTCTGCGGTCGAATAGCGTATGATGGGGGAATATGCCATAACATGAATAGACTACGGCTGTGATCACCTGCTGCATGCAGAGTAAACCAAACAATAGATCGATCTATTCATATAAAAGCAACGTAAGGCCCCCGACCGACACACGTATCCCTGACCGTTATCACCCTGCGCGGGTGCTCCGTGACTTGTGCATATGCACTTTACAAGTTGGATGGTCTAATTCATTAGGAAACGTGTTAGTTATTCATCAGTCGGTGGTCCTCCGTCATTGTCCGAATTGGTTTGAATGAGTACAGTATAGACTAACTAAGATCAGAAATACAATTCCAAGAACAGTTATAAATTAATCTTTACCGACTGAGACTGTGGATTCCATTGCACCTGAATGCTAAATAATTGGGGCAAGATGCTTAGTGGAATTAACAATCGGTTATTTTCATTACGAGATGCGATTATCTTAATGGATTTCCCATTCACGATAGCCTGCTCGGATAAAGGCTTATGTGTCACCGTACGACCACCTATCGTAATTAGCAGTGCACCAGTACCAGCTTCGCTCTGCAGAGTTCCACCTAACAACGCTACAGATTCTCTCAGCGGAATAAATACACGGGAGTTATCCAATATAAAGGGATCATTCAGCTTTGTCGTGACGCCATCCAGCTCAAAAGCTCCAGCAAACGTCTTACTTCCCACAGAGTACCCGTTCTTTGTCGCAATGCTCTCCATAGCCAGTGTACTAGTTGTAATGATGACTCTTGTGTTCTTAGCTATTTTTGGATATAACCAGTGGATATCATCATTATGCATTCGAATACATCCAGCACTAACATACTTTCCTATGGATGACTCATTACTATTGCCGTGAATCGCGTACGTAGTTCCATAAGTTCCATTTACCTCTAGCCCTAACCAGCGGTCGCCAAGCGGATTGGCCGGATCACCCCCAGGTATTTTCTCTTTGTAGTAGGGTCTGTTCTTTACTTTAACTACCATTTTGAAGCTACCTTCCGGTGTCAGTTCCTTCGATTTCCCTGTTGCGACCGGAAAAGTCTTCACCAGCTTGCCATCACTGAAATACGCGAGTTTGTTTGTTTTTTTATTCACGATAATTAGATCGGATCCAGCAGCAGCTTCCGCCTTTCCCACACCTGTAAAACATGCAGCGAACAGAAGCCCAAACACAAGCATCAGCTTTATGTTCCGCTGTAATGAAGATTGAAACCAGCTACTCGAAACAAAAAATCCCAATTTTCTCCACCTCCATATATAAAGACGAAATCATTTCAATTTAGTTGCATACCAGCCTGTACCTATTCTTTTCAACTCGTCCCCCGCATTTGACGCAGAGATTGCAATACTGTAACCAAGTGCACACGACAAAAAGCCGACCTTTGGATAACCAAAGATCAGCTCTGTATTTTTAAACAATATTTTATGTTTCAGCGGCTACAGTTTCTTACCTGAACCCAATGCAATCACATACCCATCCGGATCTTTAATCTCAAAATCCTTTCAGCTCCCCCAGTCTGTAATCCATTATTATCGTTAAGGCTAGTGCTCTTTTCTTTGATCCAGAAGGTTTCGAACAGCCTGCAAGCGAAGAGGATCTATAGGTTTCAGCGCATCACCCTCTACTCTAACTGCTGAACCGAAATGTACCCGCCTCACACCTGTTTGTTGTACAAAATCGCTTATCCCTTCCACCGTTAATCCACTACCTGCCAGTATGTTGATAGATCGCTCCGCAGTAAGCTGTTCAAGCGCAGCAATACGCTCCGCGCCCTTAGGGGCTGTACTCTCGGCTCCTGATGTTAGAATGTCAGTAATTTGAGGATAACGTATCAATATTTCTAACGCCTCAAATTGATCCCTCACCACGTCAAACGCTCGATGGAATGTCACCTCCAGACCCTGTGCAGCCTGAAGCAGTCGTTGAAGTGCCTCTTCGTCAATCGTTCCGTCAGATCGTAACATGCCCATAACAACTGAGAATCCGCCGATAGATGCGATATGCTGAATATCCCTCTCCATAGTTTCTATATCATCCTTATCGTAATAAAAGGATCTGGCGTGAGGCCTAACCATTACTCTGACCGGGATCGAGACGGCTTCGCGCACTTTTTCTATTAGTCCCAGACTGGGTGTTAATCCCCCTTCACTAATCGCTGTGATCAGTTCAATTCGGTCAGCACCATAACGTTCGGCCAGCACTGCATCACTTAATGTTGTAGCAATAACTTCTAGTAACATTGTTGTCTCTCCTTTATTCATCTTAGAACCTTGCTTTCTGCTATTTTCTTCATCCGCACATTATCCTAACCCACATCCACATAAACACGCAAAAAAGATCTTGACCCTCTACAAACACTAGAGAATCAAGATCTTTCGTTCTTAAAATATCCTTACGCCCACCACATACCCTGAGGCTGGTCACGAATAAGAATGGATTGCAAATTGGTTACTGCACGTTGGAAGCCTTCGTCTACCGTCATAAGAGGGTCTTCATGCTCGATGCTGACCACATAATCATAACCGTAAGTACGTAGCGCACTCATGATATCCGACCATTCAGATATGCTGTGTCCACAGCCAACGGAACGGAAGGTCCATGCGCGGGTCTGCACATCGCCATAAGGCTGCATATCTGTCAGACCATACATATTGATGTTGTCCTGATCCAGGTACGTATCCTTGGCATGGAAATGATGGATTGCGCCGGCTTTACCAAGAATCTTGATTGCGCCCACAGGATCGATGCCCTGCCACCACAGATGGCTCGGGTCTAGGTTCGCGCCGATCGCATCACAGGTTGCTTCTCTAAGCTTCAGAATCGTGTAAGGTGTATGGCAGAGGAATCCCCCATGAAGCTCGATACCGATCTTAACGCCATGCTCCTCAGCCAGCTTACCGATTTCCTTCCAGTAAGGGATCAGTTTATGCTCCCACTGCCAGGTTTTGATATCGCTGTACACGGTAGGCCAAGGTGTAACTGGCCAGTTCGGTGCTTTTGCATCGTCGCTGTCTCCCGCGGTTCCCGAGAAAGTATTCACTACCTTAACGCCCATTAGCGAAGCTAGCTTGATCGACTTACGCAGAATTTCGTCGCCTTCACGAGCTTCTTCTTTATCCGGCGAAATCGGGTTATTATGGCAACTGAATGCACTGATCATAATGCCACGTTTCGTGAACTTCTCCAGATATTCCTTACGTGCTGATTCGCTGGCAAGCAGCTCATCTGTTGGACAGTGGGCATTTCCCGGATTGCCTCCTGAACCGATCTCTACCGCATTCAAACCAGCAGCAGCGATTTTATCAAGCATCTCATCAAGAGTTAAACTTCCAAATACAGGATCAAATACACCTAATTTCATTTATAATACCACCTTTTCTTTGATTGGCTCCAAAGCTTCAGAATGTCCGTAAACTGGATAATCACGCTTCGTTGGTGCACACCAGTTCACCCCATTGATGATCACTCTTTGGATTTCTTTGTTGTAATAGGTTGGATAAGATTCATGGCCGGGCTGGAAATAAAAGATCTTCCCGTTCCCGCGACGATAGGTCGATCCGCTAGGGAACACATTGCCGCCTTCAAACCAGCCGACAAAAATAAGACTTTCTGGTGCTGGTACATCAAAATGTGCACCGTACATTTCCTCTTGCTCCAAATCGATATATTCGCCAATGCCCTCAGCAATCGGGTGACTTGGGTCCATGACCCAAAGACGCTCTTTCTCCCCTGCTTCACGCCACTTTAGATCGCAGCTGGTGCCCATTAACTTCATGAATATTTTGGACATATGACCCGAATGAAGCACCACTAGCCCCATGCCTTGAAGCACTCTTTGGTGAACACGATTTACAATCTCATCACTAACTTCTTGATGGGCGACATGTCCCCACCAAATCAGTACATCCGTGTTATCCAGCACTTCTTGTGTCAGTCCATGCTCCGGTTCATCCAGCGTAGCTGTCTGAGCGTCCAGTCCAGCCTCCTGAAGGAAGCTTGCCAACTGTCCGTGAATCCCTTGCGGGTAGACTTTGAGAATTCTCTCTTCCTGCCGTTCATGGCGGAATTCATTCCATACCGTTACTCTGGTCACTTTGGACACACTCCTAGTTCATAGTTATCTATGTCTTTAAACCTGATCGTTTATTCAAAAAATACAGGCATGCCAGTCTCAGAGGATTTATAAATAGCCTCCAAGATACGGGTAACAACGAGCGCCTGCTCTGGCTTCACTACAGGCTCGGTGTCATTGACGATGCTTTCGATCCACTGAGTAGCCTCCGTCAATGCAGGATCATCTCCCGCACCATCATAAAAGTCAACGCCACCGGCTTCCAAGCTAATATGCTTCTCATATGTCTTGCCGTATTCTTCTCCGTTGATGCGCAGACCGTCTTCCATATCCGCTCCACCTTCAGTACCGCAAAGCACAGTCTTAGCTTCACCAACATCAAGTGTATTGAGCGCCCAGCTTGCTTCGAGAACGATGCTAGCTCCATTCTCCATAGTAATGAATCCAATGGCGGAATCCTCAACTGTAAATTTCTCAGGATCCCACGGGCCCCAAGCGTTCGCAGCATTTTTACGACCAGACAGCTTATGATAAGCGTTACCCACAACATATTTAGGTTTGTAGTTATCCATCATCCACAGGGTCAAATCGAGAGCATGAGTACCGATATCAATTAATGGTCCTCCACCTTGTGCTTCCTCATCCAGGAACACGCCCCATGTTGGAACGGCACGACGACGGATCGCTTTAGCTTTAGCGTAATAAATCTCTCCAAGACCATTATTCTCGCATACCGTATGCAGATAAGCGGAATCTGGTCTGAAACGGTTCTGGTAACCGATGGTTAGCTTCTTCCCAGTTCGCTTTGAAGCGTCGATCATTGCTTGTGCTTCTTCAGTGGTTTTAGCCATTGGCTTCTCGCACATTACATGCTTACCTGCCTCCATTGCCGCAATGGAAATCTCCGCATGGGAAATATTCGGTGTACATACATGAATTACATCTATACTTGCATCTTTAAGAAGTTCTGTATAATCCGTGTAAACTACAGAGTTCTCATCCCCAAACTCCGCCTTTGCCTTTTCTGCACGCTCAGGAACGATATCGCAAAAAGCAACCATTCGCGCACCTTCAACTTTTTTTAATGCTGGCATATGTTTGCCGTTAGCAATGCCTCCGCAGCCGATAATTCCTACTGTTAATGTCATCTTTGTCTTAACCTCCACTTGTTCCTGTTTTGATATCTCTATCATACAAAGCCCGGGGGCGTCTTTCTTCCTGCATTCTTGCTGTATTATTCCCGAATATTGTCTTATGGTATTTTAGGGGTGATATCCCCGTAGCATCCTTGAAAAAATGATGAAATGTCTTCACGCTGCCAAACCCGGCAGCTTCCGCCACCGCAGACATCGGCAAATCTTCATTGATTAAGATCCATTTGGCTTTGTTAAGGCGATATTCGTTTAAGAAAGCTATAAAGGTCATACCAGTATTCTTCTTGAACAGCTTGGTAAAATAATACGGACTAAAGCCCATATAGCTAGCTACCTCATTCAGCGTAATGGCTTCCTGGTAATGCTGCTCTACATAGATAAAAATCCGCTCTAATCTTTCCAGTGTTTCTCTAGACTGGTTCAGCGT
Organism: Paenibacillus sp. VTT E-133291; assembly: GCF_002264395.1. Lineage (GTDB taxonomy): Bacteria > Bacillota > Bacilli > Paenibacillales > Paenibacillaceae > Paenibacillus_AQ > Paenibacillus_AQ nitricinens. The sequence continues at coordinate 65,833 of NZ_NFVA01000015.1, forward strand.
ATCTTCCGAGAACTTAGGCTGTTTATTGAGTGTACTCTTCGGCACTTCCCGTAAAATAACGGTCAATAGTTCAAACAATCTTGCTTTGATTAAGTAAGCGTACCCATCTCTTCGCTGCACGTCTTCCTCATAAATACTCTCAATCAGCCCTTTGATCTTCACGGCGGTTGCCTCGGGCCATTTTGAACTTGAATGCTCCATAAGCGTAAAAACCTCACGAAGCGAATAATCATTTCCACTCAAGGCTGCGACTTCCTGAAACAGGTTAAGATCGAATTGAATGACTACCCGTTCGCTTTCAGGTGAGGCCAGAAAATAATGGACATCCCCACCGTTGATAAATTGAACCTCACCTTGCTCCATGTGAATAGGGGTATCATTTATTCCCAGATTTAGACTTCCTTTAGTTACATATATAATTTCAATTTCTTTATGCCAATGCGGATAGCACAGTGTATCTCCTCCACATAGTAAACTTCTAAAAGGAAAATGCTTATCCACATCTGGAATTTCGAGATAAATATTCATAAGCGCAGCTCCTTATCCGGTTAAACACTAAACCAAACGATGAACATGTCAATCCGATTTCACGTAAGCGTTTACTGTCTAAATGTTAGACCTCTACTATTCTTTTGTCAATTCTGGGTCTCTGTATTCTTAATATCCTACTCCAGCTACATTTCTCCCTCTTACACACCACTTTAACAGAGATTTTCTGGTAATTTAATCGGTTTCATACTATTAAAAAATAATTACCTTTCATGGTTCTTATCCCTCACATATTTTTTAAGTGGAGTTGACAAGCATACCTGCCAGGATTTATATTCAGGGTAAGCGTTTACGTAAATCTTTTCAAGGAATTTGATTTTCAAAGCGTAAACGTTTAATCTAAGGCTAACCGTAATCTAAGGAGCACGTATGAATGAACCCAACCATTAAAGATGTTGCACAAAAAGCGAACGTTTCCATTGCAACAGTCTCTCGCGTGCTAAACAATTTAAGTGGGTACTCCGACAAGACGAAACAAAAGGTAAATGAAGCTATCAAAGAACTCGGGTATCAACCTAACGCAATTGCTCGTGGCCTAATCAATAAGCGTACCCAGACCATTGGTGTAATGTTCCCAAGTGTTTCTGGAGCGTTCTCCTCTGATCTGCTTAAAGGCATTGAGGAATTGGCCAATGACCGCAATTACAGTGTAATGGTCTGTAATACCGACCAGGATGGTAAACGAACATTAAAGTACTTACAACTCTTAAGGGAGAAGCAGGTTGATGGCATTATTTACTCTAGTGAGGTCTTGAAGAAAGAGTATTACGATGTGCTAGAAACCATGAAAATCCCAGTTGTGTTGGTTTCCTCCCAAACGGAATTTGCCAGTGTACCTTACGTGAAAGTAGACGATTACCAGGCTGCTTATGATGCTACCCTCTACTTAATTTCCAAAGGTCACAGCAAAATTGCCATGATCAGCGGAAATCCAAGCGATGCTATCGCTGGTGCACCCAGAGCTGAGGGATATCGTAAAGCGCTTGAAGCAAGTGGAATTCCTTTCGACAGCCGATATCTCACCTTTGGAGACTTCCTGTATGAAAGCGGGAGCATTGCAATGGAAGCTCTCTTGGAGCAAGCCCCTGATGTCACTGCCGTCTTTGCCGCTAGTGATGAAATGGCGATTGGTGCTCTTTCCACGGTCATCAAATATGGTTTAAGTGTTCCCGACGATATATCCATTATGGGTTATGACGATCTTGGAATGGCGAAAATGATTATTCCTCCGTTAACTACAGTGCGTCAACCACTGTACGATATTGGTAAGATCGCCGTGGAGAAGCTTATTCAGATGATTGAAACAGGCGAGACTGTGGATAGCAAAATTGTCGATCACTTAATCGTGGAAAGACAAACGGTAAGATCACTTACCTGAGTCTTTTTACCCCTTTTACGTAAACGTTTACTCTCTCTATTGGTAATGCATATCTGCCGCCTATAAGTAGCAGAATATCAATTAGTTTTCATTTACGTACATGTTTAATCTCTTACATGTTCATAATACCAACAAATTATTAGGAGGATTTAATCATGAAAAAAACAATCAAACCCGTAGTGGTTAGCGTACTGGCAATGTCCGTACTTAGTGCCTGTGGTAGCAATGCGGCTGACAACAGCGCAAATAGTGGTGGAAATGCCTCCTCCGGTGACAAGGTAAAAGTCGAGTTTTTCCAAAATAAAACCGAAGCCAAAGCCACCTTCGACAAGCTGGTTGCGAAATTCAATGAAGCCAATCCAAATATTGTTGTCACACAGGTTAACCCGCCAGATGCTGAAACGGTATTGAAAACTCGTGCAGCGAAGAAAGATATTCCTGACGTGGTAGGGATTGGAGCAACTGACACCTACAAGACGTTATCTGGCAGCGGTCTTTTTGAAGATTTCACAGGCGATCCACTCGCTGAGAATATCCAGCCAGCATATCTTCAAATGCTGAAAGACTTGACGGGTTCGGACGAACTGAATGGTCTTCCATTCTCTTCAAACGCAAGTGGTGTCATTTACAATAAAGCGATGTTTGCTGAAGCCGGTGTTACTGTTCCAACTACTTGGGATGAGTTCATGGCTGTCGCTCAAAAGTTCAAGGACAGCGGTAAAAATGCTTTTTACCTGACACTGAAGGATTCATGGACAACACTTACGCCGTTCAACTCCCTCTCCACGATCATTAAAGGGAATGATTTCTTCAAGGAGCGTGCGGCAGGCACTGTAACCTTCGCAGACAGCTTTAACGAGGTTGCTGAAAAGCTGCTTAAGCTGACGGAATACGGACAAAAAGATATCTTTGGTAAAGGTTACAATGACGGAAACACAGCATTCGCTAAAGGTGAATCAGCAATGTACCTGCAAGGCGTATGGGCGATCCCAGAAATCGTGAAAGCCAATCCATCCATTGAACTTGGCGTATTCCCATTCCCAGCAACAAATGATGCTGCCGATAACAAAGTCATTTCTGGCGTAGATACGTTGCTGACGATTTCCAAGAACACTAAACATAAAGAAGAAGCAAAGAAATTCGTAGACTTCCTGCTTCAACCTGAGAATGTTAGCCTATACATCAATGAGCAAAAAGCATTCCCAGCTGTACAAGGTGTAACACAAGATGATCCAACGATGGATGGCTTCAAAGAAGCGTTTACCGCTGGCAACTTGGCTGACTTTGCTGACCACTACATCCCAAGTGCGATGAAAGTGGATACCATCAACCAATCCTTCTTGCAAAAGAAAGACATTAAAGCTTACCTAGAACAGCTTGATAAGGAATGGGATAAAGTAGCTAACCGGAAATAAACTGATCAGACAAACATGAACCGCGAAAGAGAACGGGGCTTCCCCTCTTCTCTTTCGCTTTTACAATGAGGAGGATTACATGATGGCCAAACGCCGAGTCGCCTTTTATCTGATGACTATACCGGCATTACTTCTTTTCTTTGCCTTCCATACCTTTCCTGCAATCCAGGGTATATATTATTCGTTCACGAACTGGGACGGCTTTAGTGACAGCTTTGATTACGTAGGATTTAAGAACTTCATTAACATTTTTCAAGATGAAAATGTGTTGAATTCATATGTGTTCACTTTTAAATATGCCATTCTAACCACTATTCTTATCAATATCATCAGCTTGTTGATTGCGCTTGGACTTAACGCCAAAATTAAAGCTAAAAACTTTTTCCGTGGCGTATATTTCTTGCCGAATATCCTCAGCGTATTGATTGTTGGTTTTATTTTTAACTACTTGTTCGCTAATGTATTCCCTATTTGGGGTGCGAAACTCGGCAGCGAATTCCTATCACAGAACATTCTCGGTAACTCCGACTGGGCTTGGATCGGTATCGTCATTGTAGCCGTTTGGCAGGGGATTGCTTATAACACGATTCTCTATCTGGCGGGTCTTCAAACCATTCCTCATGATCTTTACGAAGCTTCCAATCTGGACGGCGCTAGCCGCTGGAGAGAATTCTGGAGCATTACGTTTCCAATGCTTGCTTCCTTCTTCACCATCAATATGGTGCTCGCGATGAAGGGCGGTCTAATGGTATTCGACCAAATCGTTGCCTTGACAGGCGGGGGTCCAGGTCGTTCAACGCAATCCATTGCCCACTTAATCTACACCGGCGGCTTCCAAGGCGGAGAATTTGCCTATCAATCGGCGAACGCCGTGATTTATTTTATCGTGATTGTCGTTATCTCCGCCCTTCAGCTTAAATTTCTGCAGAAACGGGAGATGGACTTATGATCAAAAAATCAACCAACTGGCCTGTAACGATTCTTATCGCCCTAGGCTCAATACTGATCCTGTTTCCGCTGTACATGACCATTGCCATCGCACTCAAGAATCCCGAGGAAATGGCTCAATCTATCTTCTCGCTGCCAACTGGCCTGCATTTTGAGAACTTCTCCAATGCCATTAAGGCAACGAATTTCTTCAACGCCTTAGGAAATAGTACCATAATTACCATTACAACAGTCGTGTTCATATTACTTACCAACTCCATGGTAGCCTATGCTATTGCACGTAATATGAAGCGAAGATTTTTCAAAGTGCTTTACTTCTATTTTATTAGCGCAATGTTTATTCCTTTCCAAATTATCATGCTGCCTGTAGTCAAAGTGACTACGGACCTGCACATGAACAACATTGTGGGAATTATTATTCTTTACGTTGTTTATGGTCTGGCCTTTAACGTATTTGTATACACCGGTTATATCCGTTCCATTCCGTACGAACTGGAAGAAGCGGCCACAGTAGACGGTGCATCGACATTCGGAACATTCTGGAAGATTATTTTCCCACTCCTTGCTCCTGTCAGTGCAACGATCGGTATCCTGTCTTGTCTATCGACTTGGAATGACTTTATGCTACCACTGGTTCTGCTCGGCGATCAGGATTCTTACACGCTACCGCTGGTACAATATGTGTTCCAGGGGCAGTTCAGTACAGATTTCAACTTAGCATTTGCTTCATATCTGCTCGCATTAACCCCGATGCTCATCGTCTACTTGTTCGCGCAAAAATGGATTATCAGCGGACTAACATCAGGGTCCATTAAATAAAACAGCTAGATCTATACAGAGATAGGAGATTATAACCTTGGAAAAGAAATGGTGGAAAGAAAGCGTAGTGTATCAAATCTACCCCCGCAGCTTTAAAGACAGCAACGGGGATGGCATTGGTGATCTGCAAGGAATTATTTCGAAACTCGATTATTTAAATCATCTTGGTGTTGACGTGGTATGGCTGTGCCCAGTATACCAGTCGCCTAATGACGATAACGGTTATGATATCAGTAATTATCAAAGTATTATGGATGACTTCGGAACACTCTCCGATTGGGAAGAACTGCTATCTGGACTTCACAGCCGTGGCATGAAGCTGATTATGGATCTCGTGGTTAACCATTCCTCAGATGAACATGCCTGGTTCGTGGAATCCCGTAAATCACAGGATAATCCTTATCGTGATTATTATATCTGGCGTCCTGGTAAAGATGGACAGCCGCCGAACGACTGGGGCTCCTTCTTCAGTGGGTCGGCTTGGGAATACGATGAGAAGTCGGAAGAATATTATCTCCATCTCTTCTCTAGAAAACAACCGGACCTTAATTGGGAGAACCCAAAACTCCGCCAGGAAATCTACGATATGATGACCTGGTGGCTGGATAAAGGAATTGACGGATTCCGCATGGACGTGATCAACCTGATTTCCAAAGTTCCGGAATTGCCTAGCGTTGCTGGGGAAAATAACGCGGACCAGCCTACGTACCATTTCGGAGGAGACTATTTCGTTAACGGTCCACGCGTACATGAATATATGCAGGAAATGAATCGTGAGGTGCTATCCAAGTACGATATCATGACCGTAGGCGAAGCTGTTAATGTCACTCCAGAAGAAGCTTCACTGTATGTTTCCGAGGATCGTAACGAGCTGAACATGGTATTCCATTTTGAGCTTATGGACGTCGATTCCGGGCCTGGAGGCAAATGGAATGTACAGCCTTGGAAGCTGGCGGACATCAAGTCCATTATTTCCAAGTGGCAAGTCGCACTGGATGGTAAGGGTTGGAACAGCTTGTATATGAACAACCACGATCAGCCGCGTATGTTATCCCGCTTTGGGGACGATAAGCTGTTCCCGAAAGAGTCTGGCAAAATGTTAGCAACACTGCTTCACACGCTCCAAGGTACACCTTATATCTATCAAGGTGAAGAAATCGGGATGACGAATGTACAGTTTGCTTCCATCGACGACTACAAAGATATTGAAATTCTAAATATGTATAAGGAATACTTAGCTGCTGGACACTCGGAAGAAAAAATCATGAATTCCATTTACATCAAAGGCCGGGACAATGGCCGTACACCGATGCAATGGAACTCCGAGCCACAAGCAGGATTCACCACCGGCACTCCGTGGCTGACTGTGAACCCTAACTACAAGGACATTAATGTGGAGAATGCGCTGGCTGATCCTGATTCTATTTTTTACTACTATAAGAAGCTAATTGAGCTGCGTAAGCAGCATGAGATTATCGTATACGGAAGTTATACCATCTTGGCTGAGGAGCATGAGCAGGTATATGCTTATCTGCGTACTCTTGGAGAAGAACAGCTACTGGTTGTATTGAATTTCTTTGGAGAGCCTGCAACCTTCGAGCTTCCTTCTACTGTGAAATTCCAAGCGAAGGAACTGCTCATTGCCAACTACAAAGTAAATGCAGAAGAAGAAATAAACACGATTCAGCTTCGTCCTTATGAAGCTCGTGTATATAAGCTTAAATAATACAATCCTTCCGATCTGTCAGCAAAGATCAATGGTGAAACTACAAAAAGGAGCCGAGAGGCTCCTTTTTACTTATTTATTTGCTTGTAAGAACTTCCCACCTTATGTAGATTAGCCTTCTGTGTTAATAATTCCATAATGAATAAGGTCATCATATTTATTTTCTTTATAGATATGCTGCATGAATATGCCTTCCTCCACCATGCCACATTTTTGCATCACCTTCCCAGAGGCGGGATTTGAAGCAAAGTGTCTTGCGAATACTTTATGATAATGCTTTTCTGAAAAAGCAAACGCAATGACCGCTTTTGTTGCTTCAGTCGCGTACCCTTTCCCCCAATATTCCTCACCGATCCAATATCCAACTTCACCATTTCTGTGTGCTTGCTTATTTGTCAGTCCTATAGCTCCATAAAGCTCGTGTGTATTTTTATCCGTAATGGCAAACTCATAGGATTTATTATCGTTAAAATGATCTTCATGCGTTTCAATCCAGGATATCGCACAATCCAAGGAATATGGATAAGGAAGAGTCAACGTACTTTTGTAGATATTATAATTATTGCAGAGGTCAGAGACACGTTTTGCATCAGATGATTCAAAAGGTCTCAAAATCAATCTTTCGGTCGTCATTGTTCTTTTCTCTTGATTGAACATTGTTTTCCCTCCGCTCTAGTATCTCTCACACCAACGGCATCGCCAAACTCATATTCTCAGCTTCTATCACTATCGCTGTTAGTCCTGTCTCCGTGCGTGTCTCATGCCACTCGCCCTTGTCCCAATACACGGCAGAGCCCGCACTAACTGGAATTTCTGCTTCTTCCCCAGCTCTGACCCAGCCTTCTCCGCTAACGACCAGAAACAGCTGTGGTATCGGAGCCTGATGCCAGCCAATAAGTCCATTCACGCCCAAGTGCATACAACCAACATGTGGAGAAACCGCCTCTGTCAGTATCCTCGACATATAAAGCTGCTGGCTGCCAAATGCATCAATAGACTTACCGACTTCTTCTGAAAAACGATATACTCGCATCTTACACCGATCCTCCTACCGCTACTGGATTCACCTGTACCCGCCCTGCATTCAATTTCTCAATAATCGCCAATAGGAAGGTTTCGGCTAGACTGCTTTTTTTAATGGCTTCCGCGGCCTCTTCCAAAGCAAACCACTCTGCATGATCCACCTCAGCACTCATCTGACTTAAATCCTCCGAATCTGCAACACCTATAAAATTCAGCATCAGCGTATTAGAAGGCGCGAAATACAAACTGCGCATATATTCATAGGCTATAATGTAAAAACCTACCTCTTCTTTTACCTCACGAATAAGTGTCGTCTCTGCATCTTCACCTTTATTCACGTATCCTGCAAGCAATATATAATCTGGTCGGTTATACTGCTGGATTAATAGAATCTTATTCATCTCTCGGTTTAATACTGCTGTACTGATCGCTGTGCTAAAAATAGGGAATCGGAACATTTCGCATGTTTTACAATAAGGTACCTGCCCTTCCCCATCGTTTTCTTTCATTACTAACGCAGTTCCGCACTCTAGGCAATATTTCAAGCTGATCTCTTCCTTCTATAATAAAGTAGTCAATACCTATTCCAGTTGAGGTGGAATACGATGCTGTGTAGCTTGTTCAAATCCGTAGGCTATGGATAGGAGCGTAGGCTCACTATAGGCTTTTCCAGAAAAAACTACACCAAAAGGGCCTCTAGTAGGATCACCGTCGGCATCAATAATGCCATGAGCAACAAATCCAGCTGGAACGGCAACTAACGGATAGCCCAAACGTGCGGCAATATACATCCCATCTACATCACCAGGCAGCAATAACGCATCCAAACTATATTGTTCCAACACGTAGTCTATTCCTTGCTCAAGCGCTAATTTCCTGTATTCTTGTTTCTTTTGCTGGTATTCCTCTTCAGTCAATGTTATTTCTTCTGACCTAGTTAATGTGTCTTGCCCATATTGTAATGCGATTTCAGCATGGCTTTCATTGTATGCTATCAATTCTTGCAAAGAGTGAATCGGAACAGAATCATCTACTTGGGATAAGTAGGCATTAAGCCCCTTTTTAAATTCATAACAGATCACATCATTATTCCAGTTTTGTTGTTCAACGTAAAGCGTAACTGGATCTATAATTGTAGCGCCTTCGTTCTTCAAAGTCTGGATCGCTGCTTCCATCAACGAAAGTCGCTCTGCATCTAAATGCTTGTAATAATGCCGTGGGATGCCTATTCTTGCTTTCCGTATAAAGCTTTTATCTAAATATGGAGTATAGTCCGTAAAAGCATGCTTCTCACTTAAAAATGTTGCTTCATCCTTGTCATCTACGCCCGTTAATGCCCCCAAAATAATCGCTGCATCCGTCACCGTTCTTGTTATAGGCCCAGGGGTGTCTTGGCTAATCGAAATCGGAATCACTCCAGCACGACTGACTAATCCGGCCGTTGGTTTGATCCCGACGAGCGCATGTTGGCTGGCTGGCCCAACAATCGATCCCGCGGTTTCTGTTCCGATCGATGCTGCTGCCAAATTCGCCGCAATCGCTGCCGCAGGTCCAGAACTAGATCCGCTGACAAATACGTTCCCAGGTCCATATGGATTCAGCACAAGCCCTCCACGTGAGCTATATCCAGCTGGCATTGAACTGGACATAAAATTAGACCACTCCGACATATTCGCCTTTCCAAGTAAAACAGCCCCTGCCGACCGAAGCTTCGCAGCTACGAAGGAATCTTGTGCCGCAAATGATCCTGCTAAAGCTACGGAGCCAGCACTCGTATGCATCTTATCCGCTGTATCTATATTATCCTTCAACAATATAGGAATACCGTGTAGACTTCCCCGGCTTCCTTGTTCCTTACGTTCAACATCCAGTGCTCTGGCAATCTCTATAGCCTCAGGATTGATTTCTAAGATTGCGTTTATGTCTATATCGTACTTATGAATCCGTTCCAAATATACTGCTACCAAATCCTCTGAGCTGACTACTCCTTCTTCCATAGCCGCTTGCAGCTTTGCAATATCCGCTTCTATTATCCATTCCTGAAGTTTGATCTTCATTAGAGCAGCTCCTTCAAGTATAATCGCCTTCGGCGTCCTTATATTTCAAAATAATGTAACTCTCCCTAGCATAAACCTACCATACATTCTTAGGTCAATGACATGACCAATTTGACTATAATTATTTAAACCTGTGATTTGACTCCCTTGGCTACAGATGATAGGGTATTTTCGAAGTTAAATTTTTCCGGGAGGGAATGCCCATGACGGAAGTAAAGCTCAGTATCGGATACGACGAATTCGAAGAAGGCCAAAGAATTGGCACAGAAATTGAGAAGCTTAGCAGCAGCCCTGAAAGTTCTTCGTTGACAAGTCTAATCATCGGTGATTGGGGGCAAGCCTACGAGAATAGTTCAGAAGAGGTTGTAGAGGCACTCGTTACGCATAGTGCTAGTTTCCCTGCTTTGCGTAAGCTTTTCATAGGCGAGATGGGGTATGAAGAATGTGAGATTTCTTGGATTACCCAAAGCGATCTTTCGCCACTGTTACCCGCTTTTCCAGAGCTACAATCACTCACGATTCAAGGTGGGAACGAGCTGAGCCTGGCAGAACTCAAACACGACAAGCTAGAAGAACTGATTATTATCAGTGGGGGCTTAAGTAAAGCCGTTCTTGAACATATTGCAACTAGCCAATTACCGAATTTACGCAAGCTGGAGCTATATCTGGGTGTAGACAATTACGGATTTGACGGCAACCTCGCAGATCTTCTCCCTCTTATAGAAGTAGGGAAGTTCCCTAAGCTTACTTATCTAGGATTAAAAAATAGCCAAATCCAAGATGAGATCGCAGGTGCATTAGCAAATGCTCCTATTATGGATCAACTGGATACGCTCGATCTTTCGCTCGGTACCCTAAGCGACGAAGGGGCTGAATTGCTTCTAGCCAGCGACAGAATCAAAAAATTAAAAGCATTAAACCTAAGCCATCATTATATGTCTGACGAGATGATTAACCGCTGGAAACAGAGTGGATTGCCTGTTGATGTCAGCGACAAGCAGGAAAGCGACGATGAGGAAGACTGGCGTTATCCTTCCATCACAGAGTGAGCCTCTCATGAGGCCGATGATCATTATCGGTATTCCCGGTGATAAACGGACTAGCGGCATCCAGCAAGCGCGTTCCGATCTCGGAATGCCCCCTGCCCTTATTTTATCGTACACTGAGTTTCTGCAAGGTAGATCATTAGGTGATCTTATGGAAGAGCAGAAGAAGCAGATATCCAGTCAGCCCTCCATTTATAACGGAATAGATCTTAGTACAGCTCCCCCGCTGCTGAGACTGGAATCACCTGGAAGCAGCTTTGAGGTAGAACGAGCCTTAATCGCTCTAGGTGCACCAGATTCGGATGATATGGACGATTCGCTTCATCCCTACGCCGATAGACCTGACCCGCGACCACTCCGTGTGAAGGTGGCTCGTCAATTGAAGGAAAGGCAGGGGGTTCTGCATCATCCATCCCAATGGTTCCGCGGCTACTGCCGAATGCTGGCTAGACTACAACGTGAGGCGACAATCGCATATCCAGGTTCGCTATGGTTAAATGATCCTGCTGACATTGCCGCCATGACCGATAAACGCCAGACACAACAGATTCTAAGTGAGGCAGGAATTCCAGTCCCTCGCCCAGTAGGCGAGGATCAACAGCCTACGGATTATACCTCTCTCCGGGAGATGATGTTATCCCGGCGAATGCACCGGGTATTCATTAAGCTGGCCTTCGGCTCTGCGGCTTCTGGGGTGGTCGCCTATCAAATCCATCCCGTGACCGGTGCCGAAATCGCCTTAACAACTGTGGGGGTCGAGAATTACATCACTCGACCACCCATTTACTATAATTCCGGTAAACTGCGACGGTACACAGATACTGTCACGATCTCGGGAATTATGAACTGGATCTACCAGCACGGGGGTTATGCTGAGCAATGGATCCCTAAAGCGGGGCTTAAGGGAAAAGCATTTGATATTCGCCAGCTAGTCGTTCTCCGCGAGGCCTGCCACGCGGTTGCTCGGGTCAGTCCTACTCCGATTACGAATCTGCATTTACGCAACCAGCGGATGTCTCTTTCGGAAGCTGGTCTGTCTGAATCCGTACAGGAGCAGGTGCGGAATACCGCCCTGCAAGCACTGGCTGCTTTTCCCCGTTCCGGGGTAGCCGGAATAGATGTACTGGTATCCGGGGGTTCTCAGCAGTGTTTTGTCGCGGATGTCAATCCATTTGGCGATTTGCTCTACGATGTGAAATACCGCGGATGCAGCACCTACGAATGGGAAATGAAGGTATTGTCGGCTAGAGACTATATCACGCCTCCCTCCACACCGCTTATAAAGGAAGGTTTATCTTAATGGATATGAACACCATCGTCGGCACGCATGATATTCTTATGATCACACTCGATACGCTTCGTTATGATGCTGCTGTAATGGAAGAAGCGAACTGTCCCAACTTGTGCGGGACCGGATCATGGGAGAGAAGACATACCCCAGGCAGCTTTACTTATGCGGCTCATCACGCCTTCTTCGGCGGCTTCTTGCCTACGCCGGCCACAACGGATAAGAGCGAGCATATCCGCATGTTCCATTCCAGAAATACCGGGATGAAGACACATCCCCATACCTGGCTATTCGATACACCGGATATTGTGTCTGGGCTTGCTGCTGAGGGCTATCGCACAGTATGTATAGGGGGCGTTATTTTTTTCACCAAAAAAAATCCACTCGCTCGTGTGTTACCAAGTTATTTCCAGCAAAGCTACTGGCGGATGACGTTCGGGGTCACCAATCCGCGTTCCACAGAGCATCAGGTGAATCATGCCTTGAAGCTGTTGAAGGATACTCCGGGCCAACAAAGATTGTTCATGTTCCTTAATGTCTCTGCCATCCACGGGCCAAACCACTATTTTATACCTGGTGCTAAAAAAGACTCCGTAGACAGCCAGCGCGCCGCACTACGATATGTGGATGGTGAACTGGGCCGATTATTCGACGCTTACCGGGAACGCGGTAATCCTACCTTCTGTTTGGCGTTTTCCGATCATGGGACCGCCTTTGGCGAGGATGGCTATCAGGGGCATCGCCTAGCTCACGAAACCGTATGGAATGTCCCCTACCGCGAATTTATTCTATAACAAGGAAAAGGAAAGGATGGAGCACTGTATGACGTTATCGTCCTTCTCTTTAGAAGAACTTCACAAATGGAAAGACCAAATTACGGCTTACCCTTACCGATCTTATCTGTATTCCTATCCACACAAAACAGCTTACAGTGATCTACAGCCTCCGCTTCCACTAGAAGCCTTATGGCGAGATGAGCCTGCAGAATCCTTTTTTTTATATATGCATATTCCTTTTTGCGGCGCTCGCTGTGGATTCTGCAACCTATTCACCCTGCCTGATAAACGCGCGAATGTTCACGCTACTTACGTGGACGCGCTAGAACGTCAAGCCAAGCAGTGGGCAGTATTTACCGATCATAAGCCGTATGCCCGCTTCGCGATTGGTGGTGGAACGCCTACATTGCTGGCGGCAGATCAGCTTCGCCGTTTGTTCCACATTGCCGTTGATACGATGGGACTGGATACGCGTACAGCCTCCATCTCGGTGGAAACTTCCCCCGAGACTCTTAGCGAAGAAAAGCTAAATATTCTGAAAGAATATACAGTAGATCGGGTTAGTATGGGCATCCAGAGCTTCGTCGCTGCTGAATCAGCAGCCATCTATCGCCCCCAAAACCCGGATGTGGTGTACCGGGCACTGGAGCTGCTGGGGAAATATGATTTTCCTATTCTAAATTTGGATCTGATCTATGGTCTTCCGGGGCAGACCGTAGATTCTTGGCTGTATTCACTAAATCAGGCGCTTAGCTATGAGCCAGAGGAAATCTTTATTTATCCGCTCTACACCCGTGAGCATACGATTGTGAAGCCTGACGATATCCAGCGTCAGGAGGATATTCGCCTAGATTGCTACAAAGTTGCTGGACAGTTGCTTAAAGCTAGAGGTTATCGCCAATATTCCATGCGTCGATTCGCCAAAGAAAGCGCGGGAACAGACAAACCTATTATCGATTATAGTTGCCAAGAAGAAGGGATGGTTGGATTGGGCTGCGGGGCAAGATCCTACACGCGCCATGTGCATTACGCTTCTCGTTACGGGGTGAGCCGTAAAGCAACCGAAAGCATTATTGCTGATTACGTCGCAGCGGATCGTTACGATACGGCTGATTACGGCATTGTGCTAAGTCTAGAGGAACAGAAGCGCCGCTTTATTCTGAAGGCAATTTTACATAGTGAAGGTCTGAGGATAGAAGACTACAGCCTGCGCTTCAAAAATTCGCTCTGGGATGATTATCCTGAGCTGTCGAACCTGCTTCAAACTGGCTTGGGAATGGAAATAGATGGCGTACTGCGCCTCACTACCGAAGGCATGGGCTACTCTGATTCGATTGGGGATTGGTTTATTTCAGGAGAGATTCGGGAGCAAATGGAAAGGTTCGTATTACCATGAATACCGTTCTCTATTACCGCGGATCTCTCACCTCTTGCAATTATGACTGCCCCTACTGTCCTTTCGGCAAAAATAAGGACAATGCAGCCACTCTCGCCAAGGATCGGCAAGGGCTGGAAACTTTTGTCGAGTGGGCCTCTCTGCAGGGTGCAGCTGGCCACAGGCTATCTATCTTTTTCAATCCTTATGGCGAAGGGCTGATTCACCGCTGGTATAAAGAAGCGATGATTTCACTCTCCAATATGGAACATGTGGAAAAGGTAGCGATTCAGACTAACCTATCAGCAAATCTTGATTTCGTTCATCAGCTGAATCGAAGCAAAGCTGCCTTTTGGGCTACTTACCACCCCGGACAGGTGAGCGAGGATAAGTTTCTAACGCAATGTATGGCTTTGTACGAGAATGATGTACCTTTCAGTGTAGGAAGCGTTGGGATTCGCAGTGCCTTTCCAGCTATAACCTCGCTTCGCGCAGCATTACCAGAGAGCGTATATCTATGGGTCAATGCTTATAAAGATAAACCAGATTACTATACAGCCGAGGATCTTTCCATTCTGAGCCAGATTGATCCACATTTTGCTGTGAATGCTATGGATTACGAGAGTCTGGGGCAGACCTGCAATGCAGGAAAAGAAGTCTTTTATGTACAAGGTGCTGGACTGGTGAAACGCTGTTATAAGGACAGAGGTGTCATTGGCAACCTCTATCGCGATGGCTTGGAAGGTCTGTCCGCTATAAGAAGCTGCCGAATGAAGGTGTGCGACTGTTATATCGGTTATATCCATATGCCAGAGCTGAAGCTGCAAGACATCTATGGATCAGGTCTGCTGGAACGAATTCCTTATGGGCTATGAATCATTGAAGCGAGAATTGCTGTAAGGTAAACTGCATGTTAAATTTCAAGAAATAGAGCCCTGCCAGCATTTCTAAACAGGGTTTCTTTACTCTATGTGGAATATGAAAAGTAGCCCTCGTCTACAGGGCGACAGCAAACACTATGTTGGAGGGATGAATAGCTGATGAAGAACATTATTAATTTTGCGCATCGCGGCGCATCGGCAGTGTGTCCGGAAAATACTATGGCAGCGTTCCGCAAAGGTCTTGAGTTAGGTGCAACCGGAATTGAAACCGATGTACAAATGACCAAGGATGGCGGGCTCGTTCTTATTCATGATGAAACCCTGAACCGTACGACAAACGGAACAGGCTATGTAAAAGATAAGACCCTTGCAGAAATTTTGGAAGTGGACGCAGGCTCTTGGTTCAGTCCCGAGTTCAAAGGCGAGAAGCTCCCCTTGCTAGAAGATTTATTAGATCTGCTGCAAGGACGAGATACAGTACTGAACATCGAGTTTAAGAATGGTACTTTCTTTTACCCGGGTATGGAGGAAAAGGTTATCGCGGCTGTACGGGAGTTCAAGATGAGTGATCGCGTGATTTTTTCAAGCTTCAACCATTATTCACTAGCTCACAGTAAAACAATTGCACCTGAGATCAGGACAGGAATTCTATACGGGGAAGGTCTGTATCGTCCTTGGGATTATGCAGCTACGCTTGGCGCAAATGCGCTGCATGCGTATCATCAAGCAGTACTTCCTGAATTCGTCGAAGAAGCAGCTAAGCATGGCATTGCTTATCATCCTTGGACTGTTAATGATCCAGAGCGGATGAAGGCTTTAATCGAAGCTGGAGTGTCAGGTATTATTACAGATCATCCAGATGTGCTGGCTGGGCTTCTAGCTAAATAATAAGGGAGTGTGAACATGTGAAAAAAGTCTGGTTGCTCGGATTCGGCTTTTTCAGCATCAGCATTACGTGGAGTCTGTATAATGCATTTGTACCCTTTTTTCTAGAAAAATACGTACATAGTGTGGCGCTTATCAGCTTCTTGATGACGATTGATAATTACTTTGCCTTATTCCTGCAGCCTTGGATTGGCAACCGTAGTGACCGCACGACCTCGCGTTTTGGACGCAGAATGCCTTATCTTATGATCGGTATGCCTTTCGCTGCCGTGCTAACCATGCTGATTCCGTTTCATACCGGACTATTTACACTTCTGTTGTTTATGATGCTAATGAATCTGGCCATGAGCTTATACCGTTCACCAACCGTCGCCCTCATGCCGGACATTACGCCAGAAGAGCAGCGCACAAAGGCCAACGGGCTGATTAATTTCATGGGTGGGTTCGGTTCTATTCTCGCTTTCGGCGTAGGTTCGATCCTGTATAAATCCAATCCAGCACTTCCGTTTATCGTCGCTGGACTGATTACCTTATTATGTATGTTTATCGTGTCACGCTTCATTAAAGAAAATCGGGACGGCGTAAACGTGCAAATGAAGCTTCCCTCAGAAGACAATGCTGCCACCAAGCCCTCTCGTATTTCCTTTCGAAGTCAGCTTGACCGTACCACAGTATTTTTGCTAGCGGCGATTTTCTTCTGGTTCGTAGCGTATCAAGGCGTTGAGACGCTGTTTACCTTATATGGCAAACATCATCTCGGCCTAAGCGAACAGGCGGCCTCTTTCTCGCTCACTTTCTTCTCTTTGGCTTTTGTGCTGTTCGCCATTCCGAGCGGTTGGCTGGGCGGAAGATTCGGGAAGAAAAAAATGATCATCATCGGCGTATGCGGATTAATGACCATTTTTGCTCTCGTCGGTTTTGCAAAGGACTTGATGCTCCTTCGAGGGTTACTGTTGCTAGGTGGAGTCTTCTGGGCTTGTATTAATATCAATTCCTATCCTTATGTTGTGGCAACAGGAACCGAAGAGAGTATCGGCACACGAACAGGGATGTATTATCTGGTCTCTTCCCTTGCCGCCATCAGTTCGCCTCCACTACTGGGGCTCATGATTGATATTTTTGATTACTCTATCCTGTTTTACGTAGCGGCGATTAGTATGGCCGTTGCTCTTGTCTGCTTGTTCCTCATGAAAGGCCGTAAGGATGTGACGAACAGCATTCATTCGCCTTTCCAATAACAATAGCGGCAGCCATGGACGATGTACAAGGTCTATGGCTGCCGTTTTTATTTTACATCCACTTCTTCTAATTCTTATAGACGGAGTAACGCCCTGTACCGAGCTGTTTGGCGGCGTACATCGCTGTGTCTGCTTCATTAAGCAGCCTGAAATGATCCACCTTACCATGACTTATGCTGATCCCTATACTCATAGATACGAACAGGTTATGCTCACCTAGCTGGTAACTCTTAGTCGTCTTCTCCAGAATTCGCACAGCAAGCTGCTCTGCTTCCTTCTGGTTGCTGCCTTTAGCGACAATCACAAATTCATCACCGCCCACGCGGAAGATATGACGTTTTCTTTTGCTGGAGAATTGAATTAAATTTTTACCCACTTCTTCCAGCAGTAAATCCCCCACATGATGCCCCAAGCTATCATTGATCGATTTAAAGCGATTCAGATCCAGAAACAAAACGGCAAGCTGCTCATTTACCTTGCACCGATCCCAAAAATGATCCATTCCATTCTTATTCAATAACCCTGTTAAAGCATCCTTATACGCCAGTTCTTTCAATTGCTCTCTTTCAGCCCATACTAGGTTCATTCGTGTAATCAAAAACATAAATAGGGCTATCGTAAGACTATAGACCACCAGTGATATGATAATTCCATCATCGGCCACTTCATTTCCCAATAAGGTTTTTACGCCTAACTGATGCATGCTCCATAGTCCAATGATGATTATTATAACGAAAAGACCGGTATGAATCGCTCTTTTTTGAGGCGTTTTAGAAGAAATATCCCGGTAAAGCCTTAGTACTAAATAACCGGCCGCGGCTGCGATGAGAAGGGATAATAACGTTTGTAAGTAAATCTGAACCTCTGCCACCTTAAATTCGCACATCCTTTTACTACAAAAATGATTAGATTGCTGGACAATCACTATATTAAAATGCTCTGAACATTATCTGAACACTTCGTTAGATTTCTAAATGCTCTGCACAATTGTACAGATCGCAATGCCAAGAAGTACCCGATTTGGTGATCCGGGTGATGGACGTATTTTTCAGTAATACTGTACCGTCTAGTTCTGGAATCAGTCTTCTAAGAATGCTACGCAAAATTACTCCGTGGCTAACGATCAAGATATTACAACCCGGATGTTTCTCCGCAAGCTCTTCGATGGCCTGGCTGCCTCTGATCTCGCTGGCCTCCGGAGTTTCTAATCCCAACTCTAACGTCTTCCAATCGGGTCCCCATCGTTCTATCCGCTCTTGTTGCGTAGTACCTTCAATTAGCCCTGCATACATCTCTCGAATGCCCGGTACTATACCTGCTAACTCAATACCTAGTCGCTTTGCGATAACCTCTGCCGTTTGCTGTGCTCTGAGCAAGTCACTTGAATATATGTAGTCCCACTGTTCACCGCTAAGTCGTTCGGCAATAAGCGCTGCCTGCTGAAAGCCTTCTGCATCCAATGAGTTATCTGTATGTCCTTGTACTCTACCTTCCTTATTCCACGCTGTACTTCCATGGCGAATTAAACCTACTGTAGTCATAAAGATCTCCCTTTAGTTGTTGATTTCTAGTACTATTCTTTAATCGTATCTACATTCTATCAGAATCTTCCCTTGAGTATTTGAAAAATAAGGGTTATCCATGTTTTAGAACTTGAGGTATAATAAACCTTTATTGCTTTTTACATCAGCTACAGGATAAGGAGATTTTGGTTAATATGAAAAAGTTATTGTTTCCGTTCTTTCTTGCATTCCTTCTATGTTTATTTCCGGTTTACACATTTAGTTCCTCCACTGTTGGAGCTGCTGCGGTTCCGAAAAACACCGTGTATGTAACCAAAAATAACCACTCGTACATCCCACTGCGTCTCTTAAATAATTTCACCGGCGTACATGCTGAAATGAATACTAGTGACAAACGTATAACCATTACGAACGCAGACACTAAGATTATACTCACTGTAGGACAAGCGGTTGCGCTCGTCAACGACAAATCAGTAACACTAACCGACTCCGCTTTTAGTGAGAATGGTACGGTATATATCCCTTTGTCCTTGGTCAGCAAAACGCTGGGCATTCAATTGGAATGGAATCTGGAAGCCTCATCTGTAACCCTTACGAATAACGATGTTTCATCGACTGTCCCTGTACAGTCTGGCTCACTTCTTAAAGCAGATTCCTCCCCTGTTGTCAGTGCTAGTAAAACTTTCAAGGTGGGTAGCAAATCCTTCAAAGCCCAAACGGTTACCGTTTCCTTACTGCATCCTAAAGTGAAGCTCGACGTTGTACTAGCAGGAAATACGGTAGGAAAAGTGGAGGAACTAAGCAGTCTAGCCAAACGCAATAATGCCGTAGTAGCTATTAACGGTACGTTCTTTGATGCCTACACCAAAGGGGCATACAAAGCGCCTTACGGTTATATGGTCAGTGGTGGAAAAATGCTCAAAAATAGCTCCGGCGATCGCCGCACAATTTTCACCTATGACAGCAACCATCTAGCCTCGCTTATTCCCGGGCTAGAGTTTACAGACCGTTTCGCTTCCGGATCTATGGAAGGAGCACTCCAAGCTGGGCCACGTCTGCTTGTGAATGGCAAGGTATCCCTTAATGTCGTGGCAGAAGGCTTCAAGGATGCCAAGATCTTAACCGGCGGCGGCGCCCGCAGCGCACTTGGCCTCACTCGCGACCACAAGCTGATTCTGCTGACCACTGGCGGAGCTACTATCCCACAGCTGGCAGAAATGATGAAGCAGGCTGGTGCGTATCAAGCCATGAATCTGGATGGCGGCGCATCCAGCGGACTATACTACAATGGCAAATATCTCACGACCCCTGGGCGTCAGATTAGCAACGCGATTGTAGTTAAATATCAATAGCTTTATCTAGCCAGCCCAGTGTCAATGTGAGACGCTGGGCTTCGGCTTCGAAGATGCTTCTATTGCAGATCATGCAATAGAAGCATTCTTTTTTCGTGTCATTGCTAGCACGCATTTAAGCACGACGTGACTAACATCCATCCTCGATGGTTACTCGAAGGATACTCGAAGGATATCAATTGCCTGCACGCACGCATCTGCTAATTGCATTTCGTACAACTATTCCTCA
>NZ_NFVA01000075.1 GCF_002264395.1 Paenibacillus sp. VTT E-133291
TTATCGTAATCTTGATATTCTGGATGACCGAGAGAAAGAAGTTGTGGTGGGTAGGTTTGGGCTGGATACAGGTGGAGAAGAGAGGACGCAGCGGGAAATCGCTAAGGAGTTAGGGATCTCGCGGAGTTATGTGTCGCGGATAGAAAAAAGGGCGTTAATGAAGCTGTATCATGAGTTTTATAAGGTGAAGCGGTAGGACTGATGACAATTACACAGTAATAATCCATTAATAATAAAACTTGAAAAGCGACTTGTCTACGGATGAGTCGTTTTTTGTGTGAATAGGGTTCGCCCTACTTATGATACGGTTCATTTCATCGCACTATCTGTAACGGCAAGTTATAAGGCCATCCCTTTCAGGATGGCCCTTCCTGTAAACGTGGTTACTCGAGTACTCTGTCATGTTTAATTGAATTTCTTTTAATTAGTAGTTCCTAGTAATCTGGAAACAATTGTTGCAAACTCTGCTCTAGTAATATCTTTTTCAGGCTTAAATGTACTGTCTGCGTATCCTGTAATAATATTATTGGATGCGAGTGCATCAATGGAATCATAATACCATGCATTTCTTGTGACATCTTTGAATGATGTGTTTCCAGTACCTGTTAGCTTAAAGGCTCGAGTGATTAGTGCCGCTAATTCACCACGACTAATCTTCTCATCTGGACGGAATCTTCCGTCACTATATCCGTTCATCAAACCTGATCCAGCAGCTGCACCAATAAACTTATTCGCCCAATGAGTTGGAGATACATCTATAAAGTTACTTTCTTGTCCTTCAAGTCCCATGTAAGTTGCAATTACTTTAATTGCTTCGGCACGAGTCAAACCTGAATTTGGACGGAATGTTCCATCGGAATAACCCGTCAATAATCCCTTAGCAATTAGTGCGTCAATGCTTGCTTTTGCCCAATGATTCATTGTATCTACAAAACTAACAACTTTCGGCTTATCTGCTGGTGTTATTGTTTCTGCAGGTGCCGTTGTTTCTATAGGCGTTGTTACTGCTGGAGGAGTACCTCCTCCAGTATTTGGATTGGTTGGTCCATTATCTGTGTTTGGGTTAGGATTAGTAGAGTTTGAAACATATTGAAGTGCTGGAGCAAATGTTGTAAGTAGTCTAGCTTGACTTTGTTGCTCAAGAGCGTAGCCCATGCCTAAAATTTTTGCATCATCCCATGCTCTACCAACCAGTTGCATAGAAATAGAATATCCGCTGTCATTCGTTCCTACAGGAACAACTACCGTAGGGAGACCCACATTAGAGGTTAATACGCCCGTGTTACGGTCAGAACTTAATTGAGAAGCTGATGCGTCATTGTTATATACGTCACTAATAAAACCTGCATAAACAACA
The DNA here is from genome assembly GCF_002264395.1 of Paenibacillus sp. VTT E-133291. Classification (GTDB taxonomy): domain Bacteria; phylum Bacillota; class Bacilli; order Paenibacillales; family Paenibacillaceae; genus Paenibacillus_AQ; species Paenibacillus_AQ nitricinens. The sequence continues at coordinate 1,358 of NZ_NFVA01000075.1, forward strand.
GCATCAACGCCATTCGCGTCCATCCAGTTTTTAATAACTTCCTTATAGTCGGTTCTATACTTAATGTAATCTTGCACAGCTTGTTCAGTCATACGAGTTGGAGTACTATATCCTCTTTGATTATAGATAAGCACCTTATCTGAAGCTAGTACACTTGCTCCATCAATATAAGGGAAGTCCTTATGAAGCTCAATATAACGTGCCCAACCTTCAGTAGATCCATTAATACCTGAAGGACGACTAGGGCCTGATGGTACAGCTGACATTTCAACCATTGTCGCCCCTGCTGCTTGAAGCTCTGAGAACTTATCCATCACTGCCCGTCCAGTATCATCATCAGCATATGCAGATACAAAGGATGCAGGAATATATCCAATTTTCTTTCCTTTCAATGCATTAGCATCCAGAGATTCCTTCCAATCCACTGGACGCTTATGATCTGCATCAGCAGTGACTGTGAAAATATCTTGTGGGTCCGTACCCGTTGTAGTATTCAATATAATGGCTAGGTCAGTTACTGTTTTAGCAATGGGACCTGCATAATCTTGTCCCCAAGTGAGTGGAAGTACTCCTGTAGTACTTGCCATACCGTCTGTACCCCGGAAGCTTTTTAAGCTAGCGCCTGTAGTTGGTGCATAGAGAGATACCCCTGTTTGCGATCCCATTGCTGCTGCTGCGAAATCAGCTGCAACAGATACTGCAGACCCGCCGCTTGAGCCAAAAGATGTTTTTGATGGATAGAGTGCATTCCATGTTTGCTGCCAGCCGCTCTCACTAAAGCTTCCGCTGTTAGCAAACTCAGAGGTATTTACTTTACCAATAATTACAGCTCCAGCTTCCCGCAGCTTTTTCACTTGGAATGCATCGGAATCAGGCTGCCAGCCTTCAAGAGCTTTACTGCCACCTGTAGTAGGCATATCCTTTGTGTCATAAATATCTTTTATCGCAATTGGAATACCCAATAAATCACCTTTTACACCTTGTGCACGGGCATCGTCAGCAGCTTTTGCTTGGTTAAGCGCAGTTTCAGATACATGCAGGAATGCATGGAATCCCAATTGTCCCTCATCGTATACCTTAATTCTATCTAAATAGGCTTGAGTAATTTGTACAGAAGTAGTTTTACCATTAATCATATCCTTCTGTATTTCTGCAATTGATTTATTCTTAACATCATACGGAGATGAAGTTATTAATTCTTTGGCCGCAGGAGCATTTGGAATATCCAGATGATCTCCAGTATCAAGTCCCTCTATAGCAGATATATCCCAGTTGCTAATTGAACGAATTTGTGCGTTTGTTAATCCTGTTACATCCAGCAGACTATTAAGTCCATCTAGCATAGCAACCAGATTTTTCAACCCTTCTTCACCAGCTTCTCCAACTTGTACATAATTTACTAGGGACTTCGATTCGCCCGGCCCAATATTTAGTGAATTAATGAACCCATAGAAATTCGCTTCATTTCCATACTCAGCTAAGGGTACTGTGAATGGATCCTGTTGCTGATTCCCTAGACCTGTTAATCCATTATCAAACGGTTTTGGAGATCCCACTGCAACGCCTAGCGGCTTATTGTTTCTGGCACTGCTATCTACAACAATCCATGAATCATCTGTAGTTACCTTAAGATCGCCTGAGTAGGTTGCCTTAACTACTGAAGCATTTGTTGTTGTACCATATCCTAAAGAGCCACCGAATGATACATCAACTTTTATAGCGACATCATTTTTATTAGTGAATGTATCAAAGAATCTCGTTCGATTATGAATAGTATCCACATACACCTCACGTGTTACAGTTACATTTCCTAGATTTACAGATTGAGCCGAAGTAAACTTATTAACGCCATCGTATTTCAAGTCAAACCCACGCATCATTTGACCATTCATAAGTGGAGCTGAAGGCGAGGACACTTTAACAAAGATATTGCCGAAACCTTGTACTTGTGTAGCACCAATTGTACGTAAACTTCCTGTGTCTAAGCTAGGAGCAAAAACATCGTGAATCTCCCATACTGTGCCACTTTCTGAAGTAACTCTAGTTAAAGCGTCAGCTGTTTGAAACGGAATTACACTCGTAGCAATAACAGATAACACAATTGAAGTAGCTATAAATTGCTTTTTACTCCAATTTTTTTTTGCTGGTGAATATTCAGATCGGGTGGAACCAGAATGATCTCTTTTAGTTTCACGTAGACGTATGAACTTATACATGTGCGTAATCTCCTTTTCCTTTATGTATTTTATTATTTAATGTTAGGAAATATAACACTAGTATTTGTTTGAGTCAATAAATATTATGAATTTAATATATTTTGAGTTTGAAAAAAGGAAAAAAGGCTTTTTTAATTATTATGTGTAATGTATATGTAAACTATAATATTGAATAGATAACTCTATATGATAGGTTTTAAGGGGCCGCAGGCTATTAAGTATCATCATCCGGTGCATCATCAAAAACCTTGAATTTCACGAGTTCAAAAAGAAGAGGAACAGCTAATAATTAACAGAGAATATTATGTTTTTTATTTCATGAAAGTGGAAGATTTCTATATGGGAGAATGGCATAAAGCAGAATCACTGATAATTCCAGATGCACTAGCCCGCAAGATCAATAATGGGCATCCTGAAAAGAGTAAAGTATCTGCTGGGAAAGAAGCCATAAGAAAGGTAATGAAATTACGCTTATCGACATCCTCGGCTCTGAAGCTGATGATGTTATTAAAGAGGTCGATCTTAAGATTGAGAATATCAAGATTTATCGAAATCTTGATATTCTGGATGACAGAGAGAAAGAAGTTGTGGTGTGTAGGTTTGGGCTGGATACAGGCGGGGAAGAGAGGACGCAGCGTGGAATTGCTAAGGAGCTGGGGATCTCGCGGAGTTGTGTATCACGGATTGAGAAAAGGGCGCTGATGAAGCTTTATCATGAGTTTTATAAGGCGAAGCGGTAGGGTCTTAGATAATAACTAAAGATTCACAATAGAGTGTTTTAAAAGCAACTTGCCAACAGGAGAGTTGCTTTTTTGTAGTTGGGTTAAATGAACATAAAAAAACATATTCAGAAAATTATCTATTTAACTGCTGAGGGTGGGGGTCAAACCCGTACGGTGCTCACGAACCGTAAGATTTTAAGTTCTGCGCTTCTACCAACTGCAATTCACCGTGATCCCGATCCGTTTGGTGGTCGGATCAGCCTCCGTTGCCTTCCGGTGGTAGACGCCGGAAGGCAACGGAGGCTGCCCTGGTAACACCGTATAGTTTCCGTTCCTTCGTCGCAACGGACAATTGGCCGTGGCACACATAGAGCAGCTCAAAATCTTTTAGCCTCCTTCTCGGGAACAAGCGAGGCGCGACCGTCTGGAACTGCGTTTAATGGATGGAGGGAGTCCACTCCTGGAAGAGGAATCGCTTGCGGACCGGGTGTTGGAGAGGGTGGGGAATAACAGGATAGATCCCTTACATAGAATTAGATGGAATACCGGAATCGTGCAAAAAGTAACTTTCTTAGCTAAATAAAACTATCCATCATTCTTATATAATAAAGGTAACAAGGTATCATAACAAGACGAAAGCTATTCTGTAGTAATCCGGTATTATACAAATGTAAGTGCTCACCCATGAAGATTAGATGCTGTAGGGAGACTTCGGCTTCTCCCAACAAGAGCTTGGATCAACACAAAATAACCTCCGCGAGTGAGAAGGATAGGATGGATGCATCATGAAAAGGTACGGGGCGGTCGTGATAGGCTGTGGTTATATGGGCTCTCTCCACTTGGACGCGATATCACAACAGGAGCGGGTCCGGTTGATCGGCGTGGCGGATTGGAACCGGGACAGGGCCTCCTTAGTGGCAAGCCAATACGGAGCCAAGTGTTGGAGCACGGATTACCGGACATTGATCGAGCGTGACGATGTGGATCTGGTCATTATCGCCACGTACCCGTCCTCCCATCTGGAGATCGCAAAAGATTGTCTCGCTGCAGGGAAGCATATCCTATGCGAGAAGCCGATGGCGGGCAATGCACGGGAAACGCAGGAATTCATGAAGCTGGCCGGTGGAGCCAAAACCAAGGTGCTGATTGGTCACATCCTTCGCCATAACACCACGTACCAGGCGGTAATGAAGATGATCCGGGAGGGCGCCATCGGCTTCCCCTTGGTCATTCGGTTATCCCAATTGAAGCCCTCCAAAAATTGGGCTTCCCACTTGTCCCTGCTCCGAGACGTCTCGCCGATCGTAGATTGCGGCGTCCATTATATCGATGTGATGCGTTGGGCTACAGGGGCGGACGTGATAAGCGTCAACGGGATCGGGCAGCGTCTTTATGAAGAAGTCCCGCCGTACACTTACAATTATGGGCTCATGACCCTCCGTTTGTCGGACGGCTCCATAGGCTACTTTGAGACGGGGTGGGGCAAGGGGCTTCCGACTGATAACCGGAAGGAATTCATCGGACCCGCAGGCCGGATCCGCATCATCTACAAGAACGATCGACCGCGAGAGGAACAGTATCTGGGAAATCTGGTCGAGGTCGAAGACCATCGGAAAGGAACGGTCCGGCAGATCAATATGGACTTCTCCGTGAAGCCTACGGGTGCCCAACTGGACTATTTCCTGTCCATGCTGGAGAACAACTTACCCGCTATACCGGCAATGGAGGATGCCTACCGGGCGATGGAGGTCGCACTTCTGGCCGATCGGGCGATCCATGAAGGAATTACGTTACCATGTGCGAAATAAGGGTGGACTGACATGGTTATGGTAACAGGGGATGACCCGGTGCAAGGTGTACACCTGCTGAAGGGCTATATCGTCCCCACCCATGTGAAGGACGGCATCCGACATCAGCCGGTCGATCCAAGGGATGTGTGTGTACGGTGCCCCATGGGAGAGGGGAAAGTGGGGGATTCGCCCGAGATGGCGGTCTCCTTCATCCGCCAATACAGGTAACGGTAGACGGCCGCGCGAAATCTCGGGTCTAAATAATCAAGTTAATTAATAGGGTTGTTTTGGTGTGTTAACCCCAGTGGGATTCCGAACAGAAGGGAATGAAACATGGAAAGGAAATTGGAAACCTTAGTAATTTCCCGTCTGACAAATCAGACGGATGTTTCAGATACAGAAGAAGTCCAGATCATCAAGCAATATCAATGGCTTAAAGGGTATAACCCGGTCGTTACAGCAAGATTAAATTACAGTCAGGAGGATCTGGAACTTCAGTTTAAGGTTTACGAAAAGAATCCAATACGAACATACAGAAACTTAAATGATCCCGTGTATAAGGATAGCTGCATCGAGTTCTTTTTTCAGCCTACTCCGGATTCGGACCAACGCTATATGAATTTCGAATTTAATGCGAATGGCACAATTCTCTTGCAGATAGGAGCGGATCGGTATGATCGCTTCCCAATCACTATTAATCCGGCACTTTTCCATGTCCTAACCACTACCGATCAAATCAATGATAAAGGAGAAGTATATTGGGAATTAAGCTTTTCGATCTCATGGGCTTGGGTACAATCTTATTTTTCAGACTTTCGGGCAGTGCCGGGAAAAAGGATGAGAGGAAACTTTTACAAGTGCGGCGACGATACGACCTATCCGCATTTTGGAACATGGAGCAGAGTTCATTCGAACAAACCAGAATTTCATAGAAGCTGTGATTTTGGGATTCTGTACTTAGAGTAACTGCGAAATGCAGCGTCAATGAATAACTTTCGAAGCGGCATATACGGAGTTGGAGGTTTTTTATCGTTTTTAGGAAAATTTCTAATGGAAACAAGATTGTTATTATGTCAAATTATACATAAGTTTAGGATGACGGCAATAGCAGGGATTTTGTAATGTTCGATTATTTTTATGGAACACTAGTCCAGATATCTTTAAAATACAGTGTGCCGCAAAAGTGGACAGCTTTGTGCTTTTGTTACGGTAGCTCTTGATAACTTTTATAAGCCCAATGGTGCAAATGTAATCAAATCCTTTATGTCTTCTCCGGTGATATAGAATTTTTTGGTTGTGGACACGATATGATGTCAATCTGAAGTCATTTTCAGATGTATCTCTACACGATCCTATTGGGACAGGTTATATTTTGACAGTTTTTATGAACGGAGTTTGAAAATTAATTTAGCATGAACCAGTCATGGTTGCTGTTGAATCACCTAAATAGAAGAAGAGAACGTTATATAAGAATTATATCTATCGTGAAATAGCGGAAAGATGGACGATTTTATAGATAAACCCCGAAAGAGCCTTGGAACTATAAAGGCTCTTTTTTGTACCATTGGTTGACATGATAAACGAAAAGAAAGTATGATATTTTAAATCGTAATAATTACGAATAAAGGGGCTGTAGAAGATGATGGATATTCGTGAACCCTTTGAGATCAAAATTAACAGATTTAATCGAGGTGAGTAATGATGGATTCATTCACTGTAAACAGGCTGAAGGCCATTCTAAACGGATATATTGATCAAAAAGTGCCTGGAGATTTACGGTTATCCGTCAGAATAAGTTATCGTATGGAGCACAACCAAATTACATTGATAGAGGAACGGCCTGAATGGCATGACCGAAAGTGGCTGGGGACTGATTTTGCCCAATTCCGCTGGGAAAATGATAAGTGGAGGGTCTATTCAAAAAAAGAAAATAACGAATGGTCACAAGCAGACTCTATAGTTCCTCATGTGGACTTCGAACGGCAATTAGAGCAGGTTGAACTGGATTCAGAAAGGATCTTTTGGATTTCTTGAAAAATAATTATTTTTAAAGGAGCTTCAATAAATAATGACCAAAAGCAGCGCCAATCAACGTCTGCCAAGAGCAAAAGGAATAGATATGGGAACCTATTATACACCCAAAGAATGTGCCAAAAAGGTTAGACATCTCGTCTTGCCCGATATGAATCAAAAGATTGTCGATGAATTTATTACAATCTTAGGAATGAGGGGAGTATTTGAAGAACATCAAGTTCCAATTCCCAATAAAGTGGTTATGTATGGTCCACCAGGCACAGGGAAAACACTGACGGCATTTTATATGGCTCAAATGCTGGAGCTTCCACTTATCCTAGTTCGATTGGATGCAATGATTCACAGCCATTTGGGTGAGACTGGAAGCAATATCCGGAAAATATTCGAGTACGCGAAAGCATCTCCTTGTGTTCTATTCCTTGATGAGTTTGATGCCATTGCAAGAACACGGGAGAGTAATGACGAGGTTAAAGAAATGGCTCGTGCGGTGAATACACTACTGCAATGTCTCGATGATTTTGGTGATAATAGCATTTTTGTAGCAGCGACGAACCTGGAAAATGAATTGGATAGGGCTATTTGGAGAAGGTTTGATACAAAAATGATTTATTCTATCCCTGATGAATCAAGCAGGTATCAATATATCGAACTGTTAATCAATGGCTTTGAGGGAGAAGCTGGGTTGACGGAAGAGGCATGCGAGCGTCTTTCCGGCTGCAGTTTTGCTGATATTGAGCAAATTGTTCTGAAAGCGAAACGCAAGGCGATTATAGAGCGTTGTCCGCTAAAACGGGAGCATATTGTTCTTTCTTATGAAGAATACAATCCTTCCATAACTTAATGTTTTCAACGGTGGCATGTGTTTTCAAAGAGGAACTTGTTAATCGCGATATAATAGAGGATCTGACCTATGTATAAAAATCCGTGCATGCAGTGTGCGGATTTATTTGTGTGCTTGGTTCATGCAATTACTATTTAATTTTGATTTACTAACTATTTAAAAGTTATTAAAGTAATGATTGACATTTCAGATAGTAATAATTACTATTAAGCTCAGTTGATTTATTAGTAATCATTACGATTAAAGTGAATATAAGGGGGTTATTCATTCTTATATGACTTGTGTTAGCAGACTATCAAACTATGGAGGTATGTTGTGAAAGACAATCAAAAGAAATTTCTAAAATGGAAGACCTTATCGTATGTAACCTTGGTATTGTCAGCACTTTTATTGCTGGCTGGATGTACAAATGGATCAAAGGAATCAAATAATTCCTCCGAACTAGAGAAATTTACAACTCTTAAAGAAGATTTAGTACTTGCTGTAGGAATTATGGATGGTGGACAGTTTGATCCCAAGAAGGGCTGGGGGATGACACAGATCCGTCTAACTCATAGCTCGCTATTAGCTATTGACTCAGATCTTAACTTTATTGGGGATCTTGCACAATCCTATACCATCAGCGAGGATGCGTTAACATGGACTTTCCCGCTTCGTGAAGACGCTAAATTCTCCAACAGTGAGCAAGTGACTCCGGAAGATGTCAAATTTACATATGAGATGCTCAAGGAGGATGGGATTAAATTCGATCTGTCCTTTGTTAAAACAATTGATATTCTGGAAAATAACACCATCGCAATTACTCTTGACGAGCCACGCTCCACATTTGTTAGTCAGCTCACAGAAATTGGAATCGTCCCTAAAGCTCACTATGATGAGAACTATTCTCGAAATCCAATTGGCTCTGGACCGTATAAGGTAGTTCAATACAATGAAGGACAGCAAGTTATTATGGAGTACAATCCCTATTGGTATGGTGCAGAGCCCCAGTTCAAAAAGTTGACATTCCTTCTTCTTGCCGAGGATGCGGCTCTTGCAGCTGCAAAGGCGGGAGAAGCCGACATTGTGTATGTGCCGCCCACATTCGCAGAGCAAAAGGTTGAGGGAATGACGCTTCGAACTTACGAGAGTATCGATTCACGCGGTATTATGCTGCCGGCAGTGCCTAGCGGTGGGAAAGGGTTGACCAACGGTAAAGAAGTAGAAGTGGGCAACGATGTAACTTCAGATCTTGCAATCCGTCAGGCACTTAATATTGGACTAGACCGTCAGAAGCTGCTGGATGTAGCTCTAGATGGACACGGTAAAAAAGCATATTCCCTAGCGGATGGTTTACCTTGGTTTAACGAAGAAACCGTGATTGAGGATGGCAATATTGCAGCAGCTGCGAAAATCCTCGAAGATGGTGGCTGGGCGGATAAGAATAAGGATGGCATTCTGGAAAAAGACGGCCGCAATGCAGAGTTTAACATGTACTTTAGCTCTAATGATCAGCTCCGCAGCGATCTTTCCCTTGCCGTAGCAGACCAAGCAAGCACCTTCGGAATCAAAATTAATCTTCTAGGAGTTACATGGGATGATATTTATCTAAAAGGAAAGACAGCAGCGGTGGCATGGGGAGGCGGAAGGCATCACCCTTATCAACTGTATACGATGAATTCCTCTGAGCAGATCGATAAAGGGATCGGCAATATGTCTAACTATCATAATCCTAAAGTCGATGAATATTTAACACTAGCGCTTACTTCTTCTTCACTGGAAGAGGCTAATAAATATTGGAAGCTTGCCCAATGGGATGGAGAAACAGGCTTCAGTGGTATCGGAGATGCTCCGATTGTTTGGCTGGTGCGGGTGGACCACCTGTACTTGGCTAATACGAAGCTGGATCTGGGTAAGCAGCCTATTCATTCGCACGGTCATGAGTGGGCATTGTTTGGAAATGTAACGGAGTGGACATGGACCAATTGATTATATAAGGAAAGAGACTTCTGAGGGCTATCTATTTCAGAAAGCTCTCTTTTCTGTGCAGGAAGGGGAGTTCTTGTGGCAAAAAGCATCGTTATTCGATTGATTCGAGTGATAACCCTGCTGGTTGGCTTATCTATTCTTACTTTTTCTCTTATCCATTTATCTCCCATGGATCCGGTCAACGCATATATAGGGGGAGATAGCGCAGCGTCACCACAACAAATCGAGAAAATTAAAGAATATTGGGGTGTGGATAAAAGTTTAGTGGAACAATATGTTTCCTGGGCAAAAGCATTACTGCAAGGCAACTTTGGAACTTCAAAGCTGTACCGTAGCCCGGTTATTGAGATTATTCAAAGCCGCTTTATTTCATCGCTTGCATTAATGGGAACAGCATGGGTTCTATCAGGTGTGATTGGTTATGTCCTTGGAATGACTGCAGCTATGAACCGAGGAAAACCAATAGATAAAATTATTAAATGGTACAGTTACACGCTTGTCTCAACCCCCATATTTTGGATGGGACTAATCCTTCTAATTGTCTTTGCTGTTTGGCTTCACTGGTTCCCTGTAGGTTTGTCGGCGCCGGCCGGTATGATGGAGAGTGACGTAAAGTTTGTTGATCGAGTTCATCATTTTATATTACCGGCTCTGACCTTAAGCATACTCGGGGTGGCTAATATAGCGATGCATACTCGAGAGAAAATGATTGATATTTTGAATACGGAGTATGTCATTTTTGCAAAGGCAAGGGGCGAAAGCAAGTGGCAAATCTTCAAGAATCATGGGGTGCGAAATTCAATTCTTCCAGCTGTCTCTCTGCAATTCGCCTATTTCGGCGAGCTTTTCGGAGGTTCTATGCTAGCAGAGCAGGTGTTTTCTTATCCGGGATTAGGTAGCACACTAACCACAGCAGGGTTAAAGGGGGATCTACCCTTAATGGTTGGCATTATTCTGATTAGTTCTTTGTTCGTCTTTGCAGGAAATTTGATTGCCGATCTTTTAAATAAAATTGTAGATCCGCGTATGAGGGGGGAGGCCTAAAATGCAGGTCATACAAGAAGGAATGAATGAACGTAAAAAAATGATTGTACTGCTTGCGTTATCTTCCGGGTTTCTATTAATGATTTTGATCCTCAGCTTTATACTCAGCAATGATAATCTGCGTCTCAATGCTGCTACCAAAAATCTTACACCTAGTTTGGATTATCTATTTGGCACGGACTGGCTCGGTCGAGATATGTTCACCCGTACCATGAAGGGATTGCGGTTGTCACTGGCTGTAGGAGCCTTAGCTTCTTTCCTTAGTGTAATTATTGCAACCATGATGGGGATATGCGCGGCAACCTTTGGCCGAACAGTGGATAGTATCATCTCCTGGCTTATCGATTTGTTTATCGGTATGCCTCATCTCGTGTTCATGGTATTGATCTGCTTTATTGTAGGTGGCGGAATATATGGCATTGTACTTGGTGTTTCGCTGACTCATTGGACTGCATTGGCAAGGGTCGTGCGCTCTGAAGTGCTACAAATAAAAGGGGCCGAATACATTCAAATCTCTAAGAGCTACGGTAAGTCCGCATGGTATATCACTAGAAAGCATATCCTTCCCTCTATTTTTCCTCAAATAATGATTGGTTTTTTACTGATGTTTCCGCATGTGATTTTGCATGAAGCTGCGTTAACTTTCTTGGGGTTTGGGCTTTCTCCGCAAACTCCCGCTATAGGTATTATACTTTCTGAAGCGATGAACCATATTTCTACCGGAAAGTGGTGGCTGGTGGTATTTCCGGGATTGCTTCTAGTGATAGTGGTTAAAAGCTTTGACAGTATCGGCGAAAAGATTCGTATTTTAATGGAGCCTTCCAGCTCCAATGAATAGAGGGGTGAGTGATGAGTAAAGTGAAAAATCCGTTATTACGGGTAGAAAACTTATCCATTGGTTTCTCTCAATATTATAAGGGCACACAAAAACGTGTAATCCATCCAATAGTTGAGCTGCATGTAGATATCAACGAAGGAGAAATTGTAGCAGTGGTAGGTGCCAGCGGTTCAGGGAAAAGTCTGTTGGCACACGCTATACTAGGGATTTTGCCCGGGAATGCAACCAGCAGCGGAACAATCTTATACAAGGGAGAAGAATTGACGCAAAAGAGAAAAGAACAGCTCAGAGGTCGGGGGATCTCCTTCATTCCACAATCCGTTAATTATCTGGATCCCCTTATGCGTGTTGGACGGCAAGTACAGATTGGCTTGGATCAGGCCACTGCTCAGGCCAAACAAGAGGAGCTATTTGAACGATATGATTTGAAAAAGAGCGACGGAAAGTTATTTCCCTTTGAGTTATCCGGTGGAATGCTTCGCCGGGTGATGTTTGCTACAAGTGTACGAGAGGGTGTCAAGCTGGTCATTGCCGATGAACCAACACCCGGAATTCATCCGCAAGCGCTCACCGAAATATTAAAACAGCTCAAGCAATTCGCCAAAGAAGGCGCAGGAGTTATGCTGATTACTCATGATATTATGTCTGCGTTAGAAATTGCTGATCGAGTTGCTGTTCTCAAGGATGGAACTACTGTGGAGATTGCTGAGGCTGCAGCATTTGAAGGAAGTGGAGAACGTTTGAAGATGGAATACACTAGAAGGTTGTGGCGAGCCTTACCGCAAAATGATTTTGACTTGGAATTTAAGGAACAGGCGGTGAGAAGTTATGTGTCTGATGGGAGTGAATCTAAGTCACTATTATCAAAAGGAACGTTGGATTTTTAAAGATGTCAACATTACGGTAGCTCCTGGTGAGGTTCTTGGTCTATCAGGATATAGTGGATGCGGGAAAACGACGCTAGCCAGGATTTTAGGCGGGTATATCTCCCCGCGTAAAGGACAAGTAACGTTAGAGGATAAAGCTGTGAAAAGTCAGGCATTTCGACCGGTACAATTAATATACCAACATCCGGAGAAGGCGATTAATCCTAAGTGGCGTATGCGGGACGTTCTGGCCGAATCCTATACACCCTCCCAGGAAATTCTGGATGCTTTCGAAATACGGGAGGAGTGGCTGAATCGTTGGCCGGTGGAGCTGTCCGGAGGGGAGAAACAGCGCTTCTGCATTGTCCGTGCTCTGAATCCGGCGACCAAATTCATCATAGCTGATGAGATGACGACGATGCTGGATGCCATTACACAGGCACAAATTTGGAATTCGTTTCTCCGAATCTGTAAAAGTAGAGACATCGGTGTGATTGTAGTCAGCCATGAGAACAGTCTTTTGAATCGATTATGCGATAAGATTTATAAAGTGGGGGAGTAATGAATGCACAAAAGAATATGTATACTATCATTTATTTTAGTTTTCTCTCTGCTGTCAGCATGTTCAAGCAGTAAGGGAGGAGAGAACCGGAAAGCTGAGAGGGTATCCAATGATGAATTAGTATTTGCGAGTACAAAGGATATCCGTGATATTAATCCGCACTTATACGCTGGTGAAATGCCTGCACAAAATATTGTTTTTGAATCACTTGTTATTAATACCCCAGAGGGTGTGAAGCCGGGACTTGCCGAGAGCTGGGAAATTTCCGAAGAGGGTACCTTATACACGTTCCATTTACGAACAGGAGTTACTTTTACCGATGGTGAACCGTTTAACGCTGAATCTGTGAAAATAAACATTGATTCAGTTGTTGGAAATATTGAAAAGAACTCATGGCTGAATCTTGTAGCAGAAATTAAAGATACGACAGTCATAGATGAGAATACCTTCCAGCTCACCTTAAAGAATCCCTATTATCCAACCTTGGAGGAATTGGGTTTGACGCGTCCGTTTCGGTTTATTTCCCCTAAGAGCTTCATCGGTGGAACTACAGCGAATGGAGTTAAAGGCTATGCAGGTACTGGGCCCTACGTCTTAACAGAGCATAAGCAGGATCAATATGCTATCTTCACATTAAATGAGAACTATTGGGGAGAAAAACCTCGGATAAAAACAATTAAATGGAGAGTAATGCCAAATCATCAGACCATTCTTCTCGCACTTGAAAAAGGAGAAGTAGACTTACTTTTTGGCTCCGACGGAGATATGGTGGACAGCGACTCTTTCAAGTCATTGATGGATCAGGATAAGTATAGTACTGTCATCAGTCATCCTGTAGGATCCCGTGCGATTGTAATCAATACGAACCGGTCTGTCACTAAAGATCCTAAGATTCGCGAAGCATTTATGTATGCCATTCATAAGGAAGTTATAGCTGACGGTATTATGAACGGTACAGAAAAAGTAGCGGATACATTACTTTCTCCTTCTGTACCCTATGCAAACGCAGGTTTAAAGGGAGTAAGCTACAATGAGGAGAAGGCATCTGCTTTATTAATTGAAGAGGGTTGGATGCTCCAATCTGATGGGTATCGGTACAAAGATGGCAAGAAGTTAGAACTGACTATTTATTATAATTCCGATAATGCGCAAGAACGAACTATAAGTGAATCCATGCAGAATGATTTGAAACAGATTGGGGTGGAATTACATATTGTAGGGGAAGAAAAACAAGCTTATTTCGACCGTCAAAAAACTGGTGAATTCGACCTGATGTACTCCCTTTCTTGGGGATTGCCTTATGATCCGCAGACCTATGTTTCTTCTTGGCGAGTGCCCTCGCACGCCGATTATCAAGCCCAACTTGGGCTGGAGAAAAAAGAATGGCTTGATAAGACGATTACCGATCTGATGATTGAGCAGAACGAAGAAATACGTAAAGAAATGTACAAAGAAATTCTGACTTATATCCATAATGAGAATGTCTATATCCCATTAACCTATTCGGTTACCAAAGCTGTTCATCTTAAAGCTTTACAGGGCGTTGGGTTCAATGTATCCCAATATGAGATTCCTTTTGAAAAAATGTATTTCGAAGCACAATAAACAAACAGGTATCCTCGCTGTTCATGCTTCAGTGCTCTGAAGCATGGGGCGGGGATTTTTATATCTAAGGAAAGAAATGGGAGGATGGAGTTGAATAGGTACCTATTAAAACGGCTAGCAGCGATCATTCCTATCTTGATAGGAATATCTTTTATGGCCTTCGTTCTGATAAATCTGCGGACCAGTGATCCTGCTGAAATTGCCCTTCGAGTTAATCAGGTTACACCAACACAAGAAATGGTTGAAGCGATGAGAATTACATTGGGATTAGATAAACCATTTTTTGTGCGTTATATACATTGGCTCAGTAACAGTATTCAAGGAGATTTCGGGATTAGTAATGTGACACACCAATCAGTTGGCGATCAGCTTGCATTGGCGCTACCAGCTACTTTCAAGCTTTCAGGTGTCGCGTTGGCCATTATTTTGTGCGTAAGTATGGTAATCGGTGTGCTCAGTGCTATTTATGAAGGAAGCTGGCTCGACAGGTTGATGCGCGTCTTTGTTTTCCTCTCAGCGGCAATGCCCAGCTTCTGGATAGGCATTCTGCTTATTTGGTTATTCTCTGTTAAACTCAATTGGTTTCCTACCAGTGGTATGGAAGAAACAAGTTCTGTAGTACTACCGGCAGTAACGCTCTCTTTAGTGTTCATTTCTACTTATGTTCGATTGATACGAAATAACATGATAAAGAATAAAAAGGAGAATTTTGTTCTATATGCCAGAGTAAGAGGACTTAAGAATAGCAAGATTATAGTTAAAGTATTTCGAAATTCCTTACAGCTATCTGTTACAGCTCTAGGAATGTCGATCCCAAAGCTTATCGCGGGAACAGTCATTGTGGAGAATATCTTTGCATGGCCGGGAATTGGTCGCTTATGTGTATCTGCAATATTCAATTCTGATTTCCCGATGATTCAAGCATATATTTTGATCATGGGTAGCTTGTTTGTCCTTTGTAATCTGCTGGTGGATATACTCAATTCAGCTTTAGATCCCCGATTGAGAAGGGAAGGATAGTATGGCTGTTTGGAAACGTCTGATTACGGATAGAATGGCAGTGCTCTTTATGGGACTTATTGGTAGTATCATCATTGCAGGGATAGCCGCCCCTTGGCTGGCACCTCATGACCCTACCGCAATGAATATTTTACACAAGTACGCGGGGTTCAGCCCTGATTATCCACTAGGAACAGATCAGCTAGGACGTTGTATTTTATCCAGACTCCTTTATGGAATTCGGACAACTATTCTATATGCATTAATTACTACTATCATTACCATTGCCATTGGTACGATTCTGGGAATCATATCAGGATATTTTCGAGGTAAAGTAGATGAGCTCCTTATGAGAATCTGCGATATAATGCTCTCTTTTCCGGCTGAAGTTATGATCCTCGCCATTGTAGGCGTACTCGGACCAGGCTTACTGAATGTTGTTATTGCAAATATAGTCGCGAAATGGGCTTGGTATACACGGATGATTAGATCGGTCGTTATTGAATATACAGATAAAAATTATATAAGATTTGCCAAGGTTTCCGGTTGCAGTACAGGGCATATCATGCGAAAACACTTACTGCCGGGCGTTTCAGGAGAAGTGGCTGTATTTGCGACTTTAGATACCGGCTGGGTTATTTTGAATATCTCTGCTCTGTCTTTCCTTGGTTTAGGTGTGCAGGCCCCCATTCCTGAGTGGGGAATGATGTTAAACGACGCGAAGAATGTGATGATTACGCATCCAACCCATATGTTAGCACCAGGTTTTGCGATCTTAATTATGGTAGTTGCGTTCAATTACTTGGGAGACAGTCTACATTCCGCAATGAACCCCAAAGCGCATCTTCTAAAGAAAGGGAAAGGACGTCGTCTAAATGTCTTTACTAGAAATAAAAAGGCTCTCGGTTCATGAGGCAGATACGGATAGATCCCTTGTTCGGGAACTCAGTTTTACTCTAAGAAAAAACACATGTTTAGCCATTGTGGGAGAAAGCGGGAGTGGTAAGTCACTGACTGCCAAGGCGATACTTGGTCTTATACCTCCTTGGCTGGAGGTTACTGGAGAGGTCATTTACAATGAAAGAAATTTATTGCAGGAGAAAGACTCGGTTCTTCGGAGAATACGAGGCCAGAAAATCTGTATGATCCTGCAAGATGCGATGACAGCATTCAATCCTCTGGAATCCATAGGTAAACAGATGATAGAGACCTTTCGTGAGAATCTTGAAGTTACGAAGCGGGAAGCACAAATTATAGCCGAGACTGCTTTGCATCGTGTACACCTTCATAACCCAAAAGAGGTATTGAAGAAGTATCCTCATCAGCTATCAGGTGGGATGCTGCAAAGAGTGATGATTTCGATAACAATTATGATGGAGCCAGATATTATTATTGCAGATGAACCGACTACAGCCCTCGATTCTATTAATCAGCGTGCGGTAGCAGAACAGTTTAGGCTGCTACGGGAGACCATGGGAACATCAATTATTTTTATCTCACATGATTTAGGTGTTGTTCAATATTTGGCGGATGATTTAATTGTGATGCGTAATGGTGAATGTGTTGAAGCGGGCCATGCCTCTGAGATATTCTCAAATCCACAGCATGAATTCACACAGTTTTTGATTAGAACCCGGATTAATCTCGCTGCTCCTTTTCAGAAATCGATGGAAGAGAGAGTGATATAATGTTTGTCGAAGTTAACAAGCTATCTAAAAGCTATCCAAAGGCTGGAGGATGGTTTAGAAAAGAAAGATTAGAAATTCTAAATGATATCCAATTTTCGATCAGAAAAGGAGAATGTTTAGGATTAATTGGAGAAAGCGGAAGCGGAAAAAGTACGTTGAGTCGGATAATTCTCGGATTAGATAAGCCGAGTAAAGGGGAGGTGAAGATTGAGGGAATTCCAGTTTCCAGTTGGAGTAAGCGTAATAAAGGGAAAATGAGTGTGGTATTTCAGGATTATACCACATCGGTAAACCCTCAATTCACTGTCCGGAACATCATATCTGAACCGTTGATTATTTTGGGAGATACTAAAGATCTTGATGATCATATTACCACCCTTTTGTATAAGGTAGGACTCTCGCAAGCGATGCTGGACAAGTATCCCCATGAGCTAAGCGGTGGACAACTGCAGCGGGTGTGTATTGCGCGTGCGATCTCAACAAATCCGGAACTTGTTGTTCTTGATGAAGCTATTAGCTCACTAGATGTTTCAGTTCAGGCTCAGATTCTAGAATTGCTTCTTTCACTTCAACAAGAGATGAACATGACCTATCTGTTTGTTACCCATGATCTTCAAGCCGTGGCAAATCTGTGCGACCGTGTTCTTTTTCTTTACCATGGAGAGATTGTTGAAGAGCTTGATAGTTGTAAGCTTTTTGACGCTAAAAATGAATATGCCAAAAGGTTGTTGGATTCGGTGATGCCATTTCATACTTGATCATGCTTCCCGACCAGATCATTCACATCCATAAAGATAACCATCAAATCATAGTAAATATGATATAATGACGACGTTGTTGCATTTTAATATGAAAAATAGGATGGACAATATGAGAGGATATTTTCATAACGTCGATAAAAAACGATTGATGATTATGGTTATCGGCAATGTATTTCTGGGCATGGGAATCAGTATTTTTAAGCTGTCCGGCATGGGGAATGATCCCTTCAGCGGCATGGTTATGGCACTTGCAGAAAACACCGGTATGACATTTGCGAATTTTCTAATCTTATTGAATCTGGTATTGTTTGTAATCGAATTCATAACAGGACGAAAGTTTATTGGCGCCGGAACTTTCGTGAACGCAATTCTTCTTGGTTACATAGCTACTTTCTTTCATAGTACTTGGCTATCTCTGTTCGGCGAACCTCAATTGATATGGCAGCAGGTGGTCATCGTAGCGATTGGCGTGGTGGTATGCAGTTTTGGGGTATCTCTGTATCAGTCATCGGAGGTAGGCGTTGCTCCCTACGATAGCTTGTCCCTGATTATGAGGGATAACTTCCCGAAAGTATCTTATTTTTGGCACCGGATGTTCACGGATTCTTTTTGTGCTTTGATTTGCTTCTTGGCAGGAGGCATTATAGGCTTAGGAACTTTGGTATCCGCATTGGGTCTGGGACCTATTGTTCATTTTTTTAATGTGAATTTTACGGAGAAACTTCTGGCAAAAAGGCGTACCAACTAAAAAGTTTACGAATGGTGAAAGGCGGGGCAGATCAATCTGTCCCGCCTTTACTGTAATTTGAAGGTCCATTTCTAATGAGCGGCGGATGAAATTTTTATTTTATTATTTTTATGAACATCTTCTGTACCGCTATCCAAGGCGGACTTGTAGTAGAAGCATTTATGTTCTATGACTTCCATCGTTTTTTTTAATTCTTCCATCTGTGCTTCTACGGATGCTTTCCGCTCCAAGAACATGTCATATCTTTGCTGTAAGGTGGAATCTCCCTCTGAGCACCACTCAATGAAATGTTTTATTTCTTTAATTGGCATCCCGGATGACTTCAGGCATTCAATTACTTTTAAAGCGTCCATATCGGATTGTTTAAATATACGTTTACCGCCGGAGGTTCTTTCTATAGAAGGGAAAAGACCTTCCTTGTCATAGTATCGCAGGGTATGTGGTGTCATATTAAAGGATTCTGCAACTTCACTTATGGAGTATGTTTTCATCATCTATCTCCAATCTCAAATATATTTTATGCTTGACTTAGAGTTAACTTTAAGTAATAACATATGTTTTGTAAAGCTGACGTTATAGATTTTAATATAATCTAGAAGAGAGGTTTCACTATGATAAAAGTTAATGCACGCGCTACATTCAGTCAAGAAGGTCCATTCAAGCTAACCACAATCGAACGCCGAGATCTGCAGCCGCATGATGTTCTTATTGAGATTAAATACGCTGGCATCTGCCACTCGGATATTCATACTGCCCGCGGGGAGTGGGGGCCGGTCAACTATCCACTCGTTCCGGGACATGAGATCGCCGGAATTGTCAGCCAGATCGGTTCTGAAGTCACAAAGTACTCAGTAGGCGACCGGGTAGGAGTAGGTTGTATGGTTGACTCCTGTGGAGAGTGCAGTAATTGCCATAAAGGTGAGGAGCAGTATTGCCTGAGTGGAAATACGGGCACCTATGGAGCTATCGACCGGTACGGGCAGTATACGCAAGGCGGATATTCCACCCATATTGTCGTAACCGAGGATTTTGTAGTTCGGATCCCTGACAGTATTCCGCTTGACGCCGCTGCGCCGCTTCTGTGTGCAGGAATCACCACCTATTCACCACTACGTCATTGGGGAGCTGCTCCTGGCAAAAAAGTAGCTGTGGTGGGTCTTGGCGGACTTGGACACATGGCTGTGAAGATCGCTCATGCCATGGGGGCAGAGGTTACTGTTTTATCACAGTCATTGAAGAAGAAGGAAGATGGATTGAAATTAGGGGCGGATCATTATTATGCCACAAGTAATCCGGAGACATTTAAGCAGCTTGCCGGTTCATTCGATCTTATCGTGAATACAGTAAGCGCGCAGATTAATATCGATGCCTATCTTTCGCTTCTGGCGCTGGACGGCACATTAGTCAATGTCGGTGCACCCGCTGATCCATTAGCAGTTAACGTGTTTTCGTTGATCGGCCACCGCCGTTCGTTTGCCGGATCGATGATTGGCGGAATCCGTGAAACGCAGGAAATGCTTGATTTCTGCGCTGAACATAATATTGCATCTGAAATCGAGGTCATTTCTGCTGACCGGATTGATGAAGCCTGGGAGCGTGTACTTGCTTCAGATGTCCGTTACCGGTTTGTCATCGACATCAGCACGATGGGGAACGAATAAGGATTTCCTCTTTGTTTAAATCGGTTCGCGTCCAGAACCTCTGAGAATTCGATAATACCTGAGAAGATATGGAGGATCTGATCTCCATTGGCACAATCGGGAAGGACAAAAATGTAGAGATTCTCAACAAAGTATTTAAAAAGCAACTTGCCAACAGGGGGGTTGCTTTTTTGTTAAGCTTTTTATAGCTGAAGATATAGAGCCGACACGGATTAGAAAATCGTAAGATATGAAAGACAGGAGCCGCAGCCACTCTTGCTGCAGGATTTCAGCAATAATCCTTTATGAGATAGAAACAATCCTTTTAGCGGTAGCCGCTAGTCAATATGTCTTATAGACTTGTTAATGTAAGGAGTCCCGTATAATTTTAGAACGAGAAACGCACATATTCATACAAAAGGTGGAGAGGAGTAATAGAGAAGGGGATTGCTATACCTAAAAAGTTTCCCTACAGAAAGAAATTTTCCCGTAGGAAAAATAAGAAGGAGAGAAAATCCATATTATGAGCACTGTAACACAGATAAACAACAGCAAAGATAAGCAGACGCATTTTATCCTCAATGGCAATCTATGGAATGTCATGGCCCAGTTATCATGGCCCGCTATCATCGCAATGGTCCTCTATGGCTTAAACGCGGTTATCGCTGCTGTATTTGTGGGAAGGTTTGTCGGAGAGGAGGCACTGGCTGGAGTTTCGGTAGCCTATCCTTTAACCCAGATCAGCTTGGGACTGGGCTCCTTGATTGGGGTGGGTGCCGGTTCAGCTTTAAGTTTAGCGCTCGGCAGGAAGGACAAAGAAATGCAACAGCGTTTGATGGGAAATGTTAATTATCTGTCAATCCTTGTAACGCTTGTCTATATGGTGTTGGGTCTACTTTTCTCCACACAGCTGGTACGATTCATGGGTGGAGAGGGGGAAACTCTGGCTCTTGGAGACAGCTATTTTAGAATTACGGTAATCGGTTCATTTTTCTGGATTTATGGATTGGCTGCCAACATGATTGTGCGTGCCGAAGGGAAAATGAAATCGGCAGCCGTGGTAATGGGCATTGGACTGGCAGTTGATGTTTTGTCCAATTATGTTCTGGTAGCCTGGCTGAATTTTGGAGTAGAGGGTGCTGCCTGGGCTACAAATATCGGGATGCTGGTCTATACCTTGCTGGGATGGATTTATTTTGGCAAAGGATTTGCGTCATTCCGAACGAATGTCTTCGCAATTTATCGGGATGCGAGCACAATCAAATCCATAGTTGGACTGGGAATGTCAGCTTTCATTATGAACTTTATGAATCTGGTACAGGCCGTTATAGTATTCAATACGCTGTCGAGATACGGGACTACAGCAGATATTGCATTTTATGGGGTGGTTTTTCGTGTATTCACCTTCCTGTTGACGCCGATTTTCGGATTAATGCGCGCCTTGCAGCCGGTCATTGGCATTAATTTTGGAGCAGAACAGTATGAGCGCGCCATCAAAGCTTATAAAATATTCACACTCGTCTCCATGCTGTTAACATTACCTTTCTGGATAATATCCATGATCTCTCCGGCTTCCATTCTGGGACTGATGCTGCCGGATCAAATCTTTGAGACCAGCAAAATGTTATATTTCCGGTTGAACATGGCGGTTCTGCCTTTATTGTCGCTCATTTTTATGGCCATGACCTTTTTCCCTGCGATTAATAAAGGGAAACCGGCGGCCGTTATCGGTATTACCAGACAACTTGTTTTTTATGTGCCGGTGATGCTTATTTTGCCAAGATGGTTAGGAGTCTCTGGAGTATATTGGGGTTCGCTCGTGATTGATTTTGTGGTTGTTGTGTGGACGGTAATCCTAGTAACTAAGGAATTTAGCAGACTTAGAGATAAGTCTAAGCCGGTCAGGACTTACAATATGTAAAGATAAGATGCTGGAGTTCACAGCCTAAGGATGGACGATCTAATAGATATATCCAAAAAGAGTACAGGGACATTATAATTAGGACAATTGAATGGACATAAAGAACCCAAGCAATTGAATTCTTAATCGCTTGGGTTCTTTGCTTCATTTTCATGGGTGTTATTTCAGCTCTGAATTATGAATTCATCAACTGATATTAGGTGTAGAGTCTCTTATGATGAGTTTGGTATAAATATGAGAAACCTGATAGGGTTGCTTCGGATCATTAATTCGGGAAAGTAGCATTTCGGCTGCTTTGACACCCATCTCATTACTATAAATATGAACTGTAGTAAGATGGGGTTCTACAATGCTTGATTCAGGACCGTTATCAAAGCCACAAATGACGATGTCGTTAGGAATGGAAAGCACATTTTTGAGTGACTTCATAAAGGTAACCGCAATATAATCGTTAGCACACACGAAAGCAGAAGGGAGCTCATTGATTTGACTTAGTCTAGTATCTGCCCACTCTGGACTTGAGAAAAATAGTCGATCGTCATCGAGAATGCATTGTGTGAGATCAAGCTGAATCCCGGATTCTATCAGTGCGCGATTAAAGCCCACCCATCTTTCATTAAAACTCCTACAGTGATTATAGTCCCCGATGAACCCCAGTGATTTGTAACCGCCCTCAATTAACTTTTTGGTAAGTTGGTATGTGCTGTGTTCGTTCTCCATGAGAAGCACATCTGCTTGGAATTCAGGGTAACAGACATCTGCAGAGCAGTCGATGAAAATAGTTGGAATACCTAGACTTGTAATCAGCTTACTATATTCCGAATTAAACAACTCAATACAAATAATTCCGTCTACATTGGAGACATCAAAATTATTTGGAAGAGACAGGGACTCTTGATCAATATCTCTTATAATGTGCATGGATAAATTATATCCTTCTGCACTGATTCTTTTTTCCATGCCGCTGATCAGTTTCGATCCAAAGTGGGAAGTGTTAGGTAAGTTTTCTGTTAATAAAGCGATGTTTCCAGAGTTTCTTGATAGAGTACTTTCGGAGTCCATAAATGCAAATTGTTTATATTTTAACTCTATCGCTTTCTTTATGACCTTGTTTCTGGTTTCATCAGGTATACCGTTCGTTCCATTTAACGCTTTGGAAGCTGTATTTCTGGAGATTCCTAAAGCGTCTGCGATGTCTTGTATGGTTACTTTTTCCCGAGCCATCTATGTAATTCACCTCTATATTCATGTTCTTAATATTCGCCGCAAATACTGTACTATTTGTCGTTATTTCAACTCTCTTTAATGTATATTAGTTTGCCTGAAATAGCAACATGATTTTTACAAATGCACAATTTAGTTTACATTATATTTGGTCATAAGTATGCATTTAATTAGTTTAGCTTTTATTTTATTTCGATTTTTGTGGGAATAAAGGTTGAAATCTTATTTAAAGTGGCTGTATTTGTAATTATGTAAAAATATATACGCCATTTATGTACATAATAATTTGTCATATGCACATAAATATTTTTACAAAATGTATTGACGAACGATTAAGTGTTTGGTAAATTGTAAAAGCAGCAGGACATAAGAGAGATTGAAAGCCCTTACTGCATCAAGATGTAAACATTGATTAGAACGGAGGTAAAGGCATTGCATAACCCAATAGAAGCCGAACACGGAATAACGGTGACGAGACATAAGAGTTCCTTCATGGATTATTTAAAGAAGCACTACTTTCTTTATATTTTGCTCGCACCAGCTGTGATTCTGACCCTTATTTTTAAGTACGGTCCTATGTATGGTGCGATTATCGCCTTTAAAGATTTCAGCCCAATCAAAGGAATTATGGGAAGTGAATGGGTAGGTTTGTACAACTTCGAGAAATTCCTTTCTTCCCCCAATTTCGAAGTAATCTTTATGAATACGCTTAAATTAAGTTTCTTCGGATTAATTCTGAGTTTTCCAATTCCGATCCTGCTTGCCTTGATGTTGAATCAAATTCGCCGTGCAGGCGTCAAAAAGAACATTCAATTGTTCTTGTATGCACCGAACTTTATTTCTGTTGTCGTTGTGGTCGGGATGTTGTTTATCTTCTTGTCCCCAACGGGACCGATTAACCAGTTTTTTACCTGGCTTACTGGTGAACCAATTATGTTCATGTCTCGTCCCGAGTACTTCCGTTCGATCTACATTTTATCTGATATTTGGACCGGAGCCGGTTGGGCATCCATTATTTATGTAGCAGCGCTTGCTAATGTCGATCCTGAGTTACATAATGCAGCTAATCTTGACGGTGCTAATCTTCTACAAAGAATACGCCATATCGATCTGCCAACCATTCGACCAATTATGGCTATTGTATTTATCCTTGCTGCTGGTGGGATTATGTCAATTGGCTTCGAAAAAGCCTACCTCATGCAAACGGCGATGAACTTACCAACCTCAGAAATCATTCCGACTTACGTTTATAAAATTGGTTTGCAGTCGGGCGATTATGCCTATTCAGCCGCAGTAGGATTGTTTAACTCTATCATCAACATCGTCTTGCTCCTCACAGTTAACTTCACCGTGAAGAAACTGAATGAGGGTGAAGGTCTTTACTAAGAAAGGAGCAACAAGCTATGCCTATTAAACATTCCGGATTAGATCGCTTTATCGTCGTGCTGAACGCGATCTTCCTGACACTGGCCGTACTTATCATCGTACTTCCTTTGATTTATGTAGTGATTGCTTCTTTTATGGATCCATCTGTGCTGCTCAGTAAAGGATTATCATTTAATCTTTCGGACTGGTCATTAGAAGGGTATGTAAAAATTCTTTCGAATCCTGCCATGATCCGTGGTTTTGGAAACTCTGTTTTATACTCTGTTTCATTTGCTATGATTACCGTTCTCGTCTCAATCTGTGCAGGGTACGCACTGTCCGATGACAGGCTCAAAGGAAAAGGGTTCTTCATGACATTGTTTATTATCACCATGTTCTTTGGGGGTGGACTCATACCGACATATCTGCTCGTTAAGAACCTTGGTTTGCTTGATACAGTATGGGCGGTGATCATTCCAGGGGCAGTTAATGTTTGGAACATCATTCTTTCTAGAACTTTCTTCAAAGGCGTTCCGAATGAAATGAAGGAAGCCGCTAATGTAGACGGAGCTTCGGAAATGCGGATTTTCTTCAGTGTCGTATTACCGCTCTCCAAACCGATTGTTTTTGTGCTCGCTCTTTATGCCTTTGTGGGCCAGTGGAATTCCTACTTTGACGCTATGATCTATTTAGATAATCCGAATCTTCATCCACTGCAGCTGGTGCTACGTTCCATCTTGATCCAGAATCAGGTAGATCCGGGCATGATCAGTGATCAACTCGCCATGGCGGAAATGAAACGATTGTCTGAAATCATCAAGTATGCTGCCATCGTTGTTTCCAGTTTGCCACTCATTGTTATGTATCCGTTCTTCCAGAAGTACTTTGAAAAAGGTGTTATGGTCGGTTCCCTTAAGTAGGAAACAGGCTGCACATAGATAAAGATTAATTCATTCCTATCTAATTTGGAGGTCATACCCTATGAAAAGAATTAAGAAATCAAGAGTTTCGACGAAAGCAGCTTCTGCCACTGTACTTGCTTCTCTTATATTCCTTACTGCATGCGGTGGAGGAGGAGGGGGAAGTGCAGCTAGTAAAGAACAGGATGCCAGCGGTAAAGTAACCTTGAACTTTATAACACAAAGCTCTCCACTTGCACCAACTGATCCCAATGAAAAACTGATTAATAAACGTCTTGAAGAAAAGACGAATGTTCATATTAATTGGAAGAATTTCACGAAAGACGTATTTGTTGAAAAAAGAAACTTGGCTGTGGCCAGTGGTGATCTACCTGATGCTATTTTTAATGCAGATTACAGTGACTATGAGCTGCTTAAATTGGCTAAGGATGGTGCCATCGTCCCGCTGAACGATCTCATCGAGAATAATATGCCAAACTTCAAAAAGGTGCTGGAAGAAGCACCGGAATATAAGAGTATGATTACGGCACCAGACGGTAATATTTATGCCTTTCCATGGATTGAAGAGCTGGGTAGCGGTAAAGAAAGAATCCAGGCAGTAGATAGTATGCCTTGGATCAATGTGGAATGGCTTAAGAAGCTTGGCCTTGATATGCCTACAACAACGGAAGAATTAAAGGAAGTATTAATTGCATTCAAGACAAAAGATCCAAACGGCAACGGTAAGGCTGACGAAATTCCATTGTCCTTTATTAACAAGCCGGGAGCAGAAGATCTGGCATTCCTATTTGCTTCGTTTGGATTGGGGGAGAACCCTGACCATGCGGTTGTGAGCAATGATGGGAAAGTGATATTTACGGCGGCACAAGAAGACTACAAGGAAGCAGTTTCTTTTATTAACGAGCTGTATAAAGAAGGACTCATTGATATTGAAGCCTATACACAGGACTGGAGTACTTATCTTGCTAAAGGGAAGGATCAGAAATACGGACTGTACTTCTCATGGGATAAGGCCAACATCACCGGAGATAATGGCACCTACGAAGTTATGCCTCCACTTGCTGGACCTGATGGCGAAGTTAACGTAACAAGAACGAACGCGCTTGGTTTGGGAAGAGGGAAGATGGTTGTCACAAGCGCCAATAAGAACTTGGAAACGACAGCGAAATGGGTGGATCAACTCTTCGATCCGATTCAATCTGTACAGAACAACTGGGGGACGTATGGAGATGAAAAACAGCAGAATATTTTCGAATTTGATAAAGAAAAAGGAATGCTGAAACATTTGCCACTGGAGGGTGCAGCTCCTGTAGAACTACGTGAGAAAACAAGTGTTGGTGGACCCCTAGCTATTCTTGATTCCTATTATGGGAAATACACAACCATGCCGGATGATGCCAAAAGCAGAATGGATATTATCAAGAATATCATGGCGCCAAATATGAAAGCAGAAAACGTAATGCCGAGTGTATTCCACTCCATTCAAGAGCTTGATCGCCTTACGACAATTGAAACGGATCTTTTTGCCTACGTGCTTAGAATGCGCACGGAATGGTACCAAAACGGTAAAATCGAAGCGCAATGGGATGAATACCTGAAAGAATTGGATCGCTTGGGCTTGCAAGAATGGCTTGAAATTAAACAAAGCGGCTATGACAGAGCAACCAAATAACAAACTATAAATAATGTGCGGTGAAGGCCGTGTTTGGGAGTAAAGGAGAAAACAATAATGTCTACGATTGCGAAACAAAATTACCGAGGTGTGTATCATTTTTCCCCTAAGGAAAAGTGGATGAACGATCCAAACGGAATGGTTTATTTTGAGGGCGAATATCATTTGTTCTTTCAGCATCATCCGGGTGGAATGACCATGGGGGCTATGCACTGGGGCCATGCGGTTAGTAAGGATCTGGTTACCTGGGAGGAGCTGCCTATCGCTCTCGCTCCTGATGAATTGGGGATGATTTTTTCCGGCAGTGCTGTAGTTGACTGGAAGAATACGACTGGATTTTTTGAAGGTAAACCAGGTTTGGTAGCGATTTTTACGCATCATTTGGATATGCCAGAAGGCAAGCCAGCCATTCAGCGTCAAAGCTTGGCCTACAGTAAAGATAACGGAAGAACCTGGACGAAATATGAAGGAAATCCGGTACTTGAACATGATACATTTATTGATTTCCGTGACCCAAAAGTATTTTGGCATAAAGATACTAATAAATGGGTGATGATTGTAGCTTGTGGTCAAACGGTGTGTCTATATCATTCTCCTGATCTGATTAATTGGACATTTGCCAGTGAATTCGGAGAAGGAATCGGTTCTCATGACGGGGTATGGGAATGCCCAGACTTATTCCGGCTGGCCATTGATGGCGATCATTCGAACACGAAATGGGTGATGCTTGTGAGCATCGGTGCGGATCCCGCTTTTGTGGAAGGGTCAAGAACGCAGTATTTCACAGGGGATTTTGATGGAGAAGTGTTCACGCCAGATGAAGATTCGCTAAAAGTTCGCTGGATTGATTATGGAAGAGATAATTATGCAGGTGTAAGCTGGTCTGATATACCGGCTGAAGATGGAAGACGACTATTTATCGGCTGGATGAGCAACTGGATGTATGCTAACAAGACGCCGGCAGAACAATTCCGCGGCGCGATGACGATTGCAAGGGAACTTCAACTCGAATCAAGACAAGGGGAGATCTTTCTTGTGCAGAAGCCGGTACGGGAGCTAGAATCTGCTCGTGTACAAGTCCTTTCTATGAAAGAGGCAACGGTGCAAGAAATCAATACTCTTCTTAAGGAGATTCACTTGGAATCTTATGAGATTATAGCTGAGTTCACTCAGGGTAAATCTGTAGGCTTCAAAGTAAGAGTAGGTGCGGATAGTCAAACGGTGATCGGTATTAACGGTGAGACCGAGGAGCTTTATGTAGATCGGATGGCTTCAGGTCAGCATGATTTCCACGAACATTTCGTAGGACATCATTCAGCCAAACTCGAAGCGCTTGATGAGTCAAATGATCTCCGTATTTTTGTGGATCGCTCTTCAGTTGAGGCGTTCAGTAATAGAGGTCAGGCAGTGATTACGGATCTTATATTCCCTGGACTAGAATCTAAAGGTATAGCTGTGTTTGCAGAAAATGAGAATGACTTGCTGATTTCCCTGGATATCTATGAGCTTACTCCCTCTGCTGGGCAAGACAAGAATTAGTCACCGAGAGGAGTCATGAATATGCGTATAGGAGCGATTGAAGCTGGCGGGACGAAGTTTATATGTGGCATTGGGAATGAAAATGGGAAAATTGAAGATCAGCTTAGTTTCCCAACAGAACATCCTGAGGTGACGTTGCCCAAAGTTATTCAATATTTTCAAGGCAAGCAAGTAGAAGCTATCGGAATTGGATCATTTGGTCCGATCGATATACATCCAAATAGCCCGACATATGGTTATGTTACAACAACACCGAAGCCAGGGTGGGGAAATTACGATATGCTGGGTACTTTGCAGCAAAGCTTCTCGGTTCCCTTTGGATGGGACACGGATGTGAATGCAGCGGCATTCGGTGAAGCTAAATGGGGCGCTGCCCAAGGGCTGTCCAGTTGTTTGTACTATACAGTTGGCACGGGTATTGGTGTCGGTGTGTATTCCGAAGGCAAGCTTATTCATGGTCTTGTGCATCCCGAGGGGGGGCATGTTCTTACGAGACGTCATCCTGACGATGTATTCCCGGGGGGATGTCCCTATCATGGGGATTGCCTAGAAGGGATGGCGGCAGGTCCTGCTATCGAAGCAAGATGGGGGAAGAAGGGGCATGAACTTCCTATGGATCACCTTGCATGGGAAATGGAAGCATTTTATATTGCACAGTCGATTACGGGAGCTATATTGCTTAACTCTCCTCAGAAAATCATTCTGGGTGGCGGTGTTATGCAGCAGTCACAATTGTTTCCACTTATCCGGCAGGCTGTGCTTCAGAACCTGAACGGCTATGTTAGCTCAAGTACGATTTTGGAACACATAGATGATTATATCGTTCCACCAGGTCTAGGCCAACAGGCGGGATTATGCGGCGCTCTGGCTCTTGGACTCACAGCACTGGAAAGTCAGATTTCTGCTCCATTGTAAAAGAATATATAGAGGAGGTCAATGCAGTGATGAATTGGCCTCCTTCTTATTTTTAAAAAGAGGGTGAAGAAGATGAGGAATAAAGGGAAAATTGTATTATGCTTTCTCATGGCCACAGGACTTGTTATGACTTCAGCAGGCCTTTATGTTGCAAATCCCGGTACGGGTTGGGCTGCTCCTATTTTTGAAAGCGTAACCAAAACAAAAACGAACTTAACAGGTTGGCAAATAAAAGGAAAAGGGCAGCTGGGGGATACGCCTGACGGGATCTTACTGACTTCGGAACCAAAAGAAAATGTAATGGCCATCTCCGAAACGGTGTCAGAGGATTTTATTTATGAAGCAGATGTCATGATCAAGGATATGAATGCTGATGCGACCTTGCTTTTCCGTTCTAATGAAGAGGGTTGGAATTCCTATATGCTCCAAATCGTACCGAATGCAGGTATAATCCGCTTACGAGACGCAAGTGGTACTGAAGGGAAATTAAAAGAGGAGCGAAAGATTACTGTGAAGGAAGGAGAGATCTATCATCTTAAGGTCACAGCTGAGGGTTCATCGCTGAAAGTATATTGGGACAATAAATATAAACCTGTAATTGAGGTTCAGGATAACGCGTATCGTACAGGTAAGCTAGGACTCAATGTATGGGATGGTTCTGTTTTGTTCCAAAATATAATCGTAAGTGATCTGAAAGGAAATCTTGGTGATGTGGTTACAAATCAAGGACAATGGCAGCCTAATATCAGCGGCAAAAAAGGAATGGTAGCAAACCAGAGTAAGTCACTGCAAATATATAACAAACAAGCTGCTGATTTTGTATATGAAGGTAATATATCTCTTCGTTCTGATTCTGTTGCAGCGCTCGCCTTTCGTTCATCGGCTGATGGAACAAAGGGATATGAAGCTGCCCTTACGAAGGAAGGAAATCAGGTCCGTGTAAGCTTGACGAAAGCTAACGGAACAACCATTGCAAGTTCACAGCATACCTATCCAAGTCAGACCGGAGCAAAACATCACGTAGAGATAAAGGCAAATGGAAACAGAATTCAGGTCTTCTTAGACGGGTACACCCCGGCTGCAATTGATCTAACAGATAAAACCTACACCGATGGATATGCAGGAATCGTTGTTAAACAGGGAACAGCTTACTTCCAGGATACCTATGTGACGGAT
>NZ_NFVA01000109.1 GCF_002264395.1 Paenibacillus sp. VTT E-133291
CAATATTCGATGTCGAGTAAGCTTCTTGGGCTACTTCGTGATCAAAAGCGAACTTTTTGAACAACCTCTGTAAGCGAATTGAGTGGCGAGGAGAATGAGACAATATGATCTTAGGTTCATTATCATCTTGGGAAGAGCATAGCAGATACGAGAATTCAGTCATTGTAGAGGCTATTGCGGAATTGAAAGTCATCTTACAACACGAACCGGATCTCGGGCGAATCGAGATCCGCGGTAACGAGATATACGTTTCGATTATGGCGCTTGAGGCGAAGTCGCTAGAGGAACAGGTTGCTGAGAAGCATGAGACCTATATTGATGTGCATTATTTGATCGAAGGGGAAGAAACGATCGGCTGGTCACCCTTGCAAGAAGGGATCGAGACTATTAAGCCTTACGATGCCGAAGCAGACTATGCACTTTATCCTCCGTCATCCGATGAAATTGTGTTAACTTTGAAGCCGGGGATGTTCGCTGTCTTTTTCCCGCATGATGTACACAGACCTGGGATGGGTCAACCGGGTAAGCAGATTAAGAAGGCTGTTATTAAGATACATGTAGGGTTATTAAATTCATAGGATCTGAGCAGATGACTTCTAAAATCATAAGGAGTCATCTTTTTTATTGCATGGGAAATTATACAATGAAAAAATTATAGATAACTTCGATGGAAAAACTAAGGGGGATTAAAGTTATTTCTCTACTTCAGGGTCAAAACGCTAGAAATATAGGGAATTACTCCCTGTAATTCTATAATATAAGGTCATGTCGATAGAATAGAGGGAATTGTTCCTCTTAATTCAGCTGAACTGGCTGTTTTTAATTGAAATTGGCAAGTATACAGGGAGAAATTCCGTATAACTTGTTCATACAACAGCTGTGACCTAATTTATAGGGAGGTTTTCCCTATAAAACGTTCTACCTAAGCAAAATCCTTCACCAATACTAGAGTTCTTACTCGCCAAACCACTGAAAATTCCTGCGGAGAGTGCAATAAGTGCTCCGCAAGCTATAAATTCAAACTAACAAATGCCTATTAACCCGACAAGGTGAATTAGTTTTTATACATAAACATTATAACGTTATATTTACTTAATGCGCTTTTCGTGGTATTTTAAACATTATAATGTTATATGGAAAAAGGTGAGAACAATGGATGAAAGATACGTACTCCGTCAGGTGAAACGAGTAAGCGGAGAAGAGATCGACATTGTAATCGAGAATGGCAAGATCGCGGAGATTACCCCGGCAGGTGAGGGGCGTGGGGGGCAGGAGTGGGAAGGTTCAGGCGCGTACGTATCCAGTGGCTGGATCGATATGCATGTGCATGCCTTTCGTGAATTTGATCCGTATGGTGACGAGATTGATGAGATCGGCGTCCGGCAAGGGGTGACCACTATAGTCGATGCGGGTAGCTGCGGGGCGGATCGGATAGGTGATCTGGCTCTGGATGCGTCTCAGGCTAAGACGAATGTGCTGGCTTTCTTGAATATCTCGCGGATCGGACTGCTAAGAATTGATGAATTGTCCAACTTGGAATGGATTGATAAGGAGAAGATCCTGCAAGCTGTCCGAACTTATGGGGAAATGATCGTGGGATTAAAGGCCAGAATCAGCAAGAGTGTTGTCGGCGCCAGCGGGATTGAACCACTGCATATTGCACGAAGCCTTTCAATGGAGACGGGGTTGCCGTTAATGGTACATATCGGCTCAGCACCGCCAGATATCAGAGAGGTTATGCCCCTTTTGCAGCGTAAGGATATCGTGACTCATTATCTCAACGGAAAAGAGAATAATTTGTTTGCAGCGGATGGTCAGCCGCTTCAGGTACTGACTGAAGCTATTGAACGGGGAGTTCATCTAGATGTGGGACATGGAACAGCAAGCTTCTCTTTTAAGGTAGCTGAGGCTGCTAAACGTAATGGTATTGAACTGAATACGATTAGCACGGATATCTATCGAGTGAATCGAAAGAAGGGACCTGTCTTTAGCATGTCTAATGTACTTTCCAAGTTTCTATGTTTGGGCTATGCTCTGGATGAGATTGTGGCAGCGGTTACTTCCAATGCGGCGGAGTGGCTGGGCAGGCCGGAGCTGGGCCGAATTCAGGTGGGAGATCCTGCAAACCTGACCCTCTTCATCCTGCAGCATAAGTCTGCAGTGCTTGTTGATTCTGAAGGAAAAGAAAGAATCACGGATAAAGTAATCCATGCAAAAGGAGTGGTTATAGGTGGGGAATTCATTAAATGCGAAATACGGGCTTAAACGTGTAATCAATGCAAGCGGCAGAATGAGCATCCTGGGGGTGTCCGCTCCGTCCGACACAGTGATGGAGGCGATGAAGCAAGGCGGACAGAGTTATGTGGAAATAGCGGATCTGGTGGATAAAGCCGGAGATTTCACGGCACGAATGCTCGGCGCTGAAGCAGCGCTTATCGTTAACTCAGCCTCCAGCGGGATTGCATTGTCCGTTGCGGCGCTAGTGACCCAAGGCAATCGGCGCCGCAGTGAACGTTTGCACCAAGAAGCCATTCCACGCAATGAAATCATCATTCTGAAGGGGCATAATGTACAGTACGGGGCTCCTGTGGAAACGATGGTCTATCTAGGCGGAGGTAAACTAATTGAGGTCGGTTATGCGAATGAAGGCGGGGCCGAGCATATAGAGGATGCCATTTCTGAGCAGACGGCTGCCATTCTGTACGTGAAGTCCCACCATGCAGTGCAGAAAAATATGTTATCCGTCGAAGAGGCATGGGAGATCGCCAAGCGTAAAGGGGTGCCGCTAATCGTTGATGCCGCAGCGGAAGAAGACCTCTGTAAATATGTAAAATACTCTGATCTGGCAATTTATAGTGGTTCTAAAGCCATTGAAGGGCCAACATCCGGTATTATCGCCGGCAAACGTAAATATGTAGAATGGGTTAAGGTGCAATTGTATGGAATAGGTCGCAGTATGAAGGTCGGTAAAGAAACTTCCTTTGGTCTGCTGCAAGCTTTACAGGAATACATGGTCAAGGAAGACAAGAGTGACAACGAGCAAGCATCATTACAGGGATTGATGGTGTTGAATGATCTTCCGGGAATTCGAGTAACCATTGTGCAGGATGAGGCGGGCCGTGCCATCTATCGCGGCCGAGTTCAGGTTGATCCGCAGCTGGCCGGTATTACGGCTAAGGAATTGGTAGGGGGGTTGCAGCGGGGCGAGATTGCGATCTATACCCGCGATTATGGAGTGAAGCAGGGATATTTCGATATTGACCCGCGGCCGCTTCTTGGGGATGATCTGCTCGTGATCGTAGACAGCATTCATAAATTGATAGGGGGACAATAAGATGACATCGATTTCACAACGTTTTTATAAGGGACGCACCGCATTAAATGTACTCGCTAAAGATATCACTAATGCTAAAGAGATTTATGAAGCGGCAGAAGGGTATGTGCTGGTTGGTGTGCTCTCTAAGGATTATAAGACGGTAGAAGAAGCCGTAACAGCGATGAAGCAATATGGTCAAGAAATTGAAGATGCGGTATCGATTGGCTTAGGTGCAGGGGATAATCGCCAAGCGGCAATTGTGGCCGAGATTGCTAAGCATTATCCGGGTAGTCATATTAACCAGGCGTTCCCTGTTGTCGGAGCTACACGCGCTAATCTGGGCGGGAAGGACAGCTGGATCAACAGCATGGTCGCTCCTTCTGGTCGTGCGGGGTATGTGAATATTTCAACAGGACTCTTCAGTGCTGCGGAGAGTGAAGCGGCAATTGTACCTGTAGCATCAGCAATTGCGCTTGTTCGGGATATGGGTGGTAATGCACTGAAGTACTTTCCAATGCAGGGATTAAGCCGTGAAGAGGAATACCGCTCTGTCGCGAAGGCTTGTGCTGAGGCAGGATTTGCACTCGAACCAACCGGCGGAATTGATATGGATAATTTCGAGGCTATTCTGGAGATTGCTCTTGAAGCAGGGGTACCACAAGTGATTCCGCATGTCTATTCATCCATTATTGATAAAGAATCGGGAAAAACCCGGATCCAGGATGTACGTGATTTGCTTGGAATTATGAAGAGGCTGACAGATAAATATGCCTAAACGAATCGGGGCATTCGGAGAAGTGATGATGCGTCTGCAGGTACCGGGAGTTCAGCTGCTATCACAGGGAAACGCCTTAAACTATTCATTCTCCGGCACCGGGGTTAATGTCAGCTCGGCACTGGCACGCTTCGGGCATGAAGGTTATTTGATTTCCCGTTTGCCGACTACCTCCTTGGGAGAGGCCGCCGCCGCGTATTTGCGGAAGCTGGGTATTTCATCTAACCTCGTTATACGAGGAGGAGAATATCTGGGCTTGTATTTCTTGGAGAATGGATTTGGTGCACGTCCAAGCAAGGTGACTTATAGTAATCGTCTGGAGAGTAGCTTCAATACGGCTCCTGAGGAAACTTATAATTATGAAGAGATTGCGCGAAGTCTGGATGTGATTCATTTCTGCGGCATTACGCTGGCTATGAACGATAGTGTACGTCATCATATGAAATCCTTGGCTAGAGCTGTCAAGCAGCAGGGTGGGACTGTGATCTTTGATTGCAACTATCGTCCGTCATTATGGGGACCGGAAGGGTATTCGCTAGCGAAGCCGCATTACGGGGAGATGCTGCAGCTGGCTGATATCGTAATGATGAATGAGAAGGATGCGATATTTATCTTGGGGATGAGCACTGCCCAAGCTGAACGTGAAGAGCAATTGCTCGAACTTATTCCGGCAGTTGCGAAGCAGTACGATATCTCGGTGATCGCAGGCACCCATCGCAGTATTCATGGCGACAACTCACATTCACTGCGTGGGTATCTTTATAAGAACCAGAGCTTCTTCTTTTCGGATACGCTGAGATTTCTCGTCTATGATAGAATAGGGGCTGGAGATGCCTATACGAGCGGAATTGTGCATGGAGAGCTAACTGGCTTTACCTCAGAGCAGACGGTGCGATTTGCCGCTGCCGCTAGTATGCTAGCCCATACTGTCGAGGGAGACACTCCCATGGCTTCAGAAGCGGATATACTTCGAGCTATGACTCTATCCGTAGGCGATGTAGAAAGGTAGTGAACTTCTTGAGTTTGTCCCGAAAAGATAAGCCCTTATATATACAAATTGCAAATATTATAAAGGATCGGATTCTACACGGAGTCTATCCTATTGGATTGAATATTCCTTCTGAGCCTCAGCTAGAGCAGGAATTCAATGTCAGCAAGATCACGGTGCGCGGTGCCATTCAGGAGCTTGTCCAAGAAGGATTTCTGGAGAAGGGGAGCGGCAAGGGGACGAAGGTGATCCGTAATACCTCATCATCCAAGCTGTCCAAGTGGAAAAAATTCACGGAAATTCTAGTGGATGAAGGGCACCAAATTCGGAAGCAATGGATGAAGGCGGAGCGAGTATATAATGAAGTCGGAAGCGAACCTTACCGCTTATTCGGCGAACATTGTATACGCTTGGAACGCATATACAGTCTAAATGATATTCCATACGTTCATTACACGCATTATTTAGTAAATGGTATGGATGATTTGGATCTACTAGACTTAAATGCTCAGTCCTTGTATGAACTACTTGAAGAGCGGAGCGTTTCCTTAGAGAAACTGCGTGATGAATTTTCCGTTGCCGTTCCTCCGCCTGATGTCGAGGAGATATTGCTCCTTGATAAGAAGCGTCCCTTGCTGAAGCGAACCCGTTATTCTTATGACGAGCTGGGCAAGGTAACGGAGTATAGTATCGGCTTTTACAATACAGAGCTGCAGAATTATGTAGTGAACTATGAGGTGTAATTAGCGAAAATCCGGAGCAATTTGCAGGGGAGATTCCTTGCAGGATGGTTCGGATTTTTTTGCATCTAAGTATGTGATAAATATAACTATTTAAATTTATGAATATACAAGCTGTGATGACTGATGTAAAATTACAATACCTGAAGCGTCCTGGAACAGCTTAAGGGCTTTTTGCATGCTCTTTTGCAGATTGCAAAGAATAGGGGCATGTCTACTATAGAAAGATTAATGGAGGTAGGAGAGTTTTATGAAGAAAAAAGCACTAAAAAGAATGTTGATGTTGCCGATGATGGTCGTTGTCGTCGCTGTACTTGCAGTAGGTTGTGGTTCAAAGAATAACACGAATACAGCATCGACAGAGGGAAACGCAGCAGAGACCTCAAAAGAAGCTGTTACTTTGTCGCTTGGCTTACTGCCCTCGATTGATGCGATTCCTTTTGTAATTGCTCATGAGCAAGGTTTTGATAAGAAACATGGAGTGAACCTGGACATCCAAACGTTCAAGAGTGCAAAAGACCGTGATGTCGCCTTTCAAGCAGGCAAGTTAGAGGGGATCAGTGCTGATTTGGTTGCGATTTCTATCTATAATGAAGCCGGGCTGGATGTGAAGATCACTAGCACAACTTTTGGTGAATTCGATTTATTGACTGGGAATGATGCGATCCAAGATGTGAAGGATCTGAAAGGCAAAACCGTGATTTTGTCCAAAAACACTTCCACACAATATACTGTGGCGATGATGCTGAAACAAGCGGGTTTGACAGAAAATGATATCACGGTAACTGAGGTTCCACAAATCCCTACCCGGTTAGAATTGCTTAAGAACAATAAGGCGGATGCGGCTATTTTGCCTGAACCATTTGTAACAATGGGTAAAGCTTCAGGCTTGCGCGTGCTTAGCTCCACACATACAGCAGGAGTGAATCCATTTGTATTGGCTTTCCCACAAACTGCTATTGATGCTAAGGCAGATGCGATCCGCAATATGTATGCTGCTTATGACGAGGCGGTAGCGTATATGAAATCTCATGATCAATCCGAATATATCGATCTTGTGATCAAAGAAGTTGGTTATCCAGAAACGTTGAAAGATGAGATCAAGGTGCCTGATTATCTCCCTGCCAATCAAGTGGATGTGAAAGAAGTAGAAGCCGCATTTGCATGGGCACGGGAAAAAGGTTTGCTTAGCAAAAATATCTCGGCTGAAGATGTGATTTCTGATGTCCAATTCAAGAAATAAAGGACTCGTCATTAAGGACCTTAAAGTAGAGTATAAGACAGGTCAACTGGCCTTAGGGAAGATGGACCTATCTTTACCGGAGCATGGGATTTACACGATCATCGGACCCTCTGGCAGCGGAAAATCCACTTTATTACGGGCGATTGCGGGCTTGCTGCCAAGCTATATGGGGCAAATTCTTTTTAATGAAAAATCCGTGCATGATAAAGAAACTCTGATCGGCCTGGTACCGCAAAACTATGGGCTTCTTCCATGGAAGACTGTACATGATAATATTCAAATCGCGATGAAAATCTCGCATACTGCGAGCACATCCAAGCAAGAACGGGAGAATCAGATTAAGCAGTGGCTTTCGTCGATGGGAATCTCTGATTTAACTGATCGTTATCCTCTATCACTCAGTGGAGGACAGCAGCAAAGAGTGGCAATCGCCAGAGCATTCGCCATTTTGCCTACTATTTTACTGCTGGACGAGCCTTTCTCCGCACTAGATGCGATTACGCGGGAAACGCTACAGATTCTCTTTTTGGATAACTGGTTAGCGCATCCGGCGACTACCTTATTTGTTACCCATGATGTGGAAGAGGCTATTCTGCTGGGGCAGAAAATTATTGTTATGCCATCTAATAAAGATGAAGCTCCGGAAATGATCGATAATCAATTGGTATTTCAAATGAAGCATGAAGTTAAGCGGGACAGTGTAGATTTCTTTGAACAGACTAAGCGAATCAGAAAGGTAATGCAGGAGATATGGTGAGAAAAAATCGGATTCATCACATAATAAGACTGTTGTTTGTGTTCTTTTGTATGAATGTGGTGTGGTATATTGCCTATTTGCTTATGAATCATTCGATTTTGCCGAGTCCATTCGCTGTATATAACGCTATGTTTCACTTAGGTGGTCAGGAGATTGCTTTAAATGTAGGATATAGCTTGTTCAGAATTTTTGCAGGTGTAGTGCTGGCGTTAATCATTGGACTGCTCATTGGTCTTCTGATGGGACGTTCACTGACTTGGAACAAGCTGCTTGACCCTGTCGTTTATTTAACCTATCCTGTCCCAAAAATCGCTCTGCTTCCCGTTGTGATGCTATTCTTCGGGCTTGGTGAAACGTCAAAAATCTTAATGATCATGATGATTCTCTTGTTCCAGATTATTATCTCCGTAAGGGATGGTGTGAAGGCTATTCCTGAGAATACCTATGATGTCTTAACGAGTATAGGGGCAAGTACGGTGCAGAAGTTCTGGCATGTGACACTGCCGGGTGCACTGTCGGTCATTCTGAGTACGATTCGTATTTCGCTTGGAACAGCGATATCTGTACTCTTTTTCACGGAGATTTACGGAACGGAGCATGGCATGGGCTTTTTCATTATGGATGCTTGGTTAAGACTGGATTATCCGGAGATGTATGCGGGTATTATGCTGTTCAGCTTGGTAGGTTTTGTCCTCTTCGTACTTGTTGATTTTCTTGATTACAAGTTTATGAAGTGGCGGAATTAAATATAGTTGGAGATATATCTATAGCTTTCCTTTGTCGAGTTTAGGCAAGGGGGAGCTTTTTTTGCGTGATTTTTGAGTGGAAATAAAGGGGCTTCAAATTAGTATATCAATTCGGTTAAGATGGATAAGTACTCGATAAACTGTATTATATACACATCCAAACTAAGGGAGTAAAACGATGAATAAACGCACATCGGAATTTGAACAGAGCACAGCATCCTTTGCTGAGAAGAAAGTGACCTGGCTGGAACTATTTTATGATCTGCTTTTTGTAGCTGCGGTTTCAAAAGCGAGTCATGTCTTGTTGCATGTAGAGGCGGGTACAATTCCACTTGAATATTTATCTAAATTTATCTTAATATTCATTCCGATCTGGTGGGCCTGGGTGGGGCAATCGCTTTTTGTGAATCGGTTTGGACAAGACATCTTTTCACACCGGATATTTCTGATTCTACAATTATTTTTTGTATTAATAATGACGGCTAGCTTATCGGTTAACTTTGATCAATACTATATGCCATTTCTAATAGGTTATGTTGGCTTAAGAGCTATGACTGCCATTCAATATCTTACGGTAAATAAGAATGAAGCAGCTGATAGAAAGGGTACTGCCCGCTATTTGGGAAGTCGGTTTTGGATTGGATTAGTGATCTCTGCATTATCCCTTTTCTTTGACTCTTGGATACGTTATGTAGTTTTGTATGCGGGAATTACTGTAGATATCTTGCTTCCCTTAATCGGCCGGAGATACTTGGTGAAAAGCCCGATAAACACTCATCATTTATTAGAACGTTTCTCGTTGTTTACCCTCATTCTACTTGGCGAATCAGTGGTCAGTATACTTGCAGTCTTACAGTCTAGCCACTGGACGTGGCAATCTATTTTATTTGCATTATTAACTTTTCTATTAATTATAGCTATGTGGTGGCAATACTTTGATAATGTTGAGAAGAAAGTGGACAAGAGCATAGAGACTGCCGGACAGACCATCATTTATGGCCATTTGTTTATTTATATTTCCTTGAGTATGATCGCTGCTTCGATCCAACTGTTATTTCTCGAACAACTAGATTATACATTTATGGTATGTTTTATTTTTGGGTCGGTGTTGCTCTACTTCTTCTCTACTTCGTTGGTCTTCCATAAATACAGACGTTTACAGCAAAGATTAGGGATGTTCCATTTAGCGTTATTATTAGGTTTACTTGGAGTTTTTTTCGCAGTAGATTTGTTGTTCCTTATACCTAATTACCTGATCATTGGTGAAATGATGTTATTTTTTGTTGTATATGCAAAATTAACGACGTAAGCTTGTTGTGCCGAAGCTGAATAAGAAAACAAGAAGGAAGCCGATCCGTGTGATCGGCTTCCTTCTTGTATGATGGGAGTGGACGGTATTCCCTTGTTTTTATCGCCCAAGAAGCGTTGGCACGATAAATCGGCCGAACACATTAGCTGGTGAGCCTTTCTTGTATTTATCCGCAGTAATGACTGCAACCAGCTCATAGGATGGTACCACAATAATGTGCTGGCCCATGAAGCCAAGCGCAAAATAATAAGGGATCTCATTCGGCTGCTGCTCTGTACCTGCATTGAATGAGGATACCCACCAGTGCCAGCCATAGAAGCCCTTCTGTGGTAGCGTGGCTGAGACATAAGGGTGAGTGGACTTCTGAACGGTATCCGAATGAATGAGCTGCTGATCCCTCCAGCGCCCTTCTTGCAAATAAAGGAGACCGAATTTGAGCATATCCTCAGGCATCATATAAAGGCCAAATCCACCAGTATGTATGCCTTGCGGATCACTGTCCCAGCGATAGCTTTCGATACCAAGCGGCTGAAATAGCTGATCTTCAGCAAATGCTGCAACGTCTTGTCCAGAACATTCCCGCAGGATAGCGGATAAGAGCTGAGAGCATCCAGAGTTATAGTTCATCTCAGTGCCTGGCGTATGAGATAGCGGCTGGGCGAGCACAAACTTTATCCAGTCTGCGCTTCTGGTCATATTCGGAAAGGAATTCTGCCCCCCAAATTCTGTCCAGTTAAAGCCTGCTGTCATTGTTAATAAGTGATGGATAGTGATTTCTCTTTTTCGTTGATCTTGATCCTCTTTTAATGGAGGGAAGAATACAGAAATAGGTGTATCAGGTGGTGGAACGATTTGTTTATCTATGGCAATGCTGACAAGGGCGGCGAGCACGCTTTTAGTGCATGAGTTAATTTTGCCTAGCTCTGTAGCGATTTCAGGCTCGCGATAATGCTCCAATATCGTTTCTCCATGTTGAACGATTAGACAACTGCGAATTTCTAGGCCAGTAATGCCGTCTATAAGCGGCTGAAGGTTCCAGTCAGTAATGTGAATGGCCCCCTTTCATAGATGAGTTTGAGCTGTAGCTGCCTACCATTATAGCTTATAGAGCACACATTACATAAACCATGTAATTTCCTGTCGTTAATTAAATATGGAAAATATAAGTAATTATCTGTATAATGTTATGAATCACGTGTTAGAGGAGGATGAATTCTTTTGAAAAGCAATAACACTCACTTTGTTCATCAGACAGCTAAAACGGTATTGATTACTTCTGTCGCCATCGCATTATTGTTACCTCCAAGCTTGGCCGCAGCCGATTCTACATCTGTTAGTAGCAACACTACGGTAACACAAGTTAGCGCACAAGCACCGGTGACTACAACGAACTCCGAGGCAGATCTTACAAAAGTGAAATTCACACAGGAGCAAGCGGTTGCGAAGCTAAGAGAGCTATTCCCAG
This sequence comes from Paenibacillus sp. VTT E-133291, assembly GCF_002264395.1. Classification (GTDB taxonomy): domain Bacteria; phylum Bacillota; class Bacilli; order Paenibacillales; family Paenibacillaceae; genus Paenibacillus_AQ; species Paenibacillus_AQ nitricinens. The sequence goes on from NZ_NFVA01000109.1 coordinate 11,340, forward strand.
CCCTAAAGGATGCAACGGTAAACAATGTTCAACTGGGATCTAACCAAAGCTACCCCCCTCCAGCAAATCAAATGATCTGGAATATTCAGTGGCAGATACAAGAGGGGAATATGGGATATGGCTTTAGCAGTGAGGTAGATGCCATTAATGGAGATATCATCAGTACGTATATTTCATACCCTCGTGAGAATAACGAATCCTATTATCCACCGAAAGTATCCCAGACTCAGGCACTGGAGATCGCCAAGGCTTTTGTGGCTAAGGCAGCCGCATCGGTTAAGAGCAGTGATCTGCATTTAAATGAGGATGCCGGTTATAATTATTTTTCGAACTCTTTATTCGGTCCTGTTCAATACAGCTATTACTTCAGTGTCATGAAGAATGGTCTACCTTCTGGATCGGATAACATTAACATAGCCGTGGACGGCAACGGTAATGTAATTCAATTCTCTAAGTCTTCTCAAGGGCTTGAGTACCCTTCTGCACAGCCCAAGATTACCTTGGAGCAAGCACAGAAGCAATTTGCGGAACAGTTTGATGTAGGCCTTTTTTACATTCCTATTTATAAGAACGGAAAACCTAACAACTGGATTTTAGGCTGGCGCCCAGTGGATCAGTCTCTATATCCTATCGATGCATTGACCGGCAAGAGAATAGATTATGAAGGAAAAGAATCCGTACCCACCCCAGTCGTGTATTCAGATGTAGCAAAAGGTAAGGATGTCTTTCAAGCAAGAACATCAACTACTGAGCTTACTGCAAAAGAAGCGGAACAGCTTGTAAAGAAGGTTGCTTATATTCCAGCAGATCGTAAATTGATCTCACAAAGCTTGAGAAGTGACTTCCAGCAAACAGATCGGAAGATCTGGCAGTTATCCTGGGGTAGTAGTGGAAATGAACGTTTCTTTGGTGCTGGCTTTCCAGAACAATCCTCTGCTGAGATTGATGCAAAGACTGGTGAAATATTACAGTATCAGATTCAAACTTATGGTGCTACTCAGGATAAGAAGAAGGAAGAGCCGGCTCCTGCTGGAGGGAAGAAGCTTAGTGAGGCTGAAGCTAAGACTAAAGTACTTAGTATAATTAATAGCCTGTATCCTCAGGCGAGCCAGAAACTAAAGCTTGTAGAATATGGAGATAACTCAAGCGTGACTTCAGACGGATCAGGATTTAGATATCAGTTTATTAGATATCATCAAGGGATTCCTGTGAGTGACAGTAACCTTACGGTTAGCTTGGATCTTTATGGCAGACTGATTTCTTACATGGGGAATCGGATAGACGGTATCGATGATATCACAGTATCGCCTGAGGCTACCATTTCCAAGAAGGAAGCGCTCGAAAGTTATAAACCTAAATATCAGACTAAGCTAAGCTACACTCAGGTTGGTGGATACTATAGTTATAATAGCAATGCGGTGCCAAAGGTGAAACTGGTATATGATACAGCCTTTGATGAATCTAATGGAATGTATCAGGTTTTAGATGCAGCCACTGGAAAATGGGTAGCAGTCTTTGATTACCTCGGTCAGCAAGATGCTCAAATATCTGCAACGGATATCAAAGGTCATGCAGCAGAACAACCATTATCAGAATTAGTAAAATATCATGTGATTACTCCGGATGCCGATGGTAAAGTAAACCCGGATCAAGAAATAACCGTTGGAGATTGGTTAACCTATCTTGCCAAGGCTTCTAATCCGAATTTCAGCAATTATAATAGTAATAATGAACGAAAAACTGTGGCAGGCGTGAAGCCTGAGAATTCATATTATGATGTTGTTACTTATGCAGCTGATCGTAAGTGGATCAACAAGGATCAAAGCCTGCAAATTGATAGTAAGTTAACTCGGGAACAGCTGGCTGTTCAGTTAGCTAATTTTTTGAAATACAACAAACTCACAGCCTATCTTGATAAAGATGTAACGGTAAGTCAGTTCAGTGATAGTGCATCTATAAACAATAAGGGAGCAGTGGCTCTTGTTGTGAAATTGGGACTGTTAAAGGATGACAATGGCAAGTTCAATCCGCAGCAGACGGTAACGAAGGCGCAGGCCGCTACGGTGATCATGAAGCTAGTGGAGCTGCAAGGAAAGACGGATCAGCTGATTGGTCAATAAGGGTTAAAAAGACTGGCCAGGGAGCGATTCTCCGATTATTGGAGAATCGCTCCCTGGTTTTTTTAGTTTGAGGTGGCTGGCTGAGGACATGGCTACTTGATAGAAGTAGCTTTCGGTAACCCCTCTCCTTTAACGCCGAATCTTGCTGGAGTAAGCGAGATAACTGCATTCTGTGCAGCTATTTCTTATGTAAGAAGAGAATTGTGTATTTAACTGCATTCTCTGCAACTAAGAACTGGAGAATCCACCTCTAGGGGAGAAAATCAAAAAAATAGTTGTACCAAATACAATTATATCCAATGGCGGAGGGTTTCGAAGAATTATAGATGTACAAAATGCAGTTAAACGCTTCTACACTTCTCTTTCGTCGGCTGCACTCCACAAGAATATCGGGAGCAAAATAGGAGTTAAAAGAAAATAACCCGAAAGACTAACACCTAAAGGGTGTATCTTTCGGGTTATTTATTTGTGATTCAAATAGGATTAATGAAGTTGTTTATCTACTTCTTTAATTGGATTCTCGTTAGCGTTCTCTTCAACCTTGCTACTCATAAACCAACCAATTGCAGCGATGAGTACGAGCACAACATAGAAGGTGAGCTTCCACCAAGTACTATGTGCGAAATCTTCGGAAAGAACACCAAGTGAAGGGTGTGCCAATGTAATGACTGCCAGCTTAACTCCGACCCAACCTACGATGAAGAAGGCTGCAATTTCAAGACCTGGACGGGTGTGGAGCAATTTAACGAAGAAGGTAGCTGCGAAACGCATGATGACCAGTCCGATAAATCCACCGGCAAAGATGACGAGGAATTGACCGCCGTCAAGTCCACCGATTTTTGGAAGGCCACTTGCAGGAAGAGCAACCGCCAGGGCAACTGCTGCAAGAATGGAATCGACCGCGAAGGCGATGTCAGCAACTTCTACTTTAAATACAGTAAACCAGAAGCTGGATTTCTTTTTGTTGACTGCAGCTCCAGTACCGCTTTCAGCTGCTTCATCCGTAACAGGCTTCTTGAACAATAGTTTTCGGAAGATATGGTTCCCTGCGATAAACAATAAATAAATCGCGCCGATGGCTTGTACTTGCCAGATATCAACCAGGTAAGAGATGACAAATAGTGAACCGAAACGGAACACGAAGGCTCCGGCTAATCCGTAAAATAGTGCTTTCTTTCTTTCCTCATCAGGAAGGTGCTTTACCATAATTGCCAATACTAATGCGTTATCTGCGGCTAGTAGTCCTTCTAGTGCTACAAGAACGAGTAATACCCAGCCATATTCTAATATTAATCCCCAATCCATTACTGTTGTCCTCCCTTTTCTAATGCAAATATCTACTAAAAGATACTTACTATACCATTTTAACCAATTTTATATAAAAAAGACCTTTACCAAACAGATTAGCCTTTGGAATAAAGGTCTAACCTGATTGGTAAAGGTCTCGCTAACAATGTTGAATTGCCAATAAAGCCGGAGAATATCCTCATATTCTCGTATTGACGACTTTATTTAACAGCTACTCCCCTTTACGGGATATATTAAATTTTTAATTTTATTCGTTGTGTTTTTGCCTAAGGAGATCATATACGAGTTGAAAGTTAATGTCAATAAAATCTTGGAGGAATAAAGCTAGAGTTCTCCACGCTTTTTGTGTTAGCCCTTAACCGCCCCAGCCGTAATTCCCTTAGTCATCTGTTCTGTAAAGAGCAGATAGATCAGGATGGTTGGGATCGCAATGATCGTCATAACAGCGAACTGAGCACCGTAGTTGGACGAGTATTCTCCAGCGAATTTCATAATGGAGAATGGAATGGTTTTGAGATCCTCCGAGGTGAGGAAGGTGTTCGCCATAATAAATTCATTCCAAGTGCTGATGAAATTGAGTACACAGATGGTAGCTAGTGCGGGTTTCGTAATAGGGAAGATGATGCGGAAGATCACACCGTAAATGCCGCAGCCATCGATAACCGCCGACTCTTCAATCGCACGAGGGATGGTCTCTAGAAATCCAGTCATGATGAGCACACTCATGGGGATAACAATAGCCGAATAAGGCAGAATCAGTGTGTACATATTGTTCAGCATTCCGAGCTTGTTAAACAGGATAAAGTTCGGCAGCAGTGTCGCGTGAATGGGAATGATCATACCCATCATGATAAGTGACAGCACGATACCGCTTAGCTTCCATTTCATACGGGTGAACGCATACCCCATCATCAATGACACTAATGCGGACAGCATAACGGTAATTACTGTAATGATAAGACTGTTGGCAAAATACCGTGGTACACGCCCGTAGGTAAAAGCGTTTCTATAATTCTCCCATTGCGGGGGAGATGGCCATTTCAGAAAAGAGCTTCCGAAGAAATCACCACTTTTTAGCAGGGAGTAATCGATCAGCCAGATGAGCGGAAATAACTGAATCAAAGCAATGAGACAAAGAAACACCATCATTAGGATTTTGCCAGTAGTAGGTTTACTGCGCTTCTGTTTATGAAGCTTCAGATTGGGGGACGAAGCGGCAGGTGCTAATGAATTATTCATATGATTTCCTCCGGTTACAGGGATTCTAAAACTCTCCGATATCTTTCTTCAGAACCTTGTTGAGTATTACGGTCAGTACAAGGCAGAACACAATAAATAGGATGGATATGGCATTACCGTAGCCGTATAGCGACGATGAGAAGGCGGTTTTGTAAAGGTAGTTCCCTAAGAATTGCGTGCTGTTCGCCGGGCCGCCGTTGGTCATTAAGAACACGGTTTCCATTTGCTTAAGACAGGTTGTTACCGCGATGATAATGGCAACTCGCATCATAGGCGATAGAAGCGGTATGATAATGCGCGTGTAGAGGGTATAGTTGTTTGCGCCATCGATTTTTGCAGCTTCGCTTAGATCACTTGGAATGCCTTGCAGACCTGAATAATATAGCAGCAGCGCGTATCCAAAACCTTGCCACATAACAACAATGATGATGCACCAGATTGCTGTCTTCGGATCTCCAAGCCAATCATGTGTGAGTGAATCCAGCCCGACACCACTTAGCAACTTGTTGAGCAATCCGTAATTGGGGTGAAAAATCCCGCTCCACAGCTTGGCTGTAACCACAACAGAAATTACTGCCGGGATAAAAAAGATCGTCCGGAATATTTTTTCGTATTTACCGGAATTGGTCAGGAATATCCCTATGAGAATGGCAAAGGGATGCTGCAAGAATACAGTGGCAGCGGTGAGCAACAGGGCATTGCCCAGCGAAGTCCAAAATACTTTGTCATGGAATAGGATTTCGCGATAGTTATCAAAGCCGATAAAATTGTACTTGCCGATCCCGCCCCAGTCCGTAGAGCCGTAATAAGCACTCATGAAGATAGGGATGCAAATCATAAAAGCAAACAGGAATAGCCCGGGTGCGATGAGCAGGAATATCGCTTTTTTGTCGCTTAACACTCTGTGCATGGAAATCTCCGTCCTTTGAAAGAGTAATCTATCTACTACCATCCTAACGGGTAGCTAGCTCATGGAACATGCCGTATATTTCAGATGATTGTACACATTTTTTCGAAAACAAACCCCCGGCCTCTGGGGAGAGTCGGGGGTTGTACGCTACTATTTATGATGTTAATTTAGAAGCGCCGTAATCCATGTACTTACTAGTATTAGAGCTTATTTACCAGCCAATTTATCGGACGCAGCGTCAAGCGCTTTGGCGAATTCAGCTGTATTCATAGCGCCGGAGAGCAGGCTTTGGTGAGCCTCCATTACCTTTTGCTTGAACTCGTCGTTACCAATATCCTGTAGCGGGGTTCCGCTAGAAGAGGTCATCGAGCTGAAGACATCCACTAGTTCTTTTTGGAGCTGAGTTTCATTACCAGTTAGGAATTCATCGAATTTTTGCGCAGGTGTACCCGCGCCAGCTTGCCATAACATCTTGGACCAGTTCTCAGGAGCGAAGAAATACTTCAAGAAATCAACAGCAGCTTCAGGATGCTTGGAGTTTTTACTTACTGCATATCCACCACCGTACCAAGCAGCATCATCCGTGGATTTACCTTTATCTGAACCAGGGAAAGCGAATGCGCCTACATTATTGCGGAATTCTTCAGAGAAGTTCACATCTGTAGCCAGGCCAGACTCCCAAGCGCCCATAAAGAACATAGCGGCTTGTCCTTGTCCGAACAAGTTACGCGCTGCGCCGTAATCGGCGGTCAGCCAGCCGTCGGCAAAACCTTTAGCATTTGCGAAATCTTGCATTTCAGTTGCAGCTGCAACAAGGCTAGGATCATTAAAGGATATTTTACGGGCAACAGCTTCATCCATCTTATTAAAATCACCATTTTGTCGTTGAGCAACAAACTCATACCAGATTGGCAGTGTCCATGCATCCATACCATTCATAGCGATAGGGTTAATCTTGTTGGCACGCAATGTTTTAACAGCTGCGAGCAGGTCAGCGGTAGTCTTCGGAACCTCGATGCCGTTGTCAGCAAAGATTTTCTTGTTATAGAACATGACCATATAGTCGGCACTACGTGGCAATCCGTACAGTTTGCCATCTTTGCTGAAGCCGTCCATGGAACCGGAAACAAACTGATCACCTTCGAAGTCAGCGCTGTTCAGTTCAAGCAGTAAGTCATTATCGAGCAGAGGACTCAGGAAAGAAGGCTGGCCCCAAGCTTGAATGATATCAGGCATCTGATTACTGGAAGCATATACTTTAATTTTTGATTTATAAGGTTCATCTTGAAGCGCTTCCACTTCTATCTTGACGTTAGGGTGCTCTTTCATATAAGCGTCGATAATGTCTTGCTCCACCTTGCCTGAACCGTTTGCCCGATCCGCAAGTGCGGTGAAGAACTTCAGTGTAATTTTTTCGGCTGGTGCGTTCGCTGTTGCCTCGGCAGTAGCTTCGGCTTTGTCATTTGCAGGAGCATTTGTAGCTTTCGCGTTGTTATTTCCGCCACCACAGCCTGCAAGCAGAGCTGGAAGCATTAGACTCATAAGCATTAGCTTGATTCCTTTACTTTTCATCAAAAACCCACCTTTTTAGAATGATTTATTTTGAAGAAACGATTGTTATCCATCCAGGAAGACGACAACGTCGTTTCTTCTTGAAATATAAGAAAGTATAAGTTTCA
>NZ_NFVA01000130.1 GCF_002264395.1 Paenibacillus sp. VTT E-133291
TTTTTTGTATTGTATAATTTCCTAAACAATAAAAAAAGGACTACAGCAGCAGTCCAAAGGAGAAATATAACATGATAGCTAACCTCAAAAAAGTTGATGATCATTATGTCGCTCGTTTCGAACGTCTACTAAAACATCCCGCATCAGAAATATGGTCCTTTCTGACAGAGAATGAGAAGCTTGCTTTATGGTTCACTGAATTACGTGTTGAAGACCTGCGTAAAGGTGGATTAATCAAGTTTGATATGCAAGACGGGACCTTTGAAGAAATGACGATTACCGCCCTGCAACATGAATCCGTTCTTGAATTTACGTGGGCTGAAGATTCAGTTCGCTTTGAGCTATATCCAAATTCAGAAGGATGTTTACTCGTCTTGAATGAAACGATCCGGACGCTCACGCCACACACACCCCGAGATTTAGCTGGCTGGCATGTATGTCTGGATGTGATCCAGCATCTTCTGGATGGTACCACGCTAGAGTCGCGAAAAGCTGAATGGAACGTTTGGTATGAACAATACCAAGAAGCGATCTCTAAATTAGGATAATAAAGACTCTGCTCCATCAATCACAATTTGCGCACCTGTAATATGAATGGATTCATCGGAAGCCAAAAAAGAAACTAGATCGGCAACATTATCCGGTTTACCCGGCCCATCTGCCAGCGGCTGCGCACCATCGGGAAATTCAATCGGAATGACGATCGCTTCTACCTCTTCGTTCATTTCAGTGGTTTCATCTATATTGGTAGCAATCGCCCCGGGGCAGATCACATTCACTCGGATTTTAAACTTAGCAAGCTCAAGTGCAGCCATTTTGGCAAAAGCCACCTGTCCAGCTTTGGTAGTGCTATACGTAGACCATCCAAAGCTGGCAAATCTAGTATTCCCATTGATGGAGCTAGTGATAATAATGCTACCTTTCCCTTTATCCTTCAGATGAGGAATCGTATATTTAAAGGTCAAAAAGGTCCCCGTCAAGTTCACCGACATCGTGCGTTCCCAATCACTCAAGCTCAGTTCCTCTATAGGTCCGACCGCACCATTGATTCCCGCGTTAGCGAATACTACATCTAAGCTGCCGAATTGTTCGATTGTCCTGCGAACGCCTTCCTCCATCCCTTTTTCATCCGAAGTATCTACCTCTATGGCTAATGCACTATCTTTGCGAAACTTGTTCAACTTATCCGCTAAAGATGAGGTACGTTCAAGATTCAAATCAAAAAGCGCTACATTAGCACCTTCCCTCGCCAGCTTAATAGCGGTAGCCCGGCCAATTCCTGAGCCCGCTCCTGTAATAATTGCTGTTTTCCCAATAAATCTTTGTTTCTTAGCTATGTTTGGACTCATATGTAATCTCTCCTTTAAGATCTCTAAGTGATGTACTATGGATCAAGATTACCCAAAACCATGTACACTGGAATCATCTTCACAAAAAAAATCCCCGTTCAAAAGCTTGAACAGAGAGTTTCATCTATATTGATCCATTTAATTGTCCAGCTTCCGCACGTCCACTTTCACGGTCAGAGTGCCTGCTCCACCACGATATACGCCTTTTACAGGTACAATATCTTTGTAGTCCCGTCCGTGACCTAACTTAATATAACGCCAATTGACCTCAACATTATTCGTCGGATCGAAACCAAGCCAACCTGTACCGGGAATGTGAGTCTCCACCCAAGCATGTGAGGCTTGCTCAAAATTAGCATTACTCCCTTGCAAATCACCGACAAAATGATATCCACTTACATATCTGGACGGCAGACCGACACTACGGCAAACAGCAATCATTAGATGAGCATAATCCTGACATACACCGCGTTTAAGCTTCAGTGCTTTTTTTACCGTAGTATTTACACTTGTAGCCTCAGGGTCATAGGTGAACTGTTCATAAATCGTCGCAGATAATTTAAGAATCCATTCATACATATCCTCTGCTTCATTAAAAGGGTACTGTGAGGCAAACTCCACTAATTCAGGCGTCACCTCGGTATAACGAGTCGGCAAAATAAACTCAATATAACGGTTCTGAAATCCCTCGTCATTTAACAATCTAATTTGTTCTTCAAGAGTTGTTCTCGGGAGGTCTGTCCCCTGAGCTTTATCCAGTGTAACTACAGTAGCTTTAGTGTGGATGACCATCTCCGTATGCGGCTTATTAACCGAATAGGCATGGACCCGATTCCCGAAGAAATCCTCATAGGTTAAAAGATTTGCTGGCGGGTAAATATCCACTTCATGGTGATAACAGGATTGGCGATAATTCGTGCGTGGCGTGAGTCTGATCTCATTGACACTGTCCGTAACCGGCTCTGGATAGCTGTATGTGGTGGTATGATTGATTTGAATCTTCATACAGACACTCCTTCTCGCCGAAAAAAGGCGCCCTCCATTGTTTTACCAAGTTTTTGACAGGATATCACCAGCGATTTAAGCACATCTTCCACTAGCTCGCCGGACATTTCTTCTTTTTCCATATAATCCAGCTCTGCTTTTAGCTTACCCGCTTGACGGATAACCTTCTCATGGCCTGAACCTTTCTCTGAGGAATCTAGTTCAAGCTTTGCTAAATGCTCTTCCAGCTGATGAAAAGAAAAACGAATGGAACGCGGAAATTTGGGATTCGCAATCAAGAAATCTAAAATGCTCTCCGGAGACATAGCATCAGCATAATAACGGCGAAACGCCTGGTACCCACTAACAGATTTAAGCACCGCCTGCAACTGAGTATAAACCGCGTTAAGCTCCTTAAAACGGCATGAGACAATGACAGCCTGCAAGATACGAGTTGTATTCTCTGCCCGCTCTAGAAACCGTCCGCTCTCAATGAAATGCCACTCATTCCCTCTAAGCATGACCGACTGCTCTGCACCGAGAAACATGGCTGTACGCTCCTTAACCTGCTGATAGAACTGATGTGGACCGCTCATAATATCTGCAACAGACCGCTCACCAAGCCATAGGTTGAAGCTGTTGACAACATCCCATAATTCACTTGGAAGCTGCTGACGGAGTGTCCGCAGATTATTTCTAGCATGATGTACACAAGAGAATAATGAATTAGAATTGCCTAAATCAAGTGTGATGAAAGATAGGACATCCTGCTCGGAAAAGGTTTCGAACTGCTGCATATATTCACCTCGAACGCCTAGCGCATCGATTAACCTTGACCATTTATGTCCTTCTTCATGAAAATCCTCTTCCTGCTGGATATGATAATGAACATTGATTAGCCGCGCATGATTCTCTGCCCTTTCAATATATCTACCGATCCAGAACAAAGCTTCAGCATTTCGATTCAGCATCTCCAGCCACTCCCTTATCCTACAAATTGATGCTGCATTTTATTATTCACTTCATCTACATAGCAGTATCATGCCATGACCCAAGTATCCTTTACGCCACCACCTTGTGAGGAATTCACGACCAATGATCCTTCTTTCATAGCCACCCGTGTCAATCCCCCAGGTATAACATGCGGCTTCCGGTCAGCACCCATTAAAACAAACGCCCGAAGGTCGATATGTCTCGGTGCCATTGTTCCACCTGATAATACCGGTGCTCTAGATAGAGACATGATCGGCTGCGCAATATAACGTTCCGGGTCGGCAATAATCTTCATTCTGAATTCAGCCAGCTCCTCTTTCGTAGCTTCACTTCCGATCAGCATTCCATATCCCCCGGATAAAGAGGTTTCCTTCACAACCATTTCAGATAGGTTCTCAAGGACATATAAACGTTCATCAGGTCTGCCTAGCAAATAGGTCGGGACATTTCCAAGAATCGGTTCTTCATTCAGATAATAACGAATCATATCCGGTACATAGACATACATCGCTTTATCATCAGCAACACCAGTCCCCGGGGCATTAGCAATCGCTACATTCCCTGCCCGATACGCATTCATCAGACCCGCCACCCCTAGAAGTGAATCCGGCTGAAAAGCTAACGGATCAATGAAATCATCATCCAAACGCCGATACAGTACATCTACACGGCGAAGTCCGTTCATTTCTTTTAAATATATTTTGTGATCCTTTGCAACCAAATCTCGTCCTTCTACCAAATGTATACCCATCTGTTGTGCTAGAAAAGCATGCTCATAATAAGCAGAATTGTATTCCCCAGGTGTAAGGAGTGCGATAACCGGATCTGACTTTCGTGAGGGTGATAAACTACGTAGAACGGATAAGAAGCGATTCAAGCTATGATCAACATCTCGGATGGAGCTGGCAAAGGACAATTCAGGAAATAACTGATTCATAAGGGTTCTGCCTTTAAAAAGATATGAAAACCCTGAAGGCGTTCGTAGATTATCTTCAAGCACATAATATTGCCCATCATGATGGCGGATCAGATCGATTCCCGAGGTAGTGATGTAGGCTCCACCAGGCACCCTTAGACCAGCCATCTCGGGACGAAAATAACAGTTGGAGATGATCATACGCCTTGGAACTATTCCATCCTTTACGATATACTGCTCATGGTAGATATCATGAATGAACAGATTCAAAGCCGTGATACGCTGAATTATTCCTGCCTCTAGCCTCTCCCATTCATTTTTAGGTATAATGCGTGGAATCATATCGAAGGGAATCGTACGCTCCATGGGATGATCCTGAGCCGGATTGTATAACGTAAAAGTAATTCCTTCCTCCATCATCCTGCGCTGCATCAAATTCTGCTTACCCTGCAGCTCTTCCGAGCTCATTCCGGAAAACATGCGATTCACATGTCTGTAATGCGGCCGGACATTTCTCTTATCTGCATACATTTCATCAAAAAAATGTTGCAGCGGATATGGAGACAGACCTGGCAGAGGATCTAATTTGGACATGAGCCCGACTCCTTTCGATAAATGTTATCTTTACTAACAACCTATACTTTAATTCCTGAAAATATCCATGAAAATATTGTTTTGTATTCCCATAATACGTAAATTCTATTGCCGATGTCAATATATATAACAGAGAAATGTGATCTCTGAATATTTCCGCGGTTTGGAATCGCTTCCTTTCTCTCTTATATAGGCTGTCGGAGCTGAAGTGTAGTTTCTTCATTGAATTGTATGCAGGAGTAGTGACAAGCAGTACTATTATGAATTTTTCATATGTTGGTTTTTTTATATAGTTTTCTGGGGAGGTGAATTCAGTTATATGGTATAATTTGGAACGTTAGGAGAGTGAACAAATGGATCACAAATATACTATGACCATGGAGCAGGAAGAGGCTAGGCAGAATCATATTTTTCTTTTATTTGGCTTATCAGAAGCGGGTTCGATGAAGGTAGCACTTAGTCGTGTAGGTAGACGTCATTTAATAAGAGTACTTTCGTTTAATGAGACGTTCTCTGCTGGACCGCTGTGCAAATTAGATAATGATGAAGGGTGTCATGCCCGTGAGTTATGGTTTCAGGAACGATTTCCGGATCAGGGTTATCATCTCAATCCCCAGCATAAACTGGAAGCTATGATTCAGACCTTAAAAGAAATTCCCGAGGACAAAAAAATCACGATTTGGTGCGGAGACAACTCCCATGATCAGACAGGTTTACGATTTGCACTTTCTGTTCTTAGTGAGCGGAAGCAACCTGTTCATGTTATAAATCCAATCGAAGCTTATGAGAAGCTTCCCGGGATTACGGATCAATTTAGCATGGGCTTATCTCCCCAATCCCTGGGTCAGCTCCCAAACGAAGCAGTGCAAATTATTATCAAAAACACCGAAAATACGGAGCCCCTTACCTCCGCAAAGAGAAAACAATATGAACTGGAGTGGCAAGAAATCAGCAACACTGAGGATATGCTTCGAGTATGGTCCAAAGGTCAACTAACGAATGTACCCGAAACATACTATGACGAAGACATTCTGTCCTTAATTCTGCAACTGCAAAAGAATGAACAGGGCGATCATTTCGTAAATGCGGGACTTATTGCAGGTACAATTATAGGGCAGTGGAATTTATTTATCAGTACCTCATTTATAGAATATCGCTTTTGGAGGCTTATTAGTGAGGGAAAGCTGTTATTTAAAGGGATACCCTACGCGCTGCATTTGTACTTTTTAAGAATTCCTTAGTGGTCACTACATTAACAACTAACTAGCATTTAATAAAAAAGGAATGCCCTCATAACTAAATATAGCTTCGAGGACATTCCTTGTAAATGTTGCTTATGAAAGTTGTGTGGATGATTGAACTAAGCTTGCTCTTCCGATTCTTCTGACTCTTCTTCCTCGGTAATTAATCCGGCAAAAAGAGCATGCACGAACTGCTGAGAATCAAATGGCTGCAAATCTTCCATCTTTTCTCCCAGTCCTACGAGCTTCACTGGTAAGTTCATTTCCTGACGAATGGCTACTACAATTCCGCCTTTAGCTGTACCATCCAGCTTCGTCAAGACGAGCCCTGTTACCCCACTCTTCTCACCAAATAGCTTGGCTTGCGTAAGCGCATTTTGACCTGTGGTCGCATCTAGCACCATCAGTACTTCATGCGGAGCACTAGGAATTTCTCTTTGAATAACACGGAAAATCTTGTTGAGCTCTTCCATCAGATTACTCTTATTCTGAAGTCTGCCTGCCGTATCACAAATCAAGATATCTACATTCCGCTGCTTAGCCGCTTGAACAGCATCGAACATAACAGCGGCCGGGTCAGAGCCAGCTTGTTGCTTAATTACGTCTACGCCAGCACGTTGACCCCAAACTTCGAGCTGTTCAATCGCTCCGGCACGGAACGTATCCCCTGCAGCCAAAAGAACTTTTTTACCCTCTTGTTTGTAACGATGTGCTAGTTTACCGATCGTAGTCGTCTTGCCTACTCCATTTACCCCAACGAACAAGATAACTGTAATGCCATCCGGATTTTCCTTCAGGCTGTTATCGTCATCGCCGCGCAGCAATTCCATGAGCTTACGGGACAAAATGGGTTGCAGCTCAGCTGCATCTTCAATTCGCTTTTGCTTTACTTCTGCGCGCAGATCCTCGACAAGTGTCATTACTGTATTAACACCTACGTCCGCACCAATCAAGATTTCTTCCAGCTCTTCGTAGAACTCTTCATCTATTTTTTTACGGCGGATAATCAGGTCTGCTACCTTCTCGACAAAGCCTTTACGGGTTTTCTCTAATCCGTCGCGGAATTGTTTGGTTACACTTTCCGTTTTGCCGGAAATGCTTTCTTTTAACTTCCTGAAAAAGCTCATTTGTTTCCTCCTAAAAGTTTTGTATTAAAAAACTCAACATTTCGTCAAGCCGTTATGCGATCTCTGCTTCCTCATCCTCTAAACGTACAGAGACAAGCTTGGATACTCCGCCTTCTTCCATCGTCACTCCGTAGAGCACATCCGCCTCTTCCATCGTTCCTTTGCGGTGTGTAACGACGATAAATTGCGTTTGTTCCGAGAACTCACGCAAATACTGTGCAAAACGCACGACATTCGCTTCATCTAGCGCAGCCTCTACCTCATCCAGTACACAGAACGGAACCGGCTTCACTTGCAGGATGGCAAACAAGAGGGCCATCGCAGTTAAAGCGCGTTCCCCACCGGATAGGAGCTGTAGGTTTTGAAGTTTTTTACCCGGTGGCTGGGCTACGATATCTATCCCTGTTTCCAGCATATGCTCTGGATCCAGCAGCATGAGATCCGCTCGTCCGCCTCCGAACAGCTTCGAGAACACCGTACCGAATTGTTTACGGATCGCATCAAAGGTCTGTTTGAAGCGTTTGGACATTTCATCTTCCATCTCACGGATAACTTGGTACAAGGTAGTCTTGGCTTCGACCAGGTCATCTTTTTGTCCGCTGAGGAAGGTATAACGCTCATGAACACGCTGATATTCTTCAATCGCACCTAAGTTCACTTCGCCAAGTGCAGAAATACTGCGTTTCAGACGCTGTACATCCGCTTGTGCGGCAGGCACATCTTCAGGTACAGGATAACGTTGCTTCGCTAGTTCATAGCTTAGCTCGTAGTCATCACTCAGCTTACGAAGAATATTATCAAGTTCAACATCCAGACGACCCACAGAAACTTCAGTTGAACGCAGCTTGTCCTCCACGACTCTAAGTGCCTGACGCTGATCCTTGGTCTTGCCCTCCTCTAGCTCAAGCTTACGGGTTAACGCGGAACGTTCCGCCCGAGCTAGATCCAAAGTACCGGCTGTCTCTTCCTTCTTCAGACGATAACTATTCAAATCTTCTTTCTGTTTCACGGTTTCCAAAGCATTACTAGCCAAATCCTGTTCGATCGTATGTAACAGATTTCGATTCTGGCGCAGCTCTTTATCCTGTGAACCCGCATCTTGTCTTAGACGACGTAATTGCTCCTCCAAGGAGAAGATCTCCTGATCGAGCTTGCCTTCCGAAACCTTCATACTGGTCAGCTTACCTTGCAACTCTTCCTTCGCAGATTCATTCGCTTTACGCGCCGATTCGGCATTACGGATACCCTCATGAGCTTCCTTCTCTTCTTTCTCGAGACGTTCAAGCTCAGCAGAGGCTTGTTTTCGAGTCTCCTCAAGCGCGCGAACCTCACTTTCAAAACCACTACGTTCCGCACCTGTACTCTCCACTTGTTCCTGCACATGCCGAAGCTCCTGTTCAAGCTGCTTCAAATCGCCAGAAACACGTTGCTCTTCCAGTCTTTTCTCATCTCCATCACGGCGCAGGTCCTCTAGCTTCACGCTAGCGTTCTCCTGCTCTTCACGAAGTCTGGCTATGCCTTGCTTCAGCTTAACAATTTGACGCTCGCTCTCTTCGATCTCACTGCTCAGCTGATCCAGCTGGCGTTTACGACTAAGTAAGCTATTGTTCTTCTTATGCTGGCTACCACCAGTCATGGAGCCCCCGGCATTGACTACATCACCCTCTAGCGTAACCACACGATAACGATACTGGCATCTAGCGGCGATACGATTCGCCTGCTCCAGGCTCTCAGCAATAACTACATTACCAAGCAAACTGCCAATAATACTTGCATACTTATCATCGTATCCAACGAGTTCGGAACCAATTCCAACAAAACCTTCAGCATCTTCCACCATTCCACGGTCACTACCGGAAATTTGGCGTGGCCGGATAACATCGAGTGGTAGAAAAGTAGCTCGTCCCAATTGACGTTGCTTCAGGAAAGATATCGCTTGGCGAGACACGCTCTCATTATCCATAACCACGTGTTGCAGCGATGCACCCAGCGCAGTCTCAACAGCCATTTCCAGCTTCTCCGGAACGGAGATGAGTTCAGCAACCGCACCATGCACACCGTTAAGCTGTCCTTTACGGGCACCTTTGAGAACTTCTTTAACCCCAAGCATAAAGCCATCGAAATCATCCTGCATTTCTTTCATGGTCTCGTGACGGGAGACTTGTGCTTCCCGCTTCTGTTCCCACTTTCTCAGACCTGATTGCGTCTCTTCAATCAGCTTCTGACGTTTACTAAGTTGTTCACTCTCAGTAATATAAGCACCACGAAGATTGCTTAGTTCTTTTCCAAGCTGGGCAATCTTATCTTTTAGCCCTTTCTGGTTAGCAGACAACTCTTCCTGCCGTGCAGTCCATTTGCCGCTTTCTTCTTCACTGCGGCTCATACGACGTTCCAGATTCTCCTTCTGTTGATCCGCGTAACGAATTTCGTTACGCGCATTCGCCATAAGGTTCATTAACTCCAGGAGAGCACTTTTCAGCTTCTCCTCCTGGCTCTGACTAATACCGTCAGCGACACCTTCGAGTCTTGTCTCTTCCGCTTCGATCTGTTTCCGAAGCTCAACAAGCTTGAGACGGGACGCTTCGAGCTTAGCTTCTAAATCTCCAAGCTCGCGTTGTCGATCCGCAGAACGTTCACCTACAGAACCTAATGTGAGCATTAACTGTTCTCGGTTGCTCTCAAGATTACGCTTGCGTTCCTTCAACACTTCCCCGTAACCTTCGCTCTTCTCATAAGCCTCACTATAACGGAGCAATTGCTCTTGCTGCTTCTCGATCTGTTCTTCTAACGCGCGCAGTTCGGCACGTCCGCTTTCCAGCTTGGCATCATGGGCTGAGACTACAGTAGATAATTCCAGTTGCTCATCCTTTAAAGTTTCGAGCTTAGCGTTACCTTCCTGCCAAGCTGTATGAATCCCTTCAATCTGATGCACATAGACTGAAATTTCCTGATGCTTCAGTTGTTCCCGAAGCTCTTTAAAGCGAATGGCCTTCTCCGATTGATCCTTTAGTGGACCAATCTGATCCTCAAGCTCACTAATCAAATCGTGAATACGAAGCAAATTTTGCTCCGTGTCATCAAGCTTACGACTTGCATCTTTTTTGCGCGATTTATATTTTACAATACCCGATGCCTCTTCAAAGATGCCTCGCCGATCTTCGGAACGAGTACTCAGAATCTCTTCAATCCGACCCTGTCCGATAATCGAATAAGCCTCACGCCCGATACCGGTATCCATGAACAGCTCTGTGATATCCTTCAGTCGGCAGGATTGCTTATTAATTAAATATTCACTCTCACCACTACGGTGAACACGCCGAGTCACTGTAACTTCGCTGAAATCCAATGGAAGCGTGTGATCCTCATTATCGAGCGTAAGTGATACTTCACCATAATTCACAGCTTTACGCGCGTCACTACCGGCAAAAATAATATCTTCCATCTTGCCGCCACGCAGTGATTTAGCACTCTGTTCGCCGAGCACCCAGCGTATGCCGTCAGAAATATTGCTCTTGCCGCTTCCGTTCGGACCCACTACGGCCGTTATTCCGCGCACAAATTCCATTTCTGTTTTGTCGGCAAATGATTTAAAACCAGCTAATTCTATCCGTTTCAAAAACATACTTGCCTATCACCTCTGACCCATTATACCATAGCGTTTATTCGCCTAAAATAGCTTCAAAATGAAGCTTGGCTATTCTTTCGAAAAAGAGCAGCAACGGTCTGAGCTCCGCCTAAACGCCGGTATTCAGACCTTTGCTGCTCTCCTCCGCTTGTCCACATGATGCAAAATTCAGGCACCATCTTCTTTCAGATGCAACAGTGCAGCTGCTGCAGCCTGCTGCTCTGCTTCCTTCTTCGAGCGGCCGCTCCCTTTACCAAGTGAACGGTTAGTCATTAACACTTCAGAGACGAATTCACGCTCATGCGCGGGTCCCCGTTCTTCAATGATCCGATATTCCAACGTACCCATATTGTGCTGCTGAATTAGCTCTTGCAGTTCCGTCTTATAATCGGTCATCTGCATTTGCAGTTTCCCATCCGTCTCCACAAGTGGAAATACGTGATTATCAAGAAAAGACCGTACAGTTTCCAGCCCTTGGTCAAGATAAAGCGCTCCCACGAAGGATTCGAACACATCAGCCAGCAGGGCCGGGCGAGTACGTCCGCCCGTAAGTTCTTCCCCTTTTCCCAGCAGTACATAACGGCCAAAACCTAAACTCTCAGCGAACTTAACCAGCGAAGGCTCGCATACGATAGCGGCACGTAGCTTGGTCAGTTCCCCTTCAGGTCGATCTGGCAACAGATTGTACAAATATTCAGAAACCGTCAGCTCCAGTACAGCATCCCCTAGAAATTCGAGACGCTCATTATCCTGATGCTGATTGAAACGGTGTTCATTCACATATGATGCATGGGTAAAGGCCTGCTTCAGAAGCACAGAATCGTGAAATTGGATTTGAAGTTGCTGTTGTAACTGCTTCAGTTCTCCTTTCACCGCGCTGTCCCCTTACTGATTATATTTTTTTAGAATAACTGTAGCGTTATGTCCCCCGAATCCAAACGAATTCGACATTACAATATCAAGATCCGCTTTACGTGGAACATTTGGTACATAATCCAAATCACATTCTGGGTCCTGGTTGTCCAAATTAATCGTTGGTGCAATCATACCCTTTTGCAAAGAGAGTCCGCAGATAATAGCTTCTACACCACCGGCAGCACCTAGAAGATGACCTGTCATGGATTTCGTTGAGCTAATAGCTACTTTATAGGCATGTTCGCCCAATGCTTTCTTAACAGCAGCCGTTTCTGATCGATCTCCTACAGGCGTTGAAGTACCATGTGCGTTAATGTAATCAATATCTTCAGGAGAGATACCAGCATCACGGATTGCCATCTTCATGCAGCGAGCTGCTCCATCTGGATCCGGTTCAGTCATATGGTGAGCATCAGCGCTTAGACCATAGCCGATAACCTCAGCATAAATCTTCGCTCCACGCTTCTCAGCATGTTCAAGGGATTCCAGAATCAAGATTCCAGCGCCCTCTCCCATAACGAAACCATCGCGATCTACATCAAATGGACGACTAGCTTTCTCCGGCTCATCATTACGAGTGGACATCGCTCTCATTGCACAGAATCCTGCCATTCCTGTTGGTCGAATGGTCGCTTCCGAACCACCGCAGATCATAGCATCCGCGTCTCCACGTTGAATCAGACGGAATGATTCCCCAATGGAATGACTTCCTGTAGCACAGGCTGTCACTGTAGTCGTATTCGGTCCCTTTGCACCGAGGTTAATGGACAGCTGCCCAGAACCCATGTTAGCGATCATCATCGGGATAAAGAACGGGCTAACCCGTTTTGGCCCTTTTTCAAGTAACAGATTATGATTGTCTTCCCAAGTACCAAGACCACCGATACCCGAACCAACAGATACACCGATTCGTTCAGCATCGATATCTTCACCGATCTTAAGTCCACTGTCGCGCAATGCATCTTCACCGGCAGCCACTGCAAATTGTACAAAACGGTCCATTTTGCGGGCTTCCTTGCGGCCAAAAAGCGCCTCAGGATCAAAGTCTTTAACTGATGAAGCAATTTGCGTAGTGTATTCACTGACATCAAACGCTTCAACCATCGATACACCTGATTTACCGCTCATCAGATTATCCCAGAACGTCTCCAAGTCTTTCCCTAGTGACGTAATTACGCCCATCCCGGTTACAACCACTCTATGACTCAAACACAATCACCCCATCTATAGGCTGTATACATTATATTCAGTACTTATATACTGCAAATTATTACTATATGAACAGCGATCACCGCATCATTAAAGCTTACGCGGTTCTGTTATAATCCCTATAAAGCTGCACATGGCAACCTTTAATACATCTTTAATGCTGTATAAATGAGGAGAAGCCCCGCCCAAGTTGGAACGGGACTCTCAATCATATGACTCTAGGTATGAGATTGTATGTACTTCACAACTTCACCCACGGTCGTAATCGTCTCTGCATCTTCATCAGAGATTTCCATGTCGAATTCATCTTCCAATTCCATAACCAATTCTACTACATCAAGAGAATCAGCACCTAAATCATCTTTGAAAGACGCTTCTAATGTTACCTCAGCTTCATCGGCACCTAAGCGGTCGATGACAATGCGTTTTACACGCTCTAATACATCGGACATCCGGTTCACCTCCTCTTTTGGTATTATACGAGATATGAGGTCAAAATACCATAGACCGCAAAAAACGCTTTCCTGATCCCTCACATTTCATCTTTAAAACAGTGTAATTTCTCCCAAGCATAAAACGCCTTCGGCCTCCTTATAAGGACGGTAAGTGTTTTAGCGAGAAATATAAGGATAAGTATAGTGTGAAACTTATACTTTCTTAT
>NZ_NFVA01000207.1 GCF_002264395.1 Paenibacillus sp. VTT E-133291
ATAGCGTGTCTGCCATTCCACCACTACCGCGCGGTGAGATAAAACTTAAAACTTTGTTTGAGGTCAACATTCATTATTATAAATGTACTTCCCCAAAATGTAAAGGCGTTGATTCAAGAATTTTCGTCGGCCCATTTCTGCTTACGATATTCAGTGAATGCTAAGTATTCTTCAATGAATTTCCTTTCCTCTGGAAGCAATTCATTCGTTCGATCTTCATTCAACTTCACTTCTCCGAAATCATAGTCCTCATTGCTCTCTTTCAATATTTCAGATGTATTTCTACCTAAAATAAGCCAGTCTAGACTTACATGAAAAAAAGCGCTGATCTCAATCAATTTGTGTGTTCCCGGAGTAGACTTGCCCCGCTTCCAATCTCCCATATTACCTGTGCTTATATTTAACTGCTCACAGAATGATTTCTTAGTGAGACCTTTTTGCTTAATCAAATACTCTATACGTTCATAAATGGTCTGCATCCATAATCCACCCTTCACAAAAAAATAAAAAAGACTTATTTAAGTGATTTACCTATTGCAAAATAACGTAAAAAAGTATATAATTGGTGTTACTATGTATTATCCGATTATATCATATGGTTAGAGTGACGATAAGAGGCGACTCAGGTGACAAGTGTCTGATGTAATGCCGTCTGACCCCCTTTATTAGCTTATCATCCTGAAGGATCTCTAGGAGGGAGCGGTGACTTTTGTCAAAGTGCTTATCATCTTCCATTATCCATTCACTTGAATATCTGCCGCACAATGCGGTGGTCATCAACAGCCAAGGCGTTATCCAGTTCACCAACAGGAAGTGGAAGGCATTTAATCATGAATACGGCCTCTCCCCTCAGAAACAATGGATTGGAGCTTATTATTCGGAGCTTATGCAGGATGTGATCCTCGATTCCGATCAATGGGCCAAGCTTTATGATTCGGTGAAAATTATACTCCGCAGAGAGTATCAGATTTATACCTCTGAGTTCTCCATACAAACCACCAATAAAGGAAGCCGTATCTTTCGTTTAGAGATCTATCCTCTTCTGTCAGATGATCACTTAGACAATGCTTTTATAATTTCTCTATATGATTTGGGCGCATTTAAAGAAGGAGCTCAGTTGTCAGGGATCGCAAGCATCTGTTCGACCTGTAAGCCAACACAAGACTTAATTCCCATCTGTGCTTCCTGCAAATCCATTCGAAATTCTAAGGATGAATGGATCAACATTGAACATTTTTTAAAACATCAGCTTTCTCTGCAATTCACCCATGATATTTGCCCAGACTGTGTCAGACAGCTCTATCCCCAATATGCAAGAGCCTTTAAGAACTAAGAACTAATCAACTTGTCTAATCCTATAAAAAAAAGTAAGAAAACCTCTGCGAAGCAAAGGATTTCTTACTTTTTATTTGTATGCGGTAGAGAGGACTCGAACCTCCACG
>NZ_NFVA01000256.1 GCF_002264395.1 Paenibacillus sp. VTT E-133291
ACCAAGATTGCACCGGTAGATGTAAAGGCTCCTCCGATACCGCCACCATATCCGACACCACCAAAGCCAGCAATATTTTCGCTCATTTTAAATTTCCTCCTTTGCATTTAAGTTCATCTTAGCTTATGAAATCGCCACTATAGCGCTTGGGTAAATAGGTAATTAGATGTCTATTCATTTAGATCCCCGACCGCAGGAAAAGGTTAGAAGAATGTTAGAAGATAGGTGATCTCAAGACAAACGGCGCGGTTTCGGGATCCCCGAAAACCGCGCCGTTATGTCATTCTTAGATATGCTGGTGAAGGGAATTGAACCCCCGGCCTACGCATTACGAGTGCG